>NZ_LT934425.1:0-629450 GCF_900232105.1 Candidatus Kuenenia stuttgartiensis
TGTGATTCCTAATTTTTTGTTGTTTGTTTTGGTTGGATTGTGAATACGCAATCGTACGCGAAGGATTGAGATAGTATCAGAAGAGTTTTTACGTGTCAAAAAAAAACCGGTGCTTTTTTTTACCCAAAATTTTTGGCATACCACTGAAACGAATGCAACCCTTGCAGGTATCACATAGTTAAAAAAATCGGCCGCTTCTTCAAAAAGATGAAAATAATTTTTTTTCTCTCACCTCCCCGCCACATTTTTTTACCGCCGTTGTATTTGAGGTTCCATAAGTCGTATCAGTACATCATATTACCGCTGCTTTGCCTTCGCGATATACATTTACCCCCCAAAGTCGCTCATCAAATTATCCTGCGCACAGTTCCTGTTCTCTACCCTCTCAAACCGGGAAATTGATTGTGGATAATATGTCAGTAGCTTTCCTCACCCTTTGTATGGTTTCTTCTCGTTAATACCTTATTTGTAAGACAATACACCCCTTATTATCTCTCATACAATTACCTCTCCAAATGTGTTTATTGCATGTGCATTGTTTTGTAAATAAGTTTAAATGTTTTACTCTTCCATTTGCCTTTTTATTCTTTTTCTCCTAACTCGAAAATAAGATTACAAAAAATAGCTCAAGCACAGGTACCGCAATATGATATGGCTATAAAACCATTTTCATCGTTTCTGGGTGTTGTAAATGCAACATGATGACTAATGGCTGGTGATTTATTTTATCATTACAAGCGGAAGTGGATTAGAAATCCGATGCTCTATCCATCATACCAATACCACATGCTTGTCATTACAAGGTATCAGCTTGACATTGTAAGGGACCTCTCCGCTTGTCATTGCGAGGGTCTTTTCCGAAACAATCTCATAAACCGTCATAGAGATCCTTCCATCCTGTATTCATTCCATTAATTATTCTATTTTTTTAGCCCTTGAGCCACCCTTAATTTGCTTCTCCCGCGATATGGCGTTTCTTACGTCACGAAATACTCGTAGTATACTGATTGCTTCGGAAAAGACCCTCGCAATGACAAGCGGAGAGGCCCCTTACAATGACAAGCTGATACCTTTTGGATGGCCCTATACATTTGAACCGGTACAGAAACAAAAATGCCAAACATTTCCGACTCGGAAGTAAGACTACAAAAAATAGTTTAAGTACAGATACTACAACATGATATGGTTATAAAACAAATTTGATCGTTTCCAGGTGTTGCTAACGCAACATGATGACTGGCTCGAAAATACCGTCGACTGTCTAAAAATTAAACATTTTCATCGTTTTAGGGTGTCGCACTTGCGACATGACGACCGATATACACATTCATTACTCATTGCTGCTAAAATGAGTTTGTTTCCCCGTATCGTTACAATACGTCATAATGAATAATGACACTTGCACTTGTATTTGATCTTTGCTAGACTTTTCACACCTATAACTAGTTTGCAGGTCTTTGTATAAAGAATTCATGCTGCCTTTGTTGCTTTTTTTCTCCAAATAACCCGCAATATTAAAAAAAACCGACCTGCAAAAACAATTAACGTCGATTTGTTTTTTATCTTATCAGTACCTTATCAGTAATTTCTTTGCACACTTCCATTCGTCAGTGCGTGCTTTTTGACAAAATATTTAATGCTGGAATCCGAATATTTAATTTTTTAATCTGTGCAATCTCTGGTTCCGCCTTTTGTTTTGCTTATTTTGTATTTCGTGCATATTTGGTTCTAGCTATGCCTGCTTAAGAATAAATACCCCATACAACCTCCCTTTAACAATTCACAGGTGAATATTATTGCAGATAACAAGCTCTTTAGACGAAATCAGGTCGATAGTAAAAGCGGCAAAGAAAAATAATTTGCTCATTGGTTTTGTACCTACAATGGGCGCTTTACATGAAGGCCATTTGAGTCTGATAAGACAGGCAAGGACGGAAAATGATACCGTGGTTGTGAGTATTTTCATCAATCCCATACAGTTCGGGAAAAATGAAGATTTTGCTCAATACCCACGGATGTTTGACACTGATTGCGAGCTCCTTTCAAAAGAGGGTGTGAATGTTGTGTTTAACCCAAAAGCGTCGGAAATGTATCCTGACGGATTCTGTACAACAGTTGTTCCAGAGCATTTAGAGGACAAACTGTGCGGTAAATCGCGTCCCGGACATTTCAGAGGCGTTGCCACTGTTGTCCTGAAATTATTTAATCTCATACAACCCGACAGTGCCTACTTCGGTCAAAAAGACTTCCAACAAACAGTTGTTATCAGTAGAATGGCTGCCGATTTAAATTTAGATGTCAATATAAAAGTACTTCCAACAGTGCGGGACAAGGAAGAATTGGCGCTAAGTTCACGAAATGCCTATCTCAGCGAGACAGAAAAGAAAGACGCACGGTGTTTGTATCAGGCGCTGATAAAGGCAAAGGATATGGTGAATGCAGGCGAAAATAATGCCGGAGAAATTAAATTGGAAATGGAAAAGGTTATTAATAATTGTAAATCAGCCCGGATAGATTATCTTTCAATAGTCAATCCCGAAACACTTGAGGCAGTGACGGAAGTGAGAAATGGAAACGTTGTCGCCCTGGCAGTCATGATTGGTAAGACACGCCTGATTGATAACATAATTCTGATGGTTTTGATTGTTTGTTTAATTACTTTGGCCTGATGCTTTGACAAGCTCAGCACTAGTTTTATTGGCTAATTGGCTTTTATAATGGTTGGTGATTTGTGAATAAGTTGTTTTATCAGATACCTGAAATCTCTAATACTTTATTTGGTAGTGATGTTAAACTGCTGCCTTCTGTTGATGAATTGTTTGAACTGGAATTAGCCAATTTAGAATATAATCTTTTGAGTAAAGACGAATTAATAGAGCGAAGCGCCTTTTTTCAATCTGTGAATGGACGCTTAACTAAACATTTTCAACTTTATTCGGTGCAATCATCGGCGCTTTCTGAAGATCGATCTGTACAAACAAAAAGTTATTTCGAAAATGGCCAGTTTTCAACTGGTTATGCAACTCATGGACTTTTTCCTTATCGTGGTAAATTTCATCCTCAATTAATTAAAGGGTTGATAAATATTCTTGGCATTAAAAAAGGCGAATTTATTCTTGATCCAATGTGTGGAAGTGGAACCGCTAATATCGAAGCAGCTTTAATGGGAATTAATTCTTATGCGGTTGACCAGAGTCCATTTTGCCAATTTATGACAAAGACAAAATTTGAGGCATTGACAATTAATGTCGATTTATTGAATGGACTTTTTCCGCAAGTAAAAAAAATATTTGATTTTTTTAGTGTTAAAGATATTTCAGTTCAATTAAAAAAAATAAAAGATGCGGATAAATTAAAGATATATAATTTAGCTTTACTTGCCTTTTTAGATGCTATGGGTTATTCGATGAGGGTTTCTAAATCCAGTCACGAACAGTTATTCGAAAGAGTATTACATCGATATATAAAAACATTGTTCGATTTTTCATGCAACCCCTTTTACAAAAAAGACGAAATTGGATTAGTAAACGTTTTAAATAATTCAAGTGCTTTAAAACTGGAATTGAATGATGGTTCTATTGATGGAGTTATTACTTCGCCACCATATTCATTTGCCATAGATTATGTAAAAAACGATGAGGTTCAGTTAAATTATTTGGGATGTGATACAGACACACTTAAATCAAAAATGATTGGGCTAATTGGAAAAAATAAAACTGCGCGTTTGGATAACTATTTTCGTGATATGGAAAGCGTTTGTGCTGAAATTTCCCGTGTATTAAAAAAGGGGAAATTTTTCATAATGATTATAGGCTCGAATACGAACCAAACTGGAGGTATTCGGTTGGAAAATAAAATTATCGAATCTTGTAAAAAATTTAGGTTAAATTTAGTTAAAAGTGTTTTGAAACCTATCAAGGGTATGCGCAATACAATGAAAGACGAATATATCTTATTTTTTGAGAAAACTATTTAAACCACAATACCTTATGAAATCAGTTGATGAAAAATGCCAAATTGTTATTAAAAAGAACACCTTTTATTTTTTTAATCCCATTTTTGAAGAAAAATATGAAAGTTATTTAAACTCCATCAAAGAAACACTGCTTGTGTTGAAAAATGAAATAGAAAACGAAGGCCTGAAAAAGGTTCAGTTTGAGCGTCTTATTGGTGAGAAAGAAAATGGTTTGAGGGCGCTACTTGCCTTAACGGGTTTCTCAAATGAATACCTGAAACGATTAACAACAGTTATCCGCGTGGTTAATAATCCTGAACTCTCAAGGCTTGTCTCTAAAGATAAGTGGTGTGAAAATGAACCTGTAGAAACAATCAAAGAATGGTCAGATGAAAAAATTCAAAAAATGCTTACCACAAATGAATATTTCCGAAAAGGAATCGTCAATATCTTCTTTGAAGGGTCAACCATCCCGTTTTTGTCAAATACCATTCCTCTTTTTGAGTTAAAAAAACTCAGTATTTCAAAATTAAAATTTGATGTTCCTTCAATGATAGATACACTGATCAGATATAAAGAGAAAGGATCGTATTCCGGTATGAAGGAAAAGAATCCAGAAACTTTAATAGAAACTTTATTGAACAATTTAAATATTCTTTTTGAAAAAGGTGATTTGAGCGAACTTATTGAAAACGCCCATTCAACTAAAAGAACAATGGATTTTATTATACCCAGCAAAAAAAATCCAAGAATCATAGTTGAGAGTTCATTTTTAGTCACAACATCTTCTGGACAAGGCGATAAATCCAAAACGGAAATATCAATTGATTTGCTTATCAAGGAACATTATCCACAAGCAAAGTTTATAGGATTTATAGATGGAATTGGTTGGTATGTTCGCAAGGGTGATTTAAAAAGAATGGTAGCAGCATATGAAGATGTCTTTACTTTTCATAAAGATGAATTGGCAAGATTTGAGAAACTTATAGAGGAAACATTTGGGAAATGAGTAAAATAGATTTTCAAATAAAAGGTATTGGTGCTTTAATAAAGGAACATCAATTTAGTGTGCCAAATTATCAAAGAGCTTACAAGTGGGAAGACGAGCACATTAAATCATTGTTTTCGGATTTGTCAAAAGCCATTGACAATAATGAGAGTGAATATTTTTTGGGAACTGTAGTTTTATCACAGAAAGAAGGCTCCAAAGAATTAGAAATAGTTGATGGACAACAAAGAATTACTACAATAGCTATTTTTTTGTCAGCTATAAGAAATTATTTTTTCAATAATGGCAAATCACAATCCGCCAATTCTATTCAAACTGATTTTATTAGCAATTATGACACTAGGAACGAAGAAAATGTTGCCAAGCTAAAACTAGGGAATCAAGACAGAACATTTTTTCAAAAATATATTGTAGATAATATAGATGAAAAGCCAACAAAAGGCTCGCATTTTAGAATAGTTACAGCAAAGGATGAATCGACAAAAAAAGTAAAAACTTTATCTGCATTGTCAGAAACTCAAGTGCACAATTGGAAAGATTTTATTTTGGATAAACTGAAAGTTGTATCCATTATAGTTCCAGGCGAATCAAATGCTTTTACACTCTTTGAAACATTAAATGACAGAGGGTTAGTTTTGGCGCAAACCGACTTACTTAAAAATTATCTTTTTAGCAGAGCAGGTGATTACTTTGATGAAGTTCAATTTATGTGGATAGAAATGACTGCTAAAATTGAAGACGCGCTGGGAGAATCCTCAATACTTATTTATATTAAACATTTTTGGTCGTCAAGAAATGGACTGACAAGACCGGAAAATAAACAACTGTATAAATCAATTAGCGATTCAAAGAAATCACCAACGGATGTCAGAGATTTTGTCAAAGAGCTTAACGATGATACTAAATTGTATATAGCAATAAACAATCACAAAGATAATTATTGGAAAGAGCACACTGAGCATAGCAAAAACTATATTGAAACCCTTAATTACTTAGAATTGGAACCATATAAACCATTAGTGTTATCAATTTTAAAAAGATTTGATGACAAAAAAGAAGTGGAGAAATCTTTGAAATTAATTGTTAGTTGGGTTGTAAGAAATTTAATTACTGGTTCTTTAAGAGGTGGAACCCTAGAAAGTGAATACGCAGAAAAAGCTAAAAACATATACAATAATACAATCAAAACTGCTAAAGAATTCCGTGATAAATTAAAGGTTATTCCTTCCGACTCAGAATTCAAAGAAAGATTATTGACAATTACTTTGAGCAAAGAAAAATTTGCGAGGTATTATTTGAGAGCTATTGAAAATCAATATAAAGGAAATGGCAATCCAGAGTGCATAGTAAATAGCGACCCAAACGTTGTTGACTTGGAACATATTTTACCAAAGAAACCAAAACAAGGTGAATGGCCGAACTTTACTTCTGAAGAAGTGGATGAATATTCAAATAGATTGGGAAATCTTACGGTTATGAGTAAAAAAGATAATAGCAACCAAAAAAATGAATCTTTTAAGAAGAAGAAAGAAAATTATAAAAAGTCCGAAATTAAAATTACGAATGAAATAGAAAAGAATTTCACAGAATGGAATAAAGATACCATAATAAACAGACAAGCTTTTCTTGCAGAAATTGCTGTGAAAACTTGGAATCTTAGATTGGATTAAAATGATTGAAAAATATCTAAATAAAGTAACGCAAGGTGATTGCCTTGACTTATTAAAAGAAATTCCAGACAACTATATTGACATTGCTTTTGCTGATCCACCATTTAACCTAAAAAAGAAATATAATGGTTACAAAGATAGCCTTGAATTTCAAGATTATCTGAACTGGTGTGAAAAATGGATTAGTGAAATGGTACGGGTTACAAAACCTACTGGCTCAATTTTTGTGCATAATATCCCAAAATGGCTAACATATTACGCGGCTTTTCTTAATAAATTAACAGACTTCAAACATTGGATTTCGTGGGATGCTTCATCAGGTCCTATGGGAAAAACACTTCAACCATCTCACTATGGGATTCTGTATTATGCAAAGGATGCAAAGCAAAACAAGTTTTACGAAATCCGCTATCCGCATAAACGTTGCAGAAAATGTAAATATTTGCTAAAGGATTACGGTGGGAAAAAAGCCGGACTTCATCCTTTTGGGCCACTTATTTCTGATGTTTGGACAGATATTCATAGAATAAAGCACAATAAATATAGAGACGAACATCCATGCCAACTTCCAATTCATTTATTAGAACGGATTATTTTGATGTCAACTGACGAGGGCGATATTGTTCTCGACCCTTTCGTTGGAACCGGGACAACAGTAGTAGCTGCAAAGCGCATAGGAAGGAGTTATATTGGTTTTGATATAGATGAAAAATATATTAAAAATGCGCAGTTTAAATTATTAAGAGAAAATCCAAACTCAAAAATTGGAAATATCTGGGTAAGCTGGTTTTTAGATGGCTTAACAACAATCAGGGACAAAGATTGGGAAGAACTCTCTCAAAATTACTTTATACCGGAACCCCGTAATGAGATTGATAGTACAGTAATTAAATTTATAAGAACAAAGGAAATTAGTTCAAAAAGTAAAAATAAGTTGAATAAGAGATATAAAATTATGACAAAAAGAGAAAAGCTGTTTTTACGATAGACTCTGTTTATTAGATTATGTACAAATTTAGATTATTCATATTATTAAGAAAATTATTATGATGTCAAAAGATTTTGATTGCCGTTTTTTTGCCTCCGAGAAACCATGCAGGTTTAAACTTGATTGTCCCATTGATTCAAGCTGTGCAAAATACGCCTCAATGGGGAAAAGGATTTTGATTATAAAATTAGCGGCCATCGGTGATGTATTAAGAACTACGCCGATTCTTCCTGTTTTGAAAGAAAAATATCCATCATCTCATATTACATGGATAACAGATGGTTCCTCACTGCCTGTGCTGGAAGATAATCCCTTTATCGATCGTTTATTATTCGTTACTCTTGAAAATACCCTGCGTCTACAAGTTGAAATATTTGATTTACTGATATGTCTTGACAAAGATGCGACTGCCACCAGCCTTGCTGCAATGGTCAAGGCCGACGTCAAACTTGGTTTCGCCCTCTCCGGTACAGGACACATTTATTCCTTGAACAAGGAAGCAAATCATTTGCTGCGATTGGGTGTTTCTGACGAACTAAAGTTCCGGCAAAACACAAAGACCTACCAGCAACTTATATTTGAAGCACTCGGGTTTATTGAAAACTACGGAGAGTATATTATCACTCTCCCCGATAAATATAATATGTACGCCAGAAATTATTTAAGCAATTTTAATATTGATCCTGGGAAATTACTTATCGGCCTGAACACCGGAGCTGGAAAAAGATTCGCCACAAAACGATGGGAAATCCAAAGTTTTGTTGAACTCGCAGACAAATTGCAAAATGACCTAGATGCTCAAATATTACTTTTAGGCGGGCCTGAAGAAGTGGAAAGAAATCAGGAAATCGCCTCCGGAACCACATCGAACGTTATTGACAGCGGTTGCCATCACAACCTGAAAGAATTTATGGGATTGATCAATCAATGTCATCTCATCGTTACCGGAGATACCCTTGCCCTGCACTTATCTATTGCATTAAGAAAATGCACTGTCACATTCTTTGGCTCTACCTGTTATCAGGAAATCGACCTTTATGGCAGAGGGAAATCGCTGGTCGCCCATGTTGAGTGCTCTCCTTGTTACAAAGGAAACTGCGATAACATGATATGCATGAAAAAGATAAGCGCTAACGATGTGTTTCATGCATGCCGTGAGGTTTTGGCGAATCATGCCATAGCCGTGTAGGGACGAAGCATCTGCTCCTACTATTACATTACTTTGTTAAAGAAAGCGTCTGAAAAAATATTTTTAAGTCGTAAGTCGAGTCGGCCACAACTTATGACTTAGCAATGCTTTGCGACAAATATTTACTCTTGATTTTGCTCGTTACTTCCGGTATTAATTGCACTTGTAAATTTTTTACACAATCAATTACCGGAGCAAAGGATTTGAGTATTTTCAGAACAAACATACCGTTATTAAATAAATTTCTTGAACATTTTGCATCGTGTTTTACTAAAAAACAATTTGCAATGTTTCTACTTGTTGTCTACGCAATGTTTAAAGACTATAAAAGAAATTCACTGGAGGCCATGGCGCAAGCCGTTCATACGGATTACCAGAAATTTCAATACTTCTTTTCTGAATCCAAATGGGATTTACCCGCATTAAAGCAGAAAAGAATGGACATTATCCAAAAACAAAGAACCACGGCATTGACAAAAGACAGCATCCTTACCATAGATGATACCGGATGTCCAAAGCCCTATGCTAAAAATACAGAGGCAGCCAAATGGCAATATTGCGGTCCGCTTAAAAGGCCGGAAACCTGCAATGTTGTTGTTGGCGCGGCATTTGTCTCAAAAACAAAACATTTTCCCCTGGATGTTATTCCCTACCTTCCTGCCGATGAGTTCGGGGAAGGGAAAAATGATCCCAAATTTAAAGACAAAATACAAATAGCAATGGATATGTTTGATGCTGCTTCTAACGTCTTTGATTTTTCAGCTATTGCCTTCGACACATGGTATGCCTCTCAACGGTTTCTCGAACATATTCACGCAAAAAAGAAACACTTTTTTTCAGAAATAAAATCAAACAGAAATATCTCCATGTACCATCCGGAAAAACAAAAATATTGCATAATCAAACCAGATGAGCTCGTGACCCTCATCAAAAAGCATTATGCCGACAAAACCAAGTATGTTACTTTAAAATCCGCGGATGGAAGTGAAGTTTCCTATAAAACCTACACGTTTGACGCCAAACTGAATGGTTGCAATGTCCCGTTGAAGTTTGTGGTAATTTTGGGAAAATGGAACAAGGAAGATGATAAAAAATATCATGTCCTTATCACCAATCAACTCGACGCCTCTGTAAAAACGGTTATCACAAACTATCTGTTGCGTTGGGGTATTGAACACTGTTTCAAGGAATTGAAGGATACTTTTTATTTCGATCATTATCAGGTAAGGCACATTGACAAGATTGAGCGATATTGGAATATTTGTCTGATCTCATGGACATTCGTTTACTGGATAAAACAAAACGCTTATCTGGATAAAATCATAGAAACAAAACCTTCTACCTTTAATGAATTCAAAAAAGCAATCAATTCCCTGCTTGAATTCTCATCAACAAACGCTTTATCAAAGAACGAAAAACTCTCACAAGAATATTTTAAAATTAAATCCGCTCGATTTAAGAAAAAAATCGCCGCTTAATTTTTAACAAAGTAATGCTATTATTATTATCTGAACCACTTTTTCTTTTGTCTCCAGACGGTAACCCTGTTTTTCCCTTTTTTCTTTGATTCTAACAATGTCTTGTCTGCGTTGTCTGTGAGATCGCTTCGTTTTAATGTATCAACGTGTGGCGCAATTTCAGCGATGCCAAAACTTGCCGTAACATTATATTTCATGTTATTTATTATGAATGTATGTTTCGCTACTTTTTCACGCATCCTTTCGGCAACAATAACGGCTGCGTCCACTTTTGTATCAGCTAAAACTATGGCAAACTCTTCGCCTCCATAGCGGGCAAGGATATCATATTCCCGCAAACATAACGTCAGCAGTTTGCACAGTTCCTTTAAAATGAAGTCGCCTGTTTGATGTCCATATAAGCCATTAAAACTTTTAAAATTATCCACGTCTATCAATACCAGGCGGAAATTAGTCTGTTTTCGTTTCGATCTGTTGATTTCTTTTTCAATAAATGCTTGCAGAAAACGATGGTTATACACCTCCGTCAATCCATCGATATTCGCAAGATTTTGGAGACTTTTGTTTTTTGTTTCTAATTCTCTGGCTAATTTCTGCAGTTGTATTTTTGTAGCAACATGCTCCCTGTTCATCTGGTCATATGTCAGGTTTATAACACTAAGGGCCGCGTTTGCTTCCAGTAATATATCTTCTACCGGTTTAGGTTTTTCCATATTAAATCCCAATGTTTACCTTACATAATAATAGCCATTCTTTCGCGTCACTCCTGAAACAATCAACCGTCAGTGATGTAAAAGGCGCATTTCCGAAAACGATACTACATTTCCTAAACGACAATAGTTTCCTGTTTCCGAAATCAAAAACCTCTGAAATTTTCCCGGCCTTCAACGAATCGTTATGGATTTCACCGCAAACGGTTTTAAAAATGGACGCAGAAACCGGGGTATTTGGAAAGAGGATTCGAAACAAAAACAGCCGGACAGAACTGTTATTAGCATCATTCAAAAACATTATTGCGCAATTCATTATTGCACCATTTTTCCCGGAATCAATAAAAGGCGATTTTCAACTCATTCCCCTTAAATGTCCTCATACTAAAAATAGTATTACTTACGGGATATCTGATTCGTTCAGTCTGAATGTGACAGGAAACAACCCTGTTACCTTTTCCGTTTATCTGGGAGATGGACGTAGTTTGAGAGATATGCAAAGAATGATTGAGGATAATGCGGATATCCGGGCGCTAAAAGATATTTTCGGATATTTAGAGGACGACTCATACGGTCTTTTCCCCATCATTCCCTCCTATAAAATAGAAAGACATAAAAACAATGTATCTCTTACCCTCAGCAAGAATATCCTTGGGGAAACATACCGGCTTAAGATAATAGTGGAAGGCATACAAGAAGAAATAATCATAAAAGAGGCCGAACATCCTCTGGTGTTGAGTTATTTTGTCATCGAGGAAGCCAAAAATAATATCAGCAAAGAAGAAAAAGGCTGGGAATTACTTAACGATATATTTAAAAAAAGCCCTGAGTGGTTTAAGGAAAAGCAGTTGCGTCTTCTTTGCTTTTCCGGAGCTGATGACCATGCAAAATCAGGCGCCCCACATCATCGATACAAACGATATTTGAATGCTTCTAAAAAAGACCTTTATATTATCGAAATCCTGTGTCCTTTTTTTGAAATAATACCTTCAAAATCAAACTCCTCAATAAAGATAGATATAGAACTCACGGTAAATACAACATTACAGCACTATCGCCCAAAAGCATTCCCGTTAAGAGGCATATTTAAAAATGATAGCATGGAATATATCAACCGCTTGCAAAATGCCAAAACTATGGCGGGTCTGATAGATGAAAAGATCATGAGCCTTTTAAATATGCTTGAAATTTCTTACCGTTCACTTTCATTTTTGATCACGAACAACATGATTCTGGCAGGAGCGTTTACCTATCTCACCTATTTTGGCAGGGATACCGTCTTTACCCATTTGTTGCTCAAACCGTTTCTTACTATATTTGTTCAGCAAAAAATAGTGCAACAACTCTTAAACCGTTCAAACCAGTCGGGTGAGGGTGCTCACGAAACAGACTCCCGCGTCCTGAAAGAAAATGAAGCCCACTACGACTATCGTATGACCGATACCGATTTCTTGGTAGCTATCTCAACTTTTGAATTGTTAAACGAAATGAGTTGCAAGGATATTGAAGATTTTTTAAACCATAAAGACAGCGAAAATCGCTATCATTGTACAGCACCAGACGAGACATTTTTTATCAACAATGCGACGGTAATCATTCGTAATTTAAACAGAGCACTTACCCTTATTGAAAACAATGACCTTGTCCCATTAAAGCGAATAAACGACCCCAGTTCCGCCAATTGGAGGGATGCGGTAAATAGTTTTTCAAGAGGCACATATTCCTATGATGTAAATGCCGTATGGGTTCCCCATCTACTCCGCCTTTTAGAATCATTCAGCACAAACAAAGAAAAAAGGGAAATCCTTTTAGCTTTCCTGAATAAAATTCAGGCTCTCTATCCAAACCATTGTTTTAAACCTACAGAAACACTTCTTCATACAATCACCAGTACGCCTGGTAATACAATTACGACCCTTATTGAACGGACCAAAAAAAAGTTTGAGATTTCATACTCGTTAGAAGAGTGGCGTACCCGTTTAAAAAGTTTTTACAACGACCCGCAAAACCACGAAAAATCAATTCAGGACCTGAAAAAAATGAAGATTGGCTACTATCTCAGGGAACACGGACAAGGCAGGGTATGGTTTACGGCAGAAGATTTTTTAGATGACCGGAAATGGGAAAACAGTATGCAATATCAATTTGAGCTTCTGCCAGATAATTTTTTTCTTCCTGATGGAAATCCCTTTCCCAACGGCATTCACACATACGCCATGGCACTCGATAAAGATAAAAATCCGATTCCTATCATGCATAGCGATTTGGGCTTTGAGGCATTTACAAAGTCTATGAGAAAGGAACACATAGAGAAAGAATTGATACTGCCGGTAGAGCTTCCCTTATCCCTGGGTGGGCTGGCAATCATAGATAGAAATGGTGAAAGCCTCGGTTTTACCGTTGCCAATCCCATGCTTGCAAATAGAAATGGCTACGAACTGTTGCTAACGCCTGCCGAAAAAAACAGGGGAATCGATCCAAAAATACTTTCTCCATGGAACCTTATCGGCAAAAACGAATATCACGGATGGGGGGCTATTTGGGAGGTGATGATAGATTTTATGGTTGCGGCGTTACAAGATGCGGACATACAAAACCATACTTACCTGAAAAATTATTATTGGTGGGTATTGGAAAATTATACGCAATATCCCAGGGTTCGTAATAAGGAGGTGTTGGGGTTCAAATACAATGACAATTACAAAGACTGGCTTCTCACTGAATCCACCATAGAAAAATTTGAAATCAACGACCTCCAGGCCTTCAACGCAGCCGGCAGGTTAAGGGTTCTCTTAAAAGCACTCATTCCCGGAATAACCACCTTCTGGCTTTTTAAGAGGGAAGAAGGCGACACCTGAAAAGCTTGCTTACCCCCACTGCTACCTCCCAAGAGGGTAATTTGGAAAGTCCCCTCTTGGGAGAGGATTAAGGGGTGGGTTAAAGGCATAATGAAAAACGTTGTATCGTAATTCATTTATGAAGTACGAAGTACGATTTAGATCTCAAATCTCAAATCGTAAATTGTAATTCATAAATCTCAGGCAGAAACGGGAGCATTCCCGATTTTTTGTAAAAATGCCATTAGCGGGGAGAGGGGAAGAATAGTAACTCAAGCTTCAAGCTTGAGGGTAAAATACCACAAGCAGGATGTTTGTGGTACAATGTACAATTAGTTAGCCAAGAATTTGAAATGCTCCTGTTCAAACCATGTCCCCCGCTGGCGGGGGTGCAGGGGGTGGACTGGATTTCTCCGTCGATACAACTACCCCTTTATTATGAAAACAAATTTGACCCTCTTTCCCACGCTGCGCAGACTGGTCAAATGGGCAATTTTATCCTGTTTCGTGACATGCATTCCCGCAGAGCGCAGGAATGAGAATAAAAACTTATGGCTATTCATGTTATAAACCTCCCAGATTTCTTCCGCAGACAATTCCACCCCCTTAATCCCCCGCCAGCGGGGGGACAGGCTTGCCACATCCCTTGCAGCGTTGTTTTGCCCCAATCACACAAACGGTTACAAAAAATCGGGAATGCTCCTGGCAGAAACTCTATTTTTCAATTGCATAAGGCCATGCCAACAAGCTACCTTCCATAAATTTTACATTTTCAAACCCTTCGGTTTTTAAAAGTAAATGAGCCTGTGACGCCCTTAAACCAACGCCGCAATAAGTAATGATTTCTCTTGTTTTATCCAATGCGCCGCTTCTTGATTTCAGTTCGTTTAATGGAATGTGAAGGCTGCCTTCAATATGGCCTTTATCGTGCTCATGCTTTGTACGGACGTCTAATAAAACAAAATCATCCTTACGCTCTAGCTTTTGTTTAGTAATAAGCGGCGATATGCTCTGGATTTTCCCCTCTAGCTTGTTTCGCAAAACGTTTGCGGCCGTTATAAGCGGGTCCATAGGAGATGAATATGGCGGGGCATACGACAGGTCATATTTTGAAAGTTGTCCGGCGGTAACCCTTCCCATCAAAGCGGCGGAAACAACATCAATCCTTTTGTCAACCACACCTTCCCCGGCAATTTCAGCTCCAAGCAAAATGCCGCTCCCCTTTTCTGCTATTAATTTAACAATAATCAGCTTTGAACCGGGATAATAATGGGGCTTGTCATGGGACGGAACGATAACAGACACGACGTCAAATCCATTCCTGATTGCCTCTTTCTCCGATAAGCCGGTTTTAGCAACTGTCCAATCAAATACTTTTACAATAAACGTTCCCATCACTCCGGGAAAGGTATCGTTTCCTCCGCAAATATTTATTCCGCCAATGCGCCCCTGCTTGTTTGCTGTTGTCGCCAGAGGTATCCACACGGGTTTTCCTGTTACCATATGTGTCGTTTCAACACAATCACCAACGGCATAAATATCGGGAATATTTGTTTCAAGCCTTTCGTTTACCTGTATTGCACCCGTTTGTCCAATGGCTATTCCTGCATTTTTTGCAAGGCTTACGTTCGGTTTAATTCCCGTCGCAAGCACCACAATTTCTGCCGGAAGCGTTTGTTTTTTTGTAATTACCTTTGAAACGTTGCCTTCTGAATCGGCTTCATATTTTATCACCTCATCATCTTCATGTATATGCACGCCCTTTGCCCTGACATGGTTTTGGACAAGGAGCGCTATGTTTTTGTCAATGTGAGAAAGTATATGCTCGCGGCGAATAATAATATGGGCCTTTATTCCATATTCCATCAGGCTCTCAGCTATTTCCAATGCAATAAATCCACCGCCTACTATTATGGCGTGCCCTATTTTTTTTTGTTGCAACACCGATTTAATACGCATTGCGCTCTTAATATTGTGCAAGGTAAATATATTCCCGGATTCTACCCCTTCACACTCAGGAACATAAGGCTTTGCGCCTGTAGCCAAAACAAGAAAATCATATGGGAGGAAAGCAGAACTGTTTGTTTTGAGATTCCTGACGGCAATATCCTTGCCGCCCGGATTAATTGCCTCAACCCTGTGTTCCGTCAAAACATTTATATTCAACATTTTGAGAAAATAATCAGGCGTTCTTATTATGAGAGAGGAACTATCCTTTATTATATCTGAGATAAAATACGGCGTGCCGCATGCAGCGTAAGAAATATCCGCTTCTTCGGTAATAAGCGTTATCTCCGCATCCGGATCTTCTCTCCGTGCCTTTGCGGCAGTCTTTGTCCCGGATGCTACTGCGCCAATAATAACCATGCGTTTTGGTCCCATTTCTGATCTCCTAATCTCCTAATATACCCTTCCCAATACCGTATTCATCAATACGTTCATCCTAAACTGGTGTGAACATTCGTTCATGGGTGCTTCGTTTTATATTCACAAATAATGCGCCGTACATCCTCAATTTCAAATCCATACTCTTTTCTCAATTTGCCTAAGTGTTCCTTTTTGTCCACATCTTCCGGCAGGCCAAGTTTTTCAATAATATATTCAACAGAAACCTCCGACTCTTCTGCGACCTCGGTAAATGTCATTGCACCCCGTACTTGAATCTTCTTATGATCCTGCGATAAACATAAATCACACCCCTGTCTTTCTACATTTGTTTCATTTACCGGACTTAACAGAGGAGATATTGCAAATACCAGCACACCTATGAATCCAATAATCACCAATGCAACACGTAACCCTGACCTTTCATGTGACTTGCCAATAAAAATATTCGCTACCCAACGCCAATGAAGAAACAAATGTACCGCTAAACAGCATAAGAAGAAGACTGAAATCCAAAAATGGATGTTACCCCATTCGTGCCTGTCCATTCCACAAATAGTCTTAAAACGCCTGCTCCCGGCAGGAAGGATATAGTGCATCAACATACCGGTGGTGGTTAAGAGGATAAAACCAACAAAGGCAATCGCATCAATAACAATATTCTGTATCGAACGTTTCATTTTCTCTCTTTTTTGAAGTATAACTTTTTCAAATCCTTAGGACGTGCACCTGTTATTTAAACCAATTTTGTGTTTTAAGACATATCTTAACCAACATGAGCATCACAGGCACCTCAATTAATACACCCACAACAGTGGCCAAAGATGCCCCTGACGATAGGCCAAAAAGCATTGTTGAGGTGGCAATCGCCACTTCAAAATGATTGCTCGCTCCAATCATTGCAGCAGGCGCAGCATCCCTGTAGGCTAACCGGAAAAATCTTGCTAACGCATAACCTATTGCAAAGATAAAACAGGTTTGAATAAAAAGGGGGATTGCTATAAAAAGAATCGCTTGTTTCTGAGTAATAATCACATCGCCCTTGAATGAAAATAAAAGAACCAATGTAGCCAGAAGCGCTGTTATAGATACGGGCGTTAAGAAGTGTAAGAATTTTTGCTGAAACCACACCAACCCTTTCGTTTTGATGATCCATTTTCTGGAAAAATACCCCGACACCAGAGGAAGGGCAACGTAAATTAAAACCGATAGCACTATTGTTTCCCAGGGGATAGGCATCTTGTTCACTTTTAATAAGAAACCACCCAGCGGGGCATAAAAAACCAACATGGTCAAAGAATTTATTGCCACCATAACAAGGGTTAGCCCGTCATTGCCCCTTGCCAGATATCCCCACATTAAAACCATTGCCGTACAGGGGGCTATTCCTAAAAGGATAGCTCCGGATATATATGAACGATAAATATCTACCGTGCTTCCGTCTTTAATAATTTCTGTGCCGGGTAAATAATCTTTAAATATATATCCTAAAAAGAATGTTGCGATGAGATACATCGTAAACGGTTTAATGCACCAATTTATAACCATGGTCAGAATAACCGGTCTGGGGGTCTTCCCTGCTTTTATAACCTCCGCAAAGTCTATCTTCACCATAATAGGATACATCATAAAAAAAAGGCAAACGGCAATAGGAATAGAAACTTCATATACCGCAAGGGAATCTAACCTGAAGGCAACCCCCGGCGCCGTCTTCCCCAAAACAATGCCTGCACCGATACACAGCAACACCCAGAGTGTTAAATATTTCTCAAAAACAGATAATTTTTTTTCGGGAATCTCTTTCACTCTTCGCTACTCTTTCGCTTTTAAAAAAACGTGCTCAAAATCTTACATCTCTACCGCAGGGGAAGGCTGTCTCCCTGTCAGTCATATACAGTTCGCTCCTGAAGAGATCAACCCATGACCCATGATATGGAAGTATGCTCCTGTTCAAGCTATGTTCCCCCGCTGGCGGGGGTGCAGGGGGTGGACTGGATTTCTCCATCGATTCAACTACCTCTTTATTATGAAAATAAATTTGACCCTCTTTCCCACGCTCCGCAGACAATTCCACCCCTTAATCCCCCGCCAGCGGGGGGACAGGCTTACCACATCCCTTACAGCTTTCATGCCTTTGCAGGGTTGATCCAGGTACATTTCCGGTTTTTTATGACTTCTGCCATGTTTTAATGAAACGTACAGTAGAATTAACCCCTGACAGCGTTGTTTTACCCCAATCACACAAACGGTTACAAAAAAAGGGATGCTCCTCCTGACGGAGCTATTTATCCTAAGCTAGCATAGCCAGAACTAAACAAGCACGAAATACGAAAAACGCACTCGTTTAGCATTTTAAATAATACTCTCGTTTCCAGGCTCCGGCTCTTCCGCTCGTTCCCAAGCTCCACAGACCGGGTCAAATGGACAATTTTATCCTATTTTACGACAGGCATTCTCCACTTTTATGGGAAAACAGCACTAAATAAGGTCGAAAACAGGCATAATGAGAGGAGTTGTCCCCACCTTTAAGACAACAAAGTTCTTTTGGTCCAGTCTGTGGAGCTTGGGAACAAGCGTTTTTGCTTTTTTAAAAAATATAAACTGTTACCACTTTTCTCTCATACACAGCCAATGTTTCGTCGTGTGAAATTCATTTAATGCAACACACTCATTTTGGCGTTCTATTGTTTTAAGTAAACCGACAAATTAACAGCTATCTTCTTCTTTTTCTTCTCCCTTTTTCTGCACGATCTCTTGTAAAAAAATTGTTACTTTTTCTATATTTCTTTCATTTAGTGAGTAGTAGACCCATTTACCTTCCTTACGGTCTTTAATGAGACCGCTTCCCCGTAAAATTCCCAAGTGGTGAGAAACAAGATTTTGCGGAAGTTTAAAATATTTATAAATATGACACACGCATTTTTCGCCGGATGCAAGATACGAAATAATATTGAGACGGATTTCACCGCTCAACGCTTTTAGTAATTTGGCAAATTGTTGGGTTTTGATAGTGTTCATAAATATATATCAAATTATCTTGATATAATATGAATTGAAAACCTGAATGTCAAGGTCAAGGTGCTTGTGGGTACATTCCAGATTTTTTGAAACTGTCTGCACAATGTAACAAAAGCATCCTGCTTGTGATATTTAATACACAAGCGGCCTTGCCTATACGTCCCGGCACGCAGACAGGCGACTCTCCCAGACCGGGACGGTCTGGCTACCTTCGGAAACGTACGCAGACAGGTAAGCATCATAGAGACACGCCATGGCGTGTCTCTACTAATTGTTTATAGCTAAAAGTATTTATTCCCCTAAAATTTAATATACAATCCAGGTATCAATAGATGGGTGGCGCAGGCATTTTGCCTTTGCGGAATACAGGCAGGAATGCCTGTACCACCCTTGCAATAAATTTTATTATTCATCTTCCAAAAAACCTTATTTTTTTACTTATATTTACAAAAAATCGGGAATGCCCCCGTGCTTGTTATGATAAAAATAATTTTTCCGTTCATACTTTCAGTAAAGCGGCTTTGTTGCCTGAAAGGTGATGAGAATGCTGTTAGCAGGGATGAGACAGGTCGGATAACACCACAGAAAAATATCACAAGAAACCGTGGCAATTTGAGCAAAGTCTGGGCATCAAATACTTCTCTCACTAAAACGCATAAGAGAGCGCCATGGGAAGAAAAGACCAGGAGAACAGGCGTATGGCAATCTACCCTTCTTTAAATAAATCGCTGAAAAGGAATTTACACAAGATTGTTGACAGTACCCGTTCTTCTTTGCAAAGACAACTTTTTATCGTTCATGCATTATCTGGTCATTCTGCGTGATGATAATTCATAGTCGGTTAAAATGTCGTAGAACAGCTCTGGCTTTTTTTCTTTCAGTTCTATCATATAATCCAAAAATTTCCGGGTACCATCACCTAAAATCTTTCTTACTTTTTCCATTAAGAAAGGATGCTTCTGTGCTTCATAAATAAAAGGCTTATCAGGGTTCACCTGCTTAAACATTTTAACATCCTGGATGAAATGTAAAATATAAATCATATCCTGAAAAAGGGTATCCATGCCATAAGTGCTCGCCCGATCCATGAAGTCTTTAAATACATGATAGACTGAAACATACTCCAGAATCACTGATTCCATTGCATCCAATGAAAAATATTCCAGGTGTTCCGCATCGCTGCGCATGTGCTTTAATTCTTCTAAACTTGCATTTTTGATCTTCGACATTGTTATTACCGGGAATTTTAATGCACTAAAATTGGTGACAAAAAAGTTACGCATCTCAGAACGATACAGGTGACTCTTTATGTACATCAATTGATTAAATTTTTCTGCCTTTTCTTTTCTTTCTAACAGCCTTTCTATTAATAATGCACCCAGCAATATTTCAAGGGGTATTGCAGCCACGTGCAACATAAACTCGATATGTGTCGCATAAAAAACATATAAAGAGCATGCCGATGCTGTTATCAAAGAAATATAGAGCCATGCTTTTTTTGTAAATTTAGCCAGAGACAGCTTAAGTTTCAATGAAAAGCTTTCCAGACGTCTGGATTGATTAACGGCAGTTTTCTTGTATACGCTCAATAAACTCGTTTGCGTGGCAATGATCGACCAGAGTCTCTCGGTTTCGTCAAGCACGGTCTTCTCGTTTATGTAAATTTTTTTTGATACAAAGGGCAATACCGCCATCCTTGTATTCAAGGCGAGATATTTGAACATCTCTGCCGTATTCCGTGGAACCCTCGTTTTCGAAAATATAACCACCGTAAATAAATTCCCCGTAGGCAACATACTTCCAAACCCCAATGCCGATTTAATTCCGAAAGGTATCACAAATTCATCCTGAGCTGGAATATGGGGACTTCCCAGGGCATCGGGCACGTGAAACACATTAAAAATCTTACTTTCCAGCTCAGTCTCAAGAGTAGGACGAGGATGTAGCACCTTGTCAATATCTATCCCGAACTGGTAAACCAATTGGGCGATCATAGGATGCTTATCCACCGTTTGCTTATCTACCAGGGGAATAACCCGGTGTCCCTTGGAGCGTTTTATCGAATTCCACTCAGGTTGCAGTCCCACTGTTGCTAAGAGGACTAAGCAACTCGTAGTATTAGTCAAACGTTGCCCCTCTGACATCATGTTGGCTAATTGACGTAATTCTTCGTCAAGGCTTTCGTAGGTATATGTTATGAAAAAGCGCACCAGTGCAGAGGACTTTTCACCTGTCCGCCTGTCAATAAGGTGTTCGTAAAAATAGTGGACCACCGAATCAGCCAGTTCCTCTACACCTTTCGCTTTATACCCAAGGTGCTCCAGTGCATCTCCACATCGGGTCATGTCCTGAATGGTAAAATTTGTAAGATCGTACATTGCTTTATTTACCTGTAATATTCTTGGTGCGGCCTTTGGCTGCAACCAAATTCGAAATACGAAACTTCTATTCTATGGGTGCATTCCCGATTTTTTGTAAATATTCGCACATGCCTGTTGGTTGACAGGTATTGTATCGCAAACATCTTGTTTGATTAACCCTGACAGGGTTGTTTCTGCCATTTTCAAGCGGTAAAAGACAGGTTTGAAAACTGTCTCTACGTTACTGTTAACCCCTACTGATTGTTTTTTTTGCAAAAAAATCGGGAATGCACCCACTTCTATTCTTGATTGGTGATTGGATTCTTGATGCCACATGATAAATACAATTAACAATTGTTTTTTTAGTTCACATCTTTTACCTGCCTATAGACACTCATCTATTACCGTTTTTAAGTCAACCTTAAAAATATCCGAAAACCTTCTGTACGTTTCTGCCTGTCTGAAGTAGTTTAAATGATAGACATGTTGCCACGGTTCGTAGTTAAACTTTATTCCGCTTTTAATACCGGTTGGCCATGGAACGACCATCTTGTCTGTGTCAACGACCAGGTCATTTGGATCGCCGAAATAGACGTCGGCAATGCTATCCGTTATATCGTCTTTAAGCCCTCCTTTGAAAATGCCCGACGGTTCAAAATCCGACCCAATGGTGTTATATACAACATCGCCGCCGATACTGCTACTGCTTTTGTTCAGTTTTTTAATAAATTCAGAATTGGGATTCATTGCCCAGACGCCCGGTATTGCATTCGGTTCCTTTAATTTAGACGCGGCAAACTTTATCAGCCCTCCCACGAGATTGAAAAATATCTTCATCGGCGCCCCACCCGTGAAAAAGAATATGTTTGTCAGAAGGTCGATCTTTTTGGCCAGTGAGTCCCATTTTCCAGGATTTGCAAGACTCGTCCCACCGGCAGGGCATGCGACCATTACAGCATTGTCTACATTTAAATAACCATTGCACAGTTCCACAAATGAGCGCAATACAAGTCCTCCACGGCTGTGCGTTACAGTATCGAATTTTATTCCCGTATCTAAAATACCAGTACTCTCCAATGTAGACAGCATGTCTTTTGCATTATCCTCAGGGGTTTTAGACAAGGTAAAATGGTCATATCCTAAAATAACGGGATATTTATTTTTTAAAACCGCCAGTATTTTTTGCGGCACATCTGCATATCCACCTTCGATTGAACTCCCCGTGCCATGTATAAAAAGGAGCGCTTTCTTTTTATCTTTCATTACGTCTTTAATACCGCCCCAATCCGAAACCGGATCGGCAGTTGTAAGGCCTTCAATAAAACCTAAATTGTGTTCTATTCGTTTAAAACCTTCCTTAATTTTTCTCCCTTCGTATTCACGCAGCATATTGTTGATAGCCGCCGAACTGCCTTCTTGTATCCAATCTGTCGCAAATTTAAAGACGTGAACAACCTTGCTCCATAAACCCCTTGTGGTTCTGTCCTGCACTTTAAACGGAACACTAAAGAGACTAATATGCCTGCCGTCATCGGATACCAAATCCCTGTTACTCACACAATCGTTGTTTTTAAAGTGCCAGGACCAAACGCCATCTTCATAAGACAGAAGAACTGCCTCTTCACCAGGATTGCATCTTATAGCAAGCGGAATGGGTTTTACCATTTCTTCAACACCAAAAGCACGCTGCTCATTCGGACAAAATTCAAAGACTTTTTCAATTTTAAAATCCTTGCTGTCTTCCAGAAAATCCAAACAATCCGGATTATAAGCACTTCCCAGTGCATCGCGACGTCCGCTCTGCGCTTCTTTAGCATTTGCTATCCCGGTCAGGTCCTTTATCGTTCCTACAAATTCAGACGTAGAAGGCAGGATAATATATCTTTAGAAATGGCATATTTTGAGTGTTTTGTAGAAATGTTTATACGTTTTACAGTTTTATAGGATTCGGGAGTAGAGACAGGTTTGAAACCTGTCTCTACCATGTAGTGCGACGAACCTCGTCGCACTACAAATGACAATTTCCAGTTTCAAAAGACTAAAGTGTGAAAAACCTTTGTAAAGCCTGCGACTGTCGCTTCTCCGCCAATTTTTGTTCCGTGTTTACGAATCTTGCTGCAATGGGTGCGCAAGTCATCGATATGGTTTTCGAGATGCTGCGCCTCCGTCTTTGACTGGATGAAATAGTCATTGAATCGCACCAATTCCGATCCTTGGACGTCTGCGTAGATAGCAAACCTAAAGTTAGTCAAGACGGCTGAAGCGCGCTTAATGAGTAACAGACTTTTTTGCAACTCATCCACCATAAGGCGCAAGTCGCTCCGAACTTCAGGATGCTTGGCTTCGATATAGTCTTTTCCGCTTTTGACTGCCTCGGCAATCGTCTTAACGCTGTCGATTCCTTCTGTAACGAGTTTCAGTGCGTCGATCATGTCCTTGAGCATTGTGTATTAACCTCACTACGTAGTTTGTAAGAAACCAGAATGCGCCTCTTCTGACGTAACGCTCCGGATGTACGGCATCGGCCATAAAAGTATCAGGAAACATGGTGCGTTGTCCCCGGTGTCCGCACCAGACGGTTGTTAACTCATTTGTCTGTTCACTGAGAGTGGCGATTGCACTCGCCATTTATTTGTAAATGTCTTCGGGGAGCCACATGGCCAACTCCCATGACATTTGGTTAACCATTCTGTATCCGAATCAGGAGAGTTCTCCTTCAGGCTTCTTGCTAGTGCCAGATACTCAGCAACTCTGACTGCTTGTTCGCGCACCTTTACTTCCCATTTCAGATTTTCAAGAAAAGCGGAGTGCTCTTTTCGGAGTGACGTCTTGAGTCTTTCGCTGATTCAGAGTGATGGAAGGTATTGAAGCACTCCGAAGAGGATCACTCTCAAACTAATTTCTGGCAACCCAAGTGTGAATGCCATTTTTTCTTCTGCTAACAATAATTATACAGTCTGTATAAAACGGCAAACACGAACTGCCTCAGTATGTCTAAAAAGTTGCCGCGTATTTTTTTTTGACGTATTGTAACTTATTTTTATCATGTTATTGCTGCATTTCAGCTAATCGCTCATTACGAATTATACAGACTGTATACTCTGGCCTGTAAACCATCGACCTGACTTCGAATTCCGATATATCCTTTCATGATAAGCTGGAAGGGAATCAGGAATTCCTTTCTTAAAAAATAATCCACCCTATATAACCCGGCGATTATATTAAAAATACTATCTTTGTAAATACCCTATTCTGGGTGTATACAAATGGGTGTATGCTTTTGGAAATTCTGATATCTCCCCCGGAATATCCTGAATTTCTTTTTTATTTAAGCAAGATTCCTGCGGCAATCAAGAACTCCATATAGTAAACAAGAAGGGATATACATTATATATTAGTGGTTTAATTCCTTCTAATCGTTTATGAATTTCACTCCATCTCTAAAATATCCTCCTTTCCTGAATCCACACTCCCAATTCTCAATTAGGATATTTTACCTTATTCCAGCCAACCTTTCGAGAAACGGATACATTCTACTCTTGGCATCTGTTTGCTGGCAAAGCCGGTAACAGAGGTCAAGGGTCTGGTTATGAAGAACCCTGCATTATTACAAATTGATCATTGTGAAAATTTGCTAATGTAAGAATATCGGGAGAGAGATACCTACTTTCTATCACAAAACCTATATTTACAAATATATCGACAACAATCACTTTTTCTAAATTTCAGAAAGCTTATTCAATTGAGCTGAATCAAGTATTATAAAAAAATACTTGACTTACACTTGTCATTGCCTTAACCTTACGCCATTTCAAAAAAGCAATTTCCTATCATTTATTCATTATCAATTTATCATTCATTGTCGTAGGTGATGAATCTTTGCAGACGACAATGAAATGTACAAAAGGATTTTCTTGTCTCGAAAGGAAAAGACTCTATGGAACAGGGAAAAATTGATTTAAAAAAAGAACAGCAGTCGTCCTTGACTCGGACGCGGTATAAGTATTCATTGGCGGCGAAATGTTTTTTTGTCACGATGGATTGGATTACAGGGAAAAAAGTGACTCTGGCAAAAACAAAGCTCATTGAAATTCTGGCAAGCATTCCTTACCGGGCATGGGAAGTTCGCCAATATGGGCGGTTGACGTGCTTCTTTCGAAAAAAAGAAGTTGTGGAAGAAGCCCTGAAAATTATGGCATGGGGGCGGGAAGCCCAGGACAATGAATATTGGCATTTGCGTGTTATTCATGAAAAAATGAAAGAAGACGGCGTTAAAGAACCGTGGTATTTCTTTCCACTGATACCCTTCGTGATGGTCATTTCCTATGTGTTGATTACGCGGTTCATGGCGTTGGTAAATATCCGCCGGGCATTTCTTTTTAACGCAGAGTTTGAAGACCACGCCGAACATGTTTATGCTCAGTTTGTCGCAGAGAATCCTCAATGGGAGGATCAGCCTGTTCATAATGAGCTGGTTAAACAATATGGGGATCTTAACACTTGGGCGGATGTGTTCCGGCGCATCGGTTTGGATGAACGCGATCACATGAATGATAGTTTCGTTTTTTGCGGCAAACGTGAGTGTATTGTCAAGTACGACGGAATGCCTGTTAGAGTGTATGAATGAATATGAGGTCACACCTTAATTAGTGATTTAATCTTTGTTATTCTCTTATTAATTTTATCATCTTTCGGAATCCTTGATCTCATAATAGTTACTTGCCGACTTATTGATGAATAATCAATACTAAACAAGTTACCAATTTCCTGGTTATCATACCAACCTATGTTCCATAAAAGATAGATTAATAAATCACGATTTAGTTTATTTTGAATCACTTATCCATGTGCATGCTTTTAGAAATATTGGGTTTATTGGTTTTGGGTAGCAAGTGATAATGATTATCCATAAGAACGTAGGCGTAAACCACAACTTCAACCTCAAACCTGTCCGACATATTTCCTAAAGTTTACAGAAACAAAACGTGATCACCATTATTCCGAAAAATATCTCTTCGCTCATTGCCGCGCGATAAGTTGTGATAATAAACGCCTTTAAATTCTGTACGTCATTGTCTTGTCATCAAAGACAAGGTTGCAGACACTATCTTTTATTGTCAAGTATTTAATCACTAATCAAGGTTTGATCCTCATTTCCTCGTCTGCTCTAATTTCTCTTTCCCTTGATGTTCAGTAGGGCTGATAAACTAAAAAAACTTGTAATTTTCTTTAGTTTTCGCTAAACTGACCCCCCAAATAGAAAAAAATAATTTCCTATCATCTGATGCAAACTAAGGAGGCTGAATATGTCAGACCAGAGACCCACCGATGAATTACGCGAGGAACATGCGCATGTACTCAAGAAATTAGACGCACTGGAAAGAATCGTTACTCACCCTGACAAACGGCCGGAAACGACTGCAGAACTGAGAACGCTGGCCACCTTTTTCCAGACGGAATTCTGGGTACATTTTACCAAGGAGGAAGAGGCTTTATTCCCGGAAATGGGCAAGTACACCCTCGTAGGTAAGGGACCTCTTGGCATCATGCTGCGCGAGCATGTTGAGCTTCGTGCAAGTAATGAACTTTGGCAGGCGGCGGTTGCCGGTTATCTGTCCAACACTGATGGCTCTGAGTTTATTGCGCCGATGAAAGGGAATGCTACTCACTTTGCCTGGATGCTGCGTGACCACATCAACAAAGAAGACAACTCGCTGTTTGTCATGGCCGAGCAATGGCTAAAACCAATCGAAAAACAGAATGTCGCCCGACTATTCATTGAAATTGAGGCTAAAGAAAGTGCGGCTGTGAAACAGACATAATGTGTTTTAAGAATACTTCAACCTCCCGACATTAGTCATTGGTCATTTGGTTACACGACAGACAGTAATATCTACCGAAAGCAAAACATGCTCTGCGCGTTCTTCTATACATAATCAATAGTTCCTTAATATCGGCTTCTGAAATTCCATATTTGCCTTTTATACGCGGACGGGTGAGTACTTCTGCAATTTCTTCCAGTATCGGTTCTGAAATAACCACGTGGAGTGTGTCTTCTTCAAAACAATTTTCTTAATCTGGCGGGAATCCGTAAGGGTTTAATAGAGAGGAAATCCAGATATTGGTGTCAATAACAACCTTAATGGACACTTTTCTTTTGTCTCACTTCTTTTATGGAGTGGGCAATATCAGATTCAATTTCATTATGAGTATATCGTGCAGATTTTTCATGTATTTTCTCGATAATGCAACGAAAACGTCTCTGCCAGTCATCAAGAGAAATAATTTTTATCGTTACCTTTTCATGCTATTTTACTGCAACATCTTGAAACGGTTATGCATTTTGAAAAACGAGCATTAAAAACAAAAAGTTGATGGATAATAGTACGGAACGGAATGAGTATACCGGAAAAAATACTTTTTATAGAAGACCTATAGGATAGCGTATCTTCTATGGATTCGGAGGTGCCTGTTCCAGAGAGCCACAGGGAGGAATTAGACGCCCGGCTGTCAAAAGATTATTCTCCCGAAGATTTGTTAAGTATCGAGGAATTACAAAATCGTATTGAGAAGAGGAAATGATATATTCTTTGTTGTTTCTTTCTGAATTAAAAGAAAATTCCGTAAATGGCTATTTTTGGTATGAAGAGAAATGAATAGGGCTTGGTGAAGATTTTCTTCGCGTTTTTTATGCCCTTTCGGAAGAAATCAGACGAAATCCGTTAGTCTATAAGACAGTATATAAAGATTTCAGACGTTGTTTACTTAAACGTTTTCCTTATGCGATTTATTATAGAGTCGATAAAGCGGAAATTATTGTATAGGGTTTATCCTCCTTTCTGGCAAGATGCTCAATATTATACCTGTTTCATATATTTTGATGCCATACACGTTCCGCATGCAGTGTGGCTGGAAATTTGGCGGGGAAGCAAGGCTAAAAATATTGCCCGGCATTTAAGCATAAAAAGCGATAAATAAACGGCACGATCAGCTTTGCGTATTCTCCGTCTTTTCCATTCTTATGGCGAACATGAGAATGGCGGGAATGATGAAGATGGTAAAAATTGTCGAAAATGCCAGCCCTCCAAGCATTACACTCCCCAATCCCCTGTATAATTCGGAACCAGGACCAGGCGCGATGACTAGGGGAAGCATGCCGAATATACTGGTAAATGCGCTCATAAATATCGGCCTTAACCTTGTCCTCGTTGACTCAATTACGGCGTCATGATGGTTCATCCCCTGGAATCGAACATTATTCAGTGCCTGATATACAATGAGAATAGCGTTATTAACAACAACACCGATAAGAATTACAAAGCCGAGCATGGTCAAAATGTCAAAAGGCTGCAAGGCAATACATATATTGACCAATCTTAGCCCGATAAAACCTCCTGCAGCGGCAAGAGGAATGGTAAACATGATAATTAAGGGGTAGATAAAATTCCCGAACAAGGCGGACATTAATAAATACGTAATAACAACTGCAAGGGCAAAATTCCATTGCAGCGCTTTTCTTGTTGTGGTGAGTTTATCCGCTGCACCAGACAATCTTATGGTTACCCCCTGAAGCATGTCCTGTTCTTTTAGTGTTTGCAAAACCGTCCCGTCAATGATCTCCATTGCTTCCTGCAGGGGGATCGTTTCGGGAGGGGTCACCTGGAGTGTTATTGTACGATCCCTTTCCAGGTGCCGGATTTGAGTAATGCCGGTTGTTCGCTGAAGCTGAGAGAGGGAATATACCGGTACTACAGATCTATTGGGAAGAGAAATAAGTGAGTTATATAATATTTCAGGCGTATGAATAGTTTCATCAGACGCCTTAACGATAAGGTCGATTTTTTTTTGCCCTTCTTGTTTATAATATCCGATCTTCCTTCCATCCATTAGTATGTCAAGGGCAATGCCAAGTTCATAAGTATTCATCCCCGCAGCCATGAGGCGATCTCTTGATGGCACTATTTTTAACTCTGGAAAAAGGATCTCTAGTGAGGGTATCGGCCTGATCTGGGCGTCGGGAAGTTCTTTCTTTATCATTCCGAACATGGTTCCTGACACTTGTACAATTTGATGAATATCGCTGCCGCTAATATCCACTTCGATGGTACGCCCTTCCCCAATACCTGTTTCAAAAATGCCTGCCTGCATGCTTACTCCGTACATCCCGGGAATGGATTGGATTGTTTGCATAAACAAAGGCACCAGTTCTCCGGCGCGTTCTTCATGCATGCATTTTGCGCCAAAAACCATCCTTGTGTCCGCCCCGATATAAAACACATCACTTATTCCTGGGAATCCGTTATGATCTTTCTGCATGTAAGGACCAAGCTGATTGGCTATGTGCCTGCCAATGTCCATTCTTTCTTTGTAAGAGAGGCCTGGAGGAGGTACGAGTATGCTCATAACAAGATTCCTGTTTCCCTGTGGAAGATACTCCATCTTTGGCAATAAGAGTATTGTCGCAATAAAGGAAAACGCGGTAAGAATTAAAATAGTTGCTATTCTGGTTTTCCCCTCCTTAATTGCGAATGCCACTAAAGCCATGATTATTTTCTGAAAAAATGCACCTGCTTTCAGAAGCACACCAGGCCCGGCGAATGATTTTGTTTTTACTTTTAACCTTCGGAACAGTTGTTCCGAAAACATGGGGATCACAAAAACAGAAACGAAGAAACTTAATCCTACGGCGCATGTTACCGCAATTGCAATATCTCTGAAGAGCTGGCCAGCTTCTTCCTGCACAAACACTATGGGAAGAAATACCGCAATTGTTGTGAGCGTAGAGGCGAGTATTGCTCCCCATACTTCTTTCGTTCCTTCATATGCGGCAAGAAAAGCGGTCTTCCCCGATTTTCTGTGACGATCAATATTTTCCAGCACCACGATAGCGTTATCTACAAGCATCCCGACCGCAAAAGAAATTCCGGCAAGGCTTATAACATTAAGATTTCTTCCAAATGCCTTCAAGAACAAAAACGTGCCAAAAATGCTTATGGGAATAGAAGTGGCGATTATTACGGTGGAAGAAACATTTCTCAGGAAAAGCAGCAATACTGCTATTGCGAGAAAGCCACCAATAAGGATATTATTTTTCACAAGCCGGATTGCCCCGTTAATATAAGGCCTCTGATCGTATACCCATTTCAGATAAACCTTTTCTTCGGCAAGTTTTTCTTTATTCAACCAATCCACTACTTCATAAATGGTATTAGTAAGTTCAAGTACGTTTACGCCCGATTCCGGTTTTACGCCAATAGCAATGGCTTCTTCACCATTATGGAGCATTACATTGCTTAGTTTTTCATAACCAAAACTGACTTTTGCCAAATCCGAAAGTACGATTCGCTGCTGGCCATCGGATTTTATTATTATATTTTCAATTTCTTTCGCCGAATTAAATTCCCCAATCGTTCTTATCCGGTAATCCCTTCTTTCAATGCCCATAATACCTGAAGAGATATTCACGTTTTCCGCTTTTAAGAGAGAAACAAGTTCCGTTATTGTTACACCGTATGCAGCCATTTTTTGGGGATTGATAATGATATGCATCTCTTTGTCAGTCCCGCCATGAATCGCAAGATCTGCAACCCCCTTTACCCGGTCAAGATATTGTCTGACCTCGTCTTCAAAATATGTCCTGTAGGAATAAATCGAGCGGGGATTGTCTTCCGTTGCATGCAAAATAATCCATATAACGGGTGATGCCGCACTTCCCGTGGGATTGATTATTGGTTTATCAACATTTTCAGGATATTCAGGCACTTCGTTGAGTTTGTTGGAGACCCGCAACAATGCATCGTCAATTCTAGTTTCAATTGTGAATTTTAGTGTAATTGAACCCATACCGTCAAACGACTCGCTCTCCATTTCTACAAGTCCGGGTATGCCTTTTAAAACCTTTTCCTGTTCTTCGATTATTTCACGTTCAATGTTGTATGGAGTAGCTCCCACCCACGTAGTAGTAACCGTAATTTCGGGTTCGGTAATGGTGGGACTTAACTGGTATGTCATTGTGAGAAGGCTGATTACCCCGAAAAGCACAACAAAGATAATCCCAACGATAATAGTAACCGGTTTTTCAATGGAAAATCTGATGCTGTCCAAAAGATTATATCCCCTCTCTCTTTACATTTATTCTCTGGCCGTCACGAAGCCGTTCATTTCCCTTTATTACCACCTCTGTTCCTTCCATAAGGCCAACTCCTTCAATGCCAGCCTTTGTTTCACTGTAGTCCAGTACGCGAACAGGCGTCATATATGCTTGTGAGTCCTTTACCGCAAAAACCACCGTGTTTCCGAAAAAGTTGATTATTGCATCCCTGTCCACCAGAAGAGATTTCGTTTCTTCTCCGGAGGGCAAAGATACTACAGCCTCCATACCGGACATAAGCGTTTCAGCGTCTGTTATTCTTATTCTTACAGGGAACGTTCTTGTTGACACATCGCCGTGGGGAATCACGACAAATATTTTCCCATGGAATATTTTTTCGTTAATTTTGACAACGGCATCCATATTTTGTTTTATTAACAGACATATTTTCTCAGGAACGTTAAGAACTACTTCAACCACATCGGTTTGCGCAATGGTTGCGATAACAGTACCTGGCGTAAGCCATTCGCCAACCTGCACATATTTTTTTAATATTACTCCATTAAAGGGAGACCGTATGTTTTTCTTTTGAAGTTCGATTGAGAGCGACTCCAACTCCGCTTTTATTGAATCAGATTTTTTTTCAAAATTAATCAATTTAAATATAATTTCGTCATACATCTGTTGAGAAACGACTTCTTCGTGATACAGTTTTTCAACCCTTTGTTTGTTTAATAATGCCAGATCGATGTCGGATAAAACCTGATCCCTTAACGCCTTTTTCGATTTAATTTCTTTTCTCAGCAAATCCGAATTCGTTTTTACAAGCAACTCTCCCTTCTTTACCCTAAAACCTTCTTCAAGGTTTACATAGTCTGCCTTGCCATTTACTTCAGCCGCAACATCCGATATATAGGGATAATTTACCGTTCCTATAAATTCAGTCTTTGGAGTCATTATACCGGTGGTGATTTCTGAAACAACGACAAGCGGCGGTGGACTCTGTTTTTCGCTTTGTCCGAAAAGCGATGAAATAATTGAGAGTAGCACAAAAGGCACGATAAGAAAATAACACGTCCGCATAAACATAAGGTATCCTTAAAAAAATAAATTTAAGTTTTGGCAAAATATAGCCACAAGCGTATGGGTTTAGAAAAATTGAATTTAAACAAGGGGCTGCAATCCCTTGTTCAATGCGCATGCAATGTTTTTATGTTTAGAAAACCTAATTTGTTTGGCTATATCTAACGGTGAAATCCGATTTCGTATTTGAAAATTAATACTCAATGTGAAGGAATAAAGGTAAATGAGCAACAATTTGAGAATTGAACATTAACAGATATAATACCTCAAAAAATTATTTCATTGTCCCTGACGCGAAGATATCGACAAATTCCTTTATAATCGCATCTGAATCATCAATTCTGTATTTTTTCCACATGAGAAATTCCTTTGCATCAAAATAGGAGAATAACATCCCAAGGAAGGCACGTGCTGCAGTTTCAGCATTAAACTCCCGAAGAACCCCTTTCTTTTGCATCGTTGTGAAATAGGAAGCCAGCGTTTTAAAAATTTCATCAATAAACGCATGATACATTTTTAGGATTTTTTGAGGATATCTTTGAATTTCAATATGCATTATTTTTATAATATCTTTTCTCACAGCAAGCGTATCGAGGAATCTTTCCGCAATAACAGTCAATGCTTCCGTATAATGCATTTCAGCAACCTCCGGCAGAAGTCCCTGCAAAGCCGGAAGAAACGAATAGGTATTTAAAACTTCTTCAAAAAGTTTTTCTTTTGATATAAAATGCCTGAAAATCGTTACCTCTGCAGTGCCCGCCTCTTTTGCGATTTCTCTCGTAGTTGTGCCAAGATAGCCTTTTTTTGAAAAAAGCTTCAATCCCGTTTCCAGAATCTTTTTCCTCGCCGAGTGTGCTTCTTCCTGATGACCGGACATGATATATAACGAATACTGTAGTTTATTCAAAATAAAATTGATTTGCAATTGTTAGCATACGCTTACATTAGCATTATAATTTGAATATATTGTTTTTCAACATTTAAAACAGATACATAGGTTTCTCATTACTTTTTTGCATGAACAATTGTTTTGATTGATAACGACCCTTTGAACGATTACAATTATGGCTTATTGCCGATAACGTACATGCACAATACTTCATTTACCGTATCAATTTAATCTCTTGAAAAAACAAAAACGCTCATTTCCATGCCAGAGTTTTAAAACAAGGGCGATTGCTAAAAACTGTGCCCCGCTGACGTGGTTGTAGAAGGTGAAATTGAGGGGTAGGAATGCAGAATGACTGCTGCACAGCATGATTTTGCTTTGATGGTTTTTCAAAAAAACGAAAGTGTTACGATTTATTAAATTCCTCTCTTTATAACAACGGTAACAATGTTTGAACGGCTTCATTACATCGACGTTTCCATTATCCTTGCCTATCTTTTCTTCACTTTTCTGATTGGTGTGTATTTTTCACGCCGTGCATCAAAAAACATGGACGAGTTTTTTGTTTCGGGGCGATGTTTGCCGTGGTGGATTGTAGGCACTTCTATGGTTGCCACAACGTTTGCGGCTGATACGCCCCTTGCTGTTTCCGGTCTTGTTGCAAAAGGTGGTATCTGGAAGAACTGGATTTGGTGGAATTGGGGAGTAGGCGGTATTTTTGCCGTATTTCTCTTTGCACGTCTCTGGAACAGGGCTGGCATTACCACAGATGCAGAGCTGGTTGAGCTGCGTTACGACGGCATGGCTGCCGCATGTCTCCGGATTTACCGTGCAGTATGGTTTGGCCTTTTTCAGAATGTGCTGATAATTGCATGGGTTATGAAGGCAATGTCCAAGATCATTGTCACCATCATGGGGTGGGACCAGACTACTATAATACTTGGGCTGAATGCCGAGGTATTTGCCGTTTTGGTGCTTTTCCTGATTACGGTTGTTTACACGACAATGTCAGGGCTTTGGGGGGTCGTTGCTACTGATGTGGTACAGTTTATCATCGCAATGACAGGATCAATTTATCTTGCAGTTGCTTCAGTTATAAAACTTGGCGGAATGGCTGAAATACAACGCAAACTGGCAGAAGGGCATTTTGACGTAGATTCTGTCCTGAGAATCATTCCAAAGGTTACGCCGCTTAACCATACCACACCGTTTACGGAATTCCTGGCGCTTGTCTTAATCGTGTGGGTGGTTATGTACAATGTGGATGGGGGAGGTTATATTGCGCAACGACTGTTTGCCGCAAAAAATGAACGGCATTCCATGTTTGCTTATTTATGGTTTAACACTGCCATGATATGCCTGCGTCCCTGGCCATGGATTATTGTCGGACTCTGCGGCATGGCATATTTTGGGAAGATTGATGACGTGGAAACATACTATCCGCTTATGATGAAAGAGACGCTGCCTGTAGGGATGTTCGGTGTTATGATCGCTGCATTTTTCGCGGCGTTTATGTCAACTATCGACACGCAGTTAAACTGGGGCGCCTCTATCATCGTTAATGATTGTTATAAACGTTTTTTTAGGAAAACATCAGGCGATAAAGAATATGTGCTGATAGCAAGAATCGTTATTGTATGCCTTGCCTTTCTTGGTGCGTTTTTTTCATTTGCAGTGAAGGATATTTCTCAGGTATGGATTATTGTATTTTCTGTTACAGCGGGGATTGGTTCTGTTTATATATTGCGCTGGTATTGGTGGCGGGTAAATGCATGGTCGGAAATTTCGGCGTTTTCCCTTGCGCTTGCCGGCACATTTGTCTTTAAAGGCATTCCGTTTTCAAATCGACTCTCTTTTTTAAAAGATACCATCTGGGGGAAAGGATTGTCCGGTTTTTATCCGGAACAACCACTGTTTCAGTTTCCCTATTCAATTGCAGTATCAATGGTTGTTATTATTCCCGCCTGGATAGCAATTACATTCATTACCCGTCCGGTATCCCAAAACCATCTTATCGCCTTTTACAAAAAGGTGTATCCCGGAGGGCCTGGTTGGAAGTCAATTGCGCAAAAAGTCCCCGGTTATGAAGATCAAGGGATTAAACCGGTAACTTTCCTTCATATTCTATTGGGAATTATCGTGGTAAATTGCATCCTGATAGGAACGGGAAAGGTTATATTGGGCGCTGAAGTATCGGGAATAATCTTATTGCTTGTTGCAATTTATTCGGGAACCGCATTGTTTTTTTTCCTGAAAAAACAAGAAAAACGCTTGCGATAAACTGCGAATTGAATCATTGCCGCAAAACTCATTTTCAGAGCAGAAGTGCGCTGAAAAAACCAATCAACGCCCCAAATACCCCTCCCCAAACAACAAGCCAGCCCAGGTGACTGCGTATCATTTCCTCAACAATTTTCTTTACATGTTGCGGCGATAATTCATTGAGTCTCGCATTTACCATAGTATCAATCTTCGACCGAAAGGAGTCGAAATCAGTTTCTTTTTGCAATATCGAAGCTATGTCAATGTTTGTTATGATATCCGTCACCTGTTTTTCCATTTCGGCTTTAAATGGTTCTCTCAGCGGTTCAAGGGCATTTTTTCCTCCAAACATATCCAGCATGCCGCCAAAGGTCGATTTTTTCACGGTGGAAACCAGCCCGGCAAATACTTTGTCAAAATCTATCTGATCCATTACAAGTTCCGGCTTTATGGTATGAGGAAGTGTTTCCTGCGTGACTTTGGCAAAGTTTTTTTCTGTAAAAAAATTCTCCATAATCAACGAACGAATGCCTTCCTTAAATTGTTCAAACCTGAGCGTAATTATTCCTGAACCGTACAGGCCGGGTATTTTTTCGAATAACATATGAATGGCTACCCAGTTTGTCAATGCGCCGGACAAGGCAAAGAGACTTGCATGCACTATCACTGTCTTTCCAAAAAAAGATGGATAAAAATAAGAAACAAGAAAGACAATACCGGCTATAAGATTGGTAAGTAAACTTTTATTCACGAAAGATATCCTCACTGAAATTTCAAATAATAAGGCATAGATATAGTCAAACAAATAAGGTTTTAGAAAATTTACCTCTCCCCCCTGCCGCCTCTTTTTAGATGGAAGAGAAGATGCCCCCTCTATCAAAAGGAAATTTAAGGGGGCGTTTGATAGTATGCTTAGTCAAATAAATCTGTTTTTTTAGAAAGCCATTTTATCGCCAAATTTTTAAAACTATATTTGTTTGGCTATATAACAAACTTCTTTAGTATGATTCATATTCCGAACTATTCGGAACGAATGTTTTTTTTCCTGCGAACGGAAAGACTCTTGCAAAAACGGCCTTGAGATATCTCCCTTCCGGAAATACAGAACTAAACGGATGATCCGGCGCAGCTCCTGTGATTTTAAATATTTGCAATATTACACCGGCTTCGGCGGCTGAACGGGTAAGTATTGAAAGAAAATCTTTTTCTGAAATAAGGCCGGAACAGGAACAGGTTAGCAATATCCCCCCTGGCCGGACCACTTGCATACCAAGCCGGTTAATATCTCCATATGTTCTCATGGCTCTCTTTATTTCTCCTGTACAACCGGCAAGCTTGGCGGGATCCAGTATTACCACATCTGTTTGCGTACCACTGTTATACATTTTTCTTAAAAAATCAAATACGTCAATATGTACATACGAAATAGCTGCCGAATTTAACCGGGCGTTTTCTTTTGCGGTTTCTAATGCCTTTTCATCAAGGTCAACGCCTGTTGCAGACCTTGCGCCTGCACGCATTGCAGATATTCCAAACCCTCCGGTGTAACAAAAACAATCAAGCACCTCCTTGTCGCGACATAAAAGAGACAAGGCCAAACGGTTTTCCCTCTGGTCAAGAAAAAAACCTGTTTTGTGTCCCGATTTGAAATTTATCATCATACGCATATTGTTTTCGCAGATTATCACCGAATCAGGGCACGGGTAAATCCTTGACACTTTCGAGAAATCCACCCCTTCTTTTTCCGCATTCCTGGCATCGGGTCTTACCGTTACATTGCTATCCGGATAGAGGGTTTTTAGTGACGAAACTATCCAGTCCATAATTCCAATGTAGCCGGCGGAATAAGGTTCAACTACAATCACATGGGCAAATTTATCAATGATCAGGCCGGAAAGCCCGTCTGCCTCGCCATGAACGAGCCTGTAGCAATCCGACGTCTTATGTATCCCCAACACCTCTTCACGCAATGCTTTGGCGTATTCAAGTTTTTTTAATATAAATTCCTTGCACAAATGTTCGGTAACATTTTCGGTTAAAAGCCGAATACCGATATTGCTTTTCCGGTTATAAATACCCCTGCCGATAAACCCTCCTTCTTTGGATACCACTTCAACCAATGTCCCTGGTGGAACAGGTTTTTGCGGATGACGAATCATGCGGTTGAAGATCCATGGGTGGAGTGAATTTCTTTTTGCTTTAAGTGATATAACAGGAAGTTTCATTTAACAGAGATGGCAGTCTTTAAAATTTGTTTAAAAAGTTGTTTGCGGCCAGTATTGGCAGCGAGTAATAGTAATTCCTCACAAATATTGTTATTTACCAGACTCCGCCGGATTCCACAACCCTTTTCTATTTTCTCTTGCATCTGCGAATGCCTTCTGGAATTTCTTTTTATATTTAACATTGAGTCGCTCAGCAGAAGGGCTTGCAAACCCAGCCTTAATAATTTCCTCATTAAGCATCCTTCCATCCTCAAGATATACGTATCCCAGATACCTGCCGTCCTTATCCAAAAACTGGATGTCAAACTCTATCGATACTTTATCATTCGGTTTTACCAGGCTTTTCGTAAACTCCAGGGTACGTTTGCCTATCAGCAGGATGTCGTTTACATCTTTTTCATATTTTTCGGCGTTGTCCAGTACTGCACTGTTTAGCTTAGTGTCGGGCGTGGTTATTCCCACCAATTTAAACCGTTCTTCGTTGCTTTTATACCTTACCCTTAAAGTATCACTATCGATCACGGATAACACAATTGCCTTGTCCCTTGCAAAAAGATGGGGTAAGAATACAACATTGAATAAGAAAAACAAAACAATAACTTTGGGAGATAGTTTCATTTTAAACACGGTGTGCCTCCTGTATGAAATAATACGATTGTATTGTTTTACTGTGGACATGGATAAGCCTCTTTTAACGCATCAACAACTAACACAACTGCTGGTTCATTCCATCTTTCCGGGTTTTCCTTTAAATATTTTGACACTGTTGACACTATTTCTCCTTGTGTGGGGTCTGATGGACTCGCGCAAAAGAATGCCCCATCACATGCATCATAAACGCCTCCGATAAAACCCAGATAAAGGCCTGTCTTTAACCAATCAACCTCTTTCATCCCGGACACTGCCTTATCATTTTCCTTCATATGATCCACAAGTTTGATCCCTGAAGTGAATGGTACGGCGTCTGCATTCACTGTGTTAAAAACCCCCGCACATATAATAACCATAACAAAAAAAATACACCTTCTCATTTTATCAGTCTCCATTTTTTAATAATTTTAGTAATTCCACGATCCGTCTTTATTCCATCTTGGCGGCAATTCTTTTAAAATGCCCATTTTTTCTAACAAAACTCCGGCTAATGAACGTCCTTTTTGAAGAAACTCTCCCGATTTCGCACATTGAGGTTCAGGAATATATCCTAATGAGAGTGCTTCCTGTACCGTAATTAATCGTAATTTCCGAACATCTTTCACACAATTCGGGGCATAATATTCCTTGTCCTCATCATTAACATAAACATAGGTATTCCGGGGCATTGTCTTCGATACATTCACTGCTAATCCGGCAATAACTACTAAGAGCAAAAGACTACTGACCCCCATAAATAAAAAACGCTTTTTATCATACTTTATCATACATCGGAACCTCCCCTTTGGGCTTCTTTATAGTAATTTATGTAAAATAACGAGTGATACTGACCCGCAACCAATTAAAACACAAGAAAGCTGGGTAGTATAAAACATATTTACTTCTCTCTATATGTTTTTTCGCCGGTATTTCACACCTTCAATCAATTTTGTAAATAATTGTAACTATTTATGGCAATAATATCTTTATAATACTTTTGTAACGATAGAAAAATTATATGTAATACAGACAAATCGGAAATGAAAAACAGCGCTGTGTTTTATTCATAGTAAGGAAGGGTGACGCGATAGCGTACTCACCGTTGCTTGTATCTAAAGCTATTATACAAATACATTCATGCAAGGGTTCAGGCCACAAACCAATGTCATTAAGTTAAGGATATTTGATCAAAAACAACCCCCTTTTCTAAGGGGGATTTTGCGGCAGGTAGTTTAACTTAATGACATTGGGCTGCAAACATGAGCTCATTATGAAAATTTGCATGTGTTTACTATGCTATTTATAGTATTATTTTGTAAAAACTCTATTTTTTTCAAAAAGCCAAACTATTATAAAAATGCGAATTTATTTGTTATTTGTTATTTGTCGTTTATTATTTATGCATAGTAAACAAACAGATACCCTATTCATGATGCAGTCTTCATTATAAATACAATAGAACAGCATACCGTTAGGAGGTTGCGAAATGGATGTTACCCAAATCTTTGGCACAAATGTCTTTAACGATGAAGTTATGAGGAAAAGGCTGCCAAAGGATACCTATCAACTGCTTAAAAAAACAATTGATAAAGAAATTCCTTTACCGCCGGAGGTCGCGGATGTTGTTGCAAGCGCTATGAAAGACTGGGCAATAGAGAGGGGCGCAACACATTATACCCACTGGTTTCAGCCTCTGACTGGAAGTACCGCCGAGAAGCATGATTCTTTCATCTCGCAGACAACACAAGGCGGCATAATTATGGAATTTTCCGGCAAGCAACTTATCAAAGGAGAACCGGACGCATCGAGTTTCCCAAGCGGTGGGTTGCGCGCAACCTTTGAGGCTCGTGGATATACCGCTTGGGACTGCACCTCTCCTGCATTTTTAAAGGAAGACGGGCTTGGCGGCGTCACCCTCTGTATTCCAACCGCTTTTTGTTCCTATACCGGTATGGCGCTTGACAAGAAAACGCCAATGCTTCGTTCCATGGCGGCTGTTTCAAAACAAGCGCTCCGCGTTTTAAGGGCATTGGGGAATAAAACCACAAATAAAGTTACCCCAACAGTCGGCGCAGAGCAGGAGTATTTCCTGGTTGATAAAAAATTCTTCGCGCAAAGATTAGATTTGATTGTAGCAGGAAGAACACTTTTTGGAGCTTCAGCCCCCAAAGGGCAGGAAATGGAAGACCATTACTTTGGTCAAATAAAGGATCGTATTGCCGAGTTTATGAAGGACCTTGATAAGGAGCTATGGAAACTTGGGGTCGCTTCTAAAACGAAACATAATGAAGTCGCCCCTTCTCAATTTGAAATGGCGCCGCTCTTTACATCGGCAAATATTGCGGCAGATCAAAATCAGCTTGTAATGGAGACGCTGCAGAAGGTTGCCATCAGGCATAACCTTGTATGCCTTTTGCATGAGAAACCCTATGCCGGTTTAAGTGGTTCAGGAAAACATACAAACTGGTCATTGTGTACTGATGACGGCATGAATTTGCTTGACCCCGGAACCACACCCCACGAGAACGCTCAGTTTTTACTTTTTCTCAGCGCACTGATAACGGCTGTTGACCGCCATGCGCACCTTTTGAGAAGATCAGCGGCAAATTCTGGCAATGACCACCGCCTTGGCGCGAATGAGGCGCCGCCTGCGATTATTTCTGTCTTTATGGGACAGGAACTGACTGACATTTTAGAAGCAATTTCTAAGGGGAAAAAAGCGACTTCAAAAGGCCTCACATCGATTGAGATAGGGGTAGATACCTTGCCGCCACTTCCGTTGGATAATTCTGACAGAAACCGAACGTCTCCCTTTGCGTTTACCGGCAATAAATTTGAATTCCGTATGGTTGCGTCTTCCGCTTCCATTTCAGGGCCATGCGTTGTTTTAAATACCATTGTGGCGGAAGCGCTTGATGAAATTGCCACCCGGCTTGAAAAAGCAAAGGATATAAACAAAGAAACCACACTCGTTATACGCGACGCCGTGCAGGAACATGGAAGGATTATTTTTAACGGGAACAGTTATTCGGAAGAATGGATAAAAGAAGCGGAGAAAAGAGGATTGCCAAATATTCGTTCCACCGCAGAAGCGCTGAAAACGTTTGCGGAAAAAAAGGCAGTTGATTTGTTTAGAAAATACAAAGTACTTTCTAAAGAAGAGTTGCATTCACGGCGCGAGATTTATCTCGAACAGTATGCAAAACAGATTTGTATTGAGGCAAAAGCGGCGCTTGATATGGCAAGAAGTTTATATATTCCCGCAGTATTGACCTTTGTTAAAGAACTTGCGGAATCAATAGAAAAGCTGGAGACGATAAAAGGTTCTTCTGTTGTGCAAAGAGATTTGCTGACAAAGGTATCCACCCTTCTGGAGACGTCATACAAAAATGTTGAACAACTTGATACCGAACTGACAAAGACGTATGAAATTGAGGATAGCGATAAACGTGCGGCTGCATGCCGTGATACGGTGGTTGCTACAATGAATGATTTGAGGCAAAACATCGACTCACTGGAAAAAATTGTCTCACGAAAATTGTGGCCGGTTCCTACCTATGCAGACCTTTTATTCAATTTGTAATTTAATCGCAAAGATAAAATATTTTTGTAACAAACACATCATTTCATACTAATAAAGGGGAATTACATCAATGAGTAAGTTAATAAACAGTATAAAATCGTTTCGACGCCATGGGACGAAAATCATTTTGACACTGTCACTTGTGGTATCTTTTATTTTACCTGCATATGCGCAGGAGAATCTGTGGAAGGAACTCAATGATAAAACTACCACACTTTTACAAGAGAAAAGATACGCCGACGCAATAAAGTCAGGGGAAGATGCATTAAAGATTGCAAAGGAAACATTCCCGCCCGGCCATATCTCTATTGCAGCTTCAATGAACTTGCTTGGTATACTTTATAGAACCTACACCATGTATGACGAAGCCGAACCTCTTTTCAATCAGGCGCTGGATATTTATAGGGAAACAAATGGCACAGACCACCCTACGGTCGCTTACGTCCTGCAGGAATTGGCGGAAATGTTTCTCCTTCAGGACAACTATGCTAAAGCAGAGCCGCTTTACAAACAATCTCTTGGTATATATGAGAATGTCTCCGGACAGGACAATCCCGGCATAGTCAACATCCTGAACAGATTGGGAGAAATTTACCAACACCAGGAAAAATATGCCGACGCAATACTCTTTTACAAAAGGGCGTTGGCAATTGAAGTGGAAATCTTTGGCAACGACCACCCGGACGTTGCATCATCAATGAACAATCTTGCAACACTTTATTATCACAATGGAGAAAACACAAAAGCGGAGTCTCTTTATAAACAGGCGCTGGAAATATATGAAAATGAATACGGCGCAGACCATCCCTTAGTTGCAACCATACTGGAAAATATGGCAGTTTTTTACGAGGGAACCGGAAAAAAAGAAGCTGCAAAACAACTACATGACAGGGCAAAAAAGATTTATTCCAATTACCGGAAATGAAATGCAACACGAATGTTTTGAATGGATGATGCAATGAATATCAATGCAAGCATTATTGACCAAAGGGTTGCGGGCATCATTGAAGACCATACGGATTGGCTACCGACCGGAAGCGACATTAACAAAAAGGGGTCTTCTGCATTTGTGCTACTGTGCATGTCAACATGTCTTGATATTCCCACGGAGGAGACCGCCGAATTGCTCACCGAAGGCGGAAATGATGCCGGGGTTGACGGTCTTCATGTGGGTGAGGTTGATTTCATCCATTTTAATCACGATTCGATTGTTCACATCTTCCAACGAAGCAGAAGGTGGACGCCAGCCTGACCTTGAACTGCCAAGCCATTGTGGAGGACATGAATTACATGCGCGTGCTGGTGGGCCGCGTTTCTGTTCAAGAGATTCACCGCATATTTAATTACCACGGTGATAAACTGCTGGAGCGTAATATTCGCCGCTATCTCGGACTTCACACCAGCCGGGTAAACACCGCAATCCACGAAACGCTGTGCGATCCTCAGAAGTCGGACAAATTCTACTTTTACAACAACGGCATTACCGTGGTCTGTGAAAAATTTGATTACAACGCATTTCAGAAATTTGACTACAAGGTGCAAATCAAGAATATGCAGGTGATTAACGGCGGCCAGACCTGCAAGACTATTCAGAAAACACTGAATAAGCGGTCGTTGTTTCCCAATATGATCGGCGAATCCGCCTATGTGATGATTCGTATCTATCAAATTTCCTATGAGGAAGCAGTAGATAAGGAGTATGAGAAGCACTACGACTTTCAATCAGAAGCCGTCCGTGCCGGGTTCGGGAAATCCTGGCAGGAACGCGACTATAACATCATCGTCGCCGTGGCTGACAATATCCCCAACAACGTCCTCGAAGAAGATCCCAAGCTGCTCATGTGGTACGACCAGGCGGTAACCAGGATGGGAGATTGAACCACGAATGGACAAGAATGAACACGAATTCATTTCGCTGGTTGATCTTGGCATGGCCTATCGCAAAGCAAAGGCTGACCTTTTTTATTCTCCTAGGGCATGCAGGAAAGCTTTGTCTGCTTTAGAGTTAAGACTATCGAAGAAGCTCGTGGCACTTCAAAATAAGCTTACTAAAGGAGAAGCACCGTCTGTTTCAAGCCAAAAGTGGACACTGGTTCCTAAAGAGATTAAATACGAAGAATTTAAAACAGAACAGATCAGTTCTGATCCACAACACCTTTGGGACTCAATCTGCAAACATGAGAACGTTAATTCGAGGAAAGTACAGGCGGAATTCCGGCTGATGGAGAAGCTGTCTATCGAATTTCATGTTTTTGCAGCACTCTGGATTAACAAAATCGGTCATAAGTTTGAAGCTAAACTAACGACCTCCGCTCGAGGAAATCGTCTCCGGCGGAACAAAAACGGCAAAATCAACACCCTTTCGCTTGGTTCAACCGTTCCTTACTTGTATGCTTACTGCAAATGGCGCGACGATGCCTTCGTTGCCATGGAGAATGCCTTGGAGCATGAAAAGTCGGTAGTCGCTATTACCGCCGATGTCACCTCTTTTTACCATAAACTCGATGTCCGCTTCATGCTCAATGATCACTTTATTAAGCGGATCGGTGTTGAGCTGGATAATGATGAAAAGAAGCTCCATTCCCTGTTCATCACTGCGCTTTATCAATGGGCAAAAAAAACTCCTCTCAAACGAGGGCTGCCCGTTGGTCTTACAGCATCTTCGGTCATTGCCAATGTGGCGTTGTTTGAACTGGACGGGCTTTTCGAGCGTGAAATTGTGCCGCTGTATTACGGACGTTATGTAGATGACATCATTCTTGTCATGGAAAACGGGGCGAATTTCAAGAGATCCGTCGAGATATGGGATTGGCTAGTTGCGCGTATGGATAAAGCGTTGAGATGGAAAGATGAAAAAGACAAAAAGGAGTTGCAATACACTCAGCCATATCTTGATGGCAGCGAAATCATCTTTGCCAACAAAAAGAATAAAACATTCCTGCTTTCAGGTGCGAGTGGTCTTTCCGTGCTGAAATCCATTCAGCATGAGGTTCAGATTCGTACCAGTGAGTGGCGCGCATTGCCCGCTCTACCTGGCAACAGCACCCAATTGGAATCCATGCTACTGACCGCGATTCAAAGAGATGGCATCTCGGCCGATAGTCTGCGTAAAGCTGATAAAGTTTCGGTGCGGCGCGCCGGTTTTGCGCTCAAGCTGCGAGATATCGAGGCCTATGCACGAGCACTGTCCCCTGATAAATGGCAAAAACAACGTCACTCGTTTCTAACCGCCTTTATCCGCCATGTTCTGGTGCTGCCGACCTTCTTTGATTTCTACAACTACCTGTCACGCATACTGATGCTTGCGGTTAGCTGTGGCGATTTCGCCCATCTGCGCAAGATGCTGGATGCCTTGGAAAAGATATTGATGCAACTGGAAGACTGCGATATAAGTATCAAGGCGCAACCGAAGAGCAGGTCACGAATAGAGAAACCCATATCTCTAGTATCGGAACACTTCCAAAAAAAGCTGAAGACAATCTTCTGTAAAAATCTGAAGACAATCATCTGTGAGTCCATCGAATGCGCTTATCCGTTGCGGCTGACCCGGGAATCGAAGACACTTTGGAGTACACATTTTGATGAGAATCATGATCTCTATATACCTCAGCCATTTCGAAAGATTCAGGCACGGCACCAGCGATACCTGAAGCAGGACCTGGCGCACAGTCCACTGAAAACATGTTTGTTGCAACCCGCTGCTAAGCCCCACAATAAATGAACCTGGAATTCTCAGATTAAGTGGAATTAATATATTGAGGTAAAACGGATTTTAGCAGATAGACAGCATCTGGGAAAGAGGAGTTGGAATCTACCATGACGATGTCGATGGTATTAAAGTTTTTTTTACAACGGAAACACCTGGCGAGGTTCGTATTTGGGTTGGTGGCGGAATTAAATTCAGAACAGAGAGGGCAGAGGAAGCGGAAATAGCCTTCGGAGTATTTATGAGGTATGGAGAGGACATCAGCGATGAGTCGATCGATGGGGATATCGTTTCGTAATGAGCGCAAGAGTTGAGGGGAAAAGAGACGGGCCATGGTAGACCTCCTTAAAAAGATTGAATTTCAGCAAGAGCCTGATGGAAGATATCCTGGGTAATTTTCTGTGATTGTCTGATGGAAGCGTTAATCAGGCAGGCGGTGGAAATGGCGTTGATTTGCCTTGGGATGCCGGCGGAGAACTCATGGATCAGGTCTTTGACGTCTGAGTCAAAGATTTTATCGGATGCGCCGGAAGATTTCAGATGGAAGTCTATGTATGCAGCGGTTTGAGTTTTAGTAAGGGGATGAATGTGGTAATGTACCGAGATGCGTTGTGCGAAGTCGGCATGGATGTCTCTTTTGAGGATATATTTGAGGTGTTCCTGTCCCGAGAGGATGATTTTGAGATGAGTGGAAGAATCAAGCGGAGAGCTGACAAGGAGTCTGAGGTCTGTGATGGCGTCGGTTTTCAGGAGATGAGCCTCGTCGATAACGATAATGGGAGTGAGATTTGAGCGCAAGGATTTATCCATAATTTGGAGGAAGAGCCGGTCTTTGGTGTGTTTTGGTATTTCACCGAGCTGGGAGACGATTAAGGAGAGAAGGCTGGATGATTTTAGGTGGGTAAAATGGAGGTAGATGGGGAGAAACAGGTTTTGGGGGATTTGTGAGAGGAAGAGTTTGAGGAGTGTGGATTTTCCGACTCCCGTCTGTCCGTAGAGGACGGCGATAGAGCCTGAGTGTAAGAGGTATTGGAGTCGTGCAAGCCCCTGGGTAAAGCGTTCGTCTTTCATGATAAGGCTGGTGTTGATTCTTTCAGAGAACGGCTGAGTAGTCATGGAAAAATGAGAAGTAAACATGGTTAAGAGACCTCCTTTTTCGAGTAAGCGATTTGTAATTCACGAATGATATAGGGTAAGGTTTTCACGGAGGCATTTTGGAATGCCTCCGTGAGCAATGATTCGTTGAGAGCGGGGATACGGTTGTAGCATTTTTTAAGCGATTCGAGTTCATGAGAGCTGAAGGCGGAGAGAGAGCCTTTGTGTCCCATGAGGAGTGCGAGTTTCTGGACGAATGCCATGAATGGCCAGGGTCGTTCGGAGATGATTTGGTGGTAATCAATGCCTTTGGCCTGAGCCTGGAGAATGGATTTGTGTTTCTGAGTGATAGGGTCGAGGTAATTATGTTTTGGTTTTGAAGGTGAGGCGGCTGGAGTTTCAGCGCCCTGGTCGCGCAGGTAGAGATTTCCCGAGCCGAGGTATTCACCGTTTGCGGAATAGATCAAGACCTTTTTGAGATCGCCGTATGGGTCGTAACGGACTTCTACTTTATCGCCTCTGAGTTTGGGGTCAACACGGTAAAAGCGGTTATCAATGCGGACATCGGCAAAGGTTCTGTCAACGGTTCTGGGGATGCGTTTCATGAAGAAGGCAAGAGCGGCGTCCATATCGACGTGTCGGATGACGGTAAGCCCCTCGTCGTAGCGTTGTTTTGGAGATTGATTGGTTTCGGAGTGGATTCTTGCGTGATAGACAACGGCAAGGTAAGCGGAGAAGGCCTGGTTAATGGCATCAAGGGTGATAATGTCGCCGGAGCGGACTTCCGACTCGAACTGTGTCTGGCTGGTGCCGAAGAAACGTTCGACCAGTCCGCCGGGAGCAGGGTCGCGTGGTGGTCTGTGGATGAGTTTAATGCCGAGGTTGTAACAGGCAGAGCGCAGGGCGTCAGAGTGGTAGACCTTGGCATTGTCGAGGTAGAGTTCTTTGGGCGAGCCGTGGATAGTCCAGGCCCTGATGAGAGAATCGATAAGGATATCGAGGGTTTGTTTGAGATAATACCGTCCTTCGACCACATAACGGCTGTAGCAGTCGATAAAGAGACAGAGGTTTGTGGGAAGCGCCTCGCCGTCAACGAGCACGAAAGGGCCTTCCTGGAAGTCGCCAATCCAGAGGTCGTGGGTATGCTCACGGCTAAGAGCGTATACGCACCTTTTGCTGTGAGACGCCGAGTTTGAGCCGGGTCGCCCCTGCGAGTCTGAGATGGCGGTAGAGGGTGGATTTGGGGATCGTTTTCCCATAGTATTTCTCAAGAAAGCGGTTGAGGCAATCGTCGCTGCGGCGTGGTTGTTCTTTTTTGAGTTCAACGGCTTTGTCGATAATTTCAGGAGAAAACCTTCTGGATGCGCCACGGTCGCTCCTCGCCTTTCTTGCAAGAGATTGAAATCCATCTTTGCGGTAGCGGTTGAGTTTTCTCCTGAGGGTAGAGATAGTGGGTCTTTTCCGCTTTCCGTTGGGGAATACGACCTCCTGAAGGCAGAGTTTTTTCAGAAAAAGGTTGGTCTGCTCCTTCTCAATCTCACCGAAGATGACAGGATGCAGAAGATTGCACCAGAATAAAGCCCATTTTTCGTCTTTCGATTTCATAATTCACCTCCTTTTTTAAGTGTGGAGGTGATTGTAACTCAAGACCAGCCGCTTTTTGTTGCCAGTTCGGGGAAAAATGAATGCCCAAAAATTCGGTGATATTCCGGCTCGGCGCTGAACAATTGAATCGATTGATCGAGGGAGGTTTTTCGTTGTTTGCTTTTATACTTTCCGTGGTAAATGGGAAACATTTGGCGAAAAACCGGAGAGTTGGGGTCGGCCTGCCTGATGAGGTCAAAGGCGTTGCGGAGTGTGTATTTCAGTGAGCCAAAGAAACGCAGCCACCTCCAAACGGTTGACCAGGCAAGCATGCGGTTGTCTATTTCCTGTGTTCGGGTAGTATATCCGATGGCAGAGGAGACACTCCGGTAGGTTTCTGTATCATCTTTGACATAAGCCTGACTGAAGGAGAGACAGTGATCCTTTACGTACCGCTTGTAAGGGAGCGCATACTCAGGATAGGAAGTAAACGTCTTCTTGCACAAGGAACATTTCCAACGTCCCAGGAAAGATTCTATCGTATGAACAAGGGAGTCGATAATAACGTGAAACAACCGATATCTGCATTCATGAAGGGTGAAATTGACATGGGTACTCTTGCACTTTGGACAAAAGCATGGCTTCTGTTTTGTCGCAATAAGCTTTTCATGCTTGTGGATTTTTTCTATAATATTCACGCACTGCCTCCTTTGTATAGAGGGGAAATGGGCAGGAGGATGAAGTTTCCCAACGTTCGGTCCTCCTGCCCTGAGTTTTTTATGTTCCGGAAAAATCTTACAAAACTTGTCCTCGTGAAAACGGGGAACTGGGAAGTAAACCGCCGTTAGGAAGTTTGGAAGTGGTTTTAACCTCTTCCAAACTATTTAATGAGGCTTTACTCCGCCTTACGGACGGAACTTCTTTCTAACGGGGTAAACGATGTATTTTTCTTAACGTGAACAAAAAATCAAGTGAAATACTTACGCAGGATAAAAAAAAGGCGGGGTAGCTGGGTAAGATTTTTCAAATCATTTGCTGGGTATTAGACTCAAATATTCTGAGACTAATTGGGCATTTTTGGAGCATTTATTCTAAGACGTAGCATCTGGTGATGTCTCTGATGTTGTTCCTTCGGCAGGCTCAGGACAGGCTCTTGAGTTTGTTCAGTGATTTCGTGCTTATACCCTTATACTTGCCCTTGAAATCGTATCCGAGAAACCTGAAACCTCTTTCGAAGTTGGTGAGCTTGGTTTTATCCTCGCTCAGCTTCATTCCAAGTTTCCCTGCAATGATTTCTTTGACATAGCTGAGGGCGGCTGGGAGTTCATCTTTTGTTTTAGTCATGACAACGAAATCATCGGCGTATCGGACAAACTTATATCCAGCCTTTTCAAGTTCCTTGTCGATGATGTCACCGATAAGGTTTGCAAGCAAAGGGGAAATGACGCCTCCTTGCGGAGTGCCTTTGTTTGTCTCGTGCACGATGCCGTCCTCCATGACCCCTGCTTTGAGCATGTTCTCAATACTGTTCAAAACCCATCCATCAGCGATTTTCTCACGTAAGGAGTCCATAATAAGCTTATGGGGTATGGTGTCATAGAATGCCATTATATCGGCATCAAGGACGCTGGTATACCCTTCCTGCTTATACTGTTCAAGCCGTTTGATAGCATCGTGACAGCATCTGTCAGGGCGAAATCCAAAGCTGTTATCTGAGAATCCTTTCTCAAATATTGGCTCTATGATTTGCCTGAACGCCTGCTGTACAATCCTGTCCTTAACAATGGGAATGCCAAGAGGTCTCTTGTCATGCCTGCCTTTGGGGATGTATACCCGCAGGACAGGCGCAGGGTTGTATATGGCAGTCTTGAGTTCCTGATGGATACTCATGATATTCACATCAAGATTGGACTCAAATTGCTTAATACTTACCCTGTCAAGACCAGCTTTGCCTTTATTCTTCTTTACGTGTTTGAAAGCAGCATAAAGGTTTTTCAGACTAAACACCTTGTCTCTTAATGAATGATACTTAAGCATCTCTCGATATATTCCTTTCGATTGATTACGGATAATAGACTTGTCAATCGTGTTTCCTGGGTACGGATTCTCCCAAACATAGGCAAAAACAAGAGAGGCTCTTGTTACTGCTTACCTACGCAAAAGAGTTTCTTTTCTCATTGAACGTATTCAATCTACCACTTTCATCAATTCCACTACGGTTATGCCCCTTTCATTTCCGATTCACACCGGAAACTATTATGAGCAATGCTGACGACTTCAAAGATAGACTTGTGAGAGAAGCTTGTCTATCACCATCTCATACAGCTCGGACTTCGGAATTTCCTTATACCTTGCTGTTAGGGAATTTTGCCCAAGACGTAAGTCCTCCCCCGGTCATATGGATTACCTGCTACGTCTTAGAATAAATGCTCCAAAAATGCCCAATTAGTCTCAGAATATTTGAGTCTAATACCCAGCAAATGATTTGAAAAATCTTACCCAGCTACCCCGCCTTTTTTTTATCCTGCGTAAGTATTTCACTTGATTTTTTGTTCACGTTAAGAAAAATACATCGTTTACCCCGTTAGAAAGAAGTTCCGTCCGTAAGGCGGAGTAAAGCCTCATTAAATAGTTTGGAAGGGGTTAAAACCACTTCCAAACTTCCTAACGGCGGTTTACTTCCCAGTTCCCCGTTTTCACGAGGACAAGTTTTGTAAGATTTTTCCGGAACATAAAAAACTCAGGGCAGGAGGACCGAACGTTGGGAAACTTCATCCTCCTGCCCATTTCCCCCCTATACAAAGGAGGCAGTGCGTGAATATTATAGAAAAAATCCACAAGCATGAAAAGCTTATTGCGACAAAACAGAAGCCATGCTTTTGTCCAAAGTGCAAGAGTACCCATGTCAATTTCACCCTTCATGAATGCAGATATCGGTTGTTTCACGTTATTATCGACTCCCTTGTTCATACGATAGAATCTTTCCTGGGACGTTGGAAATGTTCCTTGTGCAAGAAGACGTTTACTTCCTATCCTGAGTATGCGCTCCCTTACAAGCGGTACGTAAAGGATCACTGTCTCTCCTTCAGTCAGGCTTATGTCAAAGATGATACAGAAACCTACCGGAGTGTCTCCTCTGCCATCGGATATACTACCCGAACACAGGAAATAGACAACCGCATGCTTGCCTGGTCAACCGTTTGGAGGTGGCTGCGTTTCTTTGGCTCACTGAAATACACACTCCGCAACGCCTTTGACCTCATCAGGCAGGCCGACCCCAACTCTCCGGTTTTTCGCCAAATGTTTCCCATTTACCACGGAAAGTATAAAAGCAAACAACGAAAAACCTCCCTCGATCAATCGATTCAATTGTTCAGCGCCGAGCCGGAATATCACCGAATTTTTGGGCATTCATTTTTCCCCGAACTGGCAACAAAAAGCGGCTGGTCTTGAGTTACAATCACCTCCACACTTAAAAAAGGAGGTGAATTATGAAATCGAAAGACGAAAAATGGGCTTTATTCTGGTGCAATCTTCTGCATCCTGTCATCTTCGGTGAGATTGAGAAGGAGCAGACCAACCTTTTTCTGAAAAAACTCTGCCTTCAGGAGGTCGTATTCCCCAACGGAAAGCGGAAAAGACCCACTATCTCTACCCTCAGGAGAAAACTCAACCGCTACCGCAAAGATGGATTTCAATCTCTTGCAAGAAAGGCGAGGAGCGACCGTGGCGCATCCAGAAGGTTTTCTCCTGAAATTATCGACAAAGCCGTTGAACTCAAAAAAGAACAACCACGCCGCAGCGACGATTGCCTCAACCGCTTTCTTGAGAAATACTATGGGAAAACGATCCCCAAATCCACCCTCTACCGCCATCTCAGACTCGCAGGGGCGACCCGGCTCAAACTCGGCGTCTCACAGCAAAAGGTGCGTATACGCTCTTAGCCGTGAGCATACCCACGACCTCTGGATTGGCGACTTCCAGGAAGGCCCTTTCGTGCTCGTTGACGGCGAGGCGCTTCCCACAAACCTCTGTCTCTTTATCGACTGCTACAGCCGTTATGTGGTCGAAGGACGGTATTATCTCAAACAAACCCTCGATATCCTTATCGATTCTCTCATCAGGGCCTGGACTATCCACGGCTCGCCCAAAGAACTCTACCTCGACAATGCCAAGGTCTACCACTCTGACGCCCTGCGCTCTGCCTGTTACAACCTCGGCATTAAACTCATCCACAGACCACCACGCGACCCTGCTCCCGGCGGACTGGTCGAACGTTTCTTCGGCACCAGCCAGACATAGTTCGAGTCGGAAGTCCGCTCCGGCGACATTATCACCCTTGATGCCATTAACCAGGCCTTCTCCGCTTACCTTGCCGTTGTCTATCACGCAAGAATCCACTCCGAAACCAATCAATCTCCAAAACAACGCTACGACGAGGGGCTTACCGTCATCCGACACGTCGATATGGACGCCGCTCTTGCCTTCTTCATGAAACGCATCCCCAGAACCGTTGACAGAACCTTTGCCGATGTCCGCATTGATAACCGCTTTTACCGTGTTGACCCCAAACTCAGAGGCGATAAAGTAGAAGTCCGTTACGACCCATACGGCGATCTCAAAAAGGTCTTGATCTATTCCGCAAACGGTGAATACCTCGGCTCGGGAAATCTCTACCTGCGCGACCAGGGCGCTGAAACTCCAGCCGCCTCACCTTCAAAACCAAAACATAATTACCTCGACCTTATCACTCAGAAACACAAATCCATTCTCCAGGCTCAGGCCAAAGGCATTGATTACCACCAAATCATCTCCGAACGACCCTGGCCATTCATGGCATTCGTCCAGAAACTCGCACTCCTCATGGGACACAAAGGCTCTCTCTCCGCCTTCAGCTCTCATGAACTCGAATCGCTTAAAAAATGCTACAACCGTATCCCCGCTCTCAACGAATCATTGCTCACGGAGGCATTCCAAAATGCCTCCGTGAAAACCTTACCCTATATCATTCGTGAATTACAAATCGCTTACTCGAAAAAGGAGGTCTCTTAACCATGTTTACTTCTCATTTTTCCATGACTACTCAGCCGTTCTCTGAAAGAATCAACACCAGCCTTATCATGAAAGACGAACGCTTTACCCAGGGGCTTGCACGACTCCAATACCTCTTACACTCAGGCTCTATCGCCGTCCTCTACGGACAGACGGGAGTCGGAAAATCCACACTCCTCAAACTCTTCCTCTCACAAATCCCCCAAAACCTGTTTCTCCCCATCTACCTCCATTTTACCCACCTAAAATCATCCAGCCTTCTCTCCTTAATCGTCTCCCAGCTCGGTGAAATACCAAAACACACCAAAGACCGGCTCTTCCTCCAAATTATGGATAAATCCTTGCGCTCAAATCTCACTCCCATTATCGTTATCGACGAGGCTCATCTCCTGAAAACCGACGCCATCACAGACCTCAGACTCCTTGTCAGCTCTCCGCTTGATTCTTCCACTCATCTCAAAATCATCCTCTCGGGACAGGAACACCTCAAATATATCCTCAAAAGAGACATCCATGCCGACTTCGCACAACGCATCTCGGTACATTACCACATTCATCCCCTTACTAAAACTCAAACCGCTGCATACATAGACTTCCATCTGAAATCTTCCGGCGCATCCGATAAAATCTTTGACTCAGACGTCAAAGACCTGATCCATGAGTTCTCCGCCGGCATCCCAAGGCAAATCAACGCCATTTCCACCGCCTGCCTGATTAACGCTTCCATCAGACAATCACAGAAAATTACCCAGGATATCTTCCATCAGGCTCTTGCTGAAATTCAATCTTTTTAAGGAGGTCTACCATGGCCCGTCTCTTTTCCCCTCAACTCTTGCGCTCATTACGAAACGATATCCCCATCGATCGACTCATCGCTGATGTCCTCTCCATACCTCATAAATACTCCGAAGGCTATTTCCGCTTCCTCTGCCCTCTCTGTTCTGAATTTAATTCCGCCACCAACCCAAATACGAACCTCGCCAGGTGTTTCCGTTGTAAAAAAAACTTTAATACCATCGACATCGTCATGGTAGATTCCAACTCCTCTTTCCCAGATGCTGTCTATCTGCTAAAATCCGTTTTACCTCAATATATTAATTCCACTTAATCTGAGAATTCCAGGTTCATTTATTGTGGGGCTTAGCAGTTAAGCCTTTCCCGCTCATCTCTGCCTTGATTTTCGGTTGTCTTTTGCTGTATTTTTTTGCTATATTCTTCATCGAAATGGTGAATCTCCTTTCAGGTGTTTTTTGTTATCAATATACCGCCGAATACCTTGGAAATCCTACCATTTCAATCCTATTCCTGCAACAAGGCTTTGCCTTGTTTGCAGGATTTAGGTTTAATTATTTCGCTTATCTCTCCAACCGTAAGACCGCTACTGAACATTTGCCAGATCCGCAGTCCTGTTTCATTTAAGGTGAAGTACATCTTCGTGCCCAGATGGAGAAGGACGGCCTCTTTGCCCTCTAATTCAGTAATAACAACATCAGGGTCAGGCGTTACCCTATAATTTAACTCCAGCATCTTTTATCAACCTCCTTTTCAGTATTTCTCGTAATTATTCAATATGAAGTGAAAGACCTCCCATCCCTTCCTATCTGCGAAGGAGGGGAGATAAGAAGTCCCCCCTTCAAGAGGGGATTTAGGAGTGTGTTTAATAATCTTGATATTATGCAAATATCACTTCCGTCCAAACCATGCGAGACCAGGGGTTTCCCGAAAACTCTTTCAGCCAGTCTACCTTCTTAAAATAATTCAAACAGAACCAACAGGGAAAATAATCTGAATCTCTAAATTTACCATTGCTGTAGTGTTCAAGCTTCTCTTTTTGAAATTTCCCACTAGCCTCAACCAAACTTACATAAGCCTCAGAAAAACTCATCTCATTCAAATTGCCTATTATATCATCGTTTCCCACATCTTCTCCATGTCCCGATAAATTACAGCACATGGTGACATTGCCTCGCCAGTCGATGTTAATCTCTTCCATTTTAAGCGAAGCGCAAGGAAAGAGTTCGGTCGTATAGTATCCCGATGCCATAACAATAGGAATGGAAAATGTTTTCTGGAGCTGACAGATGATAGTTTCTGTTTGCCTTCTTTCTATCGGCGAAATGTCCATATTTTCTGATACGATTCGGGGAGTTGAAATAAGATGGCCAAGCCTGAGTCCCCGGCCTCCCAGTTTTGCTGCAAGCATGGCTATTTCATTTAATTCACCCCGACTGTGGGACGTAATGACCGTATTGAAGGTGAAGGGAATATCTTTTACCACGCAAATGCTTACTGCCTGCATCACCCGGCGATACGAACCCTTTCCACGAAGCATGTCATGTGTTTCCTCCCTTGCACCTTCTAAACTAAAGGTAATTCCAGTAAGACTATTAAGATGCGGGAGCAACTTCTCATAAATTCGGGTAAAATTCCAACCATTTGTTACAAAGCCAAAGTTATATCCAGCTTCTGATACCATCGTGAGCATCTCGGTAAATCCGGGATGCAACGTTGGCTCTCCGCCAGTAAAGGAGATGTAATCAAAGCCATGCCCCCTGGCATTCCGGAGAATTCTTTCTAAGATTTCTATTTTCAGGTCTCCGTCACCACTATGCCTTCCATCAAGGCAATGATGGCAACTTAAATTACAGCGATTGGTAAGTTCTATCAATATTCCCGGCATTGTAGTATTACTGTATAAAAGCATCTCTTCAGCGTAAATATTACACGATTCCCAACGGTTTCAGGTTTACAACCGTTCGGCTGGGCTCACGACGAAGCCTGAACCTATGAGTTTATGCGTATAATGGAGCTATGTACAGCAATAAAACCCCAACTCTTAACCACGGAACACTAGGAATACACGGAAGCTTGCTATAATAAAATCAGTCAGGGTGCATTTTAGATTTTTTGTAGAAAAGCTTATTATTTATGCAGAATAGGTAGCTCGGAGCAGACCCATCAATAAACTAGATGGGGAAAAACAAATGTCTAATATTGAACTAGTCCTAAAACAAGCGTAATTTTTTAATCTGAGAGAGTTAAAGTAGGTTGAAAAGCCTGAATTTACTGGTTAAGATAGTGATATGTAAAAATTCCGATAACCAGAAAAAGGGGCATTTCAGACCTGTACTGAGCTTGTCGAAGCATGAGTAAAATAGCAGCAAGAAAATATAACAAGATATTGAGAAGAAAGAAACGGAAAATAGAGAAACGGTTAAAGAGAAAGCAATGGGGAGATCAGAAGCATCCGATGTTCACGGCAAAGAACATTCATTACGAGATAGCCGCGAATAGCCAGGCAATTGCCTGTGGTGGTATAGGCGTAATCCATCAAATGGCAATAAGAAGTGGATTGGTAAAAGAGATAGACGAGAATCTTGAGTTACTCAAAAGGCATATACCGTATCATGAATCGGATCATATATTGAATATAGCGTACAATGTGCTTTCAGGGAATGTGCGGTTAGAAGACATAGAGTTGCATCGGCAAGACAGCGGCTATTTGGATGCGTTGGGTGCAGAGCGGATGTGTGCCTTGAAGTATGGAATACCTGAGTGGTTGAAAATACCACCTCTGCGAGCCTAATCCTCGTAGAGAAGTTTGTGCCTATGCGCACACAATGGAGCAATCCGTATGCGTAGAAAGATAGCATATACCCGTGAGGGGTATGACGGAGTTACGAGGTACAGACGACCTTTTGGGGTGTATGAGTGTGGCGTGTTATTCCGTGCCAACTGCCATTTCTCAGCGAAGCACTGACAATGTCCTTTGTTGGAGATGGATAAACAGATTAAGTAAAACCATCTCTGGTTAATGCGTTTGAACATACATCACGAAGGGAAAAGGGGTAATCCATATGACCGGGGGAGGACTTACGCCTTGGGCAAAATTCCCTAACAGCAAGGTATAAGGAAATTCCGAAGTCCGAGCTGTATGAGATGGTGATAGACAAGCTTCTCTCACAAGTCTATCTTTGAAGTCGTCAGCATTGCTCATAATAGTTTCCGGTGTGAATCGGAAATGAAAGGGGCATAACCGTAGTGGAATTGATGAAAGTGGTAGATTGAATACGTTCAATGAGAAAAGAAACTCTTTTGCGTAGGTAAGCAGTAACAAGAGCCTCTCTTGTTTTTGCCTATGTTTGGGAGAATCCGTACCCAGGAAACACGATTGACAAGTCTATTATCCGTAATCAATCGAAAGGAATATATCGAGAGATGCTTAAGTATCATTCATTAAGAGACAAGGTGTTTAGTCTGAAAAACCTTTATGCTGCTTTCAAACACGTAAAGAAGAATAAAGGCAAAGCTGGTCTTGACAGGGTAAGTATTAAGCAATTTGAGTCCAATCTTGATGTGAATATCATGAGTATCCATCAGGAACTCAAGACTGCCATATACAACCCTGCGCCTGTCCTGCGGGTATACATCCCCAAAGGCAGGCATGACAAGAGACCTCTTGGCATTCCCATTGTTAAGGACAGGATTGTACAGCAGGCGTTCAGGCAAATCATAGAGCCAATATTTGAGAAAGGATTCTCAGATAACAGCTTTGGATTTCGCCCTGACAGATGCTGTCACGATGCTATCAAACGGCTTGAACAGTATAAGCAGGAAGGGTATACCAGCGTCCTTGATGCCGATATAATGGCATTCTATGACACCATACCCCATAAGCTTATTATGGACTCCTTACGTGAGAAAATTGCTGATGGATGGGTTTTGAACAGTATTGAGAACATGCTCAAGGCAGGGGTCATGGAGGACGGCATCGTGCACGAGACAAACAAAGGCACTCCGCAAGGAGGCGTCATTTCCCCTTTGCTTGCAAACCTTATCGGTGACATCATCGACAAGGAACTTGAAAAGGCTGGATATAAGTTTGTCCGATACGCCGATGATTTCGTTGTCATGACTAAAACAAAAGATGAACTCCCAGCCGCCCTCAGCTATGTCAAAGAAATCATTGCAGGGAAACTTGGAATGAAGCTGAGCGAGGATAAAACCAAGCTCACCAACTTCGAAAGAGGTTTCAGGTTTCTCGGATACGATTTCAAGGGCAAGTATAAGGGTATAAGCACGAAATCACTGAACAAACTCAAGAGCCTGTCCTGAGCCTGCCGAAGGAACAACATCAGAGACATCACCAGACGTACACAGGGCGTCAATCTGCAAGCCATTGTTGATACATTAAACCCTGTAATTCGTGGGCATGTCAACTATTTTCGGCTGGGCAATGTACAAAAGGTATATCGCTCATTAGACTGTTGGGTACGCATGAGACTGAGATGTTTCAAGTTCTCAAGAAAATGGAGAACAGACAACAAGCGTTTCCCTGTTCACCGATTCTTTAAAATGGGGTTACTCTCATTCGAAAGAGAATTTCTTAAGGCGTGTGCTAAAGCATGATGTTTGACTTTTCTCTGTTATAGAGCAACACTTCGGGGTCGCTGACTACGAGAAAGACGTATGGTTTAAAAAGGATGCTTTGTCACGTTGTCCAAAGTATCTGGCGACGAGTGGGGGTTGGAGGCTAATGGCCTCCAGCCTACCAGCTATAACGTTTCATTAAAATATCTACATTGATACCGTCATTGCGAGCGACAGCGAAACAATCTTGAGTTTTTTTGGAAACAAGAGATTGCTTCGTCGCTCCACTCCTCGCAATGACATTTTTTTACGTACACATTTTAACGAAACGATGTACTAAATATGAGTATGACGCCCAAAACAGGTTTTGTAATAGTTCAACACCTTCCTCTAAACTAATAAGCGCTAGATTGTTTTTAATATTTTTTATATGGAGTCCAATATCGAAAATAGGCAGTCGGCAGTCAAATTCTAAATTTTACCCTTTCATATGTTAGAAAAATTTTCTGCTTTTTCCCGTTCTCTTTTCCCGTCAAGTTCTGTTTCTATAATTTTTTTATAATACTCTAATCTTGTTTCAGCATTTGCTAAATTGCCATGGAACCGTTTCGTAAGGTCTTTGTAGATAAGTTTAACCGGCAGTTCCCTTACTTCCAGCCCAGCCTTCCATGCCTGTATCCATAACTGTACCGGCATGCCATAGCCTGGTTCCGTCAGGATTAAATTCTTTAATTTTTCCACCTTATATGCCTTAAAACCACAAAAAGCATCAGTAAGTTGAAATCCGGTAATATCATTTAACATCTGTGTAACTGCCATGTTAATGCGATAGCGATCATCAGGCACTTCCTGAAGGCTATTGACCGGAAGAAGATATCTGGATCCTGAAAGTATATCATACTCGCGAAAGGGCATTTTGCTTAAAAACTGCGGGATTTCTTCAGGTTCATGCTGTCCGTCAGCATCTATGGTCACCAGGTAATCATAATCATTATTTATCGCAAAATTGAACGCATCGATAATAGTTTGCCCATAACCTAAATTCCATTTATGTCTAATGACATATATGCTCTGTATGTCCTTTAAACTACTACCAATATCATTGGTAGATCCATCGTCCAGCACCAGTACCTCCACGCCGACCTTTTTTACCCTTTGAATAATGTCATAAACATCACTTTCATTGAAAACCGGTATTGCCACTACATTTTTTAATTTTTCATTTTTTCTCATTTCTATCCATTCGTCAATCACATCTGTAACTTGCTACAACCAACACAAACCATTCTTTCCGTCAAAATATGAAACGGTAAAATACGCTTCTTCAGTATATCGCTTGCTGCGTTTTCGGAGGGCGGTTAAGAATGGCACAATCATCAGGAAGGCAAATATTGGAACTTACTAATAAGTTGAGGTTTTTATAACAACTTCCACAGTACACAGTCGGCAGTCGGCAGTCGGCAATTTGCAATTTGCCGACTGCCGACCGTACAGCAGAACGGTCAAGTTTTTAGAAATTCAGCGGTAATTTAATTATAGTGGGGGCTGAAAATCATCGGCCCCTATTTCATAAGGGAATGAATTCTCCTGGTGTCTTGTAATGCTTTTTCCATTGGTACGAGTGGCGTAATTTCTATCTCTGTAAAAAAAGGGAAGAGTGGCAACTTTGCTACAATCTCTTCCACTTCTTCATTCGATTCGGCATCGATAATCGCTGCGGCGCCTCTCCTGCCTGAAAGTTTTCCGCCTGCCACAATCTTTCCTCGCCTCTGATACCGTGAAAAATACTCCCACTCTTTTATCACATACCCCAGAAAATCCTTTACCGGCATTTGCGGCATTTGTTTTACTTCAACCTTCAAAAGAAACAACATCTCTTTTTCCCTTTCAATTGTTAAAAGCGCCATTTTATAAAATACCTTTCTTAGTAACACTTTAGTTTTTTGAAAAAGTAGGGGCGAAGCATTTACCCGTTTGAGTATGAACGCATTTATGACAATTTACAACAAATGCTTCACCCCTAAATTGCGATTGTTGGGATTTTTCAAAAAACTAAAATGCTACCATCCTTATCACATTACTTTGTTAAAATAATATGCAAAACAACCTTAATTCCCTCTATTTAAAAGGATTTATGCTTTGAAAAATCCTTGATTAATACCATACAATAAGTAGGATGCCGAACGCAAAGGCATACAAAATATATCACTTTATGAACGGTTTCAGTGGTTTTTAACAAAGTAATGCTTATCACTTCTCTTTATAATAGCGACTACATTGCCAAACCACCATCGACATTAATTACCTGGCCGGTAATGTATTTTGCATCTTCAGATAAGAGGAATTTTACCAATTTTGCAACTTCCTCCGGCAAACCAAATCTTTTTACCGGAATCATTTCAATCATCTTTGTTTTATATTCCTGCGGCAAAACGTCCGTCATGTTCGTTTCAATAAACCCACAGGCAATGGCATTCACCGTAATATTCGCCTTGCCCACCTCCTTTGCCAATGCCTTGGTAAAGCCAATCATGCCGGCCTTGGAGGAAGAATAATTCACCTGACCGGCCATTCCCATAATGCCGCTTACCGATGTTATATTAACAATGCTGCCAGACTTCTGTTTTATAAAAGGCATTATCAATGCCTTTGAGAAATTGTATACGCTCTTAAGATTGGTATTTATTACGTCATCCCAGTCACTTTCCGACATAAGCGCCAGGAGTTTGTCACGGGTGATGCCTGCATTGTTTATCAGAAAATCTACTTTCCCAAATAACTCTTTCACTTCTTTTACCATATCCTTCGCGCCGTTAAAACTCACCGCATCCACCTGAAACGACTTCCCTTTCACTCCCAATGTTTCAATTTCCTTCACCAGCGCATTGGCCGCCTCCACATTTTTGCTGTAATTAAAGGCAACATTGCAACCATTCTTTGCAAGTTCCCATACAATAGCTTTGCCAATCCCGCGTGTACCGCCAGTTACAATGGCTACCTTGTCCTTGAATTGCATAAAAAATCTCCCGTAGTAATTTGTTTTGTTTAATAAATGATTTCGAAAAACATTACAGGGTATGTTAAAAACATTGATGGAAAACCCTTTTTGAATCTCTGAATTTCAGGCGCATCCCCATACAAACACCCTCATAACCTGATCGTTATCGATCAATCAACGCCCTTCATTGCTTTTAACCCACTCTAAACCTGAGTCAATTAATAATTTTATTGCTTTTAACTCTTCCAAAGAATTAAAACGGCATACAGCGCCAACACCATATCCACCCGAAGAAAACCCTTGCCATGAGTAACCACTCTGCGAAAAACCTATTCTGAATGTGTCTCTCGTTGTAAATGCAACTTCTGTGTTTAGTCTGCGCACAGCCTTCCATTTATTAGACAGACTTATCATATATTCCGCTGCATTGGCCACATTTTCAATTTCATCCAGATCAACAAAAACAGTTTTTCTCTGTTCATTCCTTCCTCCCTCATAAACAATAACCTGAAAACCGCTTATTTTTTTATTTGCACTGATTGGTTCGTAAGAGACAATGGCCTTAATTTCAACGTATGACCCATAAGTGCCTTCAACCTTGCCCAAATCGACACTTTCTATGACAATTAACGTCTCAACTTTCGATAGAAAAGCCTCCAATTTTGTTGCAGGTTCATTTGCGGCTGCAATTGTTTCATGCCCCGGAGATATTAAAAAAAAGAGCGTTATTACGGCATACAAAATAAATATACATTGCTTTTTCATAAGCTTTTCTTGTTCAAACGTGCTTTTTATGCCGATTGCAGGTCATTTTTACATAAGCAAAAAGATCCTTCTGCCAAATCATAACAGGGCTGTGCATATGAAATATTTTTCTTTCCATAACCCCTTTTTCCCTGATAGTATTCTTTCATGCTTTTTATGGGGCAATCACGAGGGTTACCCCTACTGTGCGGTAAGCGGTAAATTGGTTTTTTGCATGTTAACAAACTCCATGTATGGTTTTCAATATAAAACAACTATCCCCGATAATAGCCACAGGTGCGACATCTGGCAACCATGTAAACGTTTCCCTTTCTAAGATAAAATTTATCTACCTGTATAATTATGGAAGATTCTCTTTCAACAATAGACGACATTGACTCTTTAAAAACCTTCGTCAGAAAAAAATATTACTATCTTGGGCAAAACAAGCAACAAGAGATATCCCGCCTTATCTTTGAGATTGCAAAACGTGAAAAGGTTGGATTTTCACTTGTTTTTGAACAGATTCCCCCACCGCCAAGCCGTTTCTCTTTCATTAAAAGTTATTTGCTGGAACGGCGTTATCCTTTGCTTCACCAAAATGGGGTCAAAATAAGCCAGACTTTTTGCGACGTCGATATAAATCCCTCCTTAAGGGTTAATCTCACTACGAAACAAATCATCACGCCGAAACAGTTTTTTGTAGAAGAATCCGTTTTGTCTACCGAAACCGTTCAGCGAATACGCGACAAATTCCCCAACAGTACTTTTACCATGATAGCGTCCTACCGTGAATACGTGAAGAAGAAAGCATTTACTATTGCCGATTACAACAGAAGGCTGGAAAATTTCTTTATTATACGCGAAAAATTTGACTTTTATAAACACTGTCCATGTTCAAACAACTCCGCATCGTGCGGATATTTTGTAATGAATTTAGGGAGCGGATGCCCATATGAATGCACCTATTGCTTTCTTCAAAACTATATTAACTCGCCTGGGATTGTGCTACCGGCAAATATAGAGGATTTTTTCACCGTCTTCAGGAATTTAAAAAAAGACATGCGCCTCGGATCAGGAGAATTAACCGATTCCCTTGCATTCGACCACATTACGGAGTATTCGCCTAAAATCGTGAATTTCTTCCGGCAATATCCCAAAAGCACTTTCGAGTTCAAAACAAAAAGCAACAATGTGCGCTTGCTCACTTCAGCACCCGGAGCAAAGAATATTATCATTTCATGGTCATTGAATCCGCAAAAGTTGATCGACACCGCAGAGTATTTTACCGCTTCCCTGGAGGAAAGGTTAGAAGCAGCGCAAGCATGCACAGCGGCGGGATATCGTGTTGCTTTCCACTTTGATCCGATTATCTGCTATAGTGGATGGGAGACAGATTATGAAGTATTAATCAATACCGTCTTTACCAAAATTGAATCAAACACTATCGCGTGGCTGAGTTTAGGAACATTGCGCATATCGCCTCAATTAAAAAAAATCATTGAAAACCGGTTTCCCGAAAATGCCCTGCTTGACGAAGAATTATTAACCGGTTTCGACGGAAAATTGAGGTATCCGGCAGAGATAAGATCATTTATATACACCACTATGAACTCATGGATACGGAAAAACAACAAAAGTGTTCCCGTTTATTTATGCATGGAGGAAAGAGAAATGCATAGAGACACACATCTCTCCCTTAAACATGAAACAAAACAGACAACGGTAATTTTTTAAAAGAGGGGATGATACATTTCGTGCCAGGGGAAAACCACCGTGAATGGATCTTGAGGCATTCAGATATTTATGTGCAGATAAGATTACAATGAGTGGAAAACTATTCTGTAATGTGTATTATTATCGGTGCAAAACTTTGTTTAACAGAAGATAATATGCAGGCAATCAAGAGGTTTCGACCCGGTTTCTCCCGTTTTTCCTGGATTTGTATAGTGCATCATCTACGGCATTTACCAAGGTTTCTCAGGTTCCATATTGCGGAAAAGACGCAATATACTTACGGTCAGTCGATACGTTTGTCCGTAAACAATCGTGCCAAAACAGGTAACTTCAATTGATTTACGAATTCCTTCTGCTTTTTCTTTTGCCTGCGATACATCTGCTCCCGGCATTATAATTACAAATTCTTAACCACCATATCGTGCCAATACATCTGAAGTTCTTAAAGAATTATTTAATATCTTAGAAACTTCCTACAATACCCGGTCGCCAGCCGTATGACCATACGTATCATTAATACTCTTAAAGTGCCATATCCAAAAGAAGCAAACATACAGACTCATAGCGCCTTTTCGTTAAAGCCAATTGTTTTTTCAACATTTCATCAAAGAATCTTATGTACTGAAACCGTAGCTATTCAGCGTAATTTATTAAACTACCTGAGATCAGAGCACAACTCGTTCCCAAACAGATACTTCACTGTTTTCAATATTCCACTCACAACTGCTTAATTGAGCAATCTTCTGGGCATGGGCAAGCGTATTCTTGCTTTTACGCCACTCTTCTTACATAAATTTTCGTTCAGTAATATCTGTTATTGCCGCTATATAGACGCTGCTTTCCTCTCTTTTCCCGACATCAGAAAAAAACAGGGGAATTCCTATGCACAATACCCACGTAATCTTCACATAAGGATAAATAAGGCGAAATTCCGATTTAAATGTTTTCTTGTTCTTTACTGCATCTGCCCATTCTTTACAATACGCGTGTGAGGTTAATCCCCCCCATGCAGTACGCCCATCCATCCGTTTCCCAGAGATTCATCCGTGGTAAGCCCTGTAATCTTGCACCATTGTTCATTGACAAATAGAAAATTCCATTCAAAATCAGTATAAAAAATTCCAACCGGCAGAATATTTGTTATTGTGCGAAAACGTCTTTCGCTTTCACTGAGTAATTCATTCTTTTGCTTGCACTAAATCAACAAGGATTTCAGTTTATTGATATCCGGGGACAAAGATTCAACATTCTCCATCAAACTGTTTTTTTTTATAAGATGCACTCATTTTTTCCCACCGGACGCAAGTAAACTTCCCACAGCAACGCAAATAATTTCCATGACCATCTGGAAACATTCGCGATGTAAAGGAATACGCACTTCCTGTTTTATTAATGATTATTAAGACCTGATTAATAGAAGATTACATTAAGTGTAAAACAATATATTGATCACCATATTTTTCAATATTGTTTACCATTGTTTGTAAATTACTTAAATGTTCTTCTTCCGACTTGAGAATTTCTTCTAAAAGCATTCTGCTTCCATGGTCTTTTTCGTTAAAACATATTGTTATGCCTTCATTTAATCTTGCAATAGCTTCAACTTCAATATCTCTATTAAGTTTTAACATTTTAACAATATCAAACTGTTTTTCTTCAGGCAAGGCATGTTTTTGGTTTTTAACTATTTCCCCTAAAAACAATATGCGCCCCGCTAACATTTCAGCATGCTTCATTTCATCTATTGCGTCTTTTTTAAGCATTTCTGCAAGTTTATTTAGACCCAAATCTTCACACTTTGTATGCTGATCCATATATATGCCTATAGCGCCTATCTCTGCTGTATATACCTCACACAACATTTTGTAAACTTTTTCATTCACACTACCCATTTTATCCTCCTTTTAATCTCTGGTTTTATTATATAATTCACTTTCTGTTTGTTCTACATTTCTAACTAGCATTTTTATTGAGCAGTATAACCACCATCAATAACCAATTCACTTCCGGTAACAAATTTTGATTAATCCGACACCAGGTAAAGAATTCCATATGCAATATCCAGTGGTTCGCCAATATGTACTTATTGGATGTAAACTGTCAAGATGTTCTCTAAAACCGTGTGTTTCTTTACCTGACGCGTCTACTAATGGTGTCTAAATGTAACTATTCAGCGTAATTTATTAAACTACCGGGGAGATCAGAGCACAACTCGTTCCCAAAAACCTTGTACTGAACATAGTGAAGTATCTGTTTGAGAACGAGCCGTGTATCGTTTAAGCTGAGTAATTATCTTTTATTTGTACCTAAATCCTGCAAACGATTTTCGCAATGCGAAAATCAGTATTTTCCACTACCAAGATTGGCAAAAAGCGATAACAGATATCCGTTTTTTAGCAATTGTGGTAGCGCTATTGTACTACTTTAAACAAAAAGACATGGGAAATTGTCGGAAACGTGCTCTCTGATGCAATGAAAATCAAGATAGGGATGTACTGTCTCCATCTGCGGTATACTTACCACTCTCAAAAGACTAAAAAAACGAAATACAACGTCGGTTTTCTACTGAAAAACTACATCCAGTGACATGCGTTCCCACTTTTCCCATTCCTCCTGATGGAGAAATTTCTCCGGCAATTTTAATGTCATCTGCCGGCTTCTCTCCACCAGTTTCCCTGCCACACGGATTAACCACAGTCTCATCGTCTTTACTTCCCACTGTTGTATCACTCCACCACTGAGCAATCCCATCCACTTCAAAAGATTATACGCTAACACCGCACACTGAAATAGCGCAGCATTGGCCAAAAATTCACCCGTACGTATGTGCCCCGCATTCATCTGTCCTTTACTCTCTTCTATCAAAGTCTCGCAGGTAGCCCTCTTTCCATAACAACGATGCGCTTCCATCGGACTTAACCGCTCCGTTGTAACGTAACAAAAATACTCATACACGGACACTTCTACTAATTTCTTTTCTCTTTTGACCAATTGCCGCACTGCCACAAAACGTCTCGCACGATCCCACCCTGCACATCGATACCAAAATTCAGCCTGTTCCCATCCTGGCTCCCCTTTCACCTCATTCCATTTCTGCCCTTCAAGCAATCCTTCCAGATTCTTCAGCTTTACCTTAATCAGATATCCCGCCAATATTGACTCAAGGTATTCAAGTAATTCTCCGGTAAAAAAACCGCTGTCTCCCCGAAATACCACCCTTACCCCCTTATTCATGTACGCCATACATTCCTTCATGAACTCTACTACTCCGTTACTCGTGTAGGCGCTTCCACAGCGGAACCAACTATGTAATACCTCCTTTGTTTCTGCAATAAATGCCATTAAGGGATGATACGCCTTCTGCCCCTTCTTGTGCGGATTATATCCTACCTCTGCACCCTCCTGTTTCCCATATACACCATCTACGGTAGAATCAACATCTATCCATACTTCGCAAAGAGCACTCCTGAGTTTATGGCCTGATCTCACCGCACGCTTCCATATCTTTCCCCTAAACCGGTGGATCACCCCCGTCAGTTCCACTATATCTCCCTGACTCGCCAGCTTCATAATACGTCCTATCGTAGTATCTACAGGTACCTCTTTCCACCCGGACATCTTCTTCAATACCTCATCTGTACACACCTTCATCACCTCTACCATCGATGTCGCCCCTGCTATCAACCCTATCACTACCATTTGTACCGCATCGACAAACTGATACCGGGCATTTGCTCCACGATCCTTATGGACCGCTTCATGGACTCTCTCCCGGAACATCAGCTTACCCATAAAATTCAATACCGGTAAAAGCCCTGCATGTACCGTTAAGCCTTTCCCGCTCATCTCTGCCTTGATTTTCGGTTGTCTTTTGCTGTATTTTTTTGCTATATTCTTCATCGAAATGGTGAATCTCCTTTCAGGTGTTTTTTGTTATCAATATACCGCCGAATACCTTGGAAATCCTACCATTTCAATCCTATTCCTGCAACAAGGCTTTGCCTTGTTTGCAGGATTTAGGTTGTATATTATTTCAATTACGTTGGATACTTTAATTTACTAAACCTAAAAACTTAAGTATTGCCAGATAATATTGTAAAAATTATTTAAACACCAACTTAACAAAATATATAATAATTAACTTTGAAAATCAAAATATTTTTATGTAATAATTATTGTTAATACACAATATCTAAAAATGTTTTTAAAAGAAAAAATCATGATGATCCCAAAAAACGTATTGGCGATAGGAAATGACCTCTTTTAAGGAAGATTGGAGGGTGGATCATAAAAAACGAAAGGAATCGGGCAGTTGGGATGTATATGTTATAGCACGGAAAATCGTTGTAGCCACGCTTTACCAATTAGACCTATGAAATAAGTTCTATTAAAAACCTTGTATATTGTACCTGTACCAAATCTTATCTTTAACATCTAAATGCCGAAGAAGGGACTTGAACCCTTACGGTGTTGCCACCACTAGAACCTGAATCTAGCGCGTCTGCCAATTCCGCCACTTCGGCATTCGAAAACACTTATTTTATCGAACATCCCATACGCAGAGATTTTAGGAAATAAAGACGATTAAGTCAAAGGTTTTTCACAAAATGACCTTGCATTGCCATTTGCAATTTGTTATTATTTGCAATCGTATGCCTTTAAGTTGTCAATAATTACGATAAAATTTTTTTATCGTAGTGATGAAAATTCATTTTGTCTAATGATTCGTCTCATTTATAAACTTTCCTTATTAAAGCAGTTATTTTGGTAACATCGCACTCAAATAAAACAAAAACCGTGTTTTATTTCTAATAAATATTATCGTTTCAAAATAAACCTATAGGAAAACATATGCATGTGAGAACACTCATAAAACAGAAGCATACTTTGTTTTATTCTAAATAGCATGGAAATTATTGCCAAAAATAGAAAAGCCTTTTATCAATATGAGGTTTTAGAAAAAATAGAATGTGGGATTGTGCTCACTGGTACAGAAGTTAAATCGTTAAGAAATAAGGATGTTAGTATAAATGATAGTTTTGCGCAATTGGATCATGGCGAAGCCTTTCTGTATGAAATGCATATTGGTGAATATAAACAAGGAAATCGCCAAAATCACGAACCCAAAAGGAAAAGAAAGCTCCTCCTTCATAAAAGGGAAATATCAAAAATAGCAGGAAAAGTACAACAAAAGGGATACACTCTTATACCATTATCAATATATTTTAAAAATGGACTTGCTAAATTAGAAATTGCAATAGCACGAGGAAAATCCATGTTTGACAAACGTGAAGACATTAAAAAAAGAACGGTCGAAAGAGAGATTCGCCAGGTAATGAAAAAATTTTAACATTCATATCAGTTGCTAATTAATAATAGTATTCAAAACATTTTTCAATGAAACAAATGTATCAAAACATAAAAAAGGAGTTTTAAAGCTCCTTTTTCATTCTCTTTCTTTAAAACAATTAATTATACAGGTTTTTGCACCTTATAAAACCACACAATTAACGAGAAAGGTAAATTATGCCTTCATCAAGGATAATGATTGTAGAGGATGAGCGACAAACAGTTGATACATTAAGGGATTTATTTGAACAATACGGTTATGAAACAGAGGTTGCCCTTAATAAAAATGTAGCGATGAATATTCTCCAGGAGAGAAAAATGGATGTTCTTATAATAAGCGAAATGGTTCAGGACATCCCTGGCATAGAAATTATGTACGATATCAGAAAAACAAACAAATTTTTACCAATAATTATGATTTGTGATCAAAAATCAAAGCGCATTGAATCTTCTCTGATGAAGGCCGGCGCAAATATTGTTCTCTCTAAACCTTTAGACCCCATTATTGCAGTGCAAACTATCGATAATTTGTTAAAGATGAAATATATCGCCGAAAACATAAAACCTAAAAAACGTAAAACCTCTCTAAAAAAGAAATAACTTTTCTCTCCCAATTTTTCATACCAATACGATTTATGTTTCTATTTCAACGGTTATTGCATTTTTATATGAGAAGTTGCATAATTTTTATTGCCTTATTCACCTGTTTAACGTTGCCAGTCAAAGTAATCAAGGCTGAACCAACGCATCTCAATGAACAAATCAGGAATATTTTACAGAAATATTTATTAAAAAATGCTCACTGTGGAATCAGCGTTGTATCTCTAAAAACGAATACACCTGTCGTTAATTACCAAAGCAACGATTTATTCATGGTTGCATCTAATATGAAACTTGCAACAACCGCAACCGCATTGGAATATTTAGGGACAGATTTTAAATACAATACCTCCGTTGAAGCAGATGGGAATATAAAGAGCGATGGAACACTTGAAGGCAACATTATCATCAGGGGAAGCGGTGATCCAAATCTATCGGGAAGATTTTACAATAACAATATTTTAACTATTCCGAATGCATGGTTACAAGCAACAAAAAATCTTGGCATACAAAAAATTACAGGGGATATTGTAGCAGATGACTCAATCTTTGACCGCAATTATATCAACGATGCCTGGCCAAAAAACCAATTGCATGAGTGGTATTGTGCGCCCACCAGCGGTTTATCATTTAATGATAATTGCATTGATATTATTTTCGTTCCCCGGAATAACGTAAATAAAAAAGTCTCGCTGCTAATTGAACCGAACACTTCGTTTGTCACTATCCATAACGAGTGTATTTATACTTCTGAAGAGAAGCAACATGCGTATTCCATTTATCGAAAACCCGGAACAAACGATATTTATGTTAAGGGGAAATTTTGGACGAACGCCTCTCAGAAACGGGAGTGGGTAAGTGTGCACAGTCCTTCACTCTATCTTGCAACACTTTTTAAAGAAATGCTTAAAAATGGCGGTATATCTGTCTTTGGAATTGCCCGATTAATTAATGAAAACGACCGGATATCATATTCGAATAAACCTATTAAAATTGCCCAAACCATTTCCACAATGGAACAATCTATTCACATCACAAACAAACGAAGCCAAAATTTCTATGCCGAACAAATAATAAAAACATTGGGAGCACATATAAAAGGCTGTGGCAATACAGAAAACGGTTTACAAGTTATTAGCGCTTTCATGAAAAAGTTAGGCTATGACAGTGAAGAGTATAAAATACGGGACGGGTCTGGTTTGTCAAAAGAAAACAAACTCTCGCCTAATATGATAACCACTCTTTTATCATATATGAATACACACAAACACGGCAAAGTGTTTTGCGACTCACTTCCAATTTCAGGCATAGATGGCGGACTTCACCGCCGTATGGCATCTCTACAATATAAGGGTAAAATTCACGCAAAAACCGGATACATTGCCGGAGCTTCGGCGCTTTCCGGTTATATTGATACCTCTAAAGGCGATAGACTTGCATTTTCTATTCTTATTAATAATTTTAAAAGCTTACGCGATGCCAAAAAAGCACAAGACGAGATTTGCCAATTTTTAGCAGATAATTTATAAACCATACACATGAGCGACCACTTAAAAAAAATATATTCACTTTATGCGTACGTTTACGACACGCTCTTCGGAAAAATATTCGAACATGGCAGATGCACTGCTCTTAAGATGATGGATATTGAACCACATGATACCATTCTTGAAGTAGGTATTGGTACAGGGTTGTCATTGCCGCTTTATCCGAAGGGAATCAGTATAATAGGAATAGATTTGAGTGAAGAAATGTTACTGCGGGCAAAGACGAAGAAAATGAAATACACCTTGAATAACGTGCACTTATCTACTATGGATGCATCACTACTGGCCTTCAGGAATAATACTTTTGATAAAGTCATCGCATCACATGTTATTACCGTAGTACCGGAACCCATACACACTTTGAATGAAATAAAAAGGGTTTGCAAAAAGGAAGGGGATATTTTTATCTTAAATTACGCCGGTATTGATAATCAGTTCATCTCCCGATTTGAAAAAATTATCTCACCCATAAGGGATAAACTCGGTTTAGGAAAACATTTCGATCTTGACTTGTTATTAAAGGAGGCCAGCCTTCCTGTTATGAGTAAACAACAGGTAAATATTTTTAACGCATGTCAGATAATAAAATGTCGCAATAATACCTCCTCTGAAGCTTGAAGGTCATTAATAATTATCTTCCCACGCATAAATAATGAAAACCCAATTCTTTCATATCCTTAGGTTCGTATATATTTCTTCCGTCAACTATATTTGGACATTTTAAAAGTCTTTTTACTTTTTTAAGATCAAGGTCTCTAAACTCGTTCCACTCTGTTACAATAACCAGAGCATCACAGTTTTTAACCGCGGAATAAGGATCATCATAATATTTTATCCCTCTAAAGATAGTCTTTGCATTATCCATTGCTTCAGGATCAAAGGCATTAATTTGAGCGCCCGCTTCCTGCAATTGCTTAATTAACGTTATAGAAGGCGCATCTCTCATATCATCTGTTTTTGGTTTAAACGCCAAACCCCATATAGCAATTTTTTTGTTCTTCATTTTGGGGACAAGTATTTGTATTTTTTCAAAAAGAGACCTCTTTTGTTGTTCATTTACCTCATTAACCGCTGTTAGTATTTTTGCATCAATGCCATTCTCATTCATTATTTGTATCAATGCATTTACATCCTTCGGAAAACATGACCCGCCATATCCAATGCCTGCCTGAAGAAACCGTGGCCCTATTCTTGAATCTAATCCAGTCCCCTTCGCAATTTCTTTTATATCTCCACCAACTTTCTCACATAGTTGCGCTAATTCATTCATAAAAGAAATTCTCGTTGCAAGCATTGCATTACTCGCATACTTAATTAACTCCGCACTCCTTATATCAGTAAACATAATCGGTTTATCTGTTCTTGAAATACCATTATATATCGATTCCATAATCTTTTTTGCCTTTTCGCCTTGCACGCCTATTACAATTCTGTCCGGGTTGGTAAAATCCTTAATCGCCTCACCCTCTCGCATAAATTCAGGATTCGATGCCAAGTCAAACCTTATTGCTTTTTTTTGAAACGATTTTACCACTTTTCCTATTTTTTCTAATGTTCCGACAGGTGCAGTACTTTTATTCACTATAACTTTATACCCATTCATGTATTTTCCAATACTTTCAGCAACCGAAATAATAGCGGAAATATCAGCGCAATTATTAAGGTCGGATGGTGTTCCCACCCCAATAAAAATAACGTCTGACTTTTGAATGCCATCTTTAATATTTGTTGTAAAAGTAATCCTCCGCACTCTTGCATTTCTTTCCAGCATGTCTTTAAGACCGGGTTCATATATAGGAATGATACCTTTTTTCAAATTATCTATTTTGCCTTTATTAGAATCTACGCATATAACATCGTTGCCCATATCTGCAAGACATGTGCCTGCCACAAGACCTACATAACCGCTGCCAATACAACATATTTTCAATTATCGCCCTCCCCGTATTATTTTTGCCACTATCATCCTTAAAAAGAAAAAGCAGCAAGATAAATGAAATGACATTCATCATTACTGCTTTTTCAATGATCCCAGATTTTAATTCTCTAAACCGTCATGTTATTGCAAAGGATTATTAATGCGTCTCGTCTTAAAAACATGCCTAGTTTTCCCTATTCTGTACTCGCCATCTACCGACACGATTATTTCTTTTACCATACTGTTTACCGATACATTTTCGGATTCACCTTCGGTCAGAATAACATCATACGTCAATGACCAATCTTTTATATCCTTATCGGGATCAACAAATATTGATCCGAAATGATTGGTAAGTGAACTAACCTTATCAGTAACAAAGATTATTCTGTAGTTGTTAAGATTAAACATATGTTCCTGAAATACTTTTGGAGACTGATGGATTGGTTGACATTCAGGAATTAATTCTGAGATTTTTCCCAGAGGTACCGGACCATCCGTAAAGTTCACATAGTATTCACTCACACGGTATGTTTCCCCGCCATTTGATCTGTCAACACCATAATAAATTCTTAACTCTATATTAGTATTATTTCTTTTTAAATAGTACAGATCGTGTAGCGGAACATCATACAAAAAAGTTTTTTTCAAACCGTCCTCTTCCTCCGGAGTAACTATTCTGTATCTCCTGAAAGGTTCTTCTTCACAATATAAGTAATTTGGCGTACCAAACTTCTCCCGAACTGCATTTTTTGTCAACCATAAGATGCCATCTTCCAAACTCTCTGAAGCATGCAAGCTGCAGACAAAACCAAATATAATACTGCACAAACTAAAAACCAAGGCCATCGAACGTATTTTCTTTACCATAATTACGAATTCCTTCCTTAAAATAGAAATATCTTCACTATTTAATACAAAAAAAGCTGTTTTGAGTGGTCAGACTGCCCTAAAATCAAAGTAAGCCGAAGTATATAAATTATCAATAAATTTGTCAATTAATAATTTAGAAATTAAAATCTCCAATTATTTCAATAGCAAAAGCGCCACTCATTTAAAATCATTGACAACCAATATTGCAATTGATAGAATTCTGTTTAAAAATTATAAATCTTGAACATACTTGAGTTTATGTCTGATATAGTAATATTGTTTAAATTTCTTTCTGGAGTTATCATTGAAAGTTTTTGTTGCTAAAACCGCAGGTTTTTGTATGGGAGTCCGAAGGGCAATGGATATCCTGCTCGATGCGGCGAATGAAAAAAATATTGGCGCTAAAGTTTATACGGACGGTCCGTTAATCCATAATCCGCAAGTGCTTGAATATCTTGAAAAAAGAGACCTTCACATTGTTAATGATGTTACAGACCTCTCGAATAGCACCGTTGTCATCAGAGCGCATGGAGTGACTCCATCCCGAAGAGCGGAAATCGAAAGTAAAGGCGCAAAAGTATGCGACGCTACCTGTCCGCATGTAATGAGGGTGCAATCTATCATCAAAAAATATGCCGCACAGGGATATTCGACGATAATTGTCGGCGATAATGGACATGCCGAGGTGGTAGGATTGCTCGGTTATGCCGAGGGAAGAGGGCATGTAGTTGAAAACATGGAAAATATAGAACTACTTCCCCCTATGGATAAGGTATGCATTGTCGCCCAAACAACGCAAGACAGGCATTTATTTAAGAGGGCTATCGATGAAATAAAAAGACGTTATCCGAATTCAGAATCTTTTGAAACTATTTGCAGTTCCACCTACAAAAGACAGGATGAAGTAGTGAATCTCTGTAAATCTGTAGATGCAATGATTGTTGTTGGGGGCAGGGGAAGCGCAAATACAACACGGCTAGTTACAATATGCGAATCACAGGGAACTCCGACATTTCACGTTGAAACAGACTCAGAAATAGACCTCAATAAATTAAAAGTTTTTAATACCATTGGCGTTACTGCAGGTGCATCAACACCAAATTGGATGATCAAAAGGGTTGTTGACAAAGTAAGAACATACAAGGTCAATAAATACCAAAAAATCTTATTTGCTACAAAAAGTATCTTTAATTTTTTAATAGGCAGTTGCACGTATGTAGCATTAGGTGCGGCAAGCATGAGTTATTCGTGTGCACTGCTGCTTGGTGTTCAGCCAAGATTGATTTTTTGCATAATCGCCGCTCTTTTCATTTTTTCAATGCAGGTACTTAATCATTTTGCCAACAAAGAATCCGTGGCACTCAACGAGCCGGCGCGGGCAAAATTTTATGAAAAAAAGCAGGTCCTTTTTGTTATTTTAGGCATATTAGGAGCGGCCTTATCTTCAATTCTTGGGCTATACCACGGCAAATCCATCTTTTTTTGTGTTTTTCTCGCCAGTCTTTTTGGTATTTTTTACCGGCTGCAAATTATACCAAAGAGTTTTTCAGGTTTTATCCGGTACAGAAGCCTTGAGCAAATACCGGGTTCAAAAGAAATTTTCTACGGCATCGCCTGGGCAGCAAGCACCGCTTTAATTCCTTTTCTGGGTGTACGGAGAGACTTCATACCGGCGCTTGCCATTACGGTTGCATTCGCATTCAGTCTCGCTTTTATACGCGCTGTCGTTCTTGATATTCGGGATATTCAGGGGGACCGCATTTTGGGCAAAGAAACCATTCCTATCGCAATTGGAAAAGAACGCACAAAAAAAATTCTTGTTAGCATTACCCTTTTCATGGCATCTCTTCTTATAGCAGGCACACTCCTTGGATGGATATCAACGCTGGGATATTTTTTGCTTCCGTGCATAGCTTATGCCTCCGGTTATCAATATCTTTTCCAAAAAAGAATAATAACGGAAGGATTGCTGCTGGAAACGATAGCAGATTTTAATTTTATTTTTGCCGGTCTTATGGCGATTTTATGGCAATCTTTAACTTTTTAATTCGATAAAGTAAGGCGTGTATGGAAACATTAAACAAATTTTTCAATCTATTAAAAACAGACATCCGAAAAAGGATGTTAACGGGCTTGTTATTAATCATCCCCATTTACGTAACCTTTTTTGTTGTAAAATTTCTCTTTAGTTTTATTGGGGGGACTCTTTCTCCACTTATAAAAAAAATATTTCTTTTATTTGATGCTGAGCTGCCAAAAACATCCGCCGATGAATTTATAATTACGTTCATCGGGCTTATCTTCACATTCGCCTCATTGTATTTTATAGGTGTCTTCGCCGCGAATATTATCGGCAAATCAATAATTCATTATTTTGAAAACCTTTTAACAAAAACACCTGTTATTAACAATATTTATTCCACCGTGAAACAGATCGTACACGCAGTAAGCCTCCCCGGCAAACAAGCTTTCAAACGTGTTATTATACTGGATTTTCCAAAAGAAGGCACAAAAGCAATTGGTTTTGTAACAGGCAGCGTAAAAGAGAACGGCAAAGAAATATTTATTAGTGTTTTTGTACCAACCACTCCAAACCCCACATCTGGTTTTTTGATATATACGACAGAAGATGCGGTGATAGACACAAACCTTACCGTTGAAGAGGCATTTAAAGCACTGCTATCTGGCGGCGTATTAACTCCTAAACAATTTGCAACAATTTTAAAAACACCGCCCGACACGAAGTCTTCTGAAAAAAATACCTGAACCATTTCACACTACAGGTCATTTATCAAAATCGGCATTTGTTTAGCCAACGCTTTTGATAAAATCCAGGTCGTTCAATGCTCCGTGTTTATAAGTGTATTGCTCCTTGATTATCTGAATTTCAGACAGCACTACATTGAAAGTCTCAATCAGCCCAGGATCAAAATGCGTCCCGGCGCATTCCCCTATTTCACGCACCGCCTCTTCTATAGACCATGCCTTTTTGAAGGACGATCTATTGTCAGGGCGTCGAAAACATCGGCTATGGTGATAATCCTGCCAGACAGCGGGATTTCCTCGCCCCTGAGCTTCTTGGGGTAACCACTCCCGTCCCATTTTTTGTGGTGAGTTAGCGCGAGTATGCATGCTGTCTGGCGCAGAATTCCGGGATGGTTCCCGATAATTTCTGCACACATTGCCGGGTGCATACGCATAACCACCCATTCGGTTTCATCGGGCTTACCAAGCTTGAGGAGTATATTGTATTGAAAATTAGGTGTCAATAGCGAAGCAAGTTCTTCTTTATGCTGCGAATGGTTTTTTTGCAAGCAGTCCATTATAGCGTTTTTAAATTTTGCAAACTCTGAATAATACTTTGAATATAAGCACTGTTTTTTGACAAATTTCCAAAGCCGCTCAATAAGATTGAGGTTCGGTGAATACGGGGGCAAAAAAACCAACTCAATATGCAACTGTGCTGCCAGATTCTTAACAACGGTACACTTCTGATAACGGGCATTGTCTAATATGAAGGTAATAGGCATCGCTAAATTTAAACAGGCAGTTTTCCATAGTAAATCACAAACACTTTGAGCATCTATGTAAGTCTCATTGGTTATGGTAATCAGTTAATGGGTTATTGCATTCAACGCTCCAAGGACATTCAACCGTTGCCTTCCGGAAGGCGCTTTGATAAATACACTGGCAAAGCACCAAAGACACCCTAAAAAGGGGCTAACACAAAATGAGCCGCATCAATAAAGAATACGGTTCTTTTCCCTTCTTCGGCTTCTTTGAGAAAGGGTTCTAACGTTTTTTTTAAAGGCTTCTTGCTCGTCAACATTAACTTTGGAGGGAATTGTGCCTACTTTACGACGGTGTAAACCAATCTTCTTGAGAAATTTCGCCACTTGTTTTTCACTGCGCTTGAGCCCTGTTAGCTTCTCTATTACGCCAATTGCTTCTTTCATTGTCACGGGTGGGTGTTCGCGGAAATAATTCTCAATCGTTTGTTTATGCTCGCTGAGTTTACTTTCAGGACGATAAAAATTGATCTCTTTTAATTTCTCTATACCTCCATCCTGATATTCTTTGATATACTGGGTAACAACATTAATCGAGATTCCGGTTAATTGTGCTATTTTGTTATACGGCTCTCCTTGACTCTTGAACCACAGCGCTTCCATCTTTCGTTGCACTCGTGTATGGGGATGATGATATCGTTCATAATTTAATGCTTTTATGTCTTCTTCAGTAAACGCTATTTTTATCATAATCTCCTCATGGTTCAGGCCAAAAATAACACCTAAAAAAACCATATAATAAAGAATTCCATATATTCGTCCTCTAATACTTATATAGAAATAAAATAGTAAATTTAATATGGTGTCCTCTAAATTCATGTATGGCAAGGAACCACCGGAATGGTTGCTTACAAAGCCTATTCTTTCTCTTTTAGAAACAAAAAATAAGTATCTGGCATATAGGAAAATGGTACAAAGTTATTCCAGGGAAGAAACAAAAATATTGGAAGATTTCCGGCATGGTCTTTTTTTGAGTTCCCGGAAGTTGATTGACCGTATAAAGTCAAAATATTTGGCAGAGAACTTGATGTTGAAATACCTCAAAAACGGCAAGTATTAAGGGGCACTAACCCTGAAAATATTCACAAGAAAGCCGCAAAGATTTTAAAATGTGATACAAACAATTTTTTACAATCCGCAAGAGTAAGAGAAGCGAAGGGGGGGGCAAATCTCTATTGTTGACAAATATGTCATTTTAAAAGATTTGACCCCACAAATGCCACTCATTATAGCAACCTCCTCAATGCATATAGTTAGTATCGCCAAAGACTAATAATTTAATTACTTTCTTAGTGATTGAGAAGTAATGAAAGTTAAACAAAAAAATGACACTATATACCGGTGTACATAATGCCATTTTATTATGAGGAGATATTGCTTCTGTTAATCAATTAATACAACTGGCTTTATTAAATCAGCGGGTTTCTCTTTCATTAGCTGTAAAGCCTCTTCTATCTTGTCAAATCCGTAGAATACATGGGTAACTAATTTTCCTGGATCTAATCTGCTGTATTTGACCAATTCAATTAATCTTTCCATTCTTACTCTACCGCCAGGAGTTAATCCACCATTAATCGCCTTGTGACCCATTCCTACTCCCCATGCTTCCCTTGGTATAGGTATGAATTCATCGCCACCAAAGTAGTTAATATTACCAATTGCTCCACCGGCCTTTAGAATTTTTACTGCATCAATAAGAATGTCACAATTCCCACCAGCTACTATTACTTTATCTGCTCCTCGATTATTAGTCATCTCTAGTACTCGATCTACTACAGATCTCTCTCGATAGTTAACTATATCTGTTGCTCCATAGAATTTAGCGGCTTCAATTAAAGCGGGTCTGCTTCCTACACCAACAATTCTTCCTGCCCCCATTAATTGAGCTCCTGCAACTGACATCAGTCCAACAGGTCCTATTCCTAAAACCACTACTGTATCCCCATATTCTACATTAGCCAATTCCACCCCATGGAAGCCTGTTGTTACCATATCTGTAAGCATGACTGCTGCTTCTAAAGTAATTCCATCTGGTAAAACAGCTAAATTCATATCCCCATCGTTCACGTGAAAATACTCACTAAATACCCCGTCTTTAATATTAGAGAACTTCCAGCCAGCCAACATCCCACCTGAATGCTGTCCAAGTCCTGTGTCTTGTAATTCAACACTTCTCCAATCAGGAGTTATAGCAGGTACTACCACTCTATCCCCAGGTTTAATATATTTAACCTCGCTACCTACTTCGACTACCTCTCCCACACTTTCATGACCTAACACTAAATTCTTTCTATCTCCGATAGCACCTTCAATTGTATGTATATCTGAAGTACATGGTGCGAAAGCAATTGGTTTCACAATTGCATCATATGGACCTGCAACTGGTTTTTCTTTCTCAATCCAACCCACACTACCAATCCCTAACATTGCAAACGCCTTCATTATGATTCCCCCTTGAATAATTAGTTTATATTAATATCCAAAATAGTTTTGATTAGTATCTATTATAGCTAACTAAAGGGTGAAGGGTATAACTTCTTGAAGAATTTGTCAAGTATGTTTAATCTTTTTTTCACAAACAATTTAGATACTATACCACTAAATATTTTGGTGGATTATCACACATGTCATAATGGTTTGGTGATGTCCAGTCTGAGAAAAAACCCTTATCCAAAATATAAATATCCGGTGGCACTTCATAAACATTTACAAATTCATCTATCGCGATTTCAATATGTTCTTCACAGACCACATACATCCCCTTCACCCCTCTTATCTTCATAATATTTATTTCTTAGCCCGACTTTACCTAGTTGAGGAAAGAAGAGCACGCAAACTCGCACGGCATAAGGTAGTGAGCACAGTCTTAATCCAACTTCGACAAGCAGAAATCGTATCTCTTTTATTGCCAATGTGATACGACTTTAGTCCTTCATTTTTCGGCACTACATCTTTGAGTTTTCATGGGTGATTTTATATTTTTTCTGCCTAATGGTGTATGTTTAATTTGTAGTTTATTGTAAATCGTGTGCTGCTTTTCCGTGGGCGCTGTGCAGGTTCTGACGTCAATAACGCAGCCGTCCTTTGTGTTCATGGTCGTTGTTACCCTTATATGGGTGGCAAGGATATTACGAATCGTATTCCAATTATAATGAACCCCTGCGGTTCTTAGCTTTTTTAATATCCCGGCAAGTATGTGATAGGCCAATACAGTGACATGCACGTGGGCAATGGTTGGGGTATCTGTGTGGTGAAAGTTTGGCCGTAAACCAAGGTTGCCTTTCATTGTTTTAAAACTTTCCTCAACAGTACTCAACGACCTATGGAGCTTTGATATCTCTTCCCCGCTAAGATCAAGTCGGTTTGTCCGTAATACATACGTGCCTATGGCTTCTTCCTTTGCTTGCGCCTGAGCATTTTTCTTAAATTTGATATCGGTCGCTTTGCCATCCGTCTGTTCCACTTTGATCGTATATAAATTGCCCACCTTGTAGCGTTCTTTTAACCGGCCTATCCTCTCTATGATCGTATCATATTTTTTCTGTCTTTTTGGCTTCTCTAATCCTTCTTTTATTGCCGAGAGCGCCTCTTCAAACCTTTGTTCTTTCAGGGAAAGGATGGACTTCTCTTTTGACTCTTTTGCCTCTTTTGCCTCGCTGTGGCATAAAAGGAATGCCTCTTCTTCAGTACGGACTAATTTCATGCCCAACGTTGTTTTCCCGTCTGATAACATAATCTTCTCTTCGTCCGTTTCAGGCCAAAAAGTATCTTCAAAAGATTTCTTGCGCGAGACGACCACATATTTATAGCCACTCTTCCTGATAAGCGCAATGTTCTCTTCCGTTGCTATCCCTGCGTCCATAACTATCGTTCTATCATTTGAAAACATACCGTCTTCTTTTTTTAATCCATCCAAAATATCTTTTAGGGTACCAGGCTCCGACACATTGCCCTCAAAAACCTTGCTCTGCTTGGGAAATCCCTCTTCATCAACGGTAAGGGATAGCGTAATTAACGGACAATCATTACGGCTCTCTTTTGATTTGTAGCGCCGGGCCACCTTACTCCCTCTTTTGCTACCCTCAAAATAGGTATTTGTTAAATCATATAAAATCACCGTCTCTTTAAGGGAAAATATCTCTCGCGCCCGCTTTGACAACTCTTGCTCTATGGCGGCATGATTCTCCCAAAGCAAGACTGCCGCGCGATGCAGCGCTTTATCATACAGTTTAACCCCTGAGTCCAACAGCTCTCCCGCCCCGCTTGTTTCAGAAAGCCATCGCACGGTATCACGCTCGCTGCCGGGATGAACCATTCTCCCCACAATGAGCATCTTGGAATAGGCAATCTGGTCATCTGTAAAATCAAGCCCTTGCAATATCTTATCAAACCCGTATTCATTCATTTGGCTTATGGCCACGTGTTCGGCGCCTACGGTCTTTGCATCATTTGTTATCAGGGAATTAATATTCACGTGCTCGTATTGAGCAGGTTCTTCCCCTGCTGATTCACCGCCGGTAATACGTTCTTGCGCCCTGTCCAACCGCTCCTGTCTTATCTGGCTGGCATAATGCCTTGCTTTCGCCTCTATTTCAGGATCTTGAGGAAACAACGTTTTTTGATTTGCTAAAAATCCTTCAATGCAATTGGCAAGGGTCTTCCACTTCTCCTCGGGCAGACTAAGCTGCCCAAGGTTTAAGACTATTTGCTGTCTTGGCCCTGAAGGGGTGCGAATGGATTCGATGAGTTGGTGTTGTATGTAGCTCTTCCCGCCATTCACTTTTTTGATCTTTTCACGGATAAACACACCGGTATTTTACCATGTAAGCAATGGCGCCGCAAGCATAAACAATAATATTCAGGCACTACATTAAACGCCGAAAGCAACATTCAACCATACCAATAGGTTACGACTATTACATGCTCAATTTCTTGCCTTTTTCAGGATAAATTTGTCGAAGTTGGGTTAACGGTACATGCAGGGCTTTTACCGGTATTGAATTTTATGGGTAAGCTGATGTTCCGGGAGAGAGTCCATGAAGCGGTCCATAAGGATCGTGGAGCAAATGCCCGGTATCAGTTTGTCGATGCGGTACAAATGGTAGTGATAGGGTTGATAGCAGGGGCGACATCGATGGTAGAGGTGATGAAGGTGTGTACAGATGAGGTATTGAAGAAGATGTCCGGGTGGAAAGAGGTACCTGTAGATACTACGATAGGACGTATTATGAAGCTGGCGAGTCAGGGAGATATAGTGGAACTGACGGGGGTGATCCACCGGTTTAGGGGAAAGATATGGAAGCGTGCGGTGAGATCAGGCCATAAACTCAGGAGTGCTCTTTGCGAAGTATGGATAGATGTTGATTCTACCGTAGATGGTGTATATGGGAAACAGGAGGGTGCAGAGGTAGGATATAATCCGCACAAGAAGGGGCAGAAGGCGTATCATCCCTTAATGGCATTTATTGCAGAAACAAAGGAGGTATTACATAGTTGGTTCCGCTGTGGAAGCGCCTACACGAGTAACGGAGTAGTAGAGTTCATGAAGGAATGTATGGCGTACATGAATAAGGGGGTAAGGGTGGTATTTCGGGGAGACAGCGGTTTTTTTACCGGAGAATTACTTGAATACCTTGAGTCAATATTGGCGGGATATCTGATTAAGGTAAAGCTGAAGAATCTGGAAGGATTGCTTGAAGGGCAGAAATGGAATGAGGTGAAAGGGGAGCCAGGATGGGAACAGGCTGAATTTTGGTATCGATGTGTGCTACGTCTTAGAATAAATGCTCCAAAAATGCCCAATTAGTCTCAGAATATTTGAGTCTAATACCCAGCAAATGATTTGAAAAATCTTACCCAGCTACCCCGCCTTTTTTTTATCCTGCGTAAGTATTTCACTTGATTTTTTGTTCACGTTAAGAAAAATACATCGTTTACCCCGTTAGAAAGAAGTTCCGTCCGTAAGGCGGAGTAAAGCCTCATTAAATAGTTTGGAAGGGGTTAAAACCACTTCCAAACTTCCTAACGGCGGTTTACTTCCCAGTTCCCCGTTTTCACGAGGACAAGTTTTGTAAGATTTTTCCGGAACATAAAAAACTCAGGGCAGGAGGACCGAACGTTGGGAAACTTCATCCTCCTGCCCATTTCCCCCCTATACAAAGGAGGCAGTGCGTGAATATTATAGAAAAAATCCACAAGCATGAAAAGCTTATTGCGACAAAACAGAAGCCATGCTTTTGTCCAAAGTGCAAGAGTACCCATGTCAATTTCACCCTTCATGAATGCAGATATCGGTTGTTTCACGTTATTATCGACTCCCTTGTTCATACGATAGAATCTTTCCTGGGACGTTGGAAATGTTCCTTGTGCAAGAAGACGTTTACTTCCTATCCTGAGTATGCGCTCCCTTACAAGCGGTACGTAAAGGATCACTGTCTCTCCTTCAGTCAGGCTTATGTCAAAGATGATACAGAAACCTACCGGAGTGTCTCCTCTGCCATCGGATATACTACCCGAACACAGGAAATAGACAACCGCATGCTTGCCTGGTCAACCGTTTGGAGGTGGCTGCGTTTCTTTGGCTCACTGAAATACACACTCCGCAACGCCTTTGACCTCATCAGGCAGGCCGACCCCAACTCTCCGGTTTTTCGCCAAATGTTTCCCATTTACCACGGAAAGTATAAAAGCAAACAACGAAAAACCTCCCTCGATCAATCGATTCAATTGTTCAGCGCCGAGCCGGAATATCACCGAATTTTTGGGCATTCATTTTTCCCCGAACTGGCAACAAAAAGCGGCTGGTCTTGAGTTACAATCACCTCCACACTTAAAAAAGGAGGTGAATTATGAAATCGAAAGACGAAAAATGGGCTTTATTCTGGTGCAATCTTCTGCATCCTGTCATCTTCGGTGAGATTGAGAAGGAGCAGACCAACCTTTTTCTGAAAAAACTCTGCCTTCAGGAGGTCGTATTCCCCAACGGAAAGCGGAAAAGACCCACTATCTCTACCCTCAGGAGAAAACTCAACCGCTACCGCAAAGATGGATTTCAATCTCTTGCAAGAAAGGCGAGGAGCGACCGTGGCGCATCCAGAAGGTTTTCTCCTGAAATTATCGACAAAGCCGTTGAACTCAAAAAAGAACAACCACGCCGCAGCGACGATTGCCTCAACCGCTTTCTTGAGAAATACTATGGGAAAACGATCCCCAAATCCACCCTCTACCGCCATCTCAGACTCGCAGGGGCGACCCGGCTCAAACTCGGCGTCTCACAGCAAAAGGTGCGTATACGCTCTTAGCCGTGAGCATACCCACGACCTCTGGATTGGCGACTTCCAGGAAGGCCCTTTCGTGCTCGTTGACGGCGAGGCGCTTCCCACAAACCTCTGTCTCTTTATCGACTGCTACAGCCGTTATGTGGTCGAAGGACGGTATTATCTCAAACAAACCCTCGATATCCTTATCGATTCTCTCATCAGGGCCTGGACTATCCACGGCTCGCCCAAAGAACTCTACCTCGACAATGCCAAGGTCTACCACTCTGACGCCCTGCGCTCTGCCTGTTACAACCTCGGCATTAAACTCATCCACAGACCACCACGCGACCCTGCTCCCGGCGGACTGGTCGAACGTTTCTTCGGCACCAGCCAGACACAGTTCGAGTCGGAAGTCCGCTCCGGCGACATTATCACCCTTGATGCCATTAACCAGGCCTTCTCCGCTTACCTTGCCGTTGTCTATCACGCAAGAATCCACTCCGAAACCAATCAATCTCCAAAACAACGCTACGACGAGGGGCTTACCGTCATCCGACACGTCGATATGGACGCCGCTCTTGCCTTCTTCATGAAACGCATCCCCAGAACCGTTGACAGAACCTTTGCCGATGTCCGCATTGATAACCGCTTTTACCGTGTTGACCCCAAACTCAGAGGCGATAAAGTAGAAGTCCGTTACGACCCATACGGCGATCTCAAAAAGGTCTTGATCTATTCCGCAAACGGTGAATACCTCGGCTCGGGAAATCTCTACCTGCGCGACCAGGGCGCTGAAACTCCAGCCGCCTCACCTTCAAAACCAAAACATAATTACCTCGACCTTATCACTCAGAAACACAAATCCATTCTCCAGGCTCAGGCCAAAGGCATTGATTACCACCAAATCATCTCCGAACGACCCTGGCCATTCATGGCATTCGTCCAGAAACTCGCACTCCTCATGGGACACAAAGGCTCTCTCTCCGCCTTCAGCTCTCATGAACTCGAATCGCTTAAAAAATGCTACAACCGTATCCCCGCTCTCAACGAATCATTGCTCACGGAGGCATTCCAAAATGCCTCCGTGAAAACCTTACCCTATATCATTCGTGAATTACAAATCGCTTACTCGAAAAAGGAGGTCTCTTAACCATGTTTACTTCTCATTTTTCCATGACTACTCAGCCGTTCTCTGAAAGAATCAACACCAGCCTTATCATGAAAGACGAACGCTTTACCCAGGGGCTTGCACGACTCCAATACCTCTTACACTCAGGCTCTATCGCCGTCCTCTACGGACAGACGGGAGTCGGAAAATCCACACTCCTCAAACTCTTCCTCTCACAAATCCCCCAAAACCTGTTTCTCCCCATCTACCTCCATTTTACCCACCTAAAATCATCCAGCCTTCTCTCCTTAATCGTCTCCCAGCTCGGTGAAATACCAAAACACACCAAAGACCGGCTCTTCCTCCAAATTATGGATAAATCCTTGCGCTCAAATCTCACTCCCATTATCGTTATCGACGAGGCTCATCTCCTGAAAACCGACGCCATCACAGACCTCAGACTCCTTGTCAGCTCTCCGCTTGATTCTTCCACTCATCTCAAAATCATCCTCTCGGGACAGGAACACCTCAAATATATCCTCAAAAGAGACATCCATGCCGACTTCGCACAACGCATCTCGGTACATTACCACATTCATCCCCTTACTAAAACTCAAACCGCTGCATACATAGACTTCCATCTGAAATCTTCCGGCGCATCCGATAAAATCTTTGACTCAGACGTCAAAGACCTGATCCATGAGTTCTCCGCCGGCATCCCAAGGCAAATCAACGCCATTTCCACCGCCTGCCTGATTAACGCTTCCATCAGACAATCACAGAAAATTACCCAGGATATCTTCCATCAGGCTCTTGCTGAAATTCAATCTTTTTAAGGAGGTCTACCATGGCCCGTCTCTTTTCCCCTCAACTCTTGCGCTCATTACGAAACGATATCCCCATCGATCGACTCATCGCTGATGTCCTCTCCATACCTCATAAATACTCCGAAGGCTATTTCCGCTTCCTCTGCCCTCTCTGTTCTGAATTTAATTCCGCCACCAACCCAAATACGAACCTCGCCAGGTGTTTCCGTTGTAAAAAAAACTTTAATACCATCGACATCGTCATGGTAGATTCCAACTCCTCTTTCCCAGATGCTGTCTATCTGCTAAAATCCGTTTTACCTCAATATATTAATTCCACTTAATCTGAGAATTCCAGGTTCATTTATTGTGGGGCTTAGCATCTTAACTCAAACAGCTTTCGCTCTATCTTTGCCTGATTCTCTGACAACCATGACAAATTATCGTACAGATTGTTCTCGTCAAACCCACGCTTCATATCCAGGACGTCACCCGCAGCATGTATCTGCGCCAGCCTTACTGCAGACAGTCTTGACCCCTGGCCTATTACCCTTGCCATTACTTGCCAAAGCGCCAGCTTTCCTTCAAAGTCCTTTCCCAATGCCTCTTCTATCCCTAATTCCTTTGCCACTTGGTACACGCTCCACGCTGCTCCCACAGACAAACCCTCATGGAGTTTCACCGATTCTGACAATGCGCCCAATGCACAGAGATCGTCTTTATGTGCGAGTGCAAGTCTTATCGCTTCAATCTCCAGGGGAGTGCAATTCGACAGATTCGCAATGGTACGTTTCTTGACCTTCCCATCCTCACGGTACGATTCCCGCAGAAGGGTAGATCGATAGATTTTTTTACCGGATTTTGACTTGTTCTCTACAATATGCATGTCCACCATTGTACAGATAACAACCATTATCAGTCAAGTATATTGTCGTATAATAACAATATATTAGTGACTACATATTTATTAAAAATACAGCCTTAACAAACTATGTATTAAGCACTTATGCGTTTTGGCAGGGGTGAACATCCGATATAAACAAGGTGTTTCCCTCTATCAATCCAATCTCTATACAGAATTTTACATTCTGATTTAACACCTGCTTTTTATCGCCTCTTTATTCTCTCTGCGAAATCTCGATATCGTACGGTAATCAGGTTTTATACCGGATACTAACCACATGAAGGATAGATTATGATAGCACGCCCTTTCCAGTCTGCGGGAACTCCTTTCCCCATAGGCATATCCATATACGATTAATTTTAAGAGCGCCCTTGGATGATACTCATGCGCACCGGCTTTATACGCATTGATCTCAAAACCCATTTCCTGAAGGTCTAAGCTCTCTATAAACGCATCATACGCCCTCACAGGATCTTCTTTTCCCACATAATCTTGTATTACCGGTGGAAAAAGTGTATTTTGATCTCTATTCCCTATAATATAGCCAAACAAATATGATTTTAGGAATTTGGCAATAAAATGGCTTTCTAAAAAACAGATTTATTTGACTAAGCATACTATACAAGCACGCCCCTTAATTCCCTCTTTATAGAGAGGACTGGGAGGTGTAAATTTTTCGAAAACCTTATTTGTTTGACTATATATGCCATATTCCCCTTGTCTCCTTAGTTTAATGCAATCATGTGTGATGAAAACAAACCGTAAAATAGGTTTATCTCTTTATTTTACAAGTGGTTATGTTAGCATAAACCATACAGATAGTCAAGGGTTTTTTGACTTTAATTTGTTGATTTATAAACACTTACGTCATTTCACCTATGTCTGGCTAAAACCTGCACACAACGACTACCTGGTGAACGGTTGTTTGGCTGAAGATAGTTTCTTATTCACCTATGTGACCTTTTTAAGCCATAAATGTTTTCATTTGACCCAGTCTGCGGAGCTTTGGAACGAGCGTTTTTTTCATAGAACTAAAGTGTTACGCTTTTTTAGATGAATCGTAACAGTTTGCTTAACAGATAGAGTGTATTCCCGATTGGGATAGTTCAGCAGCGGCAATTCATGGAATTTTTAAAACTAAACTGTTGCGCTGAATCTTATAATTAAACTACAAATAAACCATGAATGAATATAGATAAATACTTTGTATTTCTCTAAAACATACCATAGAATGATTAGTCTATTTGTCAGTTTTATTTCATTTTTGCGCTGTCAGTAGTTTTCAGGTTGCCATGTAATACAAGATTGCAGAAATTCAGATATTTATTTATAGGAATAAATAGGAGTTATGGATAATGGAAATAGATGTTGGCAAGGGATCAATACTTATTGCTAATCCGCAGGGCACCGATCCGAATTTTATGCAGACAGTAGTGCTAATATGCGAACATAGCAAAAGAGGGACATTGGGTTTAATATTAAACAAAACATTAGGGAAAAAAGGACAGGAAATATTTGTTTCTTCTGCCAATACCAAGACAAAGGATAAAGAAATATTTTTTGGAGGCCCTGTCGATACAAACAATATGTTCTATCTTCACGGCAACTTTAAAAATGAAACACATAATTGTGTGAAAATATGTGAAGGGGTTTATTTAGGTTCAAATCAAGGATGTTTCAATGCGTTTATGTCTCGTAAAAATGTATCGGATAATATTTTTCGTCTTTATCTTGGCTGTGCCTGCTGGTCGGGCGGACAGCTTGAATCTGAAATTGAGACGAAGTGCTGGACGGTGGGTACCGCAACTGAAAAAATGGTATTCTATCCTAGCCCGGATAATATATGGTGGAACATCTTACGTTCAATCAGCAGTATTGACCCTGAATTTCCCTATGATAATGCGGAACCAATACTGAACTAAAAAACATTAATATTGAAATTCCTAAACGTTCAATTAGGGCGGATTGGCACGGACAAACTTGTTTGACCGTGCCACCTTGCAACGAATTTTTATTTAAAATGTATAAATCCTTATTATTCATCTTTTGAAAACCTTATTTGTGTGACGATAAAATGAAAATTGCCATTGGATCCGACCATGCCGGTTTATGGTTAAAGAAATCATTTATAGCACATTTTGATAAACCGGAGTACCAGTTAATTGATGTAGGCACATACAGTACAGAACCGGTAGATTATCCTGATTATGCAGAAGCGGTTGGCAGAAAATTACTAGATGGGAGCGCCGATAGGGGTATTTTGATTTGCTGTAGTGGTGTTGGAGCTTCTGTTGCGGCAAACAAGATTCCTGGTATTCGTGCCGGGCTTTGCCACGATACCTATTCTGCTCACCAGGGCGTGGAACATGATGATATGAACATACTTGTGCTTGGCGCATGTATAGTAGGATTAAAACTAGCCATTGAACTCGTCCAGTCATTCTTAGGCGCCACATTTAACGGAGAAGAACGTCACAAGAGAAGAGTAGGGAAAATTGAATCTATTGAAAAACGTTACAAAGGCTAATTACTTAAATTGTATTGTTTATGCTTCTATGAAAGGGGGGGACGGTGAATAATAACGTATTTAAACGTGCATGCCGCAATGTATTATTTATAATGATGTTGTTTTTATGCTGTGAAACAACCTATGCCAATGAAATTAGCCGCATTAATCTTGATGATTTGGAAAATATTATTTCTGACAATAAAGGGAAGGTGGTTCTGGTAAATATGTGGGCAACATGGTGTCCATACTGCAGAAAAGAATTGCCAGGATTTAGCAGTTTACAAAAAAAATACAATGGCAAGATAGAAATTATTGGGATTGCTTTCGATGAAAACGGTGATCAAACAGTACCGACATTTTTAAGAAAATGGAACGTAACATATACAAATTATCTTGCAGGGGAGGATCTTACTTCAGGATTTAGTTTACTGGGATTTCCAACAACAATTATATACGATACAAACGGAAAAGAAGTTAACAAACACATCGGCTATGTATCAGAACAGGATTTTGAAAAAGAGATTAATGAAATATTGGAATAAATCTGATCTGCAGAGATTTTAAATATGAAATTGCTGGAGACGATGTAAAAGGGTTCTTCGCATATAATGGGATTGATATTGTTGGCGTTGTAAATGCCCAAGGGGCTGTTCCTTGTACAATTAGTTAACCAAAAATCGGGAATGCTCCTGTTGTTCAAACTATGTCCCCCGCTGGCGGGGGTGCAGGGGGTGGACTGTATTTCTCCATCGATTCAACTACCCCTTTTATTATGAAAATAAATTTGACCCTCTTTCCCACGCCCAGCAGACTGGTCAGATGGACAATTTTATCCTGTTTCGTGACATGCATTCCCGCAGAACGTAGGAATGAGAAGAAAAATTTATGGCTATTCATATTATAAACCTCCCGAATTTCCTTCGCAGACAATTCCACCCCCTTAATCCCCCGCCAGCGGGGGACAGGCTTGCAGCATTGTTTTGCCCCAATCACACAAACGGTTACAAAAAATCGGGAATGCTCCTGTTGTTTGGGAATGCATTTGTTCGAGAAACTCCGGTTTCTCGCATGTTTGCGGATAGATAGGGAATAAAATCACAGGGTTAAAACAGTTTGTAATTTGTCAAGTCAGACCCTCACTGGAAACAAAGTTTCCAGTGCAATTGCGTTCTGATCTCCGATAGTTTAATAAATTACGCTGAATAGTTACAAGATCATTGCATGTCTTTCTTGCCTGGGTATTGTTGATTTCTGTATGCCGCGGCACAGACGATCGTTTGTTTTGAATTGGATTCCACCACCACTAATGATGACTACCTTCTTGATAAATTCACATCCTTGCGGCCGTAAATGCTTCAGCAGATCATTGCGCTTCATACAACAATTTTTTCTTCCACATATCACTTCCTACGGGAGCATTCCTGATTTTTGGAAAACAAAAATGCTCGTTCCCAAACTCCGGTTTGGGAACGTAATTGCGTTGGAAGCTCTAGCTTCCATTTAGCCGGCAAGCGAAGCTTCGTGTATTATTCGATTCAAAAGAGGTTTCCAAATATCTTGGGTAACATACTGAAAAGCCTCCAAGCTGACATCATGGGTTCATTCCCTTTTCCATTCGAAGCTGGAGCTTCTCAAACAATCCCGTTCCCAAGCCGGAGCTTTGGGAGCGAGCGGTTTTTTTCACGGGAATGCATCCGTTAAGAATTATTGTAACACTTTGGTTTTAAAAAAAACGTATTACCGATAAGCTCCGTAGGAGCAACCTGTTTGTAGATAGAATACCATAACAGATCGTAGAGACAGGTTTGAAACCTGTCTCTATAATCAGGAGCGGCCTGTCTTCCTGTCAATCATATACAGGCCGCTCCTACGGAGCTATTTACCTGTTGAATTTTATTGCGCTACAAACAGACCGCACCCAAAGGGGCTACATTGTTTTTTATATCCCCTTGAATTTTTCAAATAACTAAGGTGTTGAGAATTATTTTATTAAAAACAACCCCCCCTTTTTCCCCCTTTATTAAGGGATACTTTTCTGGCAGGTTGCTTAACTTAATGACATTGGTTTGCAAACCTGAACCTGCCGGGAGTCGTGTGATGTTTATGCTGAATAGTTACTCAAAATGGGAAAGAACTGACGTTGTAAGCAACCACTTTGGTGGTTTTTTGCCATAGGCACACACGGGATAACTACTCCACGGATAATCTGCCAACCGCCTGACTATTTTGGCTCGTAAAGGATTCCTGTGTATATAGCGGGAAAGACACATCTGGTATTCATCCTTTTCAACAAGAAAGGTTTTGAATCGTCCCTGGAAAAGGTGCCAAATTCGCTTGTGTTTTAAATTATACCGGTGCGTGTACGTAGTTCCAAACCATTGCATACATTGAAAAATATTGGGTTTATTGGTTTTGAGGAGTAAATGATAATGGTTATCCATGAGAACATAGGCATATACTTCAACCTCAAACCGTTCCTATATGTTTCCCAAAATATCGAGAAACGAAATACGATCGTCATTGTCATGGAAAATATTCCTTCGCTCATTTCCCCGTGATAAGATGTGATAGTAAGTCCCCTTCAAATTCTATGCGCCATGGCCTTGTCATGGCAGCCAAGATATAAAAATTGCCTTTTATTATCAACAAATTAATCACCAATCAAGGTGTGACCCTCGCCCTTTTAATTGAAGCGTCTCAATCCCTTCTACATCAGGTCAATGATTTCCACCGACAAAATCAAGTACATAAGGAGCTGCTCTTTGGAGTCTCAATCCCTTCTACATCAGGTCAATGATTTCCACGCAATTGTGTCGGCGATGAGCTATTCCCGGTAACAATGACCGTCTCAATCCCTTCTACATCAGGTCAATGATTTCCACAAAATGGGTATGCTCCTCATCAAGCATTCTCAATCAAGGTTGTCTCAATCCCTTCTACATCAGGTCAATGATTTCCACGTGGAATGACGCGTGGCTTAGTAACAAGGACTGCGACGTCTCAATCCCTTCTACATCAGGTCAATGATTTCCACGGCAAACTGGAGGTGCTGGTCGGAGGGCAAAAGACACTGTCTCAATCCCTTCTACATCAGGTCAATGATTTCCACCGTTTAGTTGTATCGTGCGCGCGCACGGATACTTTTTTGTCTCAATCCCTTCTACATCAGGTCAATGATTTCCACGTATTAATATGTTAGACGGCGTTAACGAGGTATTTACCGTCTCAATCCCTTCTACATCAGGTCAATGATTTCCACAAAAGCACCTGCGATAGTAGCTAAAGCACCCGGCAACATAGCGTCTCAATCCCTTCTACATCAGGTCAATGATTTCCACAGCGGCATATGTAACTTTAGAATTAACAACTACTTGCAAGGCCATTTCCTGTAACCTCCACAATCTGTAATCATTACACATCGAAATTTTCATCCTTTCCATTAAAAAATTGTCTTAACCTCTTAAAACACAATCGATTATGATTTTCCTGTAACCACCCCCTTTTTAGCTATGTTTTAAAAATCCGCTAAATGCTTATCACACTTTAAATTACGTATATATTTTCAATCTTTGAGACCTTTCCCTTTCCCATTACTTCTATCCTTTTTTCACACCCGGCACAAATAGAATAAATACGGATACTGTCGTCTTCTGCGATTATAATCTCCTGTATTCTTTTTATCATTTTGCCTAAAAGCTTCTCATCCAAAATACATTCAAATACACTATACTGCACCCGGTCGCCAAAGTCTTCCAGGATTTTTGCGAGCTTTGTCCTTCTTCTTGTTTCCGGAATATCATAGGAAACCAAATAAAACATTGGTTATATCTCCATTACAAATGAAGTATAAGGAATATTATTTTGTATATGAGACGCTAAATTCTCCGCTTGTATGCGAAAACATTTTCTGAAGGTGGTGTTTTCTTTTTGTTGCGGATGAAGAAATTCCCTGTTTATCATTGTTTCATATTCCACAAAATACCGTTTCAATGGCTCTCGTTTCAAATACACCCCTCCCGTACTCGGATTAGCATAGAAATCTTCCTCGCAAAATATCCGGTTATTGATAAGATTCAGGGTGATACGATCTGCAATGGGGGCACGAAACTCCTCCATCAAGTCAGACGCAAGGGAAGATCTGCCATAATCAATTCCATGATAATATCCAAGATAAGGATCAAAGCCCAGCCCGTCAAGGAGCGAGGATATTTCATTAAAAATCATCGTATAATTTAATGAAAGCAATGCATTCACGGGATCAGTTGACGGGTACTTTTTCCGTCCTGGAAAAGCAAATGCAGAAAGGATCATTTTCCCAAAAGACGTAAAATATACCCTGGCGGCATTTCCCTCTATACCAAAAAGCTGGCTGATGTTCGCCGCTGATTCCACTTCATTTAATCGCAGGGAAAGGTCGTCCATTTCTACATCAAAGCTATTGCGGGGGTGATTATACGAAAACGACCGTACCAGTTGTATACAATTTTGTATCTTCCCGCAAACAATTACTTTTGCAAAAGCCAGCCGAAAGTCGTCATTCCAATATTGTTTAAACTGTTGAACACGAAGGGTAATATTTTTGGTGTAAGGGGAGGTTATCTGTCCAATGAGTTTCCCTGTTCTCGTGAGAATAGCCATTTCTATTCCATGCTCAAAGAGTTCGTGTACCGCTTGTGTGGTAAACTGTACATTTCCAAATATGAGAACGGCGTCTATTTTATGGCATTGCACTTCAAGAAGCACTTTGTCATCCTTTTCAATAATTAACCGGTCACCGCTTTTCCGTAAAATGGAATTCTGTTCAGTCAGGTAGAGGTTTGCCATATTTTCCCTTGCTTTCTTTGCTTAAAATAAACTTCAAGGTCTAATGGTTTTGGAAAGAACAACACCTTCCGTTCCTTCTTTGGCCGGTCGAAAGGCACCATGATCATACTCTTTACAAAAATAACTCCCAGGAATTTAAAACCCTGGTCAAAGTTAATCACCTGTTCTTCATCCAGTTCTAAAAGAAGTTTTTCCAATATTTTCTTTGTTAATTTGAGTGATTCTTTTGCCATTCCGGAATTTTTGCAAAGGATGATGAAATCATCTGAAAATCGCACAAGCTTATATCCGTTACGAGTAAGTTCTTCATCGAATTCATCAAGATACAGATTTGCAAGAATCGGGGAGATGGGTGAACCTTGCGGAATCCCTTTTTTTAATGTGGTTACCGTTTTTCCATCCCATACTTCACCTTTTAGCCAGAGCCCTACCAGGTTTTGAATACATGGATCGTGAATATAACATTTGAATTTTAACAGGAGCAATGAATAATCCACACTATCGAAAAACGCATCGATATCTGCATCCACAACCCACTGATAACCCTGTTCATAATACTCCCTGACTTTATAAACCGCCTGTTTTACGGAACGGCCTTTCCGGTAGGCAAAGCTGCACTCTTCAAATTCTTTCTCAAGAACAGGTTCAATGAGTTGCAATACGGCTGCCTGTACTATCCGGTCTCTCACTGAAGGGATGCACAATGCCCTGGCCTCTCCGTTTCCCTTATCAACCAGGATTCTTAAAAGAGGGAGAGGAAAGTACGTTTGTTCCGTAAGCTCCTTGCGCATAATTCTTAGATTCAGATCAAGGTTTCCCTCATAACGTTCGATAGTAACACCATCCGCGCCTGCACAACCGTGATTTTCCTTAACGGCATCAAAGGCGGAATATAACGCTGAGAGATTTAATGCAAATTCCTTCATACTCAAAATGGGTCATGGTCAAATATGACAACATCACCGGTAACAGGTGATCGATATATCAATTTCTTCGCTTTTCCGTGCAAAGCATGTGCAACCGCCAGGTAAAGCCAGACAGGGGCACTACCGGTCAAAATAACTTCGTCTCCTTCGCCGGCGAGATTCATACATTTGCCTAAATATTCATCTAAATTTGAAAGTTTAGCAACATTATCAAAAACCGTTGAGAGATCAATAATAATCACGAATCCAGCTCCCCACTATCAGCAGAAGAAAGGAGAACATCATAACTCACCACATGCCATGGTAAATTTGTTTGAACATATTGCAATTTGATTTTCAAATTAAAGGTCATTGAAGCGCCTATAACACTTGTTGGTTTTTGACCTCCCGTAATATCGATCATAATTTCTTCTTCTTTATATTTATTTTTCTTAAATTCACTGAGCAAAAACCATAGTGCGTGTGAGAGCCTGTCAAATTCTTCAAAATCAAAACCTTGATAACCATTTATTGTTACATCAGGAGAAAGTTGCAATAGTTTGTTTGTGTCCCCTTTTCGTGCTAATAGATAAAAACGAATCTGTCTAAAAGAATTATATTTTTCGCAAAGATGAAGAAACATATATACTTGATTGATAGATTCCGGTGAACAAATAAGAGTAACGGTTTCCAGAATACCCATATGATGCCGTATTGCCCTGAGCGGCATTTCCCATTTCCACAAAATTGGGTGTTGTGGTTCTTGTTTTAATAGTTCAATGGTTTCTATATCTTTATCTATTTCATAAATAAGGTGTAAACCCTTCGGAATTCCGTTTGTTTCCTCAAGTTTCTTCGGAAGATTTGAAAGGAAAAGAACAAGGTGTTTCCTTTTTTCAGGATTTTCATCATATGAAAAATATCGGGTACGAGGCCTGAAGAAAACATTTCTCTTTCTATACAATAGATAGGCCATAGAGAAAAAGAAAACAACAGAGACAATTTTTAACAATCGATGCAACATTATATTTTCTTTCGTCAGATATTCAAAAAAATCCCAAAAAACTTCGGTCGCCCATCCCGCGCTTAATAATACACATAGAGTAATAATAAACGGCGATAATTCTTTTATTCTTGTTTGTATCTTTCCTCTCATTAGATTCGATTATCTCCATTATTTGAATAAATACGGAAGGTAATGTTTCGTGCTCCTTCTGTTAAACCCTTGGCGGTGTTAGCGCTTATTGAACCAACCGATCTTAAGAGTTAATCAATTAAATTATATGCACCTCTACCACGGGGAAATTTCTCAACATCAATCAGTGCCAATAAATATAAATTGTGTGCCTCCTGCCATACTTTCAATTCGGTAAAATGATGCAGTATGTTTTTATGCGTATTTTTGTTCATCTGTCATCTGGCCACTCGCCTCTGGTAACTGTGTTCTGTCCCTACGACAACAGGCCAAACAAATGCAATGTTCAATTGTGAATGAAGAATTATCAATTCGTATCTTTCTGTATCCTTCGATTCATCATTGTTCATTCTCCATTCCTAATTAATTTCTAGCCCCTTATTCATCAGGTCAATGTTTCCTAGGGTACCCTTTTTAACATCAATAAAGACAGCCACTTATAAGGCCAATTCCTGTTATCATCCCCTTTTTTTACGATAAAAAAAATTCGTTAACCTATTATAAAATAAGGTTTTATATATAATTTTAGCCAATTTCTCACAAAAACGGCTCTACCACAGTATTTCTTGCCACGGAGAATACAGAGGGACAAGGAATAAATTCTCTTGTAGAAAACAAAATTCTTCTCCACATTAAAGTAACGACTCAATTAATTTATTTACTCTGATAAACGGATTCTCAATTGCTTTTATATCCAGATTCTCTATAACAAGAACAAGTTGCTCTAAGGAAAATCCTGGAATTATTTTTTCTATTTTTTCTTTGGAAACGCCTTCAAAACCGTGTCCCAAGGGGCTTTTATTTCTTAGTGTATTGAGACGTTGAAGTTCTCTTAAAGTATTAAATATATTTGAGAAAGAGGTGTTCCCCTCGTTTTTTTGTGTAATAAAATTCAAAATAGCCATCAAGGTTGGAACAGAAGGCTTGTTGTAGAGCAGTTTATTGTTTTCAGAAGGGTACTGCTCTAAATAAGGTATCAAACCCTCGATATTTTGAATACCCCTTGAGTAATTTTCATAGGTATTCTTGTTTTTATCTGTGTCGGTAACTATTTCAAGATTTGTTTCAACAATGTAACGCAACACCGCTTCCTGAAAACGAAATAATCTTCCAAGGAAATCAAGATATTCCCCCTTTTTCCATTTAATCTCCGCATTAAAATAGAGTTCCAATATTAAAGATTTAAGATCATGATCCAAAAGTTCCTGAAATTCCGATGTAAATACAATTAAAAGGTTTCTAATTTTGCCAGACACCTTTGCAATGAGTTTTCCCGATTGGCTCCTTGCCAAGTCGAAGTTGAAATTAAGTCGGTGACGAGTTATTTCCGCAACTGAAGCAATATCTTCCTGGTTCAAATCCCTTAAAAGAGAAGACGCCACGCTATATTCAAAATTTTCTATTTGTTTCAATACAAGAGCAATTTTGGAATTTTTAATAAGTTGTTTTCCTATTTGCAAGGGAACAACAATACCGCTACCTTCTAAGGAATAGACAGGTACACACTTTTGCTGAAAAATACTGATTGAGTGGAAGCACAACGCCATATTGCAGGCAGGTATTCCACCTGCAAGAGAAACGTAAATTTCATCAAAATGATCATCGAACATACTTTTTTTACCACTGAGAAATTTACCGAAATATTCGAACATTGAGTCATAAAGGTTAGGATTTGCATCTATTTCTTTGATAGCAACTTTCGTTATTGGTTTTTTACCACGATATAATTGTTGAATGCATTTTGCAAAGTAGAGAGTATCGTTACTTCGATAATGTTCTGCAGCATCCTCTTGATTGGTAGAAAAAAGCAATAATTCAATGTCGGAGTCTGGATTATTATCTTTGAGGTAGTTTATTATGGGGGATAAAATAGGTGTTGAGAGTTTTTCAGAGACACTTTTGAAGTTCTCGTTCATCCTTTCACCTTCTATCCTTGCAGGCTTTATTGCCTCACCCTCTAATTGAAGGTCGCGACTGCCTATATTGGCAATAAGAAGTATTTTTATTTTGTTATGCATGATTATTTCAGGTTCTAAAGTTTAATATTTTGTTATCAATTTCACATTCGAAATCATAAAAATCAATCGCTAACGCATTACAATCGGGGCATTTCGCTAAAGTAATTGCAATTTCTGCAAATTCCTTTTTTAACCTTTTCAATCCTGATTTTGTTCGAATTCCATTAACACGTTTGTGGATTTCTATACATTCATCAGCTTCTGGTTCACATTTCTCACAACCTCTGACCCTATGAATGTTCGCTAAAAGAAAACAGCTAATTTCATATTTAATGTCATCAATGTTTGTTACCGTATTAGCATCAATGTCTTTTTTGTTTTTTCTAGCAATAACGAATTCATATATAACAACTAAAGCAGCTACACCTCCTAGTATTGTGGGAATTATTATTATCCAGTCCATAATTTATTTAAAGAATATTTCTTCAAATATTATTTTCTACTACACACCAGCCTAATATAGCATAGCTTGAATGGTTACTTGTTATTATCCTTCTTGACTTAGGCGCAGGTGAATCTCCCCGATCTGTGAAGAGTATATTTCTTAAGTCTTGTTTCGTCTCTGCTGGCAGAAGCATTGCTACGGACGTCCCTAAAAGTCCCATGCCCCAACCCAGTCTAAAATTTGGAGTTTCATTTCCAAAATTTAAAATATTCTTCAGTTTCAATTTTTGCGAAAAGAACGATTCTTCCTCTCTTAATAAATCGGAGGTCATTTCATTCACTGCTTCAAAGGGATTAGATAAAATTTTCTTTAGTTCTGAGAAGGCTACACCGAAGGAATTTGATGGGTTATTTTCTTTAAATTTATTTAGCAACCATTCGTCAATTTTACATTGAAAGGTAAATTCATTACCAGCAGGTATGCATTCAACAAAAACAGACCAGTCTTTTGGGCTTTTAGCAGAGTCAGCACTGAATATTTTTACTTCTTCAAGATGTAAATTGCCGGTATCAATAGAGTTTGAATCGGAAATCTGTATGCACCTTAAGATATCAGAATGCGGATCATATCGTTTCTGGTTATTTTTGATAACAAATTTTTGAAAGATTTCTTCGTCGAGTCTTTGTGCAAACCATTGTTTAAACCTTTCTTTAAACCAGGAATAGCCCTGCTCTCCTCTGGGATCTTTTTTATATTCCAAAAGTTTTTTTTGTACAAAATCAGTTAATATCTTTTTACGTAAAGTATCATTAAGTCTTTTTAAGATGACATACATTATTGACGTCCTTATCACCCCTTTTATGGCAGAACCGGGAAGATAAGGCTGTGAAAATGCATTTCTAATGCAGGATCTTATATTACCTTGGATATTGATGTTGCAATGACTGGAATAACTGGATGTTTTATCCAGGAATTCCTGTGTCAGGAGTTTTTTTTCTTTAAGGAAGGCATCAACGCTAAAATCTTTGCCTTTTTGTTTGATTCCGGTTAAGAAGTTATCAAGAAGTTGTCTATCGTACAGTTCTTTTGAGAGCTTATCTTCGTTAATGAAATAACATTTATTTCTAAAAATGAGATATTCCATCGGTAAAAAATTTCCCTCTTTTCCTCCAATGTGAATGGAAGAAAGGGTTTTAAGCTTCAATTTCATAATTGATATCCTATGCTAAAATTGGCACGGTAAAGGCAAGTCCATTTCTATAAACGGGATGAAAATCTTTTTTTTCTAATATTTCCGGTGTAACGGAAACAAGATTCCCTTGTATGGTTTGTTTGAACACTGAACCTTCAGAGAACATGCTTACTGTTTTTCGTTTGTATTGAGCTTTACTGAATGGAGTAGACATCCACCCTCTTCGCTCAATCAATCCATATGAAGCGCCTTCAATAAGACTCTCTAAAACCCCTTCAATATTCATGTGGTAAAGCGATAATGTGCAATGCGCATTGCCTTTAAAGGCAAGAAGATTTTTCCATTTTTCATTTATGTCTTCCCAACATAATTTGTATCTTCCCAATCCAATGTTTCTTTTTCCACCGAGCCCAGATTCCCCAAGGTATTCAAGGGACGACTTTATCTTCTCTTCAATGGATAAATCATTTATTTTGACGATGCAATATAAACCGCAATCTTTATTGAATCTCACTGTTTTCATGCGGAATATTTGTGCATTTAAGGTTGAGCGATCAATGGTAGCTCGTGGAATCAAATCAAATTGGTAACATGAGTCGTAGTCCGGCAATACTACTTTTTTGAGATAATTCTCAATTTTTTCTCTTTTTGCCCACTGTTCAAAAAGTTCAAAAGGTAAAAAAGATATATTCTTAACCTTTTTGCCAAATTCTTCGCGAATCTCAGCGTTTTCAAACCCAGGGGGAAGTGTATGTGGTTTGGGTAAAAAAAATGTTTCGTTGCTATAAAGAAAACAGGAGGTAATCAGAAAAGGAGCGGCATCTTTGAATTTGGCAAGCATGGATTCCATATCCGTTTTTCCATAGACTATTCCCCAAGCATGACATATGGCGCTAAATATGGTGTCGGAGTGAACCATTTCACTTGATTCTTCAACGCCGATTCCGGCTTCACCAAAATAAGCAGAAGTATAAAATTGAAATTTTGCAATTTTAGTAGACATACCAACCCCTTACAAAATATCAAACATAGATAATATTTCGTCAACATTCTGCTTGCATTCATCAATGGTTTTATTTTCCAAGATTGAACTATTGCTTTTTTTGTCTTCTTCGGAGGTTGCCCTGTAGAATTCCAATTTTCTTGCCATGAATTTATCTATTGTAAAACCGACTTTGCCGTAACCTCTTGAACCATGTCCTCCCAGATAATCGTCTTGCAATAAACTTATTAACTCTAAAAGGTTGGATAAATCTTTTTTTGCCTCGCCATTACTAGCCTCCACGTTATATACGATTTCAAACTCGAATTTGGCGCCAGCGGGAATACGCTCTAATTGTCGAGGATTTGCGGCGGCAGTAACTCTATCAAGTGAGTTTTCAAATTTCCATTCCGTGTATTGCAAGCCGGTATCAATTTTTTTTAATTTTTCTCTACTCTCTTCCTCCAATAAACAATCTCTGACAGAAAGCCTGGAAGGAAGATTTTCATCTGCATTACTTCCGGTAGATCCGAAAAGTCTACAGACGTAGCACTGAGAGTCTGTGCATTCATGCCTCCAAACGTCTCCCCCACCTGATCTATTAAACTGCTTATTCTCCATTCGCTCAAAAAGTGATCTTAACTTTCCTTTCAATGAACTTCCGGGTATGTACGGTTCTCTTGTAAGAGGATCTCTCATTACCGGTGCGTCGATACCACCAATATCCATTTTTTCTTTTGAGCCGCCAATATGAAGTCCAGTTTCACATTTTATCTTTCCCAGAATAAATATTTTTCCTAGTAATGGTTTTTCTTGAAGCCTTGGCATTATATTTTCTCCTTTTATTTATGATTCCCGACCGCCATGATACCGATGATATGCAACAATCGACTCAACGAACTTGTGAAATCTTTCAAAATCCTTTTCAACCTTAACTTTGTCCATACAGGGATCAAGAACTTCCATAAGGGGGACAACCTCTCTAGACCTGCCTGCCGCATATGCAAGTTTGGGCTTTAACAGAATTACTTTTTCCTTATAATGCAACTTAGGATTTGCTATCCCCTCGGCCCGTATGGTATTTACCATGTCGAGAAATTTACGAATTTGATTTGTTTTGAGACGCACTTTGTTTGCGAGAAAGTCACCAACGTCTTCTGCGTATTTCACAAGATGCGATGCCGGCAAACTTCCCATATCTGGAAGAGCCTTCAATTCTTTCACTATGCCGTTTATTACAGAAGGTGGACCGCTTGGCACATTTTTTTTAAAATTTGACATTTGCCTATTTCCCTCTCATTATTAATGAAGATTTTCTGCTCTACTGAGCAACTCTATCCATATTAAAGGAATTCTTAAATTAATAATATCATTCGGATTCATTAAAAAACTTTCAAATTTGTTTCTGTCAGTCTCATTTATTTTTTCGCTTAACTCCTTTCTTACTCTCGCAATTACATACGCCATTCTCGGCAGATATATGACACCTTCCCTTTCCCACAATTCAAAGAGGGAAAAGAGTTTGTAAATTAATCCATGCGCATATTCGGATTTAAAACGATTTTCATTTTGATCTATTTTGCCCATGGTTTTAAATAAATTTATGAACTTCAATACATCATCCGTAGTTTTGTCCCACGAAAAAACCTGCTTGATTGTATTCCTTGTTCCAAACCTTTTATTTTTTAACGCTGGATTATAAAATAATGCCAGGCTGTTCCGTCCTGAATCTTTTGCAAGATTTTCAGCGTCTCCTGCAAGATCTGCTAGCGTGAGTTTATCACGAAATAAGGTGTAAGACAAAGACATCAAGTTGCAATCCAATGATTTGTATCGGGTTGCGACTTTTTTTGTCTAAAAAATTATGTATACACTGAATAATACTATATTTATATTGCATTATATGCCTGTATATACTATTATACACGGAGTATTAATCTATTACGTATACACTAACAACTAATAGCCATGGCTACCATTCAATCTAAAAACTCCAGAGGTTATAAATATTGGTATATTGTCGAATCGCGGCGCGTTAACGGCAAGCCCAGGCCCATCGTCCTGGCCTATCTTGGCAAGGCAGACGATTTATTAAAACAACTGCAAGGTCTTACCGAAAAATTACGGCTCAAATCTTATTCACATGGCGCGGTAGCCGCATTGCTAAGTGTGGCCAATGCCCTGGACGTCCCTTCCGTGATTAATAAATATATAAAGTCGCCACGGCAGTATTGTGCTAAAAAACCTGTTCGAAATAATCTGACCGCCGGAAGTACCCTCTTGTTGGGTGCCGTGGGGAGAGTGTGTGTGCCTACCAGCAAAAGAGGATGGTGGGATTGGGCAAAGACGACTACTGCCGAATACTTACTCAGACACAGCTTGAGTAAAATAGACAGTCAGCATTTCTGGGATTTGATGGATGCACTTCCTGAAGAATCCATTGCAGAAATCGAGCGCGAATTAATTGAAAAGACATTTAAAACATACAACCTTCAAAGCGACACACTGTTTTTTGATACAACCAATTTTTTCACGTATATCGACACAACTAATCTGCGATGCACTATTGCCCGGCGGGGGAAAAACAAACAAAAGCGATACGATCTCAGGCAGGTCGGGTTGGCGATGGTCGTTACACGTAACGACATGATACCGTTGTTTCACCATACCTATCAGGGGAACATGGCGGATGCAAAGGTGTTCAGCGCGGTTCTTGAGACGATAAAAGACAGGATGACCGGATTAGGTTTCGACAGCAAAAAGCACACTATTGTTTTTGATCGTGGAAACAATTCCATGGACAATATGGCTATTGTAGAGAGATTGGCATTGCATTACGTTGGAGCGCTTACACCGTATCATCACAAGCAGTTGGTAGGGGATGCCATGTGTAATTTCAGGGAATATGACGTTGACGGCAGTAAGATACAGGTGTACCATGACAAACGGGTTATTTGGGGGCAGGAAAGAACCGTTGTCGTATTTATTTCCGAGAAATTAAAGGTTGGGCAATTAAGGGGAATGTCTCAGTCTCTGGAAAAGGCAGAACATCAGTTAAAGCTCTTACAGCAGCATCTGTGTAATCCAAAGGGAAAGATGCGGGACAAAGAGGGTCTGGAGGATACGATAAGAAGTGTAGTGAAATGTCAATTTGCGAAGGATGTTATCGATTGGTCGTTAAAAGAGGTATCTGAAGGCAAGTTTCAATTGAATTTTTCAATCGACCAGAAAAAGCTCGAAGAAATAGAAGGGGAACTGGGGTTCAGGATTCTTATGACAGACCATCACGATTGGGATACCGCGGACATTATAAAAGCCTACTATGGGCAATCAAAAATTGAACATGCCTTTAGAAATCTCAAGAACCCCTATCACCTTGCTTTAAAACCGCAATTTCACTGGACGGATCAGAAAATCAGGGTGCATTTTTTTATTTGCGTCCTCGGATACCTAATGGCGGCGATTGTGTGGTATCAGGCAAAAGCGCACGCACAATTTAGTGGAACGTTAGATACCCTGTTAGACACCCTTAATAATATAAGGCTTTCTGCTATGCTTGAAGAAACAAAGGCCAGAGGGAGAGTTAAGGCTACCTACAAATTGGAAGAAATGTCCGACAAGGAATCTCTGTTGATGAATGCGTTAGGCATTATGGATTTCCACAAACATCGGCTGAAACTTCAAGGACTCAGTGTATACAATTGATGTTGTGCTTAACGCATTGACTGTATTTATGTTACGTTGCTTCATGCCTTATTTTGTGATAAACTCACGCTAGAAGATGTAAAGGGTAGTTTTCGTCGGCAGTGATAATACCTCCTGAAATGCTAAGCCTACCGCAGGTATAACTCTTGAAACTATTATTAATGTCGAAGGCAACTTCAACTACATCATCCCATGAACCAACTAAAAACAAATCATCACCACCGGAATAGATTATGCTTATATTTCTACCTTTGTTTTCCGTGTGGCTTTTCTCGCTAATATCAAGGGCGCTATATATACTGCTATCAAGCTTTCTCTCACAAATACGCCTGATATAATGTTTAAAAAATAAGGTCAATTCTCTTGAGAGTGTGGATAGTTTGGAGAAGGTTCTGTTCTGTTTGTCTAAACCTTTTAAAAATACTTTCGCCAGATGATCAATATCCATTCTTAATACACCAATCCTTGATGCGCCTCTCGATGCCAAGCTGAGCCCCTGAAAACTAGCAGTAGATCTTATGGATGCTTTCCCTTCCAATTCCTTACTTTTGGCTTTTTCCGGGAGATCATTTACGATACGTACATAATTACAATAACAGAGTTGAGAGGTGTTATGGGTTGAGAATTTATTTATGTCGGAATTATTTAGAAGATAAGTCCTGTCTGCATCATTTGTCCGATTCTCAAAAGAATAGGATATAAAATGCCCTTTAATTTTAGGCAAACATATCGTGTCTTCAATTTTTTCATCTACATTCTTTCCTTGTATCTCCGTGCAATCAATTAGGGTATCTCCCAAAGAGTATAATTTTTTGCAAAAGTCGCAAGATTTTATTTTTTTCTGAAAAATAATTAGATCAGTTAAAGTAACATCATCTCTGTAGCAAATAGAACATTTTTCTAAAGGGTCTTTTGTCTCTATAGGACTGAGTATCTCCGACAAATTGTTGCTGAATTTGTTTGATTTTACTTTTGATAACTCATTGCCCAAGTTAGACCATACTTCGCATATTTTATCCGTAGATAAATCATCTCCTGAGACCGGAACGGAGGTCATCGCGAGAAATAGCGTGTGTCGAAAATTGGCCAATAACCAGTTGTTAATTTTTTGTGCAAAATGATTTATTTCTAATTCAATACCATCCTTGTTATGAGAAAGGATATAAAATTTGCCTCCGCCATTGTAAATAATGTTTGCTCTGGTTAAATTGAAGTACTCTATTATTTCAGAAACCACGTGTTCCGTAAATAGCTCAAGAAAAAAAGACCGTGCTCTTAGAGTTTTTAAGGCACCTTTTGAAGATATTGTATAGATAAAGGTTTGAACCCCGGAGATATCACCCCCAATGAGTCTGAAATAATTTTTATTTCTGTCTAATATTTCATCCTTAAATATATTTGCATTAAACATTTCTTTTTTTAATTCAATAAAATAATTATAAAGGCAGGAAGCTATGGCGGATGTTACCTTGGCATGGTCAAAAAAAGAAACGTCTGAGTATAAAGCCACATTATTTTTTGTTTTTACTGTTTCCGAAGGTACGGAAGACCAATATTTTTCTAATAATACGATAAGTGCTGAAATCGATAAACCTTTTTGAATCCAAATTGTAAAATCATTCTCAAATTGCTTGAGAAGGTTGTCGTAATCGTACGCTTCTATTTTTATATGCTCCCTCTCTTCTGGATAGCGTATTTCTCTTGAAAGCGGTTTTAATTTATGAAAATAACATTTTTCTTCAGATATATTTTCTTTCAAATGGATTTTTGAAAATATTGACATTAAGGGCTCATGCTTTAGGTTGATTGATTCAACTATTTCTTCGTCTTTTAGTGACGTTGCTAAATTATTTGCCTGGTAGCAAATCAAGGTTAAATTGTTATTTTCTATTTCTCTAATGTATTTTTTATTATGGAGCTTTGTGTACGTTGATATTGTCGATGGCAAACCATTCATTACATGCTTATCTAGCCATTCCATACCCATGGAACAAGAGTCTCTTCCATTATTATCTTGATTTGCACGAATTACTATCTTTCCTATATCATGTAATAATGAGCCAAGGATTATAGATTTATATTCCCTCGTCTGTTCTTCATTCATATGATTCTCCATAATTTCGTTTCTCTTATTCAAAATTAGCAATCCGTTATTGAAATATGTAATACTTCTTCATACATAAAGTGCCTTGTTGCTCCAATTAATTCAATATGATTAGATAATTATATTGAATCAATCATCAATAGTTAAAAAACTCATATCAACCTTCAAAAGAAAACGCATACCATAAACACCGAATGGATACAACATCCCTTCTATCAGGCCGAACCAGCAGAGCTGGAGTGAAAGTCAAAAGTAAAAAGTCATTCTTTCTCCCATGTACTAATCATCTTACTCAACATAGCCCGTATCTCCTGGCATGTTTGTTCCCGTTTCACAAATACCATTGAATCTATGAACCCAGATCTTTTTAGTTTTTCATACCAATCAATTGTTCCATTTGCAGACCCTCTTGAAATATATAAATAATGTACAAACTCTTACTCTTACTCTTACTCTTACTCTTACTCTTACTCTTACTCTTACTCTTACTCTTACTCTTTCCTTCTTCCATATCTCTCTGTAATATTAGCGGTAATTGAAAAAACACTTCGTATTATTTGATTTGCTATTATCTTGCCAACCTCTGTTTTTGGGAATTTTTCTATGTCCCTTATCACTTCATCAAATAAATTCATGCCCGTTTGCCATACTTTCAGTTCCCCGAAATCTTTCATGCTTTTTCGTTATTTCCTTTAAACTTGCAACATTCATCTTTCAACTCCGCCATTGGTGGCTTATCCCTTCTACATCAGGTCAATAATTCCCACGCACAAACAGAAACTAACCCTGATAATTTGCTTTTTAGTTCTGTCTCAATCCCTTCTACATCAGGTCAATGATTTCCACAAGAAATTTTATCTGCTTTTGACGCAGACTTTGTTTCTGTTTGTCTCAATCCCTTCTACATCAGGTCAATGATTTCCACGATGGTGTGCTATATGTTGTGTGGAATGTGTTTTTGCTGTCTCAATCCCTTCTACATCAGGTCAATGATTTCCACCCAATGCAATAACGGGGGAGACGTCTTTACCTTTGTCTCAATCCCTTCTACATCAGGTCAATGATTTCCACCAAAAAGAAGATTTTCCTGATGCAAAAGTATGTATCGTCTCAATCCCTTCTACATCAGGTCAATGATTTCCACGTCAATAGCACTGGCGATGACTTTCCGTTCTCCAAGTCTCAATCCCTTCTACATCAGGTCAATGATTTCCACGTTCCTAATCCGGCGCCACACATGCCTTTTTCATACCACGTCTCAATCCCTTCTACATCAGGTCAATGATTTCCACCGGGAAAGCGACCATACCTACTGGTACGGCGATGAGCGTCTCAATCCCTTCTACATCAGGTCAATGATTTCCACCTGAAATTGATGACAGTGGGTTCTCCAATCCGTTTTCGTCTCAATCCCTTCTACATCAGGTCAATGATTTCCACCCAGATTCATATGAAGCGCCAGAATGTCTTGATGATAAGTCTCAATCCCTTCTACATCAGGTCAATGATTTCCACGCCGGCATATGTAACTTTAGAATTAACAACTACTTGCAAGGCCATTTCCTGTAACCTCCACAATCTGTAATCATTACACATCGAGATTTTTATCCTTTTTCTTAAAAAATTCTCTTAACCTGTTAAAACACAATTGATTATGATTTTCCTGTAACCACCCCCTTTTTTAACTATGTTTCTAAAATCCGTTAACTCTTTAAAACATAGTCTGTTATGCACGGATTTAGGACTTTCTCTCTTTTTTCTGGCAACAAGGGAAAAACGCCTTATTCACCTCCTTATTTTGCTTTTTTACTTATTTGAAGACTTCATTATTTCATATCTCCCAAGACCGAATGACGTCCCTTTTCCGATATGGATAAATTCCCCTAATTTGAGAAAGGGTATAAATTCGGAGTTATTACCTTCATAGGTAACAGTTCCCAAAACACCACCAAGGGACATCCACTGCTCCTGCCGCGTAGAATACCGATTCCAGTCATACCAGTGAAGATCAGAGTGTGTTTGCCTGATAGTGGATGCCTTTTCGATTAATCCTTTAAAATCAACTTCCAATCTTTCTTCACAATGGAAATATGATAAAGACGAAATGCGCCTCAGAAGGTTTCGGACAAGGACGTGGAATTCAAGGATATCCGTAATGTGACCGTTAAAACGAAGCCGTACAGGGGTTTTCAGGGAAATATGCAGGGTATCATTATCAGAACTGCCATTGTGGTGTTGTAACTGCCGGGAGTAAATGATGGGAAATTGGTTGGTAAGTATCTGGTCTTGACCGTTATAGATAGGAACCGATTCATCGTTAATGCCGGTTCCCTCAACAAGGGTAAGGTCATATTTACCCCTGCCCTTACCGATACCCTGTCTCCCCAGTTCGGTAAAGGTATAGATAAAATAAGGCAAATACTCTATGGCCTTGCCAATGAGGATAAGATTGAAGGGAAATGATTCTCCGGGGGTATAAAGAAGCTTTTCATCTGCAGGGGGTTCTATGACAAAAGGATGGGGCACTTTGGGGTAGAGACGAAGCATCCCGGCGTCTTCCGGGGGCGGAGTTTCAAAGATATATGCGTAAATGCATTTTTGTTTCAGCATGCAGTTATCGCATGGTTTTCCCTTTACCACACAGACGATTTTTTTAAAGGCATACCCAAATCCACCGCGAAATACCGCCCCCTTATATGCAGGAAAACGTATGTGGTCTTTCGCACACACGGTAAATCTGAATTTCGCCAAACGGAATGAGATGGGCATTCAATATTTCCAAAACAGAAAAGATTTTTGAGAAATAAACACCACCCTACCGAAAACTCCCTCCCCGATGGCTCAACACTATAGTTTTAATATTGGGGAAAATCAATAAGAAAATGGAAGGGGAAATATACCGGATCTAAACGCGCCGGAAAAGAAATGAGTTCACCGCAAATCATAAAAAACGCAAAGGTCTTTAAAGCAATTCCGGAATAAAAGATTACTGTGTAAGAATGGTGAAAGGCCTGAAGATTAGTGATAATTTAGTTTATTTAAACAAGGGGTTTATCCAATACACTCTTTTGCGTGAGATGGTGGGCGATACTGGACTCGAACCAGTGACCTCTTGCTTGTCGAGCAAGCGCTCTAGCCAACTGAGCTAAACGCCCATATAATGTTTCGGAGAAATTCTGTAACGGTTATTGATGTGGTCGGGTATGATCAACTACGGAATAATGTTATTAAAATTATTGTTTATTGTCAAGGCAATAAGTAGTTTATACGATTGTGATAATTTACCGCCTAAGTGGCCGGAAACGCTGAGAAACGAAGGGCAGAAGAAATTTTTATAATATATTTTCATTTTCCACAATCTCCAATTCCCTGTTATAATTTAACAAATGCTGTTTTTACTTAGCCACTCCCGCCTCCAATAGGCAGGCATCGTGTTTAACGTTTTTTTTAATCGTGTTATGAAAGTACTTGGTATTGAAACATCCGGGAATATCGGGGGTATTTCCCTTTGTGAGAATCAACAATGTATTATCACAAAAACATTCAGCGGTATCGTACAACATGAAAGGGAGCTCGTCCCTGCCATTAAGGATGCTTTAGAAGAGGCACACTGGCAGATCAACGATATTGAAGTTATCGCAGTGAATGTGGGACCTGGTTCCTATACGGGATTAAGGATTGGCGTTACTTGCGCAAAGACCCTCGGATACGCGCTGAACAGGCCGGTCGTTGATGTGCCAATATTTGATATCATCGCGGAAAATTACCACTCGGACGGTACGTTATCCCTCTGCCCGATAATTGACGCCAGGCGTAAGCACGTATACGCATGTGTTTACCTATTTGAAGGAAACCGAAAAAAAAGGCTAACGGAATTTCTGGTAATTGAGCCGGAGAAGTTGTTAGCTCTTCTCCCAAGACCGGTAACTATTTTCGGAGATGGCATTCCGCTCTACAAGGAGATTTTTTCTCAGGAAGATATTATCATTGAAGCGGAATACTATGCTATACCAAAACCGGAGCACGTTGCGTTGCTGGGAGAAAAATTGTATGTGTCAGGATATCAATGTGCACTTGAAAAACTCTTGCCTCTTTATTTACAGAGGTAGGAATTTATAATTTTATCGACTCTATCATGAACAAGAACTATTCATTTATTTCGTCCGTTATCGATATCTTATCAATTTACAGTACGCATGCCTCAAACCTAAAGGCGCTACATCCCGTAATTTTAAAATAATCCTTGTCCTTTCGATGGACATGTTTTTGACGGCTAATTGGAAGACATGTCTCGATCTGTCATAGGTGAATAAGACCATGCCGATGAAATATAATTTAAAGAGAATAACAAGAATTACCGGGGAAGTAAAAAGCAAGACCTTCAGCCTGGAAGTCTCTTCAACAAATGCCTGAAATGCCGGCATCAAAAACAATATCGTTATTGAACACGTCGCTAAAAGAATAAGAAACACCTTTACGGACATATAAACCAGTGCGCATTTTTTAAAGCAATTATCCCCTGTTCCGTCAAAATCCTGTATTGCTGAAAAGAATTCCCCTTTTTTCTCCCGTATATTTTCTAAAAACCCAGCTATTGTATTATTTTTTATTTGTTCCATTAAATCATCCCGAAGCTTTTATGTTAATTTTTCCCTGCAAATCTGTGGTTATATTGTATTTCATAGTATTTCATAAATTCACCATTCTTTATTTGCTTCCACCATTGCTCATTTTCTTCGTACCATTTTATTGTGTCTCTCAGACCTTCCTCAAAATCTATCTGTGGTTTCCATCCTAAAGACTTCAGTTTCGTACAATCCAGAGCATAGCGCCGGTCATGTCCCTCCCTGTCTTTTACGCTCTCTATCATACCTTTATCTTTAGCAAGTACGCTTAATATAAATAACGCCGTATCTATATTTTGTTTTTCATTTCCACCGCCAATATTATAGACTTCGCCCTCTTTCCCATTTTCAATGATAAAATCGATAGCAGCGCAATGGTCTTCCACATGAATCCAGTCCCTTTCCTGCCTTCCATCGCCATACAACGGAAGTTTTAACCCTTCAATTGCATTGGTAATAAAAAGCGGAATAAACTTTTCCGGATGTTGATAAGGTCCGTAATTATTGGACGCCCTGGTTATGATAATTGGCAGTTTGTAGGTATTCCAGTAAGCAAATGCAAGGCGATCCCCCCCCGCCTTGCTGGCTGCATATGGATTGCTTGGGTTTAACGAATCGGTTTCTTTAAAAGCATCATGGAAAGCGGTGCCATACACTTCATCCGTTGATATTTGAATGAACTTCTTAATGGTGTATCTGCGTGAAGCTTCCAGCAGTACGAATACCCCTTTTATATCAGTATCTATAAACGTACCAGCGCTGAGTATACTACGGTCAACATGTGTTTCCGCTGCGAAATTGACAATTACATCAATCTTTTCGGTGGACATTACATGGTCAACTAATTCCTGATTACAAATGTCGCCCTTATAGAATTTAAAATAACCGGATAGTTCCCTGTCTTCGCGAATATCTCTTAGATTTTCCAGATTGCCCGCGTAAGTCAATTTATCAAGCACTACGACATGGCTATGCTTAACCATACGGCGGACAAAGTGACTCCCGATAAATCCAGCGCCACCCGTTATCAGTATTGCCATAATTTGCTCCAGAAAATCAGCCCCGGTCTAAAACCACACCTGGGAATCTTTACCCTGCTTTTATTTGTTTGCAGAACTCAGCCATGTTTCCACAAAGAGACGCATACAATGCGTCTCTACATGGATTTCTCTTATTTATTCGCAAGACTCAACCATGTTTCCGCACGTTTCAGCGTTGCCATAACGTGTTCTTTTTGTCCACGGGCTTCTTCTTTGCTCAATGCCTCCTCCGCAGATCTTTTCTCTTCCCGAACTTTCACAATGTCTATTTCTTCTTTTGTAACACACGAATCAGCCAGTACGATTGCTTTATTCGCAACCATTTCAAAAAAACCCCCATCAACCGCAAAGCTTACCGTGGAGTCTTTTTCGTCCTTTATCGTCAGGATACTCGTCTGTAATTCAGTAATAAATGGTGCATGGTCAATCAATATTCCAAATGAACCTTGTGTTCCCATAGCGGTTATATTCTTTACCAAACCTTTAAATACTGTTTTCATCGGAGTTATAATCTCTAAATCAAACGTTTTTGTCATGCTTAACCACCCATTTGCTTTGCTTTTTCAACCACTTCCTCAATACCCCCTACCATATAGAAGGCTTGTTCCGGTAAGTTGTCATATTTACCTTCCACTACCTCTTTAAAACCGCGTATGGTTTCCTTTAATGGCACGTACTTGCCCTTCGTGCCGGTAAACTGTTCTGCAACAAAAAAAGGCTGAGATAAAAACCTTTGCAATCTCCTTGCCCTGGCAACCAATACTTTATCGGCCTCCGAAAGTTCTTCCATGCCAAGAATCGCAATGAAATCCTGTAATTCCTTAAAGCGCTGCAATATCCTTTGCACCTCCCTTGCGACCTCATAATGCTCCTGCCCCAATATTCTTGGATCCAGTATCCTCGAAGTCGATCGCAGAGGGTCAACAGCGGGATAAATACCCAGTTCAGCAATTTGTCTTGATAAAGCAATAGTTGCATCCAGGTGGGGAAATGTTGTTACAGGAGCAGGGTCGGTAAAATCATCTGCAGGAACATACACCGCCTGCAATGAAGTGATAGAACCTTTTTTCGTAGTAGTAATCCTTTCCTGCAAATCGCCCATTTCAGTAGCGAGGGTAGGCTGATAACCTACAGCAGATGGCATACGGCCTAAAAGGGCAGATACCTCAGAGCCCGCCTGAACGAATCTGAATATATTATCAATAAACAAAAGGACATCCTGTCCCTCAACATCCCTGAAATATTCTGCCATGGTCAGACCGGTCAATGCGACTCTTAATCTTGCCCCGGGCGGTTCATTCATCTGACCAAAAACAAGAACGGTCTTATCGATAACCCCCGACTCTTTCATTTCAAGCCACAAATCATTCCCTTCACGCGTCCTTTCACCAACGCCCGCAAAAGCGGAATAACCTCCATGCTCCGTAGCTATACTTCTGATAAGCTCCATAATCAGCACCGTTTTTCCAACCCCGGCGCCACCAAACAGCCCGATTTTTCCACCACGGGCAAATGGGGCAAGAAGATCAATAACTTTCAAGCCTGTTTCCAAAACGGTGGTAGTCGTCTCTCTCTCCTCAAATGAAGGCGGGGCGCGATGAATGGGCAGGTAATTTTTCGCCTCAAAATCTTCCTTGGTGTCAATAGGCTTTCCTAACAGATTAAAAATCCTTCCAAGCACCTCTTTTCCAACAGGAACCGATATGGGACCGCCGTCATCTAACACTTCCATGCTTCTTACAAGTCCGTCGGTGGAAGACATTGCAATACATCGTGCCGTATCGTTTCCAAGATGCTGGGCAATTTCGGCAACAACAGAAATCTTTTTCTTCACATCATTAATACTGACCGCGCTTTTGATTGGCGGCAATTTTCCCGGCTGGAATCTCACATCAACTACAGGTCCGATTACTTGTACAATTTGTCCAATATTACGTTCAGTTATATTTACCACTTATATATCCACTCCTTCCATTATTTCCTCTGTCGAAAACAGATAGTTCGGTAAAAGTATGTCTCTCTATCCAATAACTATCAGCGAATACCTGAAAGCCGCTTAAATAAAATGATATCCTGCCTGATGACTATATATCATGCCAAGGCTTCAGCACCTGAAACTATCTCGAGCAATTCTTTGGTAATTGCCTCCTGCCTTGCTTTATTATAGATGCTCGTCAAGTTATCTATCATATCCCCTGCATTTTCGGTAGCGGCAATCATTGCAACTCTCCTGGCGGCAAATTCAGATGTCAGCGATTCTAAAATGCACTGATAAATCTGCGTCTCGATATATTTAGGGAATATATTATTGAGAATATCTTCGACGGAAGGCTCTACAATATACTCCCTTTTTTCTCTTCCTTCCCCGCCAAATCCTTCCTTTTCAATAGGAAACAAGCGGATGCTTGCAGGAAACGACTGCATTACGGTGTGAAATTTGGTAAAAAATACATGCAACTCTCCATACTCCAGATTATTATAGTCCCGGATTAATTTTGCAGCAAAGGATTTAACCCAATCCAAACCCAGTTTTTCCACACTTTCAGGGATAGACTCTTCGATAGAATAGACGTCTCTTCTTTTCGAAAAATACAGATTCGCCTTTTTCCCTATAAGGATTAATTTTACTTGCCGATTGTTTTCCTTAATAAATCTCACTGTTTTTTGAATAATATTATTATTATATGCACCACATAGTCCCTTATCCGCAGTGATCAGCATAACTTTTACCGGAGAATTTACGCTTTCTTTTTTAGCAAACCAGCGGTAAGCACTTTCCTGCGGCAAAGAAGAAATTAAATCACTTACCATCTGATGAAGTTTTTCTGCAAAAGTTCTCGATGCGTGCACCCTGCTTTCCACTTTTTTCAAACGGCTGGCGGCTACCATTTCCATAGCCCGTGTAATCTGTTTTATGCTTGAAATGCCTCTGATTCTCTCTTTAATTTCACGCGTACTCTGCATCCGCTAACCCTTCTTGTCAAAAATTTGCTTAAATTCCCTGATAGCGTTTTCCAGCTTCGACGATAATTCCTGGTCGATTTTTTTCTTCTCGTTAATTTCCAAACTTATCGAGGCGTGTTTTTGCTTCATGAAAGCAAGAAATTCTTTCTCGAATTTTTTTATTTTGTCAACCGGAATATCATCCAAAAAACCGTTTATTCCGGCAAAAATAGCCATAACCTGATCTTCCACCAAAGCGGGTTCATACTGCGGCTGTTTCAGGATTTCTACCAGTCGTTCACCTTTTGCGATCTGGGCCTGGGTAAATTTATCCAATTCCGAACCAAACTGCGCAAACGAAGCCATTTCCCTGTATTGCGCCAACGTAAGCCGCAACATGCCTGCAACCTTTTTCATTGCCGGTATCTGTGCGTTTCCTCCCACCCTGGATACAGACAACCCTACAGAAATCGCTGGCCTTACGCCGGCATTAAACAAATCGCTTTCAAGATAAATCTGTCCATCTGTAATGGAAATAACATTTGTCGGAATATAAGCAGAATAATCACCGCCTTGTGTTTCTACCACTGGCAAGGCTGTAAGAGAACCAGCACCAAGCTCATCGTTCAATTTCGCCGCTCTTTCAAGCAAACGTGAATGCAAATTAAAAATGTCTCCCGGAAATGCTTCCCGCCCCGGTGGACGTCTTAAAAGGAGAGAAATCTGTCGGTATGCAATCGCGTGCTTGTATAAATCATCATACATAACAACCGCATGCATGCCGTTATCCCTGAAATATTCTCCCATAGCACAACCTGCATAGGGCGCTATATATTGCAATGGAGCAGGATCTCCGGCAGATGCAACGACAACAATGCTGTTGTCCATCACATTATTTTCTTCCAATGTCTTCACTACACTCGCAACCGTCGACATCTTTTGCCCGATTGCCACATAGATACAGTACACCCCTGATGTTCTTTGGTTGATAATAGTATCCACCAAAATCGCCGTTTTCCCGGTCTGCCGGTCGCCGATAATCAGTTCGCGCTGTCCTCTTCCTATGGGAATCATTGCATCAATCGCCTTTATACCTGTCTGTAAAGGTTCTTTTACAGGCTGTCTTTCCACTACGTTCGGAGAATTTCCCTCAATGGGCCTGAATTCGTCGGTAGCGATCGGACCCTTTCCATCAATCGGCAGGCCCAGCGCATTTACTACACGCCCCAACATCGCCTTGCCCACCGGCACCTGAACAATTTTTCCCGTAGTTTTTACAATATCGCCTTCCTTTATTTTATCCTCGGAACCAAGCAAAATTGCGCCCACATTATCCTCTTCCAGATTCATGGCAATGCCATATACATTATCCGGAAACTCCAATAATTCGTTTGACATACATTCATCAAGACCGTAAATACGGGCAACGCCATCACCGACCTGCATCACATAGCCGACATTTTCTAACTTTAACTTTTCTTCGTAGCTCTCAATTTCTCTTTTTATGATTGAAGCAATATCCCCTAACGCCATATACATCTACTCCTGTATAAACCATTAAAATCATGTGGCAAGTTTACACCTGACACGAAACAAACCTGGCCAAGCATATAATACCGTACTGACTTTCCAACTTTAAGAAACCACCAAGCGGCCATGATTAATTTGCCCTGATTTCCATAAGTTTCGACCTTAAATTTCTCAATCGGCTAGCAACGCTGCCGTCAATCATTTTATTTTCAATCTCAACTACAAGTCCACCCAGTATTTGAGGATTCTCAACAACTTCGATCTCCACAATTTTCCCGGTGAGTTTTTTTATGCCTGCCCTGAGATTTTCCAGTCTCTCGCCAACTATAGGTATTGCAGCCTGTATTTTTGCCCTGACCACTCCTTTTTTCTTATCAACAACCTTTCGGTACACATCAGGGATTACGTCCAAAAGCGCCTCTCTTCTGCGATCTACCAATAAATACAAAAAATCAATCATCAGTCCGGAAACGTATTCGCCAAACACCGCTTTGATAGTATCTTTTTTTTCCTTATGTGTTATGGAAGGGTGCAGGAGCATCTTCTTAAAATCTGCATGCCTTGTCATTGTATCAGAAAGCAGATCGAGATCCTTTTCAATCTGTCCTAGCAAATCCCTATCGGCCGCCACTTCAAGGAGCGCATTCACAAAGGTAACCGCAACGCTCTTATCTAACACTCAGCCCCTCCATATCTTTAATCACATCATCAACCAACGTTTCCGCAGTCTGCTGATTGATGGACTGTTGAATTATACGAGAAGAAGCCAGCATAGAAAGGGAAACCACCTGGTTCCTGATTTCGGTAAGGGCCTTTTTCCTTTCCTGTTCAATGCCTTCCTGCGCCTTCAAACGAATCAGTTCCGCTTCATCCTGCGCACGGCTTACAATCCCTTCGCCAAGTTTCCCCCCTTCATCGATCGCTTCCTGAATCTTCATTGCCGCAGCAGTTTCGACTTCAGCGAGTTTCACCTGATAGTCGATTTTCATCTTTTCGACAGCGGACTTATCCCCTTCTATCTTTGCGTAACTGCTTTTTATCCCTTCGCTTCTCTCCTTCATGAGAGCCGATATTTTACCAAAAAGAAACTTTTTGAGAACAAAAAGCAGTATTAAAAACCCAACGCCCTGGACTATAACAGACTTAAAATTTATTCCAAGGGTATTTAAAATGTCCAATGAAATCTCCTCCTACATCAATTCTTACTTGATAGCGTGTTGAATTACCTCTAAAACAGCTTCCGTCTTCGGCAATTTTCCAAGAAGGATAAAAGACACCATCAATGAATAAATCGTCAGAGATTCAATAAACGCAAGACCAACAAACATAACCAATTGTATCTTCCCCGCCATGTCAGGCTGTCTGGCCATACCATTTGCCGCACCATAAACTGCAATTCCCTGTCCAATACCGCACCCAAAGGCAGCGATAGCCAATAATGACACTGCAATAGCTAATAAAGCAAAATATACCACCTATACCCCTCCTTCTAAAAAAAGTAATTTAAAATACAGATATCACCAACTTCAATCGCAATCTTTTTCTGATTGCAGCACAACTTTCTTCTCCTCTTTTTCCCGCACTATACTATTCATCTTATGTAACAAAACACTCTATGCAGAGCGCGATAAGAAGCAGAAAATACCCGTTATTTCGCGCTCAACTGAAGAACTATCCCCGCGGCAGACGAAAGTAATTCTTCGTTTGAAGTATTCTTCCTGAATATTTTAAGAACCTCCTCAGATTTAGGCAGTTTTCCAAACAGCATAAACGATATCATTAGAGAATAAATCGCAAGAGACTCAATAAAGGCAATTCCGATTATCATTGCCAACTGCACCTTCGCCGCAACCGAAGGCTGCCGCGCCATACTTTCAACGGCGCTGCTCACCACTTTTGCCTGAGCGAGAGCACAACCAAACGCTGCAACTGCAACTACAGGAATTCCAATCACTAATGCTACAAAATAATCCATTTCACTACTCCTTTTATTGAAAATTTGAACCATTTAAAAATAGCATCAAACTCTTATTGGAGAGATAAAAAATGAAAACCAGAACCCACTGCGCAGTTGCAGATTAACTTAATGATGTTCTTCTTCATCGTGGATGCCAATAGCCCCTGCAATGTAAAAACTCGCCAGAAGCGCAAAAATCATCGCCTGGATAGTGCTTCCAAGTAAAGCAAGAAATACCATTGGCAGATGTATCGGTAACGGTATAAAACCAAGCAGAAAGGGAGCAAACCCGATAAATATCGCAATCACCGTATCCTCACCCAGGATGTTTCCAAAGAGTCGCATGGATAACGACAGGGGACGGGAAAGCACTTCCTGCATTATATGCAGCGGAAAGGTAAGTGGTGCAAGCCATACAGGTTTACCCACCATATGCTTAAGATAACCAAAAACTCCCTTGCTCTTTATCCCTTGATACTGCGTTGCAAAGAAAACAATAAGCGCAAGTGCAACTGTTGTGTTTAAATTACTCGTAGGTGAATGGAACAGGGGTATCTGCCCCAACATGTTCATGCAAAATATATAAATAAAGAACGTGCCAATAAAAGGTATAAAACGCTCTGCCACCCGCCCCATCTGTGATTTTGTAAAATTTTCCAGCCCTTCAACTATAAGTTCCAACAGGGACTGAATCCTCCCGGGCACCATCCGTAATTTCCGGGTTGCCAGAAGGGAAAATAGTCCCAGAAAAATGATTATCAACGCAGACATCACTATCGGTACCCACTCATGTTTTGTCAAACCAAAAAACTGACTGTGTGCGTCCGATGGAATAAAATCTAAAAATGATGGCAATTCGGTGGAAGTACCACCATCGCCGCCGTGACCTTCAGCAGACACTCTCCCTTGCTCCTTTCGATATGAATTCTATTTTAAACCTAAGCTGGCATAGCCAGAACCAAACAAGCACTAAAAGCGAAATACGAAAGAGAAACCACAGATTATACCGATTTCGTCGTTAGCTCAGCCGAACGATTCCAGAGATTAAAGAAACGGCACAAGCTTATAATTGACCAATTTCACCGTTAAATATTTTGCCAAAAAATGCAAAGAAATTACTAATCTGACAAGATACTAACCATTCACCTTTTCGTAAGGGAATTTTACCCTATTGTTCAATTGCCTTACGAACAAGCTCCCCAATATTTTCAGCATTATTACGGCCATTACCATGCTTAGTCCTATAAACAGAGCGATTATATTGACCTCTAAAAAGACGCATGCAAAAAAAAGCATCCCCCCCGCTATGAAATACTTCGCAATACTCACCTTGAGGATAAACCCCTTTATTTGCGCCCTTTTTTTCTCAACACCAAAACGTATTCCCCACCACGACATTTTAAACAACAACAAACTAATGAAACACCCTATTGCAACACTTAACGTCAATTTTGCGGACATATAAGAAAACGAACCCGCTATTATAATCAGCGATAAATAAAATGACATCTGGAAGACTCTCCCGGGAAATCCTTCATCCAGAGAAAGAGTATCAGTTTTCTCGTCCTGCAGACTTGTTCTCGTTTTCATCAGATATTTTTTTTATTACTTGAAAAAAGTTAATAAAACTGCCAATAGCACCCCAAAACAGAAAAATCATTAGAAACCATGGAGCGGTTCCATATCTTTTGTCAACATAAGTACCCAGGAAATATCCACCGGCCAAAGCGCCCGCCGTTGTAAATCCGAAACTCCCAACCAGACCTATTATTCTGTATGTCTCAGGGTCTTTCTTAATAAAAAACAAGATAGCTCCTATTGGGAAAAATATCTTTCTATCGCCTGCTTAATGTGCATTGCCACTTTTGATTGTGAATCGACAATATTTAAATACAAAGAGGCGCTTTTCGGCTGACATATCCCCATAATCAATCGTTCTTCATGTTCTTCTGAATAATCGCAAACAAGCCTGCTTATGCTATCATATTTATCGCACACATGTTTTCTCAACAACTCATTTTTTGTCAAAATAGCATCCTTAGCAGTTTTTAACACATCCAATGTCTCTTTAAATAATTGTGTCACTTCATTTGCAGCCTTATCGCCAAAGAGTAATTTCTCATTTATTTTGACCCGAATGTGACGTATCATGTTATCCATTACATCCGTGGCCATCTCTATATGTCCCACTACGACTGCCAGAGTTTTAAACCGGTTTTTCTCAGATTCGTCATTTTTATTAACACCGCTTAACATGCTTACCGTCTCATTTTCTTCGTCATGCACCAATCTGCTGATTCTCTGTGCATCATCAAGCAATTCCACTTTATTTTTCAAGAACCCCAGCATGCACAAATTTAAAACAGACTCGGCATTTAAACACATAGAACTTATCCGTTCCAATATCACTTTCGCGTCGTCATTTACATTTGTCATATCAAAACCTTTTTTCCCAACTCTTTGATTTTCGGATATAACCGCATATAAAGATTTTCATAGCGTTTTCACCACTTCGCCAAACGCGGCAATGGTATCATTTATCTCTTTCTCGCCATGCACGGTCGAAACAAAAACCGCTTCAAACTGCGAAGGGGCAAAGTAAAATCCACGCTCAAGCATACCGTGAAAAAACTTTGCGTATCTGCCAGTATCGCATAGTTTTGCAGTAGCATAATCAACCACCGGTTTGCTTGTAAAAAAGGTGCACAACATAGACCCTACCCTGGTATGATATGCAGGAATATTGGCATCATTGCATACCTTCTCCATACCAGCCGCTAATTGTTTTGACCTTTCTTCCAAGCCTTTATAAACAGCATTGTCTTTTAATATTTCCAAAGTAGCAATCCCCGCAGTCATCGCTACGGGATTACCTGATAAGGTACCGGCCTGATACACGGGGCCTACAGGAGATATGCCATCCATAATTTCTTTTTTACCGCCGTATGCACCAACAGGAAGCCCTCCCCCTATAATCTTCCCCAGCGTAGTCAGATCAGGTGTAATGTTGTAAAGCGCCTGCACGCCGCCATGCGCAACCCTGAAACCGGTCATTACCTCATCGAAGATGAGGACAATACCATATTTTTTCGTTATTTCCCTTAATCCTGCCAGATAATTCTTCGCCGGCGGAACGACGCCCATGTTTCCGGCGACTGCCTCCACAATAATACATGCAATTTCATTACCTCTCCTGGAACAAACCTCATTTACCGCATCAATGTTATTGTAGGGAAGGGAAATGGTATGTTTTACAAAATCGCCGGGAATCCCGGGACTGTTTGGCATGCCTAATGTTGTGGCGCCGGAACCGGCCTGTACCAGCAAACTATCCACATGCCCATGGTAACAACCCTCGAACTTAATAACCTCATCGCGTTTTGTATGTCCCCTGGCGAGACGGATTGCACTCATAGTTGCTTCTGTGCCGGAGTTCACCATCCTGATCTTTTCGATAGACGGCATCGCTTCCTTCACAAGTTTTGCCAGTTGTATTTCAAGTTCCGTTGGAGCGCCGTAGCTGGTGCCATTCGCAACCGCTTCGTTTACCCTTTTTACAATTCTCGGGTCAGCATGGCCAAGAATCAGAGGTCCCCATGAACCAACATAATCTACATACCTATTGCCGTCTATATCGGTAAGGCAACACCCCGAACCGGACTTTATAAAGATAGGCGTGCCGCCCACGCCACCAAAAGCCCTCACCGGGCTGTTTACTCCGCCAGGTATGACACTCTGCGCATCCAGAAACGCCTTTTTTGATTTCTCAGTAATTATCTTTGACATATATAACCTAATCTTTGTATATAAGTATAAATTCTTATCTCTAAAGCTGAAATCTTGGAAAGCGGAAATCATAGCAAAACATATTTTTTTTGTCAACTATTATTGCGTATAACCCATGAGAAAAATCATAAGTATCGCTGTTTTAATTTCCGGCAACGGTAAAACGTTGCAAAATTTTATCGACTGCATAAAGTCTGGCTCGTTGCCTGCTAAGATTCAAATAGTCATCAGCAGCAACCCTGATGCAAAAGGGCTGGAACGTGCAAAGATAAATGCTATTCCTACTGCAGTAGTTTCCCGTTCTTCATACAAAGACGTCAATTCGTTTAGCGAAGCAATTACCAAAAAACTGGAGGAATACCCTATCGAGCTAATCACCCTTGCGGGTTTTATGCATTTATATAAAATTCCGGATACATATTCCGGCAGGGTAATGAACGTCCACCCCGGCCTCATTCCAGCTTTCTGCGGACATGGATATTACGGGCATAAAGTGCATGAGGCGGTTATCGGGTATGGCGCAAAAGTATCCGGGTGTACCGTACATTTTGCGGATAACGTGTATGATAATGGCCCCATTATCATACAGAGGACTACGCCCGTATTTGACGACGACACGCCGGATACACTTGCTGAACGGGTTTTTAAGGAAGAATGTACCGCATACCCTGAAGCAATCCGCCTGTTCGCTGAAGGCAGATTAAAGAGAGAGGGCAGAAGGATAGTTATACTAAAAAAAGAGTAAAGGAGTCGGATAATTATGACAAAAACAAGATGGAACTATATTATTCCCTTTATCATAATCATAGCATTAAATCTCTGCGGTTTAAAAATATATGGTTTTGAAGTCAGTACCACAAATAAAGGAAAAGAAATAAAATGGAAAAAAGATACGGTAACGTATCTTATCAACACTACTGACGGCCCTTCCGGCAGCCTTGACGCTATATTGGCGGCAATGCAGACATGGACAGACGTTGACACATCTACATTTGTATTCATTGATGGTGGCACAACCTCAAAAAAAAACCACGGCGAACCAGACGGCATTAATATTATTGATTTTGGAACTATTAAGGAAGAAGGGGTATTGGGGCAAAACTCTTTCTGGTTTTATACGTCCGGAGAAATGTTTGACAGCGATATACGTTTTAACACCAAAAATACCTGGAGCACAGACGGCTCGTCAGACAAATTTGACGTGCAGAATATAGGCACGCATGAACTCGGTCACTCCCTCAGTTTGGCGGATCTTTATAGCAACAGCGATTCTGAAAAGACGATGTATGGCTATGGTTTCGCCGGCGATACCAGCCAAAGGACGCTGCACCAGGACGACATGGATGGGATTACCTACTTGTATCCCTCTACGAAGAACAGCAACATCTCCGGTACGATAATTGACATTGAAGGAACACTACTGGAAAAAGTTAAGCTGCGGCTGAAAAAGGGAAGCAAAACAAAAAAGAAAACAAAATCAGACGAAAACGGTTACTTTGAATTTACCAATTTAAAAGGCGGTTCCTACAAAATTATCGCAAGGAGAAGCGGCTATAAAAAATCAAAGACAGCGGTAGAACTTGGTGAAGCAGAAGAGAAAGAAATTGAAATCATAATGGATGAAAAATAAACATTAATAACATTAACAATGAAAAATACGATTATCCTATTTCTTTTTATTCTGCCCCTGTTTGCTGCCTTCCCCCCTCAATCAGCGCTACCCGAAGATAACATATCTCAACAATCGATATTGCAAAATCAATTTATGGAAGAGTTAAAATGGTTGCAGGAAGAAAGTGTTGTTTCCACCGCATCACGCCGTGAGCAGAAAGTTTCAGAAACACCTGCGGCAGTCTTTGTCATTTCACAGGAAGATATACGCCGTTCAGGCGCAAACAGTATTCCTGAAGTACTCCGGATGGCGCCAGGGGTACACGTTGCACGGATTGATGCAAATAAATGGGCAATAACGATGAGGGGCTTTAATAACCGGTATGCCGATAAATTACTTGTTTTAATTGACGGACGCACAGTTTACACCCCCCTGTTTTCGGGAACATACTGGGATGTTCAGGACACAATGCTGGAAGATATAGAACGTATCGAAGTTATCCGAGGTCCTGGAGGCGCGTTGTGGGGCGCCAACGCCGTTAACGGAATTATAAACATCATCACAAAAAGCGCAAAAGACACCCAGGGCGGACTCTTCACTGGAAGTGCAGGCAGCGAAGAACGGGGCATGGGAGGGCTTCGCTATGGCAGCAAGATAGGCGGGAATGCCTATTTCCGCATCTATTCAAAATATTTCAACCATGACGATTTCGTTCTTGAATCAGGTGACAGCGCAAACGATAGCTGGGAGTCTGCACGTGCCGGTTTCAGGGTTGACTGGGATTACTCAAGTAAAGATGTGTTAACATTTCAAGGCGATATTTACACGGGTGATGAAAGCGAAAGGAATAATTTCAGACAGAGTTCTGACATCTATGTATCAGGCGGTAATTTACGGGCCAACTGGAAACATGCCATTTCGGACACTTCAGACATGATGTTGCAGATATATTATGACAGAACGAACCGCATAACTACAAGCATTGAGGAAGAACGCGACACCTTTGACATTGATTTTCAACATAGTTTGCGTCTTACCGGCTGGAATGAATTTATATGGGGACTTGGATATCGTTACACGCAGAACGACACCGAAGACGATGACGGATTATTGCTTGATCCTCAAAACAGGGAAAACAACTTATTCAGCATGTTTCTGCAGGATGAATTTTCCTTTTTCGAAGATACGGTGAAGGTTACCTTCGGAACCAAGTTTGAGCACAATGATTACACCGGGTTTGAAATACAACCAAGTTTAAGGGTACTCTGGGCATTTACATATACCCAAACGGTATGGGCTGCCGTTTCACGAGCGGTGAGAACCCCTTCCCGTGTTGAATCGGATATAATAATTGATTATTCACCCTATTATTACTTTACCGGCAACGATGACCTGGATGCTGAAAATCTTTTGGCCTATGAAATAGGATACCGCATTCAGTTTTCAAAAAAACTTTCACTGGATATTGCCACGTTCTACAACATGTACGACAGCATAATAAACGATGTTAACGACGAAACGTTTGAAAATATTTTTGACGTAGAAAGTTATGGCATAGAAACAACCTTAAACTGGCAAATAACCAATCAATGGAGATTAGTCCAAAGTTATACCTATTTTGATATTGATTCTACTAATTTTACCTCAACTGATCCCCTGTCAGACCCTCATAGTCAATTCAATATCCGTTCATTATTAAACCTGCCGCACAACATGGAACTCGACGCAGCCCTCTTTTATGTTGACAGTTTTACCAGTCTTGACAGAAATATTAATGACTATGTTCGTTTTGACGTCAGACTCGGATGGCACATCACAAAATACCTTGAAGCAAGCCTCGTGGGAACAAATTTACTTGACGATAACCACCTTGAATACAATGCCAGATCGGTAGCGCCTACCGAAATAGAACGCGCTGTGTATGCAAAATTAACATGGAGATTCTGATGTATTATTACAAAAGCGTCTATTTCCATGTAACACAAGCATCCTGGTTGTAATATTTAATATCCAGGCAGGCAGCCTGCCTCTATACACCCATGCACGCTGACAGGGAAGCATGGGGCAATTTTAAGCCCAAATAATTATTTATTAAAAAAAATCGGGAATGCCCCCGTCTAAAATTTTATAATACGCTACATGATCAAATCTGCCTTTTTGCAAATAACGATTACCAGAGAACCTTCCTTTCTTTTTTCCGTAAAAGCATCCCTTATTTATCTGATATTGTTAATTTTTCTTCTGTTAATACCTTTTCACACCGGGCTTACGGCCTTTGGCGAATCAAAGTGTACGATATATTTTTATAACCCGGAATCAAATATCGACAACTATGCCTCTCTGAAAACAAAATTCGACCTGTACTTAAAAAAGATCGGCCCATACCAGTTTCAACCCTTCAGCGATAGAAAAACTTTTGAGAACAAAACCAGAGGTCAGCATAATTGCATTTTTATCCTCTCAAGCTGGTATTATAAAGAATTAAGGCATTTTACCTCTCTTAATCCCGTGCTCATTGGCACATTAGATGGCAATTCTATACAAAAAAAGGTGCTTATCGCCAAGAAAAACATCGATTCCCTGTCAATGCTGAAGGGCAGCAGCGTTGCTTCTTCAGGCAGTAAAGAATACACGGTAAAATTTCTCCAGTCGATGCTGACTGGAAATGACAAAAACATTCCGGAAACACTTCAAATTCTCAATGTTCCCAAGGATATTGATGCGCTTATCTCTGTTGGTTTTGGCCTCGTCCAGGCAGCATTGACCACTGAATACAGCATTGAGATGCTTGCGGACATAAATAATGGATTATATAAAAACCTTTCCGTTCTTGCGGTAAATGAAAAATCCCTGCTCCCGGTTGTGGCAATACCGACAGAATACGGTAAGGGGACGACGGAGTTGCTGGAAATAATTAAAACTATGGGGGAAACGCCTGAGGGAAAAAGTAATCTTCAGATGTTTGGAATTGATGGCTGGAAAATGCCCGATGAAAGTGATTTGGAGTTATTGCGTTAACGGGTAGAACCCTCCTACCTGAAGAAGAGAGAGAAACCACATATAGAAAGTATTTCATGATCATAACGGTTAAAAATCTGGCAAAAAAGATAAAAAACTGCGCACGTAAAAAAGCGGCTGAAAGGGTTCTCCTTATCACGCTTTCGATGCTGCTGGTTGCGACGGCTTTTCTGGCCGGTATGTTACCGGCAGACGAAAAATGCGGGGCATTGATCATCAATTCCAATGAGTCGGTAAAAAAATATTCCATGATACAAACCGTATTTAAAACTCATTTTGATGGCGCAGTTGCAGAAATTGATATAGGGAGTAACTGGCTTGATGAAAAGGCCTTAGAAAAAACGCTATTAAACAAAAACCCCGATATGATTTTTTCTATAGGTTCAAAGGCTTACCTTCTGGCATGCAGGGTTGCGAAAGACGCCAATATCATTTACTCTTTGGGTATTAACTGGCAGCGTTTCGCGATAACCGACAAAACATATGTTATCGCCAGCGAAGTACCTCCCCTTACAAACGCAATGATGTACCGCTATTTCTTTCCTGACATAAAAACGGTGGGCATTCTCTATAGCAAAAACCACAATAAAGAATGGTTCGGGGCAGCGGTTACCGAAGCCAAACAAGCCGGAATCCAAATTATAGGGAAGTCTATCGCAAAAGAAAAGGAGGTAAACAATGCGCTCAACTACCTACTGCCAAAGGTTGATGCACTCTGGTTAATTTCAGACCCCGTTATTCTTTCCGGTATGGCACAGGTGAAAGAAATCTTTGCTCAATGCGATGCAAGAAAAATACCTGTCTTTTCCTATGACCAACTCTTTACAGATTTCGGCGCATCGTTTATTATTTCGGCGGATGTCGCCACAATGGGAAAACAAGCCGCTAAAATAGCGCAAAATCTTTTATCAAACAAGGGCGCTGTCGAAAAGGTACAAAATCCGGCGGGCACTTATATAGCCATAAACGTTAAAAAACTGGAACTGTATGGCATAAAACTGAATACAAAGGCGTTTTCCTCTGTGAATGAGTTTATTGAATAAATAACATATGACAATGAATATCCGGACAAGAAACAGTATAAAATGGAAACTCCTTATCACAATGCTGGGGTTGATTATTGGTCTTCTGACAATATTGACCCTTGTTCAGATTTATTCTCAAAAGGAAATATTGACAGGGGAACTTGAACAACGGATTGAGTTAATAAAGGATAATCTGCGCAAGCAGGGAAAAACCCTTTCCGACAATCTGGCGTTTCAGGTGGAAGATGCGCTTGCATCATTTAACCTCCTTGATATCTTCAGCAAGACTAATAAAGCCGTGAGGGAAAATACCGATTTGAAATATATCATCCTCGCCGATTTAAAAGGTTTTGCACTCATTCACACATTAAAACCAGAACTGAATGACAGTATCCTCTCAGGCGGTGACGATACATTTGCGATAGCTCAAAAAAATGCAACCATCAATGAGTTTGAAAAAGACGGGACACCCTATATGGAATTTATCGTGCCCATTCACGTCAGCGCTGATCAGTGGGGAGCATTGCGGCTCGGATATTCACTGGAAAACCTCTACCAGATACTCTCCGCTTCACGCCACAAAATTAAAGAGCAGATATTCAACATTATAATACGTTCCGGTCTGACGACTATCGTCTTTATTGCGATCGGTTCATGCCTGGTGCTTTTTCTTTCTTCCCGGCTCGCACAACCGCTTATAAAACTTGCGCAAATGGCACAAGAACTTGCAAATGGAAATTTTTCCGTTTCAGAAAACAGCATCCTTAACTCGAAAGATGAAATCGGCGTGCTCGCACAAACATTCTCCATCATGTCAAAGGAGCTAAAGAATTACTATGAAATACTGGAAGATTACAGCCATTCGCTGGCAATGCGGGTGGAAGAACGGACGGCGGAACTGCTGAAATCAAATAACCTTTTAAAGCAGGAAATCGATGAACGCCATCGGATTGAAGCGGAACTGGAAAAAGCCAGGGAAGCAGCAGTCGCCGCCAATAATGCCAAAAGCGAATTTCTCGCCAGCATGAGTCATGAAATCCGCACCCCCATGAACGCTATTATAGGCATGTCAGACTTATTATGGGAAACAATGTTGACGCCCAAACAGTCTGAATACGTTAAGGTGTTCCGCAACGCAGGGGAAAATCTCCTCCAGATAATCAACGACATCCTTGATCTTTCCAAGGTAGAGGCAGGGCAAATCACCATTGAACACATTGAATTTAATCTGCGTGAACAAATAGAAAAGACGTGCGAAGTCATGGCGTTCCGCGCCCACGAGAAAGGCCTCGAATTGAACTGCCATTTAGCCGAGGATATTCCTACTTCTTTCATCGGCGACCCGGTGCGTTTGCATCAGATACTAACAAACTTAATTGGAAATGCCATTAAATTTACCAGGACAGGAGAGATTCTTCTGACGGGAAAACGTAATAAACTGCCCGGCAAAAAAGGCATGCTGCTTTTTTTGGTTTCTGATACCGGAATAGGCCTTCCGGAAGAAAAGCAAAGTATTATTTTTAATATTTTTTCACAGGTGGATTCTTCCACTACGCGCCAATATGGTGGAACAGGGCTGGGACTTGCAATCTGCAAACGCCTGGTTGAATTAATGGATGGAGAAATCTGGGTAGAAAGCACCCCGGGCAAAGGAAGCACCTTTTATTTTACCGTAACCTTTGATGTTCATCCTAAACCTCAGGAACAAAAAGAAATACCGTTATCGGGCGCTGAAAAACCTTACGTCCTGATAATAGACGACAATGCCACAAACCGCATGATATTACGTGATATGCTGCACGGATGGGATATTCCCGTCGCCGAAGCAGAAGGCGGAGAAAATGGTATAAACGAACTCAAACGGGCAAGGAACGCCGGAACACCTTACAACCTCCTTCTCCTTGATTGTCGCATGCCCGGCATGGACGGGTTTCAGATTGCGCGTTCCGTCAAGAACGATCCGGAGCTTGCCGGTCTGATTATTATGATGTTCACCTCTGACAATAAAAGCGGGGATGTGGCAAGGGCAAAAGAATTAGGAATAACCACATATCTGGTGAAACCCATCAAAAGACATGACCTTCTCACCAGCATTAACGCCGTCATAGACCCACAAAAGACCATACCGTTTACCGGGCCGGCATCTCGCACCGTTATTCAAATACCTGAAAGCGTTCCCACCCGGCAGCTCTTGCTGGTTGAAGATTACTATCACAACCGGGTACTGATACAAGCCTATCTTAATAAAACAAACTTTAAAGTGGACGTGGTGGAAAATGGACTTGAATGTCTGGAAAAATTTAAAAACGAAAAGTACGATCTTGTATTAATGGATATACAAATGCCCGTAATGGATGGTTATACCGCAACAAGGGAAATAAGAAGATACGAAATGGAACTCGGGCTGAAAGCAACGCCTGTTATTGCATTAACAGCTCATGCATTTAAAGGAGATGAACAAAAAAGCATCGACGCCGGGTGCAATTGCCACCTGATTAAGCCAATAAAAAAACAAACGCTTATCGACGCCATACATAAATATGTCCCTTTGCATGCAAATTACACACCGGCGACAGACGGAGAAAAAGCGGCATTTTCAGCAGGTAAGGTTACGAATGAAATTACTGTTGAAAATAAATTATTTGTTTCAATTAATCCGATATTTAAAAATGTTACTCCTGAATTTATTGAAGACGTACGAAGCGATATAATGACGATGACTGCCGCATTACAGAACACAGACTACAAAACAATCGAAACACTGGCGCACCGGTTAAAAGGGGCAAGCGGAGGCTATGGTTTTGACGAACTTACCGACATGGGGAAATTCCTTGAAATAAGCGCTAAAAACAGACACGTAGCAGAAATGCAGAAATGGATTCACGCAATGTCACAGTACATTGAACAAGTGGAGATTGTCTATGAATAACACGATACCGGGAACATTTTAATTTTTTGGGAAAAAAATTACCTATAGGGGCTATGATTTGTAATAGCAAGGCATGCCTTGCCGTTACAAGAAAAATGTTTTATTCCTGATTAATACGAGAAAAGGCCTTGTTTCACTCTTATAATTCCGATACCATAAAAATCCGGTTACGGTATAATAATGTTTTTTAAACATATATAATGACTATTTGAAGGTCAGTTTGAACAGTTTTAAATTTGGGGGAAAATTATGAAAGACGAAGAACTCTTAAAACGCATTACCTTCGATTCTTTAATTTTCAACGGAAAGCCAATTATTCGCGGAATGCGGATAGCTGTTGAACATATACTTGGAATGCTTGCCAGCGGTTCAACAATTGAAGAACTATTAGAAGGCTATCCCTTTTTGGAAAAAGAAGATATCCAGGCATGTTTGATCTATGCATATCGAATGGTTGCTCATGATAGGATTGAACCAGCCCTGGTAAAGAATTGACCATGCAATTTTTACTTGACAGTTGTATTTCAAGTTTTGCGGTAAGAGATCTAAGAAGCGCAAATTATAATGCTTTATGGATACCTGAGGGTGGTGAGGATCCTGGAGACGAAGTGATTATGAGGAGGGCGCTTGATGAAAACCTGATACTGGTTACAGCAGATAAGGATTTTGGAGAACTTATTTTTATCTATAATAAACCTCACCCGGCAATAATAAGATTGGTAGATATTCCCGCCAAAGACCAGGGGAAAATACTACTGCGATTAATAGAAAAGCATAAAGACATTCTTGAAAAAAAAGTAATAATTACAGTTGACAGATATCGTGTTCGCATACGTATAAACGAATGACCCATTGTTAAGAAACAAGTATAAATTGTCTATGAATAACCCGATACTCGTCGTTGACGACTCCAAACACGTACAAAGACAGATAGAAATATTTTTAATACCGGAAGGATTTTCACGATTATTTTTTGTCAATTCCGCTCAGGAAGCATTTCATTTATTGGGTTTGGATGATGAAAACTCAAAAAATAGAAAATGTGAAATTGATTTAATCCTTATGGATATTAACATGCCAGGTACAAACGGAGTGGAAGCCTGCCTGAAAATAAATGCAACAAGGCATTTAAAAAATATTCCAATCATAGTGATAACGGCGGAGGATACGGATGAAGGATTAAAACAGGCATTTGGCGCCGGTGCGATAGACTATATAAAAAAACCTTTAAATCCGGTCGAATTAATCGCACGGGTGAGTTCTGTACTTAAATTAAAAAAAGAAATGGATGAGCGCGAAAACAGAGAGAAAGAACTGCTTACGCTTGCGCAGGTGCTGGAAAAAACAAACCAGGAATTACAACAGGCAAATGAAAAGCTTCATCAGCTCTCGCGGACCGATAGTCTGACAGGACTCGCTAACAGGCGCTTTTTCGACGAAATGCTGCACAATGAATGGAAACAATCCGTCAGATTGGCAAAACCGCTATCCCTATTGATGATTGATATTGATTTCTTCAAAAACTATAACGATACCTACGGCCATCAGAAAGGTGATGAATGCCTTAAACGAGTATCAATGGCCATCCTCAGCGCCCTGAAAAGAGAGTGCGACATAATTGCACGTTACGGCGGAGAGGAGTTTGTCGCCCTGCTTTCTGATACAGATGAAAGCGGTGCCGTTATGGTTGCAAAGGCAATGCAATCGAATATTGAGGCGATGAACATACCCCACAAAGATTCCAATGCCAGCGGCAGAATCACCGTAAGCATTGGCATTTCAAACGAGGTTCCAAGCGCCGCCTCGTCTCCCGAAAAGTTAATTTCCAAAGCAGACAAAGCGCTTTATCTTGCAAAATACGAAGGACGCAATCTTATTAAATGGTAGATTATTATGAATTTTGAACTAAACGCAATAGTCATGCCCAACGGCACTTTACAGTTGGAGTGGAATGAAGTAAAGGAAAGGATAGACAAAAATCAACAACTGCTGCAAAATGAGATACACAGCCGTTTTAAAACCGATTTTAAATCCTTCCTTTTATTCCTTAGCTTTTCAGACCAATCCATCCCGCTCTCACCATCCCTTGATTACTGGCGATATTTCACTTCTGAATTTTCAAATAAGCTGCGCCATATACCCGATCTTGAAACTATCAGAAACAACATAGCCATTCCATTAGGGAAAGAAGATATTGCTGAGATGCTGATTCGTGCCCCACTCATGACGGGTTTCGAGTACCTTAACGCCGAACTTCTTAAACTGCTTTGGCATATGCTCAATGCGCAATTTCAATACGAAATCAGTATTTACCGGGGAACGGTAGAGGATTTCATCCATACCTACAGCCCTGATTTACATATTGTCGGACGCATTTATTTTCATCTCGTTGAAAATAAACGGCAGGATTATCCCTTTGCTTTTCTCGCCACCTATTCCACCCAAGGCGACAAACAGGGCAAATCAAAACACCTCCCCTTAAAATACGCATTGACGGAATATGGAGGGAACAATGAAAAACTGCTGGACCTTCTTTCCACCGTACACCTTGCGGCAAAAGAAAGCGATCTGATCTCCCATCTCGTTGACTCCGGCGAACTGTTTCATCCACTGGCATGGGACGAAAAGGAAGCGTACCGCTTTCTGAAAGAAATTCCCACATATGAAAAATACGGTATCCTGTGCCGTATCCCCAACTGGTGGAAATCTGCATCATCTCCGCTTAAGGTAAACATTCAGTTAGAGGGCAAAAAAGAAACCTTTCTTGGAATGGACTCACTACTCGATTTCAACGTCAACCTGCTTCTTGGCGATACGCCTGTTACCGAAGAGGAGGCAAGAAGGCTGCTGGCGGAGACTGACGGTCTGGCATACATCAAGGGCAAATGGGTTGCCGTTGACGCCGAAAAGCTTGAACAGGTTCTTCACGCCTATGAGAACGCCCGCAAATTAACGGAAGATAAGCATTTCAGCCTGCGGGACGCACTAAGGCTGCAACTGAACCCGAACAATTTGCTTGGTTTGACTGAAAATGATGACAATATTGAAGTATCAAACGGAAAGTGGCTGGAGCAAGTAATGGAAAAACTGGCAAACCATGACTTGATTCCCCCGGCATGTTTGGATCACACCTTTAAGGCACAGCTCAGACCCTATCAGGAAAAAGGTGTTAATTGGCTTTGTTTTCTGGATTCCCTGCACTTCGGGGCATGCCTGGCTGATGATATGGGGCTTGGCAAGACGATACAAATACTGGCATTTCTGCATCTTCTGAAGAATAAAAAAAAGAAAAACGCCAGTCTGCTGATAATCCCAGCATCCCTCATATCAAACTGGAGCAATGAAATAAACCGTTTTGCGCCCGATCTGAACTATTTTGTCGCCCATCCGGAAGCACACAAAGATAAAAAATTTGAGGTAAAAGATGAAGAATCGCTCAACAAACTTGATCTTGTAATCACTACATACACCCTTGTACAAAAATATGAATGGCTGAAAACATATGTATGGCATTATGTAATCCTGGACGAAGCACAGGCAATTAAAAATCCAGGCACAAAACAGACACGTAATATAAAAACATTACAATCACAAAATAGAATTATCATGACAGGAACTCCAGTTGAAAACCGGCTGTCTGATCTGTGGTCATTGTTTGATTTTCTGAACCCCGGCCTGCTCGGAAACGCAAAAGAGTTCGGCGAATTTGCGGGCAGCGTTAAAAAGAATCACACCGGATACACCCGGTTAAAGAAGATCATCAGCCCGTATATTTTAAGAAGATTAAAGACCTACAAAACGGTCATTTCCGACCTGCCGGAAAAGGTTGAAATGTACACCTACGCCGGGTTAAGCAGAAAGCAGGTCGTCCTGTACCAAAACACCGTTAAAGAACTGTCAAAAAAACTCGAAGCAACAGAAGGCGTTCAGCGAAGGGGCCTCATTTTGGCGTCATTAATGAAATTTAAGCAGCTTTGCAACCACCCTGACCAGTTTCTTGGAACAGGCGGATATGAAGAGGCTGACAGCGGAAAATTTATGCGGCTGCGTGAAATTTGCGAAACGATCTATGAAAAGCGGGAGAAGGTACTAATCTTCACCCAATTTAAAGAAATAACCGGCCACCTGCACGCATTTTTGAAAACAATATTTGGACGCGAGGGACTGGTAATGCACGGGAGCGTCTCCGTTGGCATGAGGAAAAATATTGTAGAACAATTTCAGAACCGGGAGTATATTCCTTATATGGTATTGTCGCTAAAGGCTGGAGGCGTCGGGTTAAATCTGACAGAGGCAAATCACGTCATCCACTTCGACAGATGGTGGAATCCCGCCGTTGAGAACCAGGCGACAGACCGGGCGTTTCGCATCGGACAAAAGAAGAACGTTATCGTGCATAAATTCATAACGAAGGGAACTATTGAGGAAAAAATCAATGATATGTTGCGTGAAAAAACAAAATTAACGACAGACGTTATACAAGTCACCGGCGAGTCCATGATAACAGAAATGGAAAATAAAGCGCTGGTTGACCTTTTCAAATTAACATTATAATGGAGGAAAGAGGCAATTATGAGTTACTGGGGATTCCCAAGATATGTTTCCGTTGGGGAAAAACAGCAGAGAGCAAAAAGGAAGTTAGAGCAGTTGATGAAGAAAAACAAAGATATAAAGCCCGTGATACTGGCGGGTAATACCCTTGCAAAAACGTGGTGGGGAAAGGCATGGAACAAAAATTTAGAAGGATACGCCGACTACAGCAACCGTATCGGAAGAGGAAGAAGCTACGTGCGCTGCGGCTCAGTACTTGACCTTCAGATACGCGAAGGCATGATAACCTCACTTGTACAGGGGTCAGATTCAAGCCCCTATTCCATAAAAATAACAATAAATATGCTTGAAAGAAACATCTGGGAAGAGGTAAAGGATTTTTGCAAAGGCAAGCTTGATTCGATGCAGGAGCTTTTGATGGGAAAGTTCCCAAAAACATTAGACGAGCTTTTTACCGCTCATGGGAAAGGGCTGTTCCCATCTCCGAAAGAAATAAAATTTGACTGTAGCTGTCCCGACTGGGCAAGCATGTGCAAACACATTGCGGCTACCCTTTATGGGGTAGGGGCAAGGCTTGATGACGACCCGAATTTATTCTTCCTGCTCCGAAAGATCGAAATTGACGATTTGATATCGGAAACGGTCAAAGATAAAACGGAAGAATTACTTACACGGGCAAAGAGAAAAAGTTCCCGAATCATTGAAGACCAGGATTTGTCATCCGTTTTTGGTATAGAGATGGACACCACACCTGATACAAAAGCAAAAACAAAGGCGAAAATTAAAGGTAAAGATGTTGCGCAAAAGAAGGCAAGCACCGCTACAAAAACAAGCAAGGTCAGCACAAAAAAACCCGCTAAAAAATCTATAAGCACAGGGAAAAAGAAGGCCGCCTTAAAATCTGCAAAGAAAACCTCAAAGGCAAATACAGTGAAAAAACCGGTACAAAAGGCCGTCAAAAAGACACCTGCCAAGAGCAAAAAAACCACTAAAAAGACCATCAAAAAGAAATAACACTACAGCGATATTTTTCATTTCAGATGTTGCAGCAATTTTTTTGTACACTTCCTATGAAGATGAAAGAAACAACCCTGACAGGGTTCCCGGCGGGTTCAGGTTTACAACCTGAACCCATGAGTTTATGCAGATAATGAGGCCTGTACTGCGGTAAAATTCCAAAGCCCAAATCACTAAATCCCTGGCTCGAAAATAAGACTACAAAAAATAACTCAGGCACAGGTACCGCAATATGATATTGCTATAAAACCATTTTCATCGTTTCTGGGTGTTGGAAATGAAACATGATGACTGTTTGGAATTTATTTGTCATTTGTTCTGTTAATAGAAGGCGGGATTGAAAGTATAAAACGTTTGGTTCAGGTCAAAAACCTGAACCCACGAATGTAGTTTCCATTGCCATTACGTACCCAATCAGATACTTCACTATGTTCAGTACAAGGTTTGGGAACGAGTTGTGCTTCGGTAGTTTAATAGATTACGCTGAATAGTTGCTTCTGTTTTAAAGAACAGAATTTCCGGCCAGATATCCTGTGGAAAATGCTGCCTGAAGGTTAAATCCTCCTGTTGGGCCATCTACATCAAGCACCTCCCCGGCGAGGTATAATCCCTTTATTAACTTAGATTCCATTGTTCGCGATTCAACCTCATCCAGGTCAATTCCGCCGCCGGTTATAATAGCTTCTTCAACCGGCCTGTGGGACGATAGGGTAAGGGACAGACCTTTCAACTGGTCCAGTATCTTTTTTCTTTCTTTTGTCGTTATTTGGGAGGCCTTCTTCTTTTCGTCAATTCCGCATATATTCAGTAGTAAAGGAGAAAGTTTTTCAGGAACAAAATACGTAAGGCATGTTTTTATTGCCTTACCGCCGTTAGTATTGATTTTTTTTACCAGTTGCGTGGTTAGCTCGGCAGGCGACATATCTGGTTTGAAATCGATGCCTATTCGTACCGCGCCGTTTCCATGATTTTCCATAATACGTTTGCTTATGGAGAGAATCGCCGGGCCGGATATCCCATAATGAGTAAAAAGCGCTTCACCAAAATGTTGCGCGATTTTTCTGCCCTGCCGGCAAGCGGTAATCTGTGCGTTTTTAATCGGAGTTCCCTGCGCTTGTTTCACCCATGCCTCCTCCGTCTCAAAGGCAATTATTGCGGGATATGTCTTGCAAATAGTATGGCCCAGTGAAGAGGCAAGTGTATAGCCATCCCCCGTGCTCCCGGTAGAAGGATAGCTCAGGCCGCCTGTTGCAATCAATACATTGCGCCCCGCTATAAATCCATCCTCTGTTTCCACACCAATCACTTGTTTATTTTTTTCTTTCACGCAGACTATGCGTGAATTTTTCTTAATGGTGATCCGATGTATGCGAAGATACGATAGCAGTGCGTCCAGAACTGATTCTGCCTTTTGGCTTTTTGGATATACACGCCCTTTGCTTTCTTCAATAGTTTCGACACCATAAGAGTAAAGAAATGACCGTAGTTTTTCAGGAGAGAAGATGCCCAATGACGGGCGCATAAATGGCCCCGCCTTTTCATACGCATCAAAAAAAGCGGCAAATGACGCCGTATTCGTCACATTACACCGTCCGGAAGCGCAGAGAAGAAGTTTTTTGCCCGGATGGGCATTCTTTTCGAGAAGGATTACGCTTTTCCCTCTTTCTCCCGCCCGCCCGGCGGCCGTCATCCCTGCAGGGCCTCCTCCAATTACGATAAAATCGTACACATCTGCCATATCACAATTTCACACATATTTTTACAGAAATTTATCGCGAAAAACCTCCTGTGCCAGAAACCTCATTCCCTTTCGTGTGCCAGCCAGGCCATTTCAAATTGATAATTATCAATTATCAATTTGCCCCCCACTACTTCTCTCTTTGCGTCTTTGTGTGAATATTTTCATTCCCATTTATGAACAATAGGATCATGGCTGTTTCATTATTCGATTGCAGATTAAGCTTAGCCGCTCTATGCGTTACTACTTTTTATTTGAAACGCACGATTAACATTTATAGAGCACATTGTGCTCTCTGAAAGAAATGCATTAACAATGCGGGAGGTGTGTTCAATAAAGAGGTATGAAGTGTATTCTTTCTGAAAAAAAACAAATTATTACAGGTGAGGGGGAAATGTGTATTTATCCTGATTTTGGAAATTGTTTACTTACGATGAAACCTCAAAGAAAAAGCCACCTCCGTTACGTGAACGTATCGTCATCTCTCCTACGCAATAAAAATATTTACCTGGTGGTAATTCGGCTACACGCAGCCCTACATTATCCCCAACCCTTGAATAAGTGTCATCCAGTTTATGCAAAACATACTTCATCGAAGGATAAAAAACAATACTTCCCACAGAACCGTTTTTATCAACACGGTAAAGTGACTTACCCATAACCAGCGGATTATCCGTTTGAAAATCAATAATCCTCAGGGTATTCCCGTTAATTTTTGTCGGTGTGCCTTTCACGTAAAACCTTTTTTCTTTACTGGTACTTTCTGAATCATACTTTGCTTCATTTATTTTTACATAATCATCTTTCCCTACAAAAAATAATCCTCCGCCAGGAGGCACCTTCCACAGGGTAATATCATCCAGGGCAATTTCATCAATTACTTCAACCATAAATGAATAACTCAGCGGGACAAATTCAGTTTTTTTTGCCATTAATTGAATATTGCCGGGAGAATAAGTTACAGAAAAATTACCGGAAGTATCCGTTGTCGCCATATGTTTTGAGCCATTTGAAGTCACTTCAATATCAGCAAACGAAACCGGTTTCCCAAAACCATCAATAATCCTGCCACGCAACGTTCCTGAATCGAACGTATAGCCATAGCTTGTTACCGCCTTTAAAACAATGAATACGCATACAATAAAAACAGGAAGCCTTCTTGACATAATCTGAAATCCTTTATGAATTAACAGCAAAATAGTACACAGATACAATGTAACTAATTTGTAACACATCATAACAAGAATTGTCAAATATTTAAAAAATGGTCCAAGGTCATTCGCTATTCGTTCCTAATTTATTAATGTGGAATACGGTACAGCCGGCAGTTTACAGTCGGCAATCAGCAAATTTCGGATTGTAGACTGTTGAAGGTGGAAATTATTATAAAAAACCTCAACTTATTGAGAAGTTACCTATTTACCCTGTTTTTTATGTCCCATGTATTTTACAAAAAGCTAAATTGTTACAAAATAATTGATTTTTTTAAATTAAAAATTACAATGTAAAAAAATGATAACACTATAGTGTTTTATTGCGGAGATACCTTGGAAGAAGATATTTTTTACTTTATGTATTGTCACTGGTATAATGCGTTAGAAATTATTTGGGTAAAGGGGAGGCAAATGTGAAACTTTCTGATGTATTAGCTAAAGAACATATAATTATTAATCTATATGGAATGAACAAATTTGAAGTGTTAGAAAAAATGGTGAAAGTAACAAAATCTTCCGCAAAAGTTGTAGATGAAGTAGATTTGCTGGAAAAAGTAATCACACGGGAAAAGATTAAAAGTACTGGAATTGGCGGTGGGATTGGAATCCCTCATGCACAAACACTAGCGTGAGTTTATCACGAAATAAGGTGTAAGACAAAGACATCAAGTTGCAATCCAATGATTTGTATCGGGTTGCGACTTTTTTTGTCTAAAAAATTATGTATACACTGAATAATACTATATTTATATTGCATTATATGCCTGTATATACTATTATACACGGAGTATTAATCTATTACGTATACACTAACAACTAATAGCCATGGCTACCATTCAATCTAAAAACTCCAGAGGTTATAAATATTGGTATATTGTCGAATCGCGGCGCGTTAACGGCAAGCCCAGGCCCATCGTCCTGGCCTATCTTGGCAAGGCAGACGATTTATTAAAACAACTGCAAGGTCTTACCGAAAAATTACGGCTCAAATCTTATTCACATGGCGCGGTAGCCGCATTGCTAAGTGTGGCCAATGCCCTGGACGTCCCTTCCGTGATTAATAAATATATAAAGTCGCCACGGCAGTATTGTGCTAAAAAACCTGTTCGAAATAATCTGACCGCCGGAAGTACCCTCTTGTTGGGTGCCGTGGGGAGAGTGTGTGTGCCTACCAGCAAAAGAGGATGGTGGGATTGGGCAAAGACGACTACTGCCGAATACTTACTCAGACACAGCTTGAGTAAAATAGACAGTCAGCATTTCTGGGATTTGATGGATGCACTTCCTGAAGAATCCATTGCAGAAATCGAGCGCGAATTAATTGAAAAGACATTTAAAACATACAACCTTCAAAGCGACACACTGTTTTTTGATACAACCAATTTTTTCACGTATATCGACACAACTAATCTGCGATGCACTATTGCCCGGCGGGGGAAAAACAAACAAAAGCGATACGATCTCAGGCAGGTCGGGTTGGCGATGGTCGTTACACGTAACGACATGATACCGTTGTTTCACCATACCTATCAGGGGAACATGGCGGATGCAAAGGTGTTCAGCGCGGTTCTTGAGACGATAAAAGACAGGATGACCGGATTAGGTTTCGACAGCAAAAAGCACACTATTGTTTTTGATCGTGGAAACAATTCCATGGACAATATGGCTATTGTAGAGAGATTGGCATTGCATTACGTTGGAGCGCTTACACCGTATCATCACAAGCAGTTGGTAGGGGATGCCATGTGTAATTTCAGGGAATATGACGTTGACGGCAGTAAGATACAGGTGTACCATGACAAACGGGTTATTTGGGGGCAGGAAAGAACCGTTGTCGTATTTATTTCCGAGAAATTAAAGGTTGGGCAATTAAGGGGAATGTCTCAGTCTCTGGAAAAGGCAGAACATCAGTTAAAGCTCTTACAGCAGCATCTGTGTAATCCAAAGGGAAAGATGCGGGACAAAGAGGGTCTGGAGGATACGATAAGAAGTGTAGTGAAATGTCAATTTGCGAAGGATGTTATCGATTGGTCGTTAAAAGAGGTATCTGAAGGCAAGTTTCAATTGAATTTTTCAATCGACCAGAAAAAGCTCGAAGAAATAGAAGGGGAACTGGGGTTCAGGATTCTTATGACAGACCATCACGATTGGGATACCGCGGACATTATAAAAGCCTACTATGGGCAATCAAAAATTGAACATGCCTTTAGAAATCTCAAGAACCCCTATCACCTTGCTTTAAAACCGCAATTTCACTGGACGGATCAGAAAATCAGGGTGCATTTTTTTATTTGCGTCCTCGGATACCTAATGGCGGCGATTGTGTGGTATCAGGCAAAAGCGCACGCACAATTTAGTGGAACGTTAGATACCCTGTTAGACACCCTTAATAATATAAGGCTTTCTGCTATGCTTGAAGAAACAAAGGCCAGAGGGAGAGTTAAGGCTACCTACAAATTGGAAGAAATGTCCGACAAGGAATCTCTGTTGATGAATGCGTTAGGCATTATGGATTTCCACAAACATCGGCTGAAACTTCAAGGACTCAGTGTATACAATTGATGTTGTGCTTAACGCATTGACTGTATTTATGTTACGTTGCTTCATGCCTTATTTTGTGATAAACTCACGCTAGGAGTTACTGATTTTATTGCGTGTTTGGGAATATCACAGGATGGCATCGATTTTAATGCCCTGGATGAAAAACCCGTACATTTGGTTTTCCTGATCGCAACAAAGGAAAGAACAAATAATATATATCTGGAGCTTCTCAGCAGTATAGCAAGGTTATTTGTCGATGAAACATTTAAACAAAAAATAATTAAATCAAAATCTCCGGATGAAATAATGCAGCTTATAAGTGAAAAAGAAGAAGAAAATTAATGAGATGAAGACTTAAAATATAGAATACCCGTATCTTCTGTTAAATATATATTTGCCAAAAATTTTATTATTATAAAATTAGGTGAGGGGAAACCATTACAAAATACTTTATCATTACAGCGGCATTTTTTGCAAGGAATCCACCAATAATAAATAGAACCGCTAATAAACGTTAGTATGAGTTTTTTTGTTAGCGTCCATTTGCATTTATTCTCGTTTAAATAGAACTGTCTAACGGATTTTACCAACAACTTATCCCCACAACGCCATTTGCCAAATTTAACACTATATATTGTGTATCTATTTCCAAAATATAAAATCCCAATGAAACATTCATGATATGGTGGCTCACAAAGGGGAATGAAAATATCCGTAACACTTTAGTATTTTAAAAAAATACTTGTTAAATCGTTGCAAACAAATAACTTGCGCTGTTTGAGGTGTGCCCTATTGTCAAGACAATATTTTGATAGAAATAAGTTAAAATTTATTTTATCCAAATGATATTAAATGGATAAATCGCATATAAATCCATCTGCCTCATGAGTCGTTTTACCCTATTACGATTTACTTCATACCCCTCCTTTCTTAACCATACCGTCATCCGCCTTACACCATAAAACGGACTCCTCGTGTACTACCCTTCAATATTATTCATCAACTCAAGGTTATGTGCGCTCTCTCCTATCAGCGTGTAATAAAAACCCGACCTTTGTAGCCCTAACAATTTACATTGACGGGCTATGCCGATCTCTTTGTTCTCCAACTCTACCAAACGCCTCTTTGCCTCAACTGGTAAGTCCAGCTTTTTTTCAACTCAGTCTAACTCCACTTTCAATTGCCCTATTTGCTGATACAACGATGACCTTATTTCCTCCGCCTTGCATTCTTCCTTTCGGGAAATTCACGACGAACTGTTTGTCGGATTTATAATATATATTATTACGTATTGCCAGATAATACAGAACAATAGTACAATCAAATCTGATTTTAGAAGTTTGAATATAAAATGGCTTTCTGAAAAATAGATTTATTTGACTAAGCATACTATCAAACTCTCCCTGAAGCCCCTCTTGATAGAGAGGCCTGATGGGTGTAAATTTTTCGAAAACTTTATTTGTTTGACTATAAAGGAGGGAAATAAGATATGGGAACCATCGATAATTTAAGAAACAGAAAGGGTTGGAATAAATTATTTGCGGGCCTGATTATGTTTATTATGTGGTATGTACTTTTCGGTAATCATAAATATGCCATTTATGGAAAAAAAGATGCTGAAACAAAGGAGACACCAACCGTAAACGAAGAATACAAAAAGCCTGAACTGGAAGTTGAGACGCCATAATTTTACAACGTATTCCGTTCACAATGCCCAGCATGGTTCTTTTTACATTTTTTTCCGTGGCCATGCCACTCTATCAATCACTCTTTATCTATTACTAAAAAACATGATACACAAATCAATAAAAACCATCGGTAAACTATTTATAGTTTTCTTTTGCACGGTTGTTTTCATACATACACCATGGAAAATCTGCATGAGTAAGGAGGTAAAAAATAATCAGGAAAGGGGACAATGGGATTCATTATTGTTTCAAATAAAGGATGTATATGACGCCATGGCAGATATGGATACAAGCAATATACCGCTGAGAGATAAAATCAGAGGATGGGAGATTTTTTTAAATACAGATGCGGTACAGCTTGATAACCCGCATTCAGATGAAGACGATTCAATCCGCAAGAAAATAAAAGAAAGAATCGAATACTGGAAGTATATTGAAACCCTTGCATTAGCGGATTTGCACGAAGAATCAAATAAGCCTTCAGAAATGCGCATTGTGGCAGATGCTCAATGGCAGAAAGAGATACTGGCAAATAAGTATTTTCTAAACGCAAAAAAATACATGGATAAGGGCGATTATATTAACGCTGAGATCTGTTTTGAAAAACTCATGTCATTGGGGACAAGACTATCGCCCAACGTATATTATTTACGCAGCGCCATTCAGGTTGAAAGTGAGAAATATGAAGACGCTGTGCAGACGCTTAACGACTATTTGGGACAAATAGGCAGTTCGTCTTATTATGAGGAAGTTACTTCATTGTCCGCTGACGCACGGGAGAAAGAGGTGGAAAACCGGGGAAAAGAGGGAGATATCCTGAAAAGAGAAATGGAGGTCCGGATTGAAGATGCAAAAAATACCCTTAACGCTTATCGGAAATTGTTAGAACGCCGGGCAGAGGTTTATCGCGAGGAACTCGAATTGTTGTCCGACAGGGGTGAAGATATTTCAGGGGATGTAGTGAGGGATTACGAAAAAGAAGAAATCTCCCTTAAACCGGAAGAAAAAAATAGAATCGAAGAAGCAAAAAAGATGTTAATTACGTATTTGAAACAAGCGGAACAAAAACCAAAGGCTTATCAGGAAGTATTGAATTTACTCATGAACCCTGATAAAAACTGAGATAAAAAAAACGAAGTACGAATTACGATTTTAAATCGTAATTCGTAAATCGTAAATCTAAAGATGAAGCAAACGTCCCTCACCATACACAGTAACGGGATAGCTGGTTAGATCAAACGGGTCTCCGTTCCAGCATACAAATGACGCCCATTTATCAGGTTCTAAAGAGCCTAATATTGTATCTATTCCCAGTATCCATGCATTTTTTGCCGTGATGATTTCAATTGCCTGTTGTTTGCTTAATCCGAAACGAATAAACCAGCGCAGTTGCAAAAGAATCATTCTCTGTAATATTACTGGATGGTCTGACATGAGGCCGAACGATACGTTTGATTCCAAGAGGTATCGCAGGTTTTTCCAGTTTTCGTGTTTTAATTCTACCTTATACGCCAGTGAATCCATAGGCCCGTAAATAACAGGTATATTTCTTTCCCTTAATTTATGGAATATATCAATTTTATGAACATCGCATGCGTGGTCAATGGTAAACTTTATGGCATACTCAGGGTGTATTGCCTTGAATTCGTCTGCAAACCGCAGAAATGATTCGATATCGTCCGTCTTATGTACGTGTACCCTCAATACTATTTTTCCGCAGAGAATGTCACGCAGGATTTCATCTTCACGGGAAAAATCTATATCTTTCATTTCTGTGCCCTTCGCTATTTTTTCCATTTTTTTTATTACGGCATATAGTTTTTCCCTAAAGAGGGCCAAAGCGCCCATGCGTGTATATGGGCGTTTTCCCTTCCATTCACGTGTTGACATGGGATTGTATCCCAGCGCCGCTTTTATGCTAATTGGCGCTTCCCTGATGAGGGCGTTTGTGGTTGTGCTTCCGTAGTTGCGGATAACCGCCGAGCTACCGCCAAGAATATTCCCGCTGCCTGGCAAAACACAGGAATAAAGTATGCCTGCTTCTATTGAGTCGGCGAAAGATACATCATCCATTTGTACGGAATCAATGGCGTTTGCAAGTGTTAAAAATGTATCCATTTTCTCATTTGCTTCTTCTTCACTCGCAGGTTCTCCTGCCCTGCACATCCCTATATGGCAATGGGGATCAATAAATGCAGGGGTGATTACCGGATACTCACCAAGCATTTCTCCCTGACGTGTATTTGAAACGTTAGCTACCGTATTGTGGTCAAAATTAATGAAAGCGTCTTTTATGACCTCTTTGCCGGTATAAATAATAGCGCCTTTCATCGAAAGCATTATTGTTTCTCCCTGATAATAAACGTGCCTTCCGGTGGTTGAAAAAGGATAGTTTTTACCCGCTCCTGCATCAGATTGCCAAACAACCTTGCTTGTTCATCAGTTGCTTTGCCGGAGAGCGTCAGAGGCATAAGTTTTTCCATGCGTTCATCCGCATGTGCCAGTGCCGGGTCGTAAGTGATTTCAACCGTTTTCCCCGTGTCCCTTCGCTGAAATAACAATGTACACGTTGCTTTTGTATCTGTCTTTTGTTCAGGAGCAAATGACATCAAATTGTACCGTCCATATTTTCCGGCAGGGCCAAAGCCCTTAAAACCGTTCTCGGCGGCTGCGCCGGTTATCATGGACACAATCTGTGATATTGGCCCGTTTACATTTTCATCGACGCCACCCATGATGGTCACACTTATATTTCCCCTTACCGGCGTCTCCTTGCCGTATAATGCCTTCAGCGCCAATTGGGTTGATTTGTACGCACCGGCAACTGCAGGACAGGAATGTCCGGCAAACTTTACCGCATCGGCATACGTAAAAACAAACGCTCCATCGTTGTCAATTGCGCCCAGGATGACCGCCAACGGATCTTTAAGTGTGATCGGTTCAGCAACGTCAAAAAAATCCTGCGCAAATTTCGTTTGTCCTTCTGCGAATACCAAATTACCATTAAGCAACTTACACAAAGGGAGTAATAGCATAAAACAAAAGAAGACTCGTTTTGCCAGCAGGGCAACAGTATGTGATTTATTCATTGGTGTAAAATTCCTTTTTAATAATAACGTCAATGTAATTCTCTATTGAAGAAAATACAATAGTCATATAAAATGTTTCACTTGTGGTAAATTTTTTAATCTATGTAATCTATGTAATCTGTAGTTCCGCCTTTCGTATTTCATGCTTGATTGGTGCTGGCTATGCCAGTTTAGGAATATGTTAAGTAATATAGCTTCAGGGCCTGTATGAAAAGTAAAGTAATAGAGGCTAGTTTATCTAAGAATAAAGATTTAGGCAAGTGCAATATGACAGAAAAGATCAGGATAGGCATTGTCCCTTATATGAACGCAAAGCCTTTGATATATGGACTTGAATGCCATAAAGATTCCATAGAATTGTTATTTGAAGTGCCTTCGCTTTTGCCTGGCATGCTGAACAATGATCGTATTGATGTAGCCCTCATTCCTTCCATTGAATATTTCAGGAATGGGTGTTTTGCAATTATACCGCATATAGCAATCGCTTCCCACGGGGCGGTTGAAAGCGTTAAGATATTTTCTAAAGTACCGATTGCAAACATACAAACTGCGGCATTAGACACAAGTTCATTAACTTCCCGCGCACTTACAAGGATTATTTTACATGGTCAATATCACCTTACGCCCGGGTACACGCAATTTAATGAACAGTATAACATTGCTGAAACAAGGGCAGATGCTGTTTTAATTATTGGCGATAACGCTATCAAGGCGGCAGACAATGGGTACGTTACCTTAGACCTCGGACAGGCATGGTATGAATATACAAGACTGCCTTTTGTTTATGCGGTCTGGGTGGTGAAACGAGGGAGAAAAATACCCGGACTAAACGAATTACTGTTGAACTCAAAAAAAATGGGCATTCAGCACATAAAAGAAATTGCCGTGTCTGAAGCAAAACGGCTTAATATATCATTCGATACATGCCTGCATTATCTTACAAATGCTATTCAATACGATTTAGAGAAGGAGGAGATACAAGGGCTTAAGAAATTTTACCAGTGTGCGGTAGCAATAGAATTAGCGCCCAAAGGAGAAAGGGTTATATTTAATGACACCTGATTACTGCCCGGCAGACAAGCATCTGCAGGAAGTACTTTTAAAACCGGTACAAAATAAAAGAATAACTGCTGATGAAGGTGCATGTCTCTTTGAATATAAAGAGCTTCTCATGTTGGGAATTGCTGCTGACGAGGTCTGCAAGATGAAACACCCGGAAAACTTCCGTACCTACATTATTGACAGAAACATCAATTATACGAATATTTGCACATCAGGGTGCAAATTCTGCGCCTTTTATAAAAATATTGAACATAGTGATGGATACATCATTTCAAAAAAGGAGCTTTATAAAAAAATAGAAGAAACTTTAGCATTAGGCGGTAAGCAGATACTCATGCAAGGGGGACTGCACCCAGCGCTAAAGATAGATTTTTATACTGATTTATTACTCTCCATTAAGAAAAACTTCGATATACACATACACGCCTTTTCTCCTCCGGAGATAATGCATTTTTCCCATCTAAATACCCTACCAATGCCGGAAGTGATACGTATATTAAAAGAAGCGGGGCTTGATTCCATTCCAGGCGGCGGCGCTGAAATATTGACGGATCGTTGCAGAAAAATCATAAGCCCAAATAAATGTTCTGCGCGGGAATGGCTGGACGTGATGCAATCTGCCCATGAACAGGGCATGAAAACGACTGCTACAATGATGTTTGGCCATATCGAAACTACGGAAGAACGCATCGAACATTTTGAAAAAATCCGGCAGCTCCAGGATAAAACAGGCGGGTTTACCGCCTTTATCGCATGGACATTTCAACCGAAAAACACACAATTGGAAAACGCTCTTTCCGGCAGTCATGATTATTTAAAAACCTTAGCCATTTCCCGGCTGTATCTTGATAACATTGAGAATATCCAGGCATCATGGGTCACACAAGGCGCTAAAATAGCGCAACTCTCTTTAAAATTCGGTGCGAATGACATGGGGAGCACAATGATTGAGGAAAATGTTGTGAAGGCAGCGGGAGTAAGTTATACCATGGAAAAAGAGGAAATTGAATTTTTGATAAACGACGCCGGCTACCAGGCGAAACAGCGCGATTTATATTATACCCTCGTGTAAATCCATTGTCTTCCGAATAAGAGAGAGAATTATGTGGGATGGGTCAAAGCCTGTGTCCCGAGCATGCCGAATGGACGAAGCAGACCCATCAGTAACATTTCTATACTGTAAGAGTTCACAAACAGGGATTTCTAAAATTAGATTTAACTTTTGTTGACATAGATAGTTATAGCATTTCTGAAATCACATTTTGTGAACCCTTTGAGTATATCTATGCTGAAATATTACAAATATTTTGTATGAAGGAAACCCTTTCTTCCAAAGTGTTTAGTTCTTTGTAGCGTTGCTCAACGATTTTCAGACGCGGCAATAATCCTGCGCAATTGGCGATTTGGATGTTGAGACCCGGACGCGCATTCAATTCTAAGAGCATAGGCCCCTTGTCTCTGTCAATAACAATATCTATTCCCTGATAACCTAATCCTGTGAGTTGGTAACACCGTGCGGCCAGGTTCAATAAATTCTCCCAGTTTGGGATCTTTATGCCGGTTATTTCAATACCTGTATCCGGGTGTTCCGTAATAATATCATTAAACCATACCCCTGTAGTGGTGATACCTGTTGCTATATCAATACCAACGCCTATTGCACCCTGATGCAAATTTGCTTTGCCATTCGATAAATGTGTTGGCAGGCGCATCATTGACATAACCGGCACTCCGAGAAAAACAATAATGCGAATATCAGGCATTCCCTGATAGGTAAGGTCTCTGAAAAATGGGGCAAGCTGCACCGTATATTCTACGAACGCCCTATCGGTATGTCCTCCTATACTATATACGCCGCTAAGAATCTCTAAAATGTGATTTTCAAGGAACTCTTCACTAACGATCGTCCTTCCCAGGGTTCGATATCCTTTCTTAGAATGGCCGGTGATAACGATTATGCCATTTCCACTGCTCCCATGGGCAGGTTTAATAACGAATGTGGAATGTTTTTTGAGAATGGCATGTATATCCCGTGCCTGATGGTTTACTGCTACAACGGCATACAATTCGGGGACGTTAATGCCCGCCTGTATTGCAAGTTTCTTGGTAAGTAATTTGTCATCCACAAGCGGGTATAGGCACCGCTTATTATACTTTGAGATATAATCGATATTACGGCGATTAATTCCAACAATTCCTAATTTATGCAATTGTTTTATGAGTTTTGGAATCATTATTTTATCTTATTAAACTCCTTAAAACGGAATAACTCTACTAACCTGTACCCTTTATACCTGCCCAAAAGCATGGCGATTGCCAGTATCTGCAAAAGCATCTCCGGATATACGAATATTAAGTGTCTGCTATATTTGTTAAACATAAAAAAGTATACAATGGAAGCGGCGATTAAACTTCCCACACATTGTTGCAATGCGGCTTTAGACCCCCGTTCCTCCCACGTAATGGTCATTCGTTCTATCGTCATAGTGAGAATGACTATTGGGAATATTGAGATGGAGAGTCCTATCTCAATATGAAGTTTGTAGAATAAAATATCGAATATCCCGATGAATATAATAATGATAATAAGTAAGGATGCGAGACGGGATACCATCAGGAGCCTGAAATTCTCAAGATACAAACGCACAGCCATTCCAATCGCAACCAGTATGCTAAATAATATAATACCTGAAATTAAATGTGTTTCCCTGAAAGACAGAGCGATAAGCACAGGCATAAAAGTGCCAAATGTCTCAATACCAATAACATTTCGCAGGATAACCAAAAATAAAACGCCAATAGGAATGAGCAGCAACAGATGATAAACTGCCTGAAAATGGAGCGGCAAGCTGAATAAAGAAAAATTTAATAAATACGGGTTCATTGTTTCCGCCCTTTTTATAGCGGCATTGATAGCATCCTCTTCCTGAAGACCTACAGAAATATTTGTTTTCAGATTTTTCCCGCCGGATAACTGTACTAATGGTTTTGTTCCCCTCCACCAGTCCAGATAGTTCCCGGAAATTAATGATGTTCCTGAAACCGGATCGTAACCCGTCCACTTCCCGCCACTATACACTTCTATGCACCTTTCTATTTTCGCATCGTTTGTTCTGGTGGTTACTTTAATACCATTTACTACCCTGGCAGGAATGCCTGCAAGAGCAAGCAATTGAACCGCTAATTCTACCTTTTTATCCACAGAAACTTCTTTGTCCAAAAGAATCGCAACGTTTTCATCTGGCGGTTGGGCATTCAGAAGCTTGAATAATTTCATCACAAAAGAATCAGTATCTGCTGATTTTCTCAGGATTTCAACAAGAAGGGCGTTGGCTGCTGACCGATTAGGTTCCAAAAATTCAGGAACTTCCCATTCAAGAGGGGGTGCGCTATCCGGAGGATTTCTTAATTTTACTTTATTCACCTGGATGCGGTAGAGAAGCACCTGACGCTTACTTGCCTCGTGAATAGCCCATGTTGCGCTCCGGTTAATGTTGTCGGTAGAAGTGGTTATACCATAAGACCTCGAGACAAAATTTTCAGATGAAATAATAAAGTTTCTTGAATATCCGGGCAAGAATAACACCACCTTTGCCGGTTCGTTCTGTGCATCAAAGGAAACATGAACTTCAATATTCCAAAAATTAGCCTTTTCCTCCGGGACTATAGGAAAACCAAATACAAAATATTTATAGGCGATCAAACCACAGCTTATGAGTAAGAGGCTGAAGATAAAAAAGTAAAAATGTGTTCTATTCATCGCCGAAAACACTCTCGCATTTTGGTTCTTTGGAATAGGTGGAGGATACATCTATGAAAAAATCGTCCAGCAAAAAATTTCTCCCTATAAGCATCTGATACATAAACCGTGTCCTGTTTGAAAGAGTTACTTCAACCTCCTTATAAATACCTCCTATGCAAATGCCAAGTTTAATAACGGGGCGTTTTTCTGACGGCATTCCTATACGCTTTACTGTTGCTGTGCGTATGACCCTTTCCTCAATATTCAACTTTTCTCCTTTTTCATTTATCAATTCAAATTTCACCCATTTTTCACCATCCCGCTCAAATAAGGTATAAACAGGGGCATTTATGGAACAGGTTTTGGCGCCGGTATCTACTTTTGCTTTTAAAACAATGTTCCCGGGGAAAACAAGAATCTTCTCTACCCGGCCCAAAATTTCTTTACTTTTTGCATCTGCCAACGAATGGAATGCAAAAACCAAAAATAAACTGGCTATAATAAATATGCTTTTAGTTTTATACAATAATAAATGGGAAACAAATCTTTGTAGAAATCCGGCAGTAGCTATTTCACAAGCCCGAAAAGGGGGAAACATAGATTTTATCATTGAAATAATGCCTCCAGAGCAATTGAATCTAAAAAAGAAATGTGAATTGTCCATAATAGTTCCTTAAATTACACTAAAAATCATTTGCAATACGAATACTGTGCTTCATTGTTTGACCTTTTTTCTGTTTTTCTTCACTGACAGGCATTAAATAATCATTACCGTTAGGTGAAAATGGTAAATACAAAGTATCACAGTATTTATAAAACATAAAAATAACATAGGCTATTTTAAAAAGAACGTGCCGTTAATGTCAAATGCTTATTTATTACGGTGATGACAGAAAAGTATCAGGCAATATATACTGTAAGAGTTCACAAATATTGATTTTTGAAATTAGATTTAACTTCTGTTGACATAAATAGTTATAGCATTCCTGAAATCACATTTTGTGAACTCCTTGAGTATAAGTATCACAAATCCGGCCTGACCCTTTAATTTAGAGGCGTTGCAGATAAAGTTGCCGGGATTATAGGGCAGTCACGAAAAAAACTTGCTTTGTGCCGTAAAAGCCAATAAATATAAGGCTTTTACGGCATTTTTTTAAATTGGTGTGAACATCCGTTTGATAGTATGCTTAGTGTAGGGGCGAAGCATCGATATTTCGGTCTCTATGCCGAGATTATGAACGGGCATTGGGTGAGCATGGATTTATTCAGAGGGGGTTTAACCGGCGCAGGAAATTTAAGAAAAGGAAGACTTCTCTATGGGAGGGATTAATAGCTCTCAGCCTCCGTACCGGCCGCAGCGCCCGGCAACCGGTTATCGGGGTACGGCCCAACCGATGCCTGCGCGAATATTATAACAAAAGGAAAACCATGTTTCAAATAAAAGTTGACGATTCAGGGGTGGTAAAACTCCTGGGCGAATTAAAGCAGAGAACCTCAAATCTAAATCCGACCATGCAGGTTATTGGCGAACTTGTAAAAACTTCGGTCAAGAGAAACTTTGAGGTGGGCGGGCGGTATTCCATGGAAGGAAGTTGGGCGGGAGGATCAAAAACATGGTTGCCACTAAGCGCCGCAACCCTTTTTAGCGGCAGAAAGAGCAAATATATAACGAGGAAAGGCTCATACCGGAAAGGGGTGGAAGAAAAGCTTAAAAAATTGGAATTTTTCAAAAAAAACAAATTGTTACAAATTTTCAATTAAAAATAAGGGTGGCATTGACAAACTTTGTTTGTTCGTGTTGAACCAGACATTATGACGACGGTTTTTTATAATGTAAGAGGGTCAGAATGAAAGCGAAAATATCAGTCATTGATGACGAAGAAAGCATACAGAGTATACCTTCAGGGAATTTCTCTCAGATGAAGGGTATGACGTTGATACTGTTGAGAATTATAAGGATGCGTTGTCAGCTTTGAAAAAAACAAACTACGATGTGGTATTTACCGATATTGTCTTAAAGGGGAAAACGGGTATAGAGATTCCTGAAGCTATCAGACGTAAAAATATGAACTGTTAGGTTATTATTATTACCGCCGCTCCGGAAATTGAAAGCACCACATCAGCGGTGAGGCTTGGCGCCTTCAATTATATTCCTAAGCCTGTAACGCAGGAGCAACTGTTAAATATTACGAAGAAAGCGTTAGAGAAAAAGATAGCGCTTGATAGAAAAAAACAATTATTTCAATATGAAGGCCGTACTCAGAAGCGTAAATGATGCGATAATTATCATGAACAAAGACCTGACCATATTATAAGCAAACGATTTGGCCATTAGAATATGTGATCTGGCCGATAGTGCAAAAGGCAGGAAATTTATCACATATACTGAACATTGTAGCGGAAAATGCCTTCTATCGATTGCAAAAACTTTGAGAAATAAGCAAACAAAAGAAATGTTCTATGTGCAATGTCAGAAAAGCAGCAATATGAATCAAATAGTTAATGTTACGACTTCTCCGCTTCTTAACGAAAAAGGCGCTATTATCGGGATAGTACTGGTGGTAAAAGACAAATCCGTATCAGAAGAAACAGCAAATAATAGCCACATTGAATCAAATAAATTTCATCGTAGTTATCAGCAGATCAGAAAAAATGCAATCGGTTTTTAGCGACTATTAAAAATCTGGCAGATGTGCAAACACTACCGCGTTAATCACCGGAGAAAGCGGTACCGGCAAAGAATTTGGTCGCTGAAACGATCCATGAGGTTGGTATTTACATACACCTGCAAGGCGCTACATTAATCCCAAAATAGCCCTTGTATTTTACGGCAAATGGCAGATTCTTTCCATAAGCGTCCTGCGCATCCTGAAATGCATAGTTCATAAATAAATAATTGTCGTAACAGTTCACCCCTTCAGGATTGTACCGGTATTTGAAAAGGGACTACCCCCTAATCCTTTCCTAAGAGGGAACTTGCCAAATTCCCATACATCATATATATTTTGTCAATTCTTTCAGCGATTTACGATGAGTAGGGTCAGGCATAATTTCAGGATAACCAAGCGGCGTAAACGCAACAGGTTCAATGCCGGGCGGAAGATGAAGGACTGATTTTACGACAGATATCTTAAAAGCGGCAACCCAGCAAGTAGCCAGTCCCTCTTCTGTGGCGGCAAGGATGAGATGGTCCATCGCTATTGCGGCGTCTATATCCGCATAATTTTTTCCGTCACCTCGTTTCCACGCTACTTCCGGAATACTGCATACGCCAATTATCACAGGGGCGGTGTAAAACCATTCTTCGCTATACGCTTCTTTCAGTTGTTTTTTCACATTCTCATTCTTAATCACAAAGAAGCATACCGGTTGGCGGTTGGCGGCGCTTGGCGCATTTCTTGCCGCCTCCAGTATTCGTTCCAGTTTTTCTTCAGGAACAGACTCTTTCTTGTAAGAACGCACACTCCGTCTTTCTTTCATAATATTGTATATATTCATTTGCTATCCCCTTAAAAAGTAACCATTTTCCACTGATTCGCCCTGGCATACAACCAAAGCATAGGACTTGCGTTTACCGCTACCGGGTATCCCACTATACGCAAAAATTTTACATCCACATATGCGTTGCCAAAACCATAGGAAGATGAAAGATCCAAACTATATTCTGAAACAAGGCGTTCAATAATCTTCACCTTCCCACCGCAGTAAGAATGGATGCCGTCAATCTCACCGGTAATCCTGCCTTCATTGTCAACGGCAAGTTTAGTCCCTATCCCAATATCGGCATTGCAAACTTTTGTAAAGCATTCTACCATTGGACTCAGCGTACCTGATAGTAAAATGATCAGATATCCTTCATTTTTCAGTCTCTTTATTTCCTGTAACGCATATTCCGATATATGCGGCAATATTCGCTTATGAAAACATTCGTCTATATTGCCAATAATGTTTTCATAATCATTATTCTTTAGATAGTATTTATTCTTTCTGAAAGACAGCCCCTTTAAACTGAAACATTTCCGGAGAAAAGCTGCGGCAAAACGCAACAGACTACTGAAATTTATTACCCTCTTTTCCAGAAGATAATAAAATAAAACCCTTTCGGAGGAAATACCCTTAATTATTGTTCCGTCGATATCAAAAATAGCTGCTTTTCTCACGCGCAGGATTTTACTTATTGAATATGTTTCTTTCAATAAAAAAAACTATAAGGGTGCTTTCTAACGAAGCAACATCAGCCCCCCTAAAATTAACAGCATACCCATAACTTTGGAAAAGGTAACCTCCTCTCCCAAAAAAATACAACCAAAAAAAAAGGTAAACAACGGGGCGCTGCTGGTAATAGGAACAACTTTTGAAATTTCCCCCGTTTTAATTGCCTTAAAAAATATCACCTGTGCTATAAAACCCGCCAAAAGACCTGCAAGCACAAGGCAGCAAATGGACTTGATTCCCATCCTCCCGACGGCTGACAGATTTGAAGTAAACAACACGATAATAATAACACCAATGACTACGCCCGAACTTCGCACTATATAAGCCGTCATAGGTTCAACAGAAGAAAGCCCTACCTTTTCTAAAAAAGCAACGGTACCCCAGAGAATAGCGGTAATAATTGCAAGATAATATGGCGCCATATTGCCTTACCTCGAATAGTTGTTCTGAATGCTGAATAGTGTAGAGGCGAAGCATTTGCTATAGATTGTCATAAATGCGTTCATACCCAAACGGGCAAATGCTTCGCCCCTACGTGCATTGTTTGCAGATTAAAACTTTATATGATTCTTGTGAAACGGACAATGAAATTCTCCAGATACAGTCGGCAATAGGCAATCGGCAATCTACAGTCGGCAGTCGGCAAATTGCAGATTGATGACTGGGGATTGGAGACCGGAGATTGGATATTGGAGACTGGTGCCTGAGGGCAGTCGTTATTTCCCGGCAAAATGAAGCTTTTATCCGCACCGCCATGCACTTTTAACCCCGTATGATGCATGGTGTTACGTCCTATTACGTTTCAGCCTGATAGCTTTATATGCCTTGATTTGCCGCAATACTTTTGTTACCATTTACCATTTATAAAATTATTTGTAAAATGATTTTTTTTAAACCGTAAGCAGAGGTTTACCAATAAAGGTGCTGGATTTGTGCAAATATATCATCGGCGTGGATTTAGGCGGCACTAATTTAAAAGCCGGCATTGTTGGGCGGGATGGCAACATTTTGTATCAATTTTCAATAAAAACGAACGCCCATGCGGAATCACAGGTAATTTCCCATCAAATATGTGAACTTATCGCCGGAATAATAAAAAATGTCCGCATTGAGAAGTCCGATATTCTTGGTATAGGGCTTGGTTCTCCCGGACTTATTGATAAAAAAGGCGAGACTATTTTGTTTTCACCAAATTTATCCAAATGGCGTGATATCCCCATTAAAAAAATTATATCCGATACATTTGGTTTGCCCTGCATCCTGGAAAATGATGCAAATGCAGCCGCCTGGGGAGAAAAATGGGTAGGGGCCGGGAAAGACGTCAGTTCATTGGTAATGTTAACGCTGGGTACGGGAATCGGTGGCGGCATTATCCTGGATAATAAGTTGTGGCGGGGAATAAATAATACTGCCGGAGAAATAGGCCATATGTCGATACAAACAGACGGCCCTCTGTGTAATTGCGGCAATTATGGATGTATTGAGGTGTATGCATCCGCGCCTGGCATGGTAAGACGATTCAGGGAGTTATTGGAAAGCGGCAAGGCTTCATTATTAAAAAAGGATGAGGAAATTACCGCTAAGAGGATCAATGAAGCTGCCGTACAGGGAGATGGTGCATCGTTGAGTATCATTGAAGAAACAGGACGCTATCTCGGCATTGCTATCGTTAATATCATACACATATTGAATCCCGGGGCTGTTGTATTGTCAGGTGGCCTGATTGGTTCTGGAGAATTGTTAATGCGTCCGGTTAAACGGACAATAGAAGAAAGGGTTTTAAAGGCATCATATAAGGATACGAAAATACTATTTTCACAACTTGGTACTGATGCGGGAATAATAGGAGCTGCCGGATGTCTACTGAAAGAATTAGAAATTTCTGCATAATTGCACATATCGATCACGGAAAGTCAACCCTGGCAGACCGCCTTCTGGAAAGGACGCAGGCGATATCTACGAGAGAATTCCGGAATCAGATGCTTGATGATATGGATTTGGAACGTGAACGCGGCATTACCATAAAGGCAAGTGCGGTGGCATTGACGCTCAGGCGCGGGGAAACAGAGTATAATTTAAACCTCATCGATACCCCGGGCCATGTTGATTTTAGCTATGAAGTATCGAGAAGTCTGGGTTCATGCGAAGGGGCTTTGCTGCTGGTGGACGCCTCGCAGGGTGTGGAGGCGCAGACAGTCGCCAATACCTACCTTGCAATGGAACATGATCTGGTAATTATCCCTGTGGTAAGTAAAATTGATTTGCCGCAGTCACGCCCTTATGAGGTATTAGCTGAAATGGAAAAGACCCTGGGCATTAGCTCTGAAGAGGCATTAATGGTGAGCGCAAAGAGCGGAGAAGGCGTTGATCAGATTTTTGACGCTATTATTAAATATATCCCACCGCCAAAAGGCGATCCCAGTGGGCCGCTGCGGGCGTTAATTTTCGATTCGGAGTATGATGCGTACAGGGGCGTCATTATTTATCTGCGTGTCTTTGACGGATCGTTAAAAGTGGGCGATGAAATATTCATGATAAAAACACGGCGTTCGTTTAAGGTGGAAGAGGTCGGCGTCTTTAAACCAAAAATGGCACCCAAAAACGGACTGTTTACCGGTGAAGTAGGATATTGCATTGCCAATATTAAGTCCATTCACGATGTTAAAGTAGGCGATACTGTCACCTTAAACAAGGAAAAAGCGGAAAAACCGTTAACAGGCTACCGGCAGCCAATACCAATGGTCTATTGCGGTATCTATCCTGTGGACAATGCTGATTTTAAAGTGCTTCGTGAGGCACTGGAACGTTTAAGCCTGAACGATTCTTCCTTCAGCTTTATCCCTGAAACTTCTCAGGCGTTGGGATTCGGTTTCCGGTGCGGATTTCTCGGGCTTTTACATATGGATATCGTTCAGGAACGTCTGGAACGGGAAAGTCATATCAATATAGTGCAGACGGCGCCTAACGTAACCTATGAAATTTTAAAAACAAATAAAGAAGTAATCAGAGTCGATAATCCTGAAAGTGTTCCTCCGGTAAATGAAATAGATGAATTTCGCGAACCAATGGTGCGGTCAAGTTTTGTCTTGCCTACAGAATATTTAGGCGCTATCATGCAACTTGCTGAAGCAAGAAGGGGCAGATACAAAAGCACTGAATATTTAAGTGAAAAACGTGCGATTCTTGTATACGAACTGCCCTTAGCGGAAATCATTTTTGATTTTTTTGATAAAATGAAATCAGCCACAAGAGGCTATGGAACATTGGATTACGACTTAATAGGATACGAATCTGCCGATCTTGTAAAATTAGATATCCTGGTTGGCGGGAAAAGAGTAGACGCCCTTTCAACCATAGTACACAAAAAGGATGCAGAGGTCAGAGGAAGAAAACAGGTGAAGAAGTTAAAAAAAGAGATTTCCAGACACCTGTTTGAAGTGGTACTGCAGGCAGCTATCGGGAGCAGGGTAATTGCCAGGGAGACCATTAAACCTATTGCTAAAAATGTTACGGCCAAATGTTACGGCGGAGATATTACGAGAAAAAGGAAACTTCTTGAAAAACAGAAAGAAGGGAAAAAACGTATGAAATCGGTGGGAAACGTGGAAATACCCCAGAAAGCATTCTTGTCCGTACTGTCGATTGATGATGATGAATAAAAAAGGGTGGTTTGTGTTCAAAAATAAGGAAAACACTAAAAAGACAGATTTGCCGGATAAAAAGAAAAAGCGTAAACATAAGTTACGCGAAAATATAGAATCAATAGCCATAGCGGTGGCATTGGCATTCGCTATCCGTTATTTTGTCGTAGAAGCATTTAAAATTCCAACAGGATCGATGGCGCCTACTCTGTTGGGTGTGCATAAGGACGTCAGTTGCCCTAACTGTAACTGGAGTTTCTATGCCGACCGCCAAAGCGAGACCGCTACCTGCCCCAATTGCCAATTTGAAATAAATACCTCTCTTTACTGCACTGCATGCAATGGCAAGATCCGATACAACTGGCCCCCCTGGCTATGGAGAAAAGGCACATGCCCCGCTTGCCAAACAAAAATAGCATGGAAGGATTTGTCAAACCGGGTCACGCATGGCGGTAACAGAATACTGGTAAATAAATTCTGGTATACATTTACCAAACCGAAACGCTGGGACGTCATGGTCTTTGTCTATCCGTTCTATGATATAAAATGTAAAAACTGTTCGGTTCTGATACCTGATGTAAAATGGCGTGACAGTTTATCCTGTCCGCGGTGTGGTTCTACAAAATTTTCAAAAAAGAAGAAGAATTATATTAAACGGCTGATTGGATTGCCGGGTGAAAAGCTGCAGATCGTAAATGGTGATATTTATATAAACGACAAAATACAAAGAAAACCTGAAAAAGCACAGAATGCGTTATGGATGCCTGTTTATAACGGTAATTACACCATACATGAAGAAGTGGTTCCTACCTGGATAATAGACAATGAATTTTGGAATGTCACTGAGAAATCACTGTCATTGAATAATCTGAATAAAGATAATTCCGGGACGTCGCTGGTTACTTTTGGGCAACAAATATCCGATCAGAACGGTTACAATAACCGTTCCGGAGAAAATGAAGTGGGAGACATCAAAATAAGCCTTAACGTTACTCCGGCAAAAGGGTCGCATCGATTGGAATTTGTTCTTGAAAAAAATGAAGAGGTCTTTTCCGCCAGTATTCCCATCGAAGATATCGCAAACAAGTGTACTCTTTCGAGATCAAATAATGTTGTAGTGGAAAAAGATTTTCATTTAACCGTCAACCAGACACATAAGATAGAATTTTCCAATGTAGATCATATCGTATCGCTTAAAGTAAATGACGTTAATGTATTTTCATTCGACTATTATAACGGGAGTATCCCCGCGTTCCGCCCATTTGACTCAAGCAAGGTGCGTTTTGGCGGGACGAACGCAAAGGTGAAGTATGACAATATTCAAATATATCACGACATTTATTATACACGCCTTTCGGACGATACCTATGGCACTTCCCAGCCAATTCAATTGAAGGAAAAAGATTATTTTGTATTAGGGGATAACAGCAGAAACAGTAACGATAGCCGCGTGTGGAAGTTTGTTCCAGAAAAGAATGTTATAGGGAAGGCATTTTTTGTATTCTGGCCATTAGAAAACATCAACTTTATTAAATAGATATGAACTTACTCCGAACAGAAGGGCTAACAAAATCTTTCGGTAAACGCACTGTTGTAAACAATGTCAGTTTCGAAATAAACAGAGGCGAGATAGTCGGATTGCTTGGCCAAAACGGGGCAGGGAAAAGCACCTCTTTCAATATGGTTATTGGAATTATTCGCCCAGATAGCGGAAGGGTAATATTTCAAGGCGAAGACGTTACCCATATGCCTATATATTTACGGGCGCGTAAAGGCATGGGATATTTATGCCAGGAACCGTCTGTTTTCCAGCGTTTAACGGTGGAAGAAAATATTCTGGCGATCCTGGAAACCCACAGATACAATTCTCATGAAAAATACAAATTACTTGTCGATTTGCTTACCGAATTCAATTTGAAATCGCTTTCAAAACATAAGGCATTTACCCTTTCCGGCGGAGAAAGAAGGCGTCTTGAAATTGCGCGGGCGCTTGCAAGCTCTCCTTCCATGATTTTGCTGGACGAACCCTTCACCGGCGTGGATCCTATTGCGGTAAATGAGGTGCAGGAAATCGTTTTAAAACTCCGAGATAAGGGCATCGGCATTCTTATTACCGACCACAATGTCCGGGAGGCGCTGAGCATTACCTCTCATTCATATATTATCAGCGAAGGCGAGGTTGTCGCAAAAGGCACAACACAGGAAATATTAAATAATCCGGTCGCACGCCAGTCTTATCTCGGTGATAATTTCCCGAACAGTGAACATCGGTTAGCCGATTTCGATTATCAGCACAGGAAAACATCAACAAATAAAAAGAAAAAACCCATTGTTCGAAAAGACGCCATTATAAAATAGTGTCTTAAGCAGTAGGCAATTCTACAGTCTACAATCTACAGTCGGCAATCGGTAGTTAATGAAGGACTAAGGATGAAAGACCACTTAATATGAATAGCATAAAAAGTTATTTACGTAACGTTTATATCATCTTTCTCTCAGCCGTGTCTGCATTGTTTTTTCTGGGTGGGTGCGCCACTCAAAAAGAAAAAACGGAAATTCCATTGCTTAAAGAAAAGCCGGTAGCTTCTGAAGAACCACAAAAGGCGATGACTACCTATACGATTATGAAAGGGGATACATTGTGGCGTATTTCAAAAAATTACGGTGTGTCGGTCGAGTCAATTGTGGCGGCAAATCAAATAAAAGATATACGGGATTTAAAGATAGGACAGAAAATTACTATTCCTTCGAACAATGTTTCCTATACATATAGCAACCCAACAGTAAGCGCAATGCCGTCTCAAAACCGGGTAGTTTCTTCAAAAGGTTTTATCTGGCCCGTAAAAGGGGATATCGTATCGCATTTTAATCAAACAAGAAACGGCAAAAAGTTTATGGGTATAAGTATACAACCCCATTCAAGACAAGAAATCGTTGCGGCAAAAAAAGGAACGGTAGAAGCAGTTTCCGGTTCGGACAATAATTTTTATGTGGTCGTAATCAAACATGATGGGGAAGTAAGAACTTTATACGGCGTCCATTGCATACCAATTGTCAGCGAGGGAAACTATATTGAACAAGGGCAGACAATTGCCACTTTTGATCCCCTCACAAAGGAAAGCAGCACAAAAGAAATTCACTTTAAAATATATGTAAAAGATAAACCTGTTAACCCTGTCTCTTATTTACCTTAATAATGGAGAAAGCAGTATGCCCGTATATGAATTTAAATGCAATAAATGCAACATAACATTTGAGGAATATTTTAAAAGCACCTCTGAACAAAAAATGCTATTCTGCCCTTCCTGCCGAAGCGAACACGTTGAAAAAATATTTTCCGTTTTTGGAGCCTCAGGAACAGGCAACGGCAATCCTGCCCCCGCAGGAAACAAGGCGGGCGGCGGTTGTGGTTGTTGTGCAATGGGCTAATGAGCCTTTTCCGGCGCTTCGCCACTGCATCTGTTGATAATGTTAATGTAGAGACGCATTGCATGCGTCTCTTTGTTTTGTAAACATTTTCATTACGCATAGCAGTTTCCAGACGCATACAATGCGTCTCTGCAAAATATCGAAAATTCCTAAACTGGCAGCACCGGAACCAAACAAGCACGAGATAAGAAATACGAAATACGAAAAAGGAACCACAGATTGCACAGATTAAAAAATTAATCACAAACTTAACAATGACTAATTCAGAACATATTTCAGATTTCACAATTAAATATTTTGCAAAAAAACACGCACTGACGAATGGAAGTGTGCAAAGAAATTACTGATAAGGTAAATGTTAAAATAAAGGATTTTTGAATTATGAAAAATATATGGGCGCCATGGCGTGTGACGTATATTAAGAACGCGTCTGAAAAAGAGGCATGTTTTTTATGCGAAGCGTACAACGGCAGTTCGGAAGAAGAAAAACATATCGTATGCCGCGGCGAGCAATGTTTTTGCATTCTGAATAAATATCCCTATAACAGCGGACACCTTATGGTTGTCCCAAACAGGCATGTGGCAGATATCACCGAACTTGCCGATAGTGAATTATTGGAGATAATGAAGATGGCGGGCAAGATGCAAAAACACCTTTCATCGCTTATGAAACCCGATGGTTTTAATATAGGCATTAACCTGGGAAAATCAGCCGGCGCGGGGTTGCCAGGCCATATACATTTGCATATAGTACCAAGATGGAACGGCGATACGAATTTTATGCCGGTCTTTTCAGACGTAAAGATCATATCTCAGTCATTGGAATATATTGCTGCGGAACTTAAAAAAAGCATTTCGGGTGGGTAAAGTGAAAGTATCGGGCATCCTGGTTGGCGCCGGACTTGGGTTACGTATGGGAGGGGATGTAAAAAAACCTTTCATTCAGATCAACGATAAACCGGTATTCCTTCATACAATAGACCGGTTTTCACAATGCAGCCTGATTAGCGAAATTGTTCTGATTGTCGGAGAACCGGAGATAAATGTTGTTCTGGATACGTGGCGGGATTCGCTGAATGCATACAATATAAAAAAAATCGTTCCGGGAGGAAAAAGAAGACAGGACAGCGTGTTTAACGGTTTGTGCAATGTCGATGCGGATACGGAAATAGTGCTTATCCATGATCTGGTACGGCCGCTTGTAAAAAAAGAACATATAGAAGCGGTGGTTTACAAGACAAGGGAATATAAAGCTGCAATCCTCGCCGCGCCAATGAAAGCAACAGTAAAAGAAGTAAATGATGATTTATCAATAAAGAAGACTATTCCCAGAAACAAGCTATGGATGGCCCAGACCCCCCAGGGGTTTGAGAAAACGTTGATTATTAACGTATTTCGTCAATTTCAGCACACCGGTAGAGAATTTACCGATGACGCACAAATGGTGGAGGAGGCCGGCCACCCCGTATATATTGTTCCCGGTTCTGATGAAAATATAAAAATCACTACCCCTGATGATATACGTATTGCAAAGGCATTGTTAAAATAGGCTGTGTTTATCCAACGGCATTCATTTTTACTTTTTCAAAAATCTAAATACATGAAAAAATATTGTCTCCTCTGTATCATTATTCTTTGCCTGCCAGTTTTTTCCTGCGCCAACAAGGAACGCATAACCTCTGATAGTTTTAAAAACTATGAAGGGTCTCATGCGTTTACCACGGAATTGCTGAGAACTGATTTTGCGCTGCAGAAAAGGGTTTTAATAACCCTTGAGAAGGCAATAATGCTCATGGAAGACAATGTTGATTCCGTCAGCAAAGAAACATTTGAAAAGAGTATAGAGGTTATAAGTTATTTTTTTGATATTTGCCATATTGAAAAAGAAAACGAAATACTTTTTCCATTTGTCAAAAATATACAAGGCGGTATGGAAAAGAAAGATTTTCTGGGGCGGCTATTAATGGAACATATATCGGCGAGAGACCGGAAAAGGGCTTTATCAGATGCAGTGAAAGGAATATCTTTAGGCAAAAAGGCGAGAAAGACTATCAAAAAAGCTGGTTACAGGTATATCAAATATGTAAAAAAGCACCTCCAAACAGAGGAAAAGGCTCTTTTCCCATGGATAGATACACTACTATCTCACGATGACCAGTTAGCACTGATAGAACGGTTAAATGCGGTTGAAGAGAAATATATCAGTAACGGACTGCATGAAAAATATTTCATAATGGTGGAGACCCTTGAAAAACAATTAGGGATATTACCATGAATACGATTTTAGGATTTTAAATCGTAAATCTCCGCGGGTTAAGGTTGCAAACCTGAGCCCGCCGGGAGTTGATGGACAGTAGTATGTAGTACGACGAGGTTCGTCGCACTACAAATGACAATTTCCCATGTTCGTTTATGTAGGTTTTACTTTTCTCTTGTTTATTTTTTTTTTACTTTTTTAACATATGGAGTTTGTTATGGAAAAATACGCACTAATTATTTTTGTTTGTATGAATTTTTTAATAACCAGCGGCGCTTTTGCACAGCAGGGACAAAAGGTGACTGTAGCCGAAATATTGGGAGAAAGGAAAGAGTATTATTTTGACAACGACGAGTTATCCAACACGCCTAAGGGATTTTTTGAAGCCCTTACCGGCAACGGCAAAAAGGGACAATGGAGGGTGCTGAAAGTGCAGCACTCACCTTCTTCAGACAATGTAGTTGTACAGACAAAAACGGATAAGACTGCTAAGCGTTTCCCTTTGCTGATGGTAGAGTATATCGATTATAAAGACGCCATGGCATATGTAAAATTTCGCGCTGAAGGTGGAGAGATAGACCAGGCGGCAGGACTGGTCTTCAGGTATAAGGATAATCAAAACTATTATGTGTTAAGCGCCAATGCATTGAAAAACAATGTGCATTTATATAAAGTGTCAAATGGACAGCAAAAATTGCTCGGAGAAAAAAATATGCCCGTATCCTCAAACGAGTGGCATTTGTTAAAAGTTGTTTATGACGGGAAAAAGATACGCTGTTTTTTTGAAAATGCAATGGTAATTGAAGTTTTAGACGATACGTTTTCTTCCGGCGGCATAGGGCTTTGGACAAAATCCGATTCGTATGTATTGTTTGACGACCTCGTAATACAAGAAAATTCCTGACCCAACTACACAGAAAGATTAACGCAGTTCCGCACTCTGAAATTGAGTCGATTGATGAAGATATTTCAATATGAATATTTGTTGCCAAAGGATGTAAATAGTAATGGAAAAATATGAACAGGAACGTTTTACAAAGCTGCAGAAATTGAGGGATAAAGGCGTCGATCCGTTTGGCGGACGATACGACAACGTACAATCAATACAAACGATCCTTGAGGGTTTCGCGCCTGACCGTGATGATATTAAGGCTAAGGCTGCCGGCCGCATCATGACGATGCGGCCACACGGGAAAACGGTATTTTTGGATATACGTGACCGTACGGGCAAAATACAGGTGTATATAAAGCGCGATAAAGTAGGAGAAGATACATTCGAAATCTCCCATTTACTCGACCTTGGTGATATTTTAGGCGTAGAAGGCACTCTTTTCAAAACGAGAACGGGAGAAATTACGATCTTTGCGGACAATATCACCCTCTTATCAAAATCACTGCTTAACCCCCCTGAAAAATGGCACGGGCTGAAAGATATTGAACTCAGACACAGACAGCGGTATGTTGATTTGTTTACAAATCAGGATGTTATGCAAACATTTTTAAAACGCATACAGATTATCAATCACATACGCGCATTTTTGAATGAGAGGGATTTTGTGGAAGTGGAAACACCCATGATGCAACCAATACCCGGCGGAGCGGTGGCAAGGCCCTTTATTACCCACCATAATGCCCTGGATATTGATTTGTATTTAAGAATCGCACCTGAACTGTATTTGAAAAGACTGCTGGTGGGCGGCATGGAAAGGGTATATGAAATTAACCGCAATTTCAGAAATGAAGGCATTTCCACACGCCACAACCCTGAATTCACAATGATGGAATTATACCAGGCATACAGTGACTATAACGGCATGATGGAATTGACGGAAGAGCTGATCACCTCGCTGGCAATGAAAATACAGGGGAAATATGAACTCTCCTTCGGCGAAATAACGGTCAATATGACGCCCCCATGGCGACGCGCTACTTTCTGTGAACTTCTGAAAGAACACAGCGGCATATCATACGACGATGAAGAAGGGTTAATAAGAAAATCAAAGGAATCAGGCTTAGAGACAAACGGTATCAGCAGGGACAACATCGCCAATACCCTTTTTGAGGAACTGGTTGAAAAAACGCTGGTAAACCCCACCTTTGTGCTGGATTATCCCACTTCAATCTGCCCTTTGACAAAAACGTGTGCGCACGACCCTCGTTTTGCCCAAAGGTTTGAATTGTACATCGCATCTATGGAAGTGGCAAATTCCTATTCGGAACTTAATGATTCGATAGAACAGGACAGAAGACTTCATGAACAAATTGGCACAGAAACAGATATTACCGGAAAGATTGATGAAGATTTTTTAACCGCCCTTAAATACGGAATGCCACCGGCAGGCGGTCTTGGGATAGGCATCGACAGGCTTATTATGCTGCTCACCAATAACGTTTCCATCAGAGAAGTTATCTTGTTTCCGCTGCTAAAACCGAAGCAATAGAGAAGTACGAGGTACAGCTTGTCCTTGCGAGCATCTCCGCTTGTCATTGCGAGGGCCTTTTCCGAAGCAATCTTTTTTATAATGCCAGATTCAATCAAGGTAATTGTAATGGATAAATTATACTCCGTTTACATAATGACGAATAAAAATAATAAAAGGTCTTCTCCCTACTGAGTGAGTAAAAATGAGCGAAAAAAGTCTTGCGACCCGCAATTAGAGGGAGTTTTCAGCTTGTTTTAGCGTCTAAAAATGTGATATAAAATCGCATGAGAAAAAAACGATCACTTTATGATGCATATCAGTTTTGTAGTTTTAAACCACAACACAAGGTATCAGGCGTTTTTGGCGACTCCAATGCCATGGTAATAAAGCTTACCCGACAGGGAAAAAAACCGTCTGCGGTAACTGCGGTAAAGTATACCGAACCATCTATGACCGCAAGAATAGGCGAGTGCGTGATCTTTCCAGCGGCAACAGGCGTGTATACCTTGAACTTGAGATTCGTCGGGTTTTCTGTATTTGCTGCAACAAGGCGAAGCAAGAGAAGCTGAAGTTCCTTGCGGATAATCCTTTCTACACCAAGCGCTTTGCCTTCTATGTCGGCAAGAGATGCAGTACCCAGGCGATTAAATACGCTGCCGCAGAATTGCACCTGGACTGGAAAACTGTCAAGGAACTCGAAAAGCAGTACATGCGGGAGAAACTCCGCCGTGCCGGGAATCCAGGTGGGTGCATTCACGATTTTTTGCAAAAAAACAATCAGTAGGGGTTAACAGTAACGTAGAGACAGGTTTCAAACCTGTCTTTTACCAGGAGCATTTCCGATTTTTTGTAACCGTTTGTGTGATTGGGGCAAAACAACGCTGCAAGGGATGTGGCAAGCCTGTCCCCCGCTGGCGGGGGATTAAGGGGGTGGAATTGTCTGCGGAGGAAATCTGGGCGGTTTATAACATGAATAGCCATAAATTTTTCTTCTCATTCCTACGTTCTGCGGGAATGCATGTCACGAAACAGGATAAAATTGTCCATTTGACCAGTCTGCGGAGCGTGGGAAAGAGGGTCAAATTTGTTTTAATAATAAAGGGGTAGTTGAATCGATGGAGAAATCCAGTCCACCCCCTGCACCCCATAAGCGCTAACTTGTTTTATTGACAAATTTTATTCATCATGGTATTTTTATGTTAATTATCCCGCTAATCACTCTATAGGAGGATAAAGCCATGATGAGAGAAGATTGGGATCTTCTAAGAACTTTCTTCCCAAACGATTGGAAAAGTTTAGCCGTTGATACAAATGCTTTAAAAGGCTTGCGCAAGGATAAATCTGAAGAAAAGCTTCTTCGAACATTATTAATTCATTTAGGATGTGGCTATTCATTGCGTGAAACAGTAGTTCGAGCCAAGCGTGCTAACTTAGCAGATTTATCCGATGTTGCCTTATTAAAGCGATTAAAAAAGAGCAAAGAATGGCTATATAAATTATGTTTATCTTTATTCCGTGAGCGTGGCCTCCAAATTAATAAACGGAATAATTTTCATCTTCGCTTATTTGATGCAACAACAGTAAAGGAACCTGGGAAAACAGGAAGTCTTTGGCGCATTCATTATAGTATTGAGGTTCCTTCATTATCTTGCGATTTCTTTAAACTTACGGGAACTGAAGGAGAAGGCACAGGAGAATCTTTTCGGCAGTTTCCGATGAAAAAAGATGATTATATTATAGCTGACAGAGGTTACTGTACTGGCCAAGGAATTCATCATGCAACAAGGAAAGGCGCTTATCTTAGCGTTAGAGTTAATTCGCAATCTCTACGGATATTCGGCGAAGAAAAGAAACCCTTTCCTTTATTGAAAGAAATCCAATATTTAAAAAGACCCCTTGCTATAAAATCATGGAACGTTTTTATTCCAAACGTTGATAATACTGAATATGTCAAAGGTCGTCTTTGTATAATACACAAAACAGAAGAAGCCATTAAAATAGCTCATAAAAAACTTAAAAGACATGCAAGCAAAAAGGGCATTGAACTAAAACCGGAGACCCTTATTTATGCCAAGTACGTAATAGTATTCACAACGTTTCCTGAAAATCAATTTACCGCTTTTGATATCTTAGAATGGTATCGAGTTCGATGGCAAATTGAACTGGTCTTTAAAAGATTTAAACAAATAGCACAATTTGGACACTTACCTAAATACGATGATGATAGCTCAAAAGCTTGGCTTTATGGCAAACTATTCGTTGCTCTTTTGACAGAAAAACTAATAGATTTTGCTACGTCTTTTTCCCCCTGGGGATACTTCATTGTCAAGCAAGAAGACTAAAAGCAAATGGCGTGAATTTGCTTTTATGCCTAATCAAGTAAAACGGGCTATAGAACCAGCGTTATCATTACAGGAAGTTCTTAAGTGCTGGAATGACATTGCTTGTTCTTTAGCAGAAAATACAAGAATCCGAAAAACACAGATATCAAAATACTTCGAGCATACCTAAAACAAGTTAGCGCTTATGCCCCTGCACCCCCGCCAGCGGGGGACATAGTTTGAACAACAGGCGCATTCCCGATTTTTGGTTAACTAATTGTACATTGTAACACAAGCATCCTGCTTGTGGCATTTTACCCTCAAACAGGAAACTTGTGTTACTATTCCTTTCCCTCTCCCCGCTAATGGCATTTTTACAAAAAATCGGGAATGCTCCCCTTTTACCGCTTGAAAATGACAGAAACAACCCTGACAGGGTTCCAAACCCTGTCAGGGTTAATCAAACAAGATGTTTGCGATACAATACCTGTCAACCAACAGGCATGTGCGAATATTTACAAAAAATCGGGAATGCACCCTGAACAATCCTGGTCCAAAGGTAATCGGTATTGATGAAATTTCTATTCGTAAAGGTCACCGTTACCGTATCATAGTAAGCGACCTTGAGAGGAAGCGGGTGATTTGGTTTGGCGGCAAAGACCGTTCAGAAGATAGCATGAATCTATTCTGTGAAGAACTGGGGCTTCAAAAAATCAGGGAAATACGGCTTGCAGTTATGGACATGTGGAAGGCTTTTGAAAACTCCATCCGCCATCATGCACCGCAAGCTGCCACACTCTACGATAAGTCTCATGTCATGAAGCATCTGCACGAGGAATTAGACAAAGTGAGAAAGAGCGAATATGCCAGACTGACTGGCAAAGACCGTAAGTTTATTAAAGGCCAGAAATACACGCGGCTCTCCCATCGTGAGAATCTCACGACTGACGGGAGAAAAGCATTAAAGATACTTCTGACTGCCAACAGGCGGCTGAACACTGCCTATATCATCAAAGAGACATTCGGGCAGTTATGGAGCTATACGTCAGAGGCCTGGGCCAGAAAGTTTTTTGATAACTGGAAGACCTCGATAAAGTGGCAACGGCTTAAACCATATGAGAAGTTTGCAGAACTGGTCGAACGCCACTGGGATGGCATTGCCGCCTTCTGCAAACCAGAGAATAAGGTTTCGCTCGGATTTGTCGAAGGTCTGAATAACAAAATCAGGGTAATTCAACGTCGGGCTTATAGCCTACGAGATGAAGAATATCTCCTGCTCAAAATCTTGACCTGCATGCTCCCTGATATCTAATTCAATACAAAAATGGCTCATTTTTACCCACTCGATAGGGAGAAGACCCAGTATAATCATTCATTAAAAAATTTAAATTTAGAGAGCTTCGCATCATATATTTTTTGTAGTGCGACGATGTTAGTCGCATTGCTTTAAATCAGGCGGAGTTTTAAAAGACGAAAATCCAACGGCATTTATTTTTTCATACAGGAATTTCCGCATGGCAGTAATCGTATCAAAGGAGACAGGAGGAAACTCCCGCCACCTCGGGAAATATATTTATACCATACCAACTGATGTTATGTAAGTGGGTAAACAATTTTGGCAGGTCATTTTCTGCGTATATTTCAAACAGGCGGAGCTATTACTATTTGCGGGTTAAGGTTTGCAACCCAATGTCATTAAGTTAAGCAACCTGCCAGAAAAGTCCCCCTTAAAAAAGGGGGATAAAGGGGGTTGTTTTTAATCAAATATCCTTAACTTAATTATATTGGTTTGCAACATGAACCAAACGTTTTATACTTTCAAGATCTGTCTTCTATTGGCAGAACAACTGACAAATAAATTCCAGATTCAAAACAGGGATTTTGTGGTTTGGGCATTAGAATTTTACCGCAGTACATGGCCCCATTATCCGCATAAACTTATGGGTTCAGGTTACAAACCAATGTCATTAAGTTAAGAATTATTGTAACACTTTGGTTTAAAAAAAACGTATTACCGATAAGCTCCGTAGGAGCAACCTGTTTGTAGTAGATAGGATACCATAACAGATATTAGCTCCGTCAGGAGCGGCCTGTCTTCCTGTCAATCATATACAGGCCGCTCCTGACGGAGCTATTTACCTGTTGAATTTTATTGCGCTACAAACAGACCGCCCCTAAAGGGGCTACATTGTTTTTTAGGCTCTTCAGGCAGGTTGCTTAACTTAATGACATTGGGTTACAAGCCCGAACCAGCCGGGAGTGTGTAAAACACCCCTAAACCTGGCAAGGGGGATGATTCGTTAAATCGTTTCAACCACTTAACCACTTCACCATTTGACTATTCGACTATTTGACCACTTAACTATTCCATAAAGCAAAAAGGAAGAAACAATGGATTTGGATACAAACACAAACAAAACGGCGCAGGAACTTTCTCTTTCTGCAAAGCAGGTAAGCGCAGTAATAGCCCTTTTGGATGAGGGGAATACGGTGCCTTTTATTGCGAGGTACCGGAAAGAAATGACCGGTAGCCTGGATGAGGTGGCGATATTGGCAATAAGAGACAGGATAACCCAATTGCGTGAACTGGATAAACGAAGAGAAACTATTTTAAATTCATTGACAAAGCAGGAAAAACGCACACCTGAATTAGAAAAGGCGGTGAAAGAAGCAGAAACCCTAACGGCGCTTGAGGATATTTATCTGCCTTACAAGCCAAAGAGGAAAACGAGAGCAACTGCCGCAAGGGAAAAAGGGCTGGAACCATTCGCGAAACTGATTTTTGAACAGAAAGAGTTTGATGTGCGTGCCGAAGCTGCCAGTTATATTGATGCGGAGAAGGGGGTAACGACAGAAGAAGAAGCATTGCAGGGAGCCAGAGACATCATTGCCGAATGGGTCAATGAGGATGCGGATACCCGAAAGGCAATGAGGGAACTGTTCCTTAAGGAAGGTATTCTTACCTCAGAAGTGATAAAAGGAAAAGAAGAGGATGCGCAAAAATATAAGGATTATTTTGAGTGGAAGGAACCTGTCGCTTCCGTTCCTTCACACAGGATGCTTGCCATGCGCAGGGGAGAAAAAGAGCAGTTTCTCTTGCTGAGCATAGCGCCCCCGCAAGAGATGGCAATCGATCTTTTAAAACGCAAATACCTTGTTTCGAAAAACGAGATATCGGCACAGGTAGAACTAGCCCTAACGGATGCGTACAAAAGGTTGCTGAGCCTCAGCATGGAAACCGAGATACGGCTGAACGCCAAGAAGGAAGCAGATGAAGAGGCGATACAGGTGTTTGCAAAAAATCTCAGACAATTATTACTGGCATCCCCGCTGGGACAGAAAAACATCCTCGCCATAGACCCCGGTTTCCGCACCGGATGCAAGGTGGTATGTCTGGATAGACAGGGCAAGCTGCTCCATAATGAAACAATCTTTCCGCATGAGCCGCAAAAGAAGATTGCTGAATCGGCTTCAGCGCTGCAAAACCTTTGCAAAAAATTTGCGATTGAAGCAATCGCGATAGGAAACGGCACGGCGGGTAGAGAAACGGAACGTTTTGTAAAAGGCATAGATTTGCCCGGCGGTATTATTACCGTGATGGTAAATGAAAGCGGGGCGTCCATATATTCTGCCAGCGATATTGCCAGGGAGGAATTCCCTGATTATGATATAACCGTTCGCGGTGCGGTATCCATTGGCAGAAGGCTGTCTGACCCCTTGTCAGAATTGGTAAAAATAGAGCCCAAATCCATTGGTGTGGGACAGTATCAGCACGATGTTGACCAAACGGCTCTCCGGCAGTCACTCGATGATGTAGTGATGAGCTGCGTGAATTCTGTGGGTGTGGAACTGAATACGGCAAGCAGTGAATTGCTTTCATATGTTTCCGGACTCGGACAGCAACTGGCAAAAAAGATTGTTGAATACAGAAACGAACATGGACCCTTCCGTAGCAGGAGGGAACTGGTTGAAGTGCCGAGGCTAGGTGATAAGGCGTTTGAACAGGCGGCAGGGTTCCTGAGGATAAGGAACGGCGAAAATCTTCTGGACGCCAGCGCAGTGCATCCGGAAAGTTATTATATTGTTGAAAAAATGGCGGAAAATTTGAATTGCGGCGTAGAAGATCTCATGAAAAACCCTGCGCTTCGCAACAAAATCGACCTGAAGAAATACGTGACTGAAGAAACAGGTCTGCCAACGCTCAATGATATTCTCAGTGAGTTGGATAAACCAGGACGTGACCCAAGGGAAAAGTTCGAGGCTTTTTCTTTTCAGGATGACATTAATGCAGTAGAAGATCTGGAAACAGGGATGACATTACCGGGGATTGTCACAAATATTACCAATTTTGGGGCATTTGTAGATATAGGGGTTCATCAGGACGGGCTGGTGCACATCAGCAATATGGCGGATAAATATGTTAAAAACCCTGCAGACGTTGTCAGCGTTCATCAAAAAGTAATGGTGACAGTAATCGAGGTGGATATTGGAAGAAAGCGGATCTCGCTTTCAATGAAGAGTGACCCGTTCGGGAAAGAAAGAAAATAATGGGGATTGTCACGATGTTTTCCGCAAAATTTTACCGTTTTTAATGCCGGAGTGTTTACCCTTCTGCACGGTAACGTTTCCATTTACAATTACATATTCAACTCCAACCGAATATTGATGAGGGTTTGCAAAGGTACTCTTGTCAGTAATTGTTTCCGGATTAAAGATTGTTATGTCGGCAAAATATCCTTCTTTTATGAAACCCCGCCGGTCTAATCCCACCTTTTGAGCCGGGATACCCGTCATTTTCCAGATCGCCTCTTCTATCGAAAAAAGCTTTTTTTCTCTGTAAAATGTCCCCAATACCCTGGAAAACGTCCCATAACTTCGCGGATGAGGGTTGCCATCAGCAAGTACACCCTCGCCGGAGCGGGTGGAACTATCGGAACCCACGCATACAAAATCCCAACTCAATATGCTTTCCAGATTTTTTTCAGACATATTAAACAAAAAAATATCCACCCTGGTATCCTCTTCTATCAGAAGATCTAACACCTCCTCCAGCGGAGGCTTCTTCTGTATCGCAGCAATTTCTGCAATAGATTTCCCCACCATCCACCTGTTTTTCTGAGTAGAAACAGATGAAATCACTATATCTGACCAAAATGGAGACTCATCAGTTTTTGACATCTCTCCAGCAATGCGCTTTCTTACCGCACGGTCTCTTAATCTTTGTATTTGATCTTCTGTGCCTCCATCGTATACCCAGGCAGGCAAAATGACATCGAGGTCCGTCGCTGCTGCTGTATAGGGATAGCGATCACAGGTAACATTCACCCCTTCGTTTATTGCATACGCTATCAATGCCTTTACCTTCTCCAATTTGTGCCAATTTTCCTGTCCCATTGTCTTAATATGCGATATCTGCACATTAACGCCGGTCTCTTCCGCCACCTTTATCGCTTCAGCAATGGCATTTTCCAGGTCATCGCCTTCATTTCGTATATGGGTGGCATAGAGTCCGCCATATTCTTTCACTCTATTGCACATTGTTACCAGTTCATCAAATTCCGCATAACAGCCCGGCGGATAGACCAGGCCGCTGGACATGCCAAAAGCGCCGGCTTTCATAGCTTCTTCCAGGTACTTGCACATTACCGATAATTCATCCTTAGTGGCAGCCCTGCCATCATATCCTAAAGCACACGCTCTGATATTCCCATGGCCCACAAGAAAAGCCCTGTTGACGGAACTATTTATCCCTTCCGCAACATCAAAAAACCCTTGGGCAGAACGCCATGAGGGAACGATGCCGTATTTTGACAATCCTTGCCTGCGCCGTTCCAATAATTTTCCCCGCAACGGAAAAGCAGACAACCCACAATTGCCACAAACCTCCGTAGTGACGCCGTCCAGTATTTTGCTTTCACTTTCCCGGCACGCAAGCCACAGAAAATCGCTATGAGAGTGAATGTCAATGAATCCCGGAGCAACGATCATCCCCTCTGCATCAATTCGTGTGCAGGTATTACAGGAAATATGATCATCTATTACTTCAATCTTATTTCCCTTTATACCAACGTCCATTTTTTTACCAGGCATTCCGGTACCGTCTATCAATAAACCTTTTTCTATTATCAAATCAAGATCCATTTTTCGTGTTATCTCTTTTCGTTCTATTCTGTAAACAAGGGGAAAGGGATTTTATTCTTCCACTAATGAGGATGGTTTATCCAGCCCCAGTACTGTATCTACATCTTTGTGGAGTGAATCGAGGTCTGTCTTGATGGTGTCGATGTGCCTTTTGCAGTGTGTGGATGAGCAACCGGTAAAATAAGGAAGAGCTGCTATTAAAAAGACTGGCAGAAAGAAGTGTTCTTTAAAAGAATTTCGTTTCATGGTTAAATGTCCAAAAAATAAGTGTTCTTTTTATAAATGTTTCATCCGGCAAAGAAAATCGGCAATCTACAGTCGGCAAATTGCAGACAGTGGATTGTAGAAATTATTATAAGAACCTCAACTTATCGAGAAGTTACATTTTCCTGTAGGCAGTGCCTACCCGGCGCGGGTTCAGGTTTGTAACCTGAACCAAACGTTTTATACTTTCAATCCAGCCTAATATGCTTTTCGCTGTCTTGACGAGGGTATTTTCAGAATACGGCGGTATTTGGTGACCGTTCTCCTGGCTATGTCTACCCCTGAGGCGCCTAATTTATCTGCAACCTCTTCATCGCTCAATGGGTTTGATTTATCTTCTTTTGCAATAATTTCAATAAGTTTCTGCCGGATAGATTCCCATGATTCCATATTACCGTCGGCATTCTGAAAACCTCCTGTGAAGAAAAATTTCATTTCAAAAACGCCCTGCGGGGTTTGGATATATTTATGGGCAATTGCACGGCTCACCGTTGAAACATGGACGCCAACAATATCGGCAACGTCCTGCATCTTCAATGTTCGCAGGCGGTGAACTCCTTCATCTAAAAAGCCCTTTTGCATGCTTACAATTTTGCATGCTACTTTATATAATGTACTCCTCCGTTGCTCTATGGCATCAACCAGCCATTTAGCAGATTCAATCTTCTTCTGTATATACTGGCGCGTTGAACTATCAATATTGCTTTCACTCAAGGATTTTCTATAAAAGGAGCTAATATGCAAATGTGGTATATTAGCATTATCAATCAAAAACACCTCATATTCCCCGTCAATTTGTTCTACCTTCACTTCAGGGACCACATACGGAATTGTTTCATCGTTAAATACGGAACCGGGTTTTGGGTTTAGTGTACGAATAAATTCTACCTGTTTTTTTATAGTTTCAAGGCTATATCCTGTTTTCTTTGCTATGGCAGGATATTTTCTTGATTCGATTTCTAATAAATAATTTTGCAGAAGATCCTTTGTTATGTGGTAATTCGGGTCACGATTGTCTAACTGTAACAGTAAACATTCCTGTAAATTTCTCGCACCGATACCAGGCGGTTCCAATGTCTGTACAATTTCTAACGCCTTTTCAGCATCCGCCAAAGAAACAGGTTTTTCAAAAGATGAAACTATTTCTTCTAACGAACCTGATAAATACCCGGAGGTATCAACAGAATAAATAATGTTCTCACATGCTTCATAAAGATGTTCAGGAACTTCCATAAGCGATAACTGCCCCAGCAGGTAATCATGAAGCGACATTGGTTTGGTGGCAGTATTTTCCAATGCCTCTTGTTTCTGATCGCGTTCATCAGAAAGGGCACTCTTCCGGATTGTCGTCTTCGAATAATATTCATTCCAATCTTCCGCCATCTCATTATGCCGGTCAACCTCTGCCTTTTTGGCGTCATCCCATTCGGTTTGAGCAGCATTTTCTCCGGCAATTGAGCTGTCTTCTGAGACAGGGCTATCTTCTTTAGGTTGTTCAACCACCTCCTCAAGAACCGGGTTATCCAGCAGCTCTTGCTGTATGCGCTCTGCCAGGGCCAATAACGGAAGCTGGAGTATTTCTATAGACTGAATTATCTGGGGAGACAACTTCATCTTTTGCTGGAGTTGCGGCAATAAAGAAGACTGCATTTTCATTAAAAATCACCTTCCCAAAAATTAACTATAAATAACTGGTGTTGTGTTTCAGTAAAAAACATACGTTAAATTAGTTCCTCATCTCATTCCTATCACTGACCGCATCGGCTACAATAGCGGTATTTGCATATTCAAGATAACTGCCCGTCGGCAACCCGCGGGCAATCCTCGTCACTTTAACGCCAAATGATTGTAATTGTTTATGTATATATACGGCGGTTATATCCCCTTCCATATTCAAATTAGTGGCAAGTATCACCTCTTTAACGCTGCCGTCTTTTACTCTTTGCAAAAGTCTGCCAATAGTGAGTAAGTCGGGGTCAATACCCTCAAGGGGGGAAATATGTCCCTGGAGTATATGATAATGACCATTATATTTGCCAGTTTTTTCAATGGTTAGTAAATCTGCGAACTGTTCAACAACGCAAATAATTGAACTATCCCTGCGTAAATTACTACAAATATGGCATGGGCTATTTTCTGAGACGTTAAAGCAAACAGTACAGATTTTCATATATTTCTTTACATCGCGAATAGCATACGCCAGCTTCATAGCATCGTCAACCGGCTGTTTTAAAACATAACAGGCTAACCGTTCTGCGGTCTTCTGCCCAATCCCTGGCATTTTCCCAAACTCACTAATAAGGTTATTCACTGTTTGCGGATAAGTATTCAAAGTACATACCTCTTTAAGATCAATGAACGAATCATCCTCCAAACATTCCTTGCATGCCTGGAATATTTAGCCCACCGGTAAATTTTCCCATCTCGGATTGATATAATTCCTGAGATTTTTTCAACGCCTGGGAAACGGCGGAAAGGATAAGATCTTCCAGCATCTGAACATCTTCCGGGTCTACCACTTCCGGGTCAATTTTTATAGAAAGGATTTCCTGCTTCCCATTCATGTGTACCGTAATCATACCGCCGCCGGAGGTAGCCTCTATTACACGTTCTTTCAAATCCCTCTGTGCATCCTCCATCTGCTTTTGCATTTTTTGCGCCTGCTTCTGCATCTGTTTCATCATTTCTGTCATATTGCCAAAACCCTTCATGTCACCCCCCCTATCGGTTAACTTTAATAACACGACCGTCAAATAATTCTAACGTTTTTTTTACTGCCGGTTCTGAAAACACCGTATCGTTTATTTGCTGTGCACCACCATTGTCCAAACTTTGGCTCTGTCTGTTCTCTTCCGGCTCTTCTTTTTCAGATAGTACAAGCTTCAGTTCCATAAACCCCGGCACCACTTCTTTCGCACAATTTTCGATAAGTTTTTTTTCTTCCGGTTGCTCCAACCTTTCTTTCTGAAAAAGAAATTTTCTGGGAAATGCAACTACCAATACTCCAGCATCGCTGCTTACCAGCCGGCCTTCCTTGAAAAACGCCCAGGTAGATTTTTTCTTTTTCTGAATGCTTTTAAGGATATCCCCCCATACCTCGTTTTTTTCCATTGCGATACCTGGAGTTATTTTTTCTTCTTTTGCAGGAGGTATCACGTCGCCTTCTTCTATTGATTTTTCCGACACTGTCTGCCGGGCAAACGATTCTGCGGGAAGGAGAATAGCACTACCTCTCTTGCCAGGGATATTGTCAACTTGCTCCAGTTTTTCCTCTAATGTCGTTATGCGTTCAATAAGACCAGACAATGCGTCGATAGATTCCATCCGGCACAGTTTTATAATGGCCATTTCCGCAGAAATCCGCTGCAGCAAAGAATCCGTTGAACGTATCCTCATCACGGAAAGCATTTGAATCATATACATCAGTGTATCGCCGGAAAATGATTTTTCAAAGCGCTGAATAAAAGACTCGTCATACTCCGCCCATACTGCTTCCTGGCCGCAGGACGAAAACACCAAAAGATCTCTTAACCGCAGAAGCAACTGATCAATAAACTCCGCCGGAGTCTTTCCCTCATTCAGAATATCATCCACAATTCTCAGCGCACCTGAAGTATCTTTGTTCACAAAACACTCAAACATACTATAAATCTTATCATCATCAATATACCCCAGCACATAATTTACATCCGCCGAAGTTACGTTGTCATCGCAGAAAGAAAAGAGTTGATCAAGCACAGATTGTGAATCCCTTAATCCTCCCTTTGCATATTTTGCAATCGTATGGAGTGCAGCAGACTCTATTTGTTTCCCTTCCGTTTTGCATATTTCCAAAAGGTGTTTTTCAATATCATTAACGGAAATATTCTTAAAGTCAAACCGTTGGCACCGTGATTGAACTGTTTCAGGAAGACGGTTTGCCGCAGTTGTCGCAAATATAAACTTAACATGAGCTGGTGGTTCTTCGAGGGTTTTAAGAAGGGCATTAAATGCTTCACGGGTAAGCATGTGTACTTCATCAATAATATAAATTCTATACCGCGCTCTCGATGGGGCAAATCCTACATTTTGGCGTATATTTCTTATCTCATCAATTCCACGGTTTGAGGCGCCATCAATTTCCAGAACGTCTATGTCGCTTCCTTCGGAAATGCTCTGGCAGATATCGCATACGTTGCAGGGGGTGTCAGTAGGACCATTAACACAATTTAACGCCTTTGACAGTATACGCGCCGTGGAGGTCTTGCCTACGCCCCTCGGACCAGCAAACAGATAAGCATGGGCTACCCTGTCTGTACGTATTGCATTTCCAAGGGTTTTTACTATAGGCGCTTGCCCTACTATGTCGCTAAAGGTTTGAGGTCGGTATCTACGGGCTAATACTACATAAGACATTTAAAAATCACCTACATTCCTTTTCAACCATAGAGTTTTTTAACACACTTAAGTAACTTCTCAATAAGTTGCGGAAATGAAGCCATACGTTGGTAGTGGGTAGTGATAGTTGATAGCCACAATTGGTAGTAAAAAATTTAAAAACAGGGAAATCTTTAAATTTTTTACCAGAATAATTCTACAACTATCAACTACCAATTGAGAAGTTACAACCGTTACTTCTACTTCAAAATTGGTGTAAGCAATTTATGCTTTTATATTATCAGAATCTATCGATAAAAACCACCACATAAAAGGTTTTATAAACGGCCGTGCACTTTTTTCGTGCCCCCTTCTGTTAGTTTACCAATGCAGTTAGCTCAGGCCAGACTAACTCACGGCACATGAGGACAAGTGTTTATGGCTGCTTGCTTCCGCATCTGACCAGATTCGCATCGTCTCCCATTGCATGAGATCCAACCTTCATCACCACTTACATTGACAAAGATAACAGTCGTGAGCCCTCAGAAAAGCGATCAATCCTGCTATAGCGGGTTGCAGGTTACAGGGTACCGCTAGCTCCCCATCTAGCACGGCCAATTTTTCAATGATGGCGGAGAGGGCGGGAGTCGAACCCGCGATACCGTTTTAAGCGGTATACGCGCTTTCCAAGCGCGCTCATTCGGCCACTCTGACACCTCTCCATCTTTAATCTTCCAGTGCTATTCATTTAAAAAATAAACGATTATTTCAGTCACCCTTCATCACTACTTGCAATAAAACGTTACCACATTTTCCGTTTTTGATGGCGGAGAGGGTGGGATTCGAACCCACGTTCCGCAATCGCGGAAAACGGTTTTCGAGACCGTCCCGTTCAACCGCTCCGGCACCTCTCCGGCTTTTCACTATAAAAAAACTGTAACTATTGAAAAAATCAAATGTAGAAACGCATTGCATGCGCCTCTGCAGAAATATTGAAATTCCTAAACTGGTATATCCAGAACCAAGCAAGAAAGAAATAAATAAATACGAAATTCGAAGTACGAAACAAATCCGAATAACAAAGCATAAAATTCAAAACAAATTCAAAACATACAACAATGTGAAGCGCGAAATACGAGAGACAAAAAAGGCTTTTGTTTAGAATTTCAAATCATTTTGTCATTAGAATTTGTTTCGGATTTCGGATTTTACAGTTACCGGATTTCACCATTAAATATTTTGCCAAAAAGCACGCACTGACGAATGGAAGTGTGCAAAGAAATTATTGCTAAGGTACTAAACATTTACTTAATGCGGCAATTCTCTAAAAAAAATCTCTTTAATATATCCCTGCATTCATCAGCAAGGATATCGGGTATTACTTCCAAACGGTGATTCAACTTAGTATTTTGGACAAGATTCATGACAGACACGCAAGCGCCCGCTTTTTTATCAACAGCCCCATACACAAGCTTATCAATCCTTGACTGCACCAAGGCACCGGCACACATTACGCAGGGTTCCAGAGTTACATAGATAGTAGACCCGGTTAGTCGCCAATTTTGCAAATACTCCGCCCCTTGGGTTATCGCTATCATTTCCGCATGGGCTGTCGGGTCTTTAAGCATTTCCCTTTGGTTATGCGCACGGGCAATAATCCGGTTATCATATACAATTACGGCGCCTACCGGAACTTCATTAATATCCGCAGCCTTTTCCGCTTCTTTAATCGCTTGCCGCATAAAATACTCATGATTACTGCTTGCGCTTTCCATACCCATTGCCTTATTTAATACTATCATATTATCCTTGTAAAAACGCTTTTGTAGGAGGAGGCACGTTACAACATGCCCTTACAATGTCCGTCGTGTTCTCTGTGTGTTTCGTAATTAAAATCTTTTTGGTTGCGGCTATGCTGCGTTGTGAGATAGGTATAAAATCTCAATCTTGGTATTGTTAAGAAAATAATATATATCCGCGCTCTTTAATTTATGAATCAATTCCGATGCCGTTCATCTATGATAAAACACCTCAGCTTATTTGGTATGCATTTTATGGGGCAAAACACAAACGGGTATAGAAAAGACTATCGCTCGTTAAGTAAAAACGCGCCCAGGAGGACTTGAACCTCCAACCTCCGGATTCGTAGTCCGTGACTCTATCCAATTGAGCTATGGGCGCAAAATCTTAAAGGCTTAAAAAAACTGCAACAATATCGTTTGCGATATTTACAGCATTTACATCAAAATCGTGAGTGTTTTGAGCCAAATGGCTGTAAGTTTTATATTCGAATGTTTTGTCAAGTTTGTCGTATTTAGTAAATAACGTATGGTTTGGAAATTTTATAAGAAACGTTCGTTTTAGTCAAGAAGCATTTCAACAAGCTTGAAAGTCAAAAGGGAGCTATTTACCGTTGGAAAAGCAATAGTAGAGATACTGTAGAATTAGAAAAGATTTTATAATCCTACATTTTTAGAAGTACGATTTTTTAAATCTAAAATCTAGAATCGTAAATTCAAAAAGGAGGTTTTGCAGGCAGCAATAAACGTTGAAAATCAGGCAGAACAATGATAGGATTCTAAACAGGAGACTAAAATGCCAATAACCAAAGAACTCAGTAATATCAGAAAGTTAGAAGCGGTCGGATTCCCGCACGAACAAGCCGAGGTGCTTACGGACATAATAGAGGAATCCCACGTTGACGGACAGCAGAGTTTAAAAGACTTTATCAGCAGAATGCCTAGCGCGGCCTTTGGCCGCAACCAAAAAGGTGATTTTTAGTTTATTATAAAGTATAGTAGTATCCTCGTAAATAGTAATCAGACAATTTGGAGGACACTACTTATGAATAAGTTGATGGAATTATATCGAGACAGGATCGTGGGTGCAATAAGCGGTCTGGACAGGATTCGTTTTCGCGGGACATTGCGGTGGTTGGCCAGTGAGCGTGGGATGGGAACATTCATGAACCAAGCGAGAATTCTGCTTAAGGATTTTTCCGGTTGGGTCAATGGGCTTACGGCACAGGTGCGAGACAGTTGTGAATCGCGGGCGAAAGATTTGGGTATCGAGGTGCGGTATTTGATGAGCAGCGGTGTTGATAAGGAGAAGTTGGCTCGCCAGATCGCGGCGGATAAGAGGATTACGGAAGGTTCCATCTGCCTGTTGAGTGTGGTAGAGCCTTGTATTGCGCCGATGGTCAAGGGCAACAAGGCCAGCAAGAAGCTCGAGTTGGTAATGGCGCCCCGCAAGTGTGTCTTTGTGTATCATTATTTTAACGATCCAGTGTTTGGTTTTGGTCATGTTCGTATCCAGAGTTGGGCGCCGTTTAATATTTTCATTTGTCTCAATGGTCGTCATTGGCTGGAGCGGCAACTTCAGAAGCAAGGTATTGATTATGTTAAGGACGGCAACTGTTTTGTGCGTATAGAGGATATTGCGGCTGCGCAGGTTCTGCTCCATGAGCAGCTTAAGACTGACTGGGCGAAGCTGCTGAACGGGCTTGCGTTGGGCAGTTGCCCGGCATTGTCGCAGATTCTTCGTCCGTTGGAACCGGAGTATTACTGGTCTGCGGATGAGACGGAGTGGGCGACGGACATCATGTTTAAATCGGTTGAGGCATTGGAGGAGTTGTTTCCATCGTTTGTTCATCATGCGATGCGGGTTTGCGACAGTTCTTCGGTGATGAAGTATTTGGGTAGGCGTAACCTTGCAGGCGCTGCCCCTGATGAGGTTATCAGCGACTATCGAAGACGCTATGAAGGTATACGGGTCAAGCACAGTGTGAATTATAATTCAGTGAAGATGTATAACAAGAGCGGTAGTCTCTTGCGTATTGAGACAACGATCAATAATACGCGGGACTTTAAGGTCTTTCGGAGTCCCAATGATGATGAAGGCAAACCGGCGTCATGGCAGAAGATGCGTAAGGGCGTAAGCGATCTTCATCGACGGTGTGAGGTGAGCCAACAATGCAATGATCGTTATGGGGATGCTTTGGCGGCGGCTCAGGTAGAGGAGAAACTGAAAGAAGTGGTGAGCAGCGCTTGTAACAAGGTTGTCAAAGAGGGCAAGAGGTATCGAGGTTTGAATCCCTGGCAGCAGGATGATTACCAGATGCTGATGTTCCTGTCCAAAGGCGAAAACGCGATAAATGGATTCCGCAACCATGATTTGCGTAAGTGGCTTTACCGGGAATCCGAACAATCCGGCAAGGATCAGCAAAAGAAATATTCCGGACGAACGACCCGACGGATAAAGATGCTGCGGGCACACGGTCTAATCCGCAAAGTTCCGAGGGCCAACCGCTATGTTTTGACGGAGAAAGGCCAGAAGTTCTCTTGTTCACTGATGACCGCTTCAGCCCTTGATATTAAAGCACTTACGGAAATGGCGGCATGAAAAACACGCATAAAAAACAAGAAATTGATGGATAGTAGTACGAAGACACAAACAGGCAATTCGACGAGATTAATAAAAGATTCGACGGCGTTAATAAACAATTCGATGAGTTTCGCAAAGAAATGCACACAGAAATGACTACTTTGGAATGGCGCATAAAAGCCTCACACTCCGATCTTCTAATGAAAATATTCGCTATCGTCGCAGGCTGCACGAGCATTGCAGTTGCAGTCGCAAAGATATTTTAATATCTCTCCCATTGTGTTATAAACTTCGAAAATCAGGCAGAACAATGATAATATTCTAAAACTAAAGGGATTTGTCCACAACGAAAACATCTACCTAGCGTGAGTTTATCACGAAATAAGGTGTAAGACAAAGACATCAAGTTGCAATCCAATGATTTGTATCGGGTTGCGACTTTTTTTGTCTAAAAAATTATGTATACACTGAATAATACTATATTTATATTGCATTATATGCCTGTATATACTATTATACACGGAGTATTAATCTATTACGTATACACTAACAACTAATAGCCATGGCTACCATTCAATCTAAAAACTCCAGAGGTTATAAATATTGGTATATTGTCGAATCGCGGCGCGTTAACGGCAAGCCCAGGCCCATCGTCCTGGCCTATCTTGGCAAGGCAGACGATTTATTAAAACAACTGCAAGGTCTTACCGAAAAATTACGGCTCAAATCTTATTCACATGGCGCGGTAGCCGCATTGCTAAGTGTGGCCAATGCCCTGGACGTCCCTTCCGTGATTAATAAATATATAAAGTCGCCACGGCAGTATTGTGCTAAAAAACCTGTTCGAAATAATCTGACCGCCGGAAGTACCCTCTTGTTGGGTGCCGTGGGGAGAGTGTGTGTGCCTACCAGCAAAAGAGGATGGTGGGATTGGGCAAAGACGACTACTGCCGAATACTTACTCAGACACAGCTTGAGTAAAATAGACAGTCAGCATTTCTGGGATTTGATGGATGCACTTCCTGAAGAATCCATTGCAGAAATCGAGCGCGAATTAATTGAAAAGACATTTAAAACATACAACCTTCAAAGCGACACACTGTTTTTTGATACAACCAATTTTTTCACGTATATCGACACAACTAATCTGCGATGCACTATTGCCCGGCGGGGGAAAAACAAACAAAAGCGATACGATCTCAGGCAGGTCGGGTTGGCGATGGTCGTTACACGTAACGACATGATACCGTTGTTTCACCATACCTATCAGGGGAACATGGCGGATGCAAAGGTGTTCAGCGCGGTTCTTGAGACGATAAAAGACAGGATGACCGGATTAGGTTTCGACAGCAAAAAGCACACTATTGTTTTTGATCGTGGAAACAATTCCATGGACAATATGGCTATTGTAGAGAGATTGGCATTGCATTACGTTGGAGCGCTTACACCGTATCATCACAAGCAGTTGGTAGGGGATGCCATGTGTAATTTCAGGGAATATGACGTTGACGGCAGTAAGATACAGGTGTACCATGACAAACGGGTTATTTGGGGGCAGGAAAGAACCGTTGTCGTATTTATTTCCGAGAAATTAAAGGTTGGGCAATTAAGGGGAATGTCTCAGTCTCTGGAAAAGGCAGAACATCAGTTAAAGCTCTTACAGCAGCATCTGTGTAATCCAAAGGGAAAGATGCGGGACAAAGAGGGTCTGGAGGATACGATAAGAAGTGTAGTGAAATGTCAATTTGCGAAGGATGTTATCGATTGGTCGTTAAAAGAGGTATCTGAAGGCAAGTTTCAATTGAATTTTTCAATCGACCAGAAAAAGCTCGAAGAAATAGAAGGGGAACTGGGGTTCAGGATTCTTATGACAGACCATCACGATTGGGATACCGCGGACATTATAAAAGCCTACTATGGGCAATCAAAAATTGAACATGCCTTTAGAAATCTCAAGAACCCCTATCACCTTGCTTTAAAACCGCAATTTCACTGGACGGATCAGAAAATCAGGGTGCATTTTTTTATTTGCGTCCTCGGATACCTAATGGCGGCGATTGTGTGGTATCAGGCAAAAGCGCACGCACAATTTAGTGGAACGTTAGATACCCTGTTAGACACCCTTAATAATATAAGGCTTTCTGCTATGCTTGAAGAAACAAAGGCCAGAGGGAGAGTTAAGGCTACCTACAAATTGGAAGAAATGTCCGACAAGGAATCTCTGTTGATGAATGCGTTAGGCATTATGGATTTCCACAAACATCGGCTGAAACTTCAAGGACTCAGTGTATACAATTGATGTTGTGCTTAACGCATTGACTGTATTTATGTTACGTTGCTTCATGCCTTATTTTGTGATAAACTCACGCTAGCGCTTCGGATAAAGGCTTATCAAGCCGACCCACTTATACAGTTTTCAGCGATAGTTGCTGGCTTTATCAGCACAACCCACGCAATTGCAAAATTTTGTAACCGTTTAGTTTATGTGGTAGGTCAGAATAGAGAAAATTACCCATGCAAATAAATTTAAAGCTATTTTTTAATGAGGAACAAGAAGATTGGGCGAAATTAACACCTGAACAGAGATACATTGAAAGCTCTAAACTTTGGCCGATATATTTAGAACTTGGAGGGAGTTTTGATCCAGAACCCGATTCACAAAGCCCTTTTGACTTTCCAGAATTGCAGCGTTCGATACCTGCTTATGGGAGGCCAGGCGTGCATTTTATACGGCGGATCTGAGTTCAGTCGTGATATAGATTTTTCTATCGGGATTGATACAAAGAACATTTCAGCTATAAAAAAGGCACTGAAATGTTTGAAAGCTGAAACCATATTTGTACCGCCACTGGGCAAACAAGTACTCAGACGAGGTCATGCATGCCATTTCCGTTGCAATGCAGAAGGGGTAGAAGGCTTGCGCATTGATATGATGGCTAAAATGCGAGGCTGTTCCGATTTTGAGCAATTATGGGAGAGAAGGTCCATTGTGAAGTTGCCGGAGATTGGTGAGATGGGTATTCTTTCACTACCGGATTTAATTCAGGCTAAAAAGACGCAGCGCGAAAAGGACTGGCCCATGATTCGCCGTCTCATTGAAACCGACGTCACGCAGGGTTATAGAAAAGCCGGGAAAGAAAAGATTATTTTCTGGCTCATGGAATGCAGGACTCCTGTTTTACTCATGGAAATAGCAAGGAAAAATGCTGCATTATGTAAAAATCTTATACCTACCCGGTCACTGCTTAAAGCAGTATTAAACCAAAACGTGGAAGAAATTGAATCTCTCCTCATACAAGAAGAAAGTGCCGAAAGGAAAAAAGATCGGGAATATTGGCTGCCATTAAAAAAGGAATTGGAGCAATGGCGCCTTGGCCGTAAATCATAACTTTAATTCTGTGTTAAAACAATACAGATGATGCCTGTCTCACCCCGGAATCATATTTGTAAAGTTGCAGGACATTTATGATGCCTTCAACATATTTTGAAAAACCCTGCCGCTGGAGATTGAAATGCCGGATAAGATCGATCATCCATAAGGGTACCTGCATGGTGTAGCACTTGAGTTCCAGTATGACGTTGCATTCTGGGCAAAAAGCGTTTCGTCATCCAGCGAAACCACTTTATTCTCATCCTGAATAATACAATATCCCCCTGCCGGCTGATATCTCAGGTCGGTGTCGAACGTTACCCTCGCATATTCATTCACATTGGATACATATGCCTTCCTCCAATATTGAGACAACATTTTAGGCGTTGCATTATAGAAATATGCCGTCTTCAGGAAATGCGTTTTGGACGAATTCGGGTCAAAGTCTTTTTCTTCACACGATGAATAATCCAGGTCTTCAAACATCCTGCGCCAGTTTTCATCATAAAGAGGCGCCCTGTATTTGTTGACAATATCCCCGGTCTTCTCTTTCACTTCAAGAAAACAGCGATACTTTTTGGAATTGGGGTACGAACGAATCCTCAGATGAAGTCTTCTGTTACATTTGTCCAGCCTTTGCATAAGAAATAAATAATCTGGAGTATCAAAATGCAGATTGTTTATGCAATAAAAACCATTATCAGCATTTGAAGAATATTTGTCGGGAGAACAATAAATAGAAGCAAAACGCGAAATGGGTTCTATCATTTCTTTTGGAATGACAAATTCCAACTCGTATCGCCTCCGGATGGTCAGCGCTGTCTCTTCAATCATATATTTAGAACTCTATTTGCCCTAAGTCCGGGGAAAGATAATTTCGAATAGGGAGTCTGGTTAATTGCCCTGAGATATCCAGGTATTCAAGGTACTTTGTGTAAATTTCATATTGCCATTGCTTAATGAGGATGTCCGTTTTAACAATGCTTTCCTGCATATCGAGCAGCATTAGCGGATCGATGCCTTCTGTTTCCATATATTTTTTTAGTGCTGATTCCGTGCCGCCCGTTGTTTTTTCTTCCATGAGCACATCATACTGCCGAAATATGTTGTTCATTTCCCCGGAAAGTAATCGCACATTTTCTCCCAAAGACCTTTTTAGTTCTTCGTGCTCGCCCTTTGCAGATAAAAATTGAAGTTTTCTGCGATTGACATCCATGCGGTTGGAATGAATGAAGGGGAGGTTTATGCCTACCCCAAAAGAAATTGAACACCGATTTTCACACACACGTAAACCATCATAATACACCCCTTAAAGTCGTCTGTATTTGAAGGCTGCAGAGCGGAGAAATTATCTTGCCCTTACCTTGTAAACTCATATTACAAAATAGTCTATGCCTTGTATTTCCTTTTCCCCCTTTTCAGTTTTATATGATAGGCGTAATCAAGGCGATTGCCCTGCACCATATCACGGAGTGTAATGAGCGCAAAGATTTTACAATAGTCATGAAGAACCTTTTCAAGCATATTTTTTGAAGAGGGAAGATTTTAAAGATTAAACCACAACATGCCGTCAAAATAACTGGTTTGTCCGAATGGGGAAAAATACAGGATAACTGCAATAACACAAAAAACCAATAACGCCGCCTGTCGCAATAGTATACCCTTTGACTCCTACAGAAATACCTGCCGCGAGGCTTGCAAACATGAAGATAATATCTCTTGGGTCTCTGAAATTGGTTCTGAACCGAACAATTGCCAATGCGCCAAGCATACCGGGCCCCTTGCAAGGCTGTCCCCTATCGCCTGCATAACAGTTGCCGCCACTACGGAACTGAGTATGAGCACCTGAACAAAATTTCTTGAGTAGGAAAGCCCCCGAAAGGTCTTCTCATAGGTAATTGCAATTAAGGTTGAAAGCACAAACTAAAGGAGTACGGCATAAATGACTGATGTTGGCGTGGTATTGCCTGAATTTAGTTGTAATTTTGAAATATCTAACATTTTTAATGGTTCTCATTATTTGCGGAAAATAGTTTATCCATTTGGTTTTTTGAAATATATACAGTTACCGTAGGGAGCATTCCCGTTTTTTTGTAACCGTTAATGATGGGGTCAGGACGAAACAACCCTGACAGGGTTTCAAACCCTGTCAGGGTTAACACTACTGCAACGTTTCATTAAAACATAGCGGAAGTTACAAAAAATCAGGAATGCACCCGTTACCGTATGCATATCAATAGAATATATGAGCAAATATAAGGGTTTTGCATGGTTACCATTAACGCTGCAATTGATAAAATGCATGGTTTACAGTGAAGCGTTTTATTTTCCATTTGACAAATTTGACTTGCTCAAAGTAGAATCCCGAAAGTCTTTCGTGCATCAGACCGCTCTTTTATTTATTATTACTATGTTCGATTACAGGTGATTTCTCATTATTGCAGAAATAAAAAGGGAATCCATGCCGCAAAACAGAATTTGCGGCGAGGAGCGGACCCGCCGCTGTAACCGGGGACGAACGTCACAACGCCACTGGAAAAGTCGCTTAAACGGCTTTCCGGGAAGGAGTGACCAGTAGAACGATCCGGGAGCCAGAAGACCTGCCTGTAATTGCTTCACGAAATCTTCGATGGTAAAGAAGGTGAAGTTTTTGAGTGTAATTATTTTCATGAGAATAGGCGGCAAGCCTATTTTTTCGATAAAATAGAAAACCCATATCTTCAACATTGAAGGTATGGGTTTTTTTGTTTTACGGGAGAAAGTTTTGAAAAGTACAAAAATGTTTCTGTTAAATATAACGGTTTTTTTGCTCGTGTTCCTTGTTTCCGATAAGGCTGCATATGCAATGCACATTACAGAAGGAATTCTGCCCACAGAATGGGCAGTAACATTGTTTGCCGTCTCGATTCCTTTTTTAGGTATTGGGATTTACCAGGTGAAACGGAAGAAAAGAGAGATGCATAGTTACCTGCCGTTAGTTGGCATGCTGGGAGCGGCAGTATTCGTTTTTTCGTGCTTCCCCGTTCCCGTCGTAGCATTAAACGGAATGGCAACTTCCCATCCATGCGGCACAGGCATGAGTGCTATTTTGCTGGGACCTTTTGTCAGTGTACTGATAGCGGGCATTGCCTTGCTTATTCAAGCCTTGTTTTTGGCGCATGGCGGGTTAACAACGCTGGGCGGGAATATATTTTCCATGGGTATTTTAGGCTCTTTCTCCGGATTTTTTGCGTTCAAAATAACCCGGCGCTGCGGCATGCCATTATTTTGGTGCGGCTTCTTTGCAGGTGTAATTTCTGATTTATTTACTTATTTGGGTACCTCTATTGAACTGGGATTGCTCGTAATAAATAATGGTGGGTCTTTCTTCAGGGCGACTGCAGAAATATTTGGCGTCTTTATGATGACCTCACAGGGGGTCTTATGTATTGTGGAAGGCGTGGTTGTTGGATTTATTCTGGTTTTTATAGAAAAAAGAAGGCCGGATATTTTGGTTCAACTTGGGATGATAAAGAAAAATGCAAAACCTGTTTAAATTTACCGTGTATATCGTTTTTTTACTTTATTTGGCCGGTATGGTTTCATTTTTATCTGCGGCGCATGCAGATAATTTTGAGATGATTCGTGTAACCGAACATGAAAATCAGGCAAAAGCCACTGAAATAACAGGAACAATCCATTCAGTTGAAGGTGAAGGTGCGTGGACCGGAATTGATGTGAGCATAGTAGGAAAATATGCCAGCCAGTATGGACGTCCACCCCGTGATCCTTACATTAATACTGATCAGGGGGATTTGCTCCTGTTTGTATTCACACTTGCCGGTGTAATAGGAGGCTTTGTTATAGGGTTTAACGCCAGAAAGATATTTTATGAGAAATAATGTAGTATCTTAAGAGGTAATGCCTCAGACCGGCAAAAAGGATTTTAACCACAGAGCAGAGAAAGTTTTTTAGAGAAGGCGTCTCATTATGGGATTTTTTCATCTCACATTTACAGACAGGTATGCCCGGAGAGATAACTGGTTGACGAGGATCGATGTAAGGGTCAAGTTGATCTACATCTTATCAATGCTGGCAATAAATATATGGGCAAAAAATGTTTTTGTGTCTCTCTCTTTTCTTTTCATATCGTTCGTTTTTCTGCTTACACTGAAAATTTCTCCTCTGGCAATAATAAAAAAGATGGTATTGCCATTATTATTTGCGGTTATGATGCTAGTGGTCAAGGGATTGCATGAAGGACAAGAGGAATGGGTTTCTTTTTCCATTGGGGGATATATCATGTCCTTAAAGAAAGAAGGTCTTCTTGGCGGACTGCAAACTGGAGGCAAAATACTCGGGGGGATTTCTCTGGTGATTTTATTTGCCTTCACTACAACAATGAGTCGGCTAAATGCAGGACTTAAATGGTTTCGTATGCCGGATACCGTTCTGGAACTTATGTCTTTTATGTATCGGTACATTTTCCAATTATTGGATGAAGTGTCTGCAATCTGGTTTGCGCAAAAGGCGCGTTTAGGGCATGCCTCATGGTTAAAAGCAATAAAATCCCTCGGGATTTTGGGTGGAATGCTTATTATCCGTGCCGTTGAAAGGGCGGAGCGCACTTCTGAGGCGATGTATGCACGGGGCTATAAGGGAGGATGTATATTAACCTGCCATTTAAAGCCCTTGGGTAAAAATGAATATATTTATTTCTCAGGGATGACCCTCTTTCTCCCCTTTCTTCTCTATGCGGGGAATATACGGATATGGTAATACTTCAGGCTAAAAATATCCGGTATAAATATTCGGACGGGACACTTGCCCTTGGCGGGGTATGTTTGGATATTGAAAAAGGTGCATTTTGGGCAATTCTTGGGCCAAACGGGTCTGGGAAAACCACCTTATTAAAACATTTCAACGGTTTATTGAAAATACAAGAGGGGGAGGTTCTTTTAGACGGAAGACCGTTACGGAAGTATCCTTCCCGTGAGATAGTTCAACGCGTAGGTATTGTGTTTCAGGATCCGAATGATCAGTTGTTTGCTCAAACAGTACGGGAAGACGTGGCATTCGGGCCTATGAATTTAGGGCTTTCAAAAGAAGAAATTGAGCGGAGGGTGGAAGAGGCATTGATGTTAGTGAATATGCGACACTGTGCAGATAAGTTTGTTGGGTATTTAAGCTATGGACAGAAAAAAAGGATTTGCATTGCCGGGGTGCTCGCAATGAGGCCGGAAATTCTTTTACTAGACGAACCCACGAGCGGTTTAGACCCAGCCGGAGTAACACAACTTATGAGGCTGCTTCAGAGACTTAACCATGAATGTGGGATTACCATTATTATGGCAACAAATGTGGTAGATGTTGTGCCTGTTTACATGAGCAGGATGGCCGTTATGTATGAGGGAAATATTGTGTGTGAAGGCACGCCGGAAAACGTTTTCTCGAAAACAGAGAAATTGGAGAAGATGTATCTCGAATTGCCTCAAATAGCGCAACTTATGAGGCTGTTAAGGGATAAAGATTACATTTCAATGGCAAATTTACCCCTTACCATTGGTGAGGCAAGAAAATTTTTGGTACAAAAACTAAATGGGAGTCATACGGCAAAATCAGCCGCATTGAATATTTCAGAAGAGTAGTTTAAATGGCAGACATTTTCAGGTGAAAATACTTTTTATCCGCAGATATGGTGAAATACGAAACAAATTCTAATGACAAAATGATTCGAAATTCTAAACAAATGCCTCTTTCGTCTCTCGCATTTCGTGCTTCATATTTGTTGTGTGTTTTGAATTTTATGTCTTGTTATTCGGATTTGTTTCGTATTTCGTACTTCGAATTTCGTATTTTTTAAAAGCAGAGTTTCAGGCATAGAATCCGGAGTGTAATATGTTTAAGGGTCATGGCGGATATAGAGAGCATACAAATGTACATACCAAAAACGCTGTTCTTGATTTCAGCGCGAACATTAATCCACTCGGATATCCGGAAGGCGTGCACAAAACAGTTTTCGAAAATTTCGACGATATATTGCATTATCCCGATATTGATTGCTACAGTCTGAAAAAATATATAGCGCGGAAAATAGCGCATTCCGCCAACGAGATTGTTGTAGGAAATGGCTCTACGGAATTATTTTATCTGGCGCCCCGCGCTTTAAAACCTGTAAAAGGAATTATCCTGCAACCGTCTTTCAGTGAATTTCCAGAGGCTTTAAAATGCAGCGGCACGGAAGTAGTCCCGTATGCCCTCAATGACGAAGACGATTTTTCTTTCCACTACAATAAAAATTATTTCCAGGATGAAAAGGCGGGCATGCTTTTCCTCTGTAATCCGAATAATCCCACCGGATTATTAATTGAGAAGCGTACGCTATTGGCAATGATACAACAACATTCAAATGTAATGTTTGTAGTAGATGAGGCATTCATGGATTTTGTGGATGAGCCGGAGAGATACACGGTGATAAATGAAGCAGGTACACTTGAAAACCTCATTGTAGTACGGTCTCTTACAAAATTTTACGGATTTCCTGGTTTGAGAATAGGATATCTCGTCGCCCACGCAAACGTTGCGGAAAAGCTCCTGGAATATAAGGAACCATGGACGGTCAATACCTTTGCCCAATATGCCGCAATGGTTTCAATGGAAGACGATGCGTTTATTGCCGCAAGTAAAGAATTCATAAGAAACGAACGGGTGTTTTTATACGAAGAGTTGTCAAATATTCGAGGATTGATTCCTTATAAACCTGCGGCGAATTTTGTATTTGTTAAAATCAACGCAGAAGGGATAAATTCTGTTTTTCTGAGTAAATGGATGCTGGAGCAGGGCATCGCTATTCGTGATTGTTCCAACTTTGCCGGACTCAATGATGAGTATTTTCGTATAGCGGTTAGGACTAGGGAAGAAAATACAAAGTTAATCAATGTATTTAAAAAAGTCCTATCCAGTCGGGTTTGCAACCCAATGTCATTAAGTTAAGAATTATTGTAACACTTTGGTTTTAAAAAAAACGTATTACCGATAAGCTCCGCAGGAGCAACCTGTTTGTAGTAGATAGGATACCATAACAGATCGTAGAGACAGGTTTGAAACCTGTCTCTATAATCAGGAGCGGCCTGTCTTCCTGTCAATCATATACAGGCCGCTCCTACGGAGCTATTTACCTGTTGAATTTTATTGCGCTACAAACAGACCGCCCCCAAAGGGGCTACATTATTTTTTATATCCCCTTGGATTTTTCAAATAACTAAGGTGTTAAGAATTATTTTATTAAAAACAACCCCCCTTTTTCCCCCTTTATTAAGGGAGACTTTTCTGGCCGTTTGCTTAACTTAATGACATTGGGTTACAAGCCTGAACCCGCAGTAGTTCCCTTAACAGTGATTTCTTTACACACTTTCATTTGTCAGTGCGTGCTTTTTGGCAAAATATTTATTGGCCTTTTATGCAGTTTGGCAATCGATAAATTGCAGATTAAGGATTGAGGATTGTTTTCGTATTTGTTTGGTTCTAGCTATGCCAGTTTAGGGACGTGATTATTTATGAAAAACAAATCAATAATGATACAGGGCACCGGTTCTCACGTAGGAAAAAGTATTCTTGTATGTGCCTTGTGCCGGATATTAAAACAGGATGGTTTTAGCGTGGCCCCCTTTAAGGCGCAAAACATGGCGCTGAATTCTTTTGTGACAAAAGAGGGTAAAGAAATGGGGCGTGCACAGGTAGCGCAGGCAGAGGCGGCAAAAACAGAGCCTGTGGTTGAAATGAATCCTATTCTTTTAAAACCTACGGGAGATTGTGGTTCCCAGGTTATTGTTATGGGAAAACCCGTTGGGAATATGACGGCAAAAGAATATTATCAAAAAAAGGGAGAGTTGGTTTCGGTCATACAGGATGCCTACACTGCCTTACAACGGCAATTTGATATTATCGTTATAGAAGGGGCGGGAAGCCCGGCGGAAATAAACCTGAAAGACGGCGATATTGTTAACATGGGAATGGCGAAAATGGCCTCTGCCCCGGTATTGCTCGTTACGGATATAGACAGAGGAGGGGCATTTGCCTGGATAGTGGGAACAATGGAACTGCTGAATACAGATGAAAGAGAAAGGGTGAAAGGCATTGTCTTTAATAAATTCCGGGGGGATAAAAATATATTGAAACCGGGTCTGGAAATGCTTGAGGGACGCATCAAACGGCCCGTCATCGGCGTAGTGCCATATCTCCATAATCTTAACATTGACGATGAAGATTCCGTTTCACTCGAAAGCTATAAGAACAATAACAATGGGGCAGAAAAGAGATGTTTGGATATTGTAGCGATTAAACTGCCCCGCATATCGAATTTCACAGATTTTAACGCACTGGCGCAGGAAGACGATGTAAACATGAGGCTTGTGGATAATGCGGATGAGATTGGCAAGCCGGATATGCTCATTATCCCCGGCACGAAAAATACCATAGGCGATTTGCATTTTTTGAAGGAAAGAGGTATTTTCAACAAAATCATAACCCTTTCAAATAGCGGAACAATGATTGTTGGTATCTGTGGCGGCTATCAAATGATGGGGAAACAGATTAATGATCCCTATCATGTTGAATCGCAAGCGGACGGTGCGCAAGGTTTGTGTTTAGTTAACAGCATTACTACTTTTGAAACATCAAAACAAACGTTTCAGGTAAGAGCAAAGGTTGGGGCGTATAAACCATTCGCCGGCATGCAGGAGGACATTCAGGGGTATGAAATTCATATGGGAAGAACACGATTTGAAGACGCGAACACCTGTACGCCATTTGCAAGGATTATTGAACGGGCGGGCAAACAGGTTGATATCCCGGATGGGTGCATATCCCACGATGGAAATATTATGGGAACATACATACACGGGATTTTCGATAACGACGGGTTTCGTTCGGGACTCTTATTTTATCTGAAACAAAAAAAAGGCGTTCATGCCACAAAAACCTCTTCCATAAAGACCCAAAAGACAAAAGACGACAATTACAATGCATTGGCAGAGGCGGTCAGGGAAAATATAAATATGAATATGTTATATGATATATTGCAGATTCCATAGCACAGTAAAGTCGCAACCAAAGATACCCTCCCCGCTCCTTTTTATCATCTTCTTTGTGTCCTTTGTGTTCTGTATTCTTCGTACCCTTTGTGGTTAAACTCTTTTTGGTTCCTGAACCCGCAATGAGTGAGTACCTTAGTAAGAATATTCTGACAATTACGGCAAATGTTTCGACCTGCTATTCTTCTGCAATTCCTGTGATTTCTGCTGTTTGGCAGATCGTTACATCGTCGCCAATGGAAATTTTTCCCCCTTTTATCACACTGCATTTTACCCCACAACGCCAAAACGATTCCAGAGAACCCATTAACCCATGCGCAATCTCATCCATGCGCCAGCACGGCGTTGTCTTTCCATTTATTTTCAAAACAACATCTCCTACGCGCAGGAAAGTATCTTTCGTATCAACAAGAGACACCCCTTCTATAAACAAATTCGCCCTTCTGTTTGTCCAGGGCAATATCTTCTTTATGTCGGCACATGCTTCGTCCCATGCTTCATGTGTCAATACCGTGATTTGTCTTTTTTTAATACTTCCTTTATAATCGTTTTCAATACCATCGTTAATAGTAACATGCGCCTCGTTAACGATAATCATTGGCTCGCGTGAAGCCTTTTTTAAAGCAATACCAAGTAGTTTTCCCATGACATTTTTCTACAATACGTTGTTTATTCTTTCAGACTATCTTACGAATATCACCGCACTAAAGTGCGGATTTAATGGATGTGAGACTTGCTTGCACTCGCGCCCCTCTGCCCTCTTTTCGATTGCAGCTTTATCTTTCATTATTAATGGGTATTCGCTTAAATGAGAAATGGTGGTGATTAACATCGGCATTCGTTCCTCAAACTCGTTTTTAAGAAAACGCGTTTGATAACTCATAACATAATACTCAAGGGTTATACTATACTTTATGAGTTCACAAATAGGGATTTCTAAAACTAGATTTAACTTTTGTTGACACAAATAGTTATAGCATTTTTGAAATCACACTTTGTGAATCCCTTGAGTATAATGTGTGCCTTGAAGTATGGAATACCTGAGTGGTTGAAAATACCACCTCTGCGAGCCTAATCCTCGTAGAGAAGTTTGTGCCTATGCGCACACAATGGAGCAATCCGTATGCGTAGAAAGATAGCATATACCCGTGAGGGGTATGACGGAGTTACGAGGTACAGACGACCTTTTGGGGTGTATGAGTGTGGCGTGTTATTCCGTGCCAACTGCCATTTCTCAGCGAAGCACTGACAATGTCCTTTGTTGGAGATGGATAAACAGATTAAGTAAAACCATCTCTGGTTAATGCGTTTGAACATACATCACGAAGGGAAAAGGGGTAATCCATATGACCGGGGGAGGACTTACGCCTTGGGCAAAATTCCCTAACAGCAAGGTATAAGGAAATTCCGAAGTCCGAGCTGTATGAGATGGTGATAGACAAGCTTCTCTCACAAGTCTATCTTTGAAGTCGTCAGCATTGCTCATAATAGTTTCCGGTGTGAATCGGAAATGAAAGGGGCATAACCGTAGTGGAATTGATGAAAGTGGTAGATTGAATACGTTCAATGAGAAAAGAAACTCTTTTGCGTAGGTAAGCAGTAACAAGAGCCTCTCTTGTTTTGCCTATGTTTGGGAGAATCCGTACCCAGGAAACACGATTGACAAATCTATTATCCGTAATCAATCGAAAGGAATATATCGAGAGATGCTTAAGTATCATTCATTAAGAGACAAGGTGTTTAGTCTGAAAAACCTTTATGCTGCTTTCAAACACGTAAAGAAGAATAAAGGCAAAGCTGGTCTTGACAGGGTAAGTATTAAGCAATTTGAGTCCAATCTTGATGTGAATATCATGAGTATCCATCAGGAACTCAAGACTGCCATATACAACCCTGCGCCTGTCCTGCGGGTATACATCCCCAAAGGCAGGCATGACAAGAGACCTCTTGGCATTCCCATTGTTAAGGACAGGATTGTACAGCAGGCATTCAGGCAAATCATAGAGCCAATATTTGAGAAAGGATTCTCAGATAACAGCTTTGGATTTCGCCCTGACAGATGCTGTCACGATGCTATCAAACGGCTTGAACAGTATAAGCAGGAAAGGGTATACCAGCGTCCTTGATGCCGATATAATGGCATTCTATGACACCATACCCCATAAGCTTATTATGGACTCCTTACGTGAGAAAATCGCTGATGGATGGGTTTTGAACAGTATTGAGAACATGCTCAAAGCAGGGGTCATGGAGGACGGCATCGTGCACGAGACAAACAAAGGCACTCCGCAAGGAGGCGTCATTTCCCCTTTGCTTGCAAACCTTATCGGTGACATCATCGACAAGGAACTTGAAAAGGCTGGATATAAGTTTGTCCGATACGCCGATGATTTCGTTGTCATGACTGAAACAAAAGATGAACTCCCAGCCGCCCTCAGCTATGTCAAAGAAATCATTGCAGGGAAACTTGGAATGAAGCTGAGCGAGGATAAAACCAAGCTCACCAACTTCGAAAGAGGTTTCAGGTTTCTCGGATACGATTCCAAGGGCAAGTATAAGGGTATAAGCACGAAATCACTGAACAAACTCAAGAGCCTGTCCTGAGCCTGCCGAAGGAACAACATCAGAGACATCACCAGACGTACACAGGGCGTCAATCTGCAAGCCATCGTTGATACATTAAACCCCGTAATTCGTGGGCATGTCAACTATTTTCGGCTGGGCAATGTACAAAAGGTATATCGCTCATTAGACTGTTGGGTACGCATGAGACTGAGATGTTTCAAGTTCTCAAGAAAATGGAGAACAGACAACAAGCGTTTCCCTGTTCACCGATTCTTTAAAATGGGGTTACTCTCATTCGAAAGAGAATTTCTTAAGGCGTGTGCTAAAGCATGATGTTTGACTTTTCTCTGTTATAGAGCAACACTTCGGGGTCGCTGACTACGAGAAAGACGTATGGTTTAAAAAGGATGCTTTGTCACGTTGTCCAAAGTATCTGGCGACGAGTGGGGGTTGGAGGCTAATGGCCTCCAGCCTACCAGCTACCTGATCCTACAACGGCGAGAGATTTTACAAGGCGGTTTGACCGTAATGATATTGAGAGCTGATGGAGATTATCAACAGGGTATGAGAGCGTGTGTGGTAGGAAGGGTGGAAAGAGGCATTGGAAGAAGCGTTGATAGATGTGGATGGAACGATAGTGGGGACATACGGAGAATGTAAAGAGGGGATGAATATATCGCACAAGGGGATATGGGGATATACGCCATTTATTGTGTCATTGGCAAACACGAAGGAAGTGTTGTATATTGAGAATCGTCCGGGAAACGTACCGAGCCATAGCGGCGCAGTGGAGTGGATAGACAGGGCAATAAACTTGGTAAAACCACATGCGGAGAGGGTTTGTTTAAGGGGAGACACAGACTTTTCATTGACAGGGAATTTTGATCGCTGGTCAGAGCAAGTGGACTTTGTGTTTGGGATGGATGCACGAGGTGGGCTAATAAAACTAGCCGGGGAGTTGCCGGAAGATGCATGGAAAGAACTAAAGCGTAAACCGAAATACAAGGTAAAAACAGAGGAAAGGCAGAAACCTGAAAATATAAAAGAACGGATAGTTAAAGAACGTGAATACAAGAATATTCGGTTAGAGAGTGAGCAAGTGGCTGAGTTTGAATATCGGCCTGAGAAATGCAAGAAGAGTTATAGGGTGATAGTGCTGAGAAAAAATCTGAGTGTGGAAAAAGGTCAGAAACGATTATTTGACGACATTCGTTATTTTTTCTATATAACGACACTGAGGGACAGGACGGCAGAGAAGATAGTAGAGTTGGCAAACGGTAGGTGTGATCAGGAGAATGTAATAGAGCAGTTGAAGAACGGGGTAAATGCGATGAAGTTGCCTGTAAGGGATTTGGAAAGCAACTGGGCATACATGGTAATAGCGTCATTGGCCTGGAACTTCAAGGCATGGTTTGGCATGTTGATGCCAAATGTAGGAAGGGGAGAGCAGGTGTTAAAGATGGAGTTTCGGCGGTTTCTCAATACTCTGATAATGATTCCCTGCCAAATAGTGAAGACAGGGCGTAAGATTGTATATCGAATGCTCGGATATAATGACTGGTTAAAGGATTTTTTTGCAACGTGGGAACGAATCCGAAGATTAAAACTGTGCATGGAATAGTAGTTTAACAGTAAAAAAGAAATAGAAAGCAGAAGAAGAGCGGGAGCGGTACGTAATCACCTTGCAAAAGTATGGTAGTTTTCTCTATCAATAGTAATATTTTTCTTTTTAGTAAGATTTTTTCGCGACGAAACAAACAAAAAATACATTTAGAGACGCATAATAGTCCAAAATATTATCCCATTGTCTGTAGAGTGTTAAATCGCGCTTGTTTTAGCGGATGTTCACCCCAAGTCAAAAAACAAAAGTGCCGTAAAAGCCTTATATTTATTGACTTTTACGCCGAACAGCAAGCTTTTTTCTAGTGACTACCCGTATGTTCCGGCTTGGCAATACTTCTGGCAACTTTATCTGTAATGCCTCTAATAATTCATGTGATTGTTGCCGCGGACGCGGGATCTTCTGGCAACTAGCTTTTTGGCCTTTGATTGTTACTTCCATCGAACAAATGGTCGTCAATTGTGCGAGACCTTCCTCTACCGTCAAGTCAAAATTCTTCCACGCTCTGCGCAGCCTTCGAATTATCATGTACGCAAGCATTACTGCTACGTCTTAGAATAAATGCTCCAAAAATGCCCAATTAGTCTCAGAATATTTGAGTCTAATACCCAGCAAATGATTTGAAAAATCTTACCCAGCTACCCCGCATTTTTTTTATCCTGCGTAAGTATTTCACTTGATTTTTTGTTCACGTTAAGAAAAATACATCGTTTACCCCGTTAGAAAGAAGTTCCGTCCGTAAGGCGGAGTAAAGCCTCATTAAATAGTTTGGAAGGGGTTAAAACCACTTCCAAACTTCCTAACGGCGGTTTACTTCCCAGTTCCCCGTTTTCACGAGGACAAGTTTTGTAAGATTTTTCCGGAACATAAAAAACTCAGGGCAGGAGGACCGAACGTTGGGAAACTTCATCCTCCTGCCCATTTCCCCCCTATACAAAGGAGGCAGTGCGTGAATATTATAGAAAAAATCCACAAGCATGAAAAGCTTATTGCGACAAAACAGAAGCCATGCTTTTGTCCAAAGTGCAAGAGTACCCATGTCAATTTCACCCTTCATGAATGCAGATATCGGTTGTTTCACGTTATTATCGACTCCCTTGTTCATACGATAGAATCTTTCCTGGGACGTTGGAAATGTTCCTTGTGCAAGAAGACGTTTACTTCCTATCCTGAGTATGCGCTCCCTTACAAGCGGTACGTAAAGGATCACTGTCTCTCCTTCAGTCAGGCTTATGTCAAAGATGATACAGAAACCTACCGGAGTGTCTCCTCTGCCATCGGATATACTACCCGAACACAGGAAATAGACAACCGCATGCTTGCCTGGTCAACCGTTTGGAGGTGGCTGCGTTTCTTTGGCTCACTGAAATACACACTCCGCAACGCCTTTGACCTCATCAGGCAGGCCGACCCCAACTCTCCGGTTTTTCGCCAAATGTTTCCCATTTACCACGGAAAGTATAAAAGCAAACAACGAAAAACCTCCCTCGATCAATCGATTCAATTGTTCAGCGCCGAGCCGGAATATCACCGAATTTTTGGGCATTCATTTTTCCCCGAACTGGCAACAAAAAGCGGCTGGTCTTGAGTTACAATCACCTCCACACTTAAAAAAGGAGGTGAATTATGAAATCGAAAGACGAAAAATGGGCTTTATTCTGGTGCAATCTTCTGCATCCTGTCATCTTCGGTGAGATTGAGAAGGAGCAGACCAACCTTTTTCTGAAAAAACTCTGCCTTCAGGAGGTCGTATTCCCCAACGGAAAGCGGAAAAGACCCACTATCTCTACCCTCAGGAGAAAACTCAACCGCTACCGCAAAGATGGATTTCAATCTCTTGCAAGAAAGGCGAGGAGCGACCGTGGCGCATCCAGAAGGTTTTCTCGTGAAATTATCGACAAAGCCGTTGAACTCAAAAAAGAACAACCACGCCGCAGCGACGATTGCCTCAACCGCTTTCTTGAGAAATACTATGGGAAAACGATCCCCAAATCCACCCTCTACCGCCATCTCAGACTCGCAGGGGCGACCCGGCTCAAACTCGGCGTCTCACAGCAAAAGGTGCGTATACGCTCTTAGCCGTGAGCATACCCACGACCTCTGGATTGGCGACTTCCAGGAAGGCCCTTTCGTGCTCGTTGACGGCGAGGCGCTTCCCACAAACCTCTGTCTCTTTATCGACTGCTACAGCCGTTATGTGGTCGAAGAACGGTATTATCTCAAACAAACCCTCGATATCCTTATCGATTCTCTCATCAGGGCCTGGACTATCCACGGCTCGCCCAAAGAACTCTACCTCGACAATGCCAAGGTCTACCACTCTGACGCCCTGCGCTCTGCCTGTTACAACCTCGGCATTAAACTCATCCACAGACCACCACGCGACCCTGCTCCCGGCGGACTGGTCGAACGTTTCTTCGGCACCAGCCAGACACAGTTCGAGTCGGAAGTCCGCTCCGGCGACATTATCACCCTTGATGCCATTAACCAGGCCTTCTCCGCTTACCTTGCCGTTGTCTATCACGCAAGAATCCACTCCGAAACCAATCAATCTCCAAAACAACGCTACGACGAGGGGCTTACCGTCATCCGACACGTCGATATGGACGCCGCTCTTGCCTTCTTCATGAAACGCATCCCCAGAACCGTTGACAGAACCTTTGCCGATGTCCGCATTGATAACCGCTTTTACCGTGTTGACCCCAAACTCAGAGGCGATAAAGTAGAAGTCCGTTACGACCCATACGGCGATCTCAAAAAGGTCTTGATCTATTCCGCAAACGGTGAATACCTCGGCTCGGGAAATCTCTACCTGCGCGACCAGGGCGCTGAAACTCCAGCCGCCTCACCTTCAAAACCAAAACATAATTACCTCGACCTTATCACTCAGAAACACAAATCCATTCTCCAGGCTCAGGCCAAAGGCATTGATTACCACCAAATCATCTCCGAACGACCCTGGCCATTCATGGCATTCGTCCAGAAACTCGCACTCCTCATGGGACACAAAGGCTCTCTCTCCGCCTTCAGCTCTCATGAACTCGAATCGCTTAAAAAATGCTACAACCGTATCCCCGCTCTCAACGAATCATTGCTCACGGAGGCATTCCAAAATGCCTCCGTGAAAACCTTACCCTATATCATTCGTGAATTACAAATCGCTTACTCGAAAAAGGAGGTCTCTTAACCATGTTTACTTCTCATTTTTCCATGACTACTCAGCCGTTCTCTGAAAGAATCAACACCAGCCTTATCATGAAAGACGAACGCTTTACCCAGGGGCTTGCACGACTCCAATACCTCTTACACTCAGGCTCTATCGCCGTCCTCTACGGACAGACGGGAGTCGGAAAATCCACACTCCTCAAACTCTTCCTCTCACAAATCCCCCAAAACCTGTTTCTCCCCATCTACCTCCATTTTACCCACCTAAAATCATCCAGCCTTCTCTCCTTAATCGTCTCCCAGCTCGGTGAAATACCAAAACACACCAAAGACCGGCTCTTCCTCCAAATTATGGATAAATCCTTGCGCTCAAATCTCACTCCCATTATCGTTATCGACGAGGCTCATCTCCTGAAAACCGACGCCATCACAGACCTCAGACTCCTTGTCAGCTCTCCGCTTGATTCTTCCACTCATCTCAAAATCATCCTCTCGGGACAGGAACACCTCAAATATATCCTCAAAAGAGACATCCATGCCGACTTCGCACAACGCATCTCGGTACATTACCACATTCATCCCCTTACTAAAACTCAAACCGCTGCATACATAGACTTCCATCTGAAATCTTCCGGCGCATCCGATAAAATCTTTGACTCAGACGTCAAAGACCTGATCCATGAGTTCTCCGCCGGCATCCCAAGGCAAATCAACGCCATTTCCACCGCCTGCCTGATTAACGCTTCCATCAGACAATCACAGAAAATTACCCAGGATATCTTCCATCAGGCTCTTGCTGAAATTCAATCTTTTTAAGGAGGTCTACCATGGCCCGTCTCTTTTCCCCTCAACTCTTGCGCTCATTACGAAACGATATCCCCATCGATCGACTCATCGCTGATGTCCTCTCCATACCTCATAAATACTCCGAAGGCTATTTCCGCTTCCCCTGCCCTCTCTGTTCTGAATTTAATTCCGCCACCAACCCAAATACGAACCTCGCCAGGTGTTTCCGTTGTAAAAAAAACTTTAATACCATCGACATCGTCATGGTAGATTCCAACTCCTCTTTCCCAGATGCTGTCTATCTGCTAAAATCCGTTTTACCTCAATATATTAATTCCACTTAATCTGAGAATTCCAGGTTCATTTATTGTGGGGCTTAGCATCTTGTGCGGATTATATCCTACCTCTGCACCCTCCTGTTTCCCATATACACCATCTACGGTAGAATCAACATCTATCCATACTTCGCAAAGAGCACTCCTGAGTTTATGGCCTGATCTCACCGCACGCTTCCATATCTTTCCCCTAAACCGGTGGATCACCCCCGTCAGTTCCACTATATCTCCCTGACTCGCCAGCTTCATAATACGTCCTATCGTAGTATCTACAGGTACCTCTTTCCACCCGGACATCTTCTTCAATACCTCATCTGTACACACCTTCATCACCTCTACCATCGATGTCGCCCCTGCTATCAACCCTATCACTACCATTTGTACCGCATCGACAAACTGATACCGGGCATTTGCTCCACGATCCTTATGGACCGCTTCATGGACTCTCTCCCGGAACATCAGCTTACCCATAAAATTCAATACCGGTAAAAGCCCTGCATGTACCGTTAAGCCTTTCCCGCTCATCTCTGCCTTGATTTTCGGTTGTCTTTTGCTGTATTTTTTTGCTATATTCTTCATCGAAATGGTGAATCTCCTTTCAGGTGTTTTTTGTTATCAATATACCGCCGAATACCTTGGAAATCCTACCATTTCAATCCTATTCCTGCAACAAGGCTTTGCCTTGTTTGCAGGATTTAGGTGAAATTGTCTGGACGGCATGATTAGGGTGTTTTTATGATGGTTTTCATGCCTGTGAAAATCGGTGTTTAATAAGAAGCCGGGAATAAAGGAAAGGTTTAACATTTTTATGCTAACAGACCTCGTATTCCCGGTAAAGTCGCAGGAATCATAGGCAAGCTCGGGTTTAACGGGATACGGTGTGTTTAATACGAAGTGCCCATCATTGAATGTGACGCTGAGATCGGGTGCATAATTTTTGATAATTTCGTTAACAAATACTTCCGTTACCACAAAAGTGCCGGTGGTTATGTCTTCAATAGCCTTTTTCAAAGATTCCAGGCTTGTGCCTTTTAATAGTTCTTTGTACTTTTCCATAATTTCCGGGTTGGTCAATGCATCACTTGCCATGTCCTTAACCTTATCTATTTTGCCCTTATGCTTGTCTATAAAACCATGCATTGACGGGTCTTGTTCGGCACTGCAGTCGGATGGCGGGGCTTCAGCCTTTTTGTCGGAAAAAAGTTTTTTCGCGTGTTTCATCGTTCTTCTCCCAACCATTCCGCCCAATTTGCCCCCTGGTTTGCTTAGTCCTACTTGACCACCAATGACTGTCCCTGCTACTTCCCCTGCCTTCACTACCACCGTTTCCAGCACCTTATTTTCCACTGCATTTTTCAATTTATCCGATACCATAATTATTCCTTTCCGTAGAAATTCAAGTTTTACACATCTACCGTTCGTGGCATTTAATAAGCCTTTGGGTTCCGCCTACCCATGCCTAGCCTTCCGCCCTCTGCCTAATCCTCGCCATACACAGCAAAGGCACTACGGGTACTATCTTGCGCATGGCAGGTCCACTGATTATCCGCATAACATCCCACGCCATCCAGACTCCCATCACAATGTTCAGCCCTGGAATGAAGAGCGCCGCGCTCTTCGTCACTGCATTCATAGCAATCTTAATCCCTAGCGTTCTGCCTATAGCAGCCATAACAATTACCAATATTTGGTACGACAAAAAACCGCCAAAGCTAAATGCCATCCCAGCCGACAATAATACGCCAGGCGCCATACCGCGCATACTGTTAACATTGAGATATTCCAGCAACTCTTTCAATTTCTCAGGGTCTTCGGCACGCATTTGGTCTTCGAATTCACATACTGTTTTCTCGTATTCCCGCCTCTTGCCCTCGTCCATCTTTTCCCATGCCTTGTCTACGATGATTCTCAATATCCTTTGTTCTAAATCTTCAGCCGTTGTATTGTCTGTATATTTAGCCTTAACAGACTTTGCTACCCTACGAACGATTTTTCCGTATGTGGCCCAATCATCGCTGAAAACTCCGTCTGTTATCCAATCGCTGCCGGCATATCGTATCTCTTGTTCAAGGGCAAGGTCATCCCTTATCACACCATATTTATTTTTCAACTCCTCAATACTATCATACTTCAAAGCCTTCGCTATTTCATTTTTCTCTTCCTCGTTTAGTTTTTGCAAAACGCCTACCAAATCACCATCGCGCTGTTTGAGATCCATATGAACCACTGCCTCCTATATGTTTAATTTGTATAGGCTGGGCGATCCCTATATCGCCTAGCCGGAATAGCTACACGCCCAAATATGGTTATATCTTTTCCGCAGATGCCTCTACTCCAAACCAATTTTTCAATTTCACCGAAGTCTTAGTCTTTACTTCATCATTGATGTATACAGCCACTGTTGCAAGCGCAGCCGCCAAAGCGCCCAGGTCATCTGCAAAGCCGACAACCGGTATCACGTCGGGTATCGCGTCCACCGGACATATAAAATATGCCAGTGCGCCGTAAATAACAGTCTTTGCCCACAGGGGCGTTTCCGGTCGCTGGGCAGCATAGTATAGCCACAAGCTTTTTTCGATTACCTCCTTGCCTGCAACTTTTGCAAATTTTTTAACCTTTTCCCAAAAACTTTCATCCGAATACCCATCCGGAATAGCCACCTGCAATTCACCATCTTTGCTCATTTCAAAATCTCCTTTCTAAGAAAAAACCTACCGCACAAATCCTATAGTAATTATGGAAAGATACATTTTTCGCCACCGATTAATTTCTTTTCCTCCGAAGCCATTTAACGAGTTTATAAACACCATAGCCAGCGCCAGCAGCAGCAATTGGCGCAGCGGCTACAACTGCAAGTCCAGCCGCCATACCCCCACCGACCACGGTACCAACTGCGGCCAGGCCGGAAGTAATTCCAGTTGCCCCAAGCCCGGAAACACCACCTACGGCAACCGCCGTTACAGCGCCGCCTGCACCAGCTACAGCACCGGTGCCCGTTGAAGCCATTACGCCTACCACGGAAGAACCATCTTTATCGTTGCCCATCAACTCCTCCTTTGAAAAAAACAATGATAACCGCCCCCACACTTCCCATACCCTTACTCCCCAAACCGGAATCAAATGATCTTGCCTCCAAAACATTCAACAGCCTTGCGCTTTTTTATGTCCGCATCCTCCTGCATGATGTAGGGCGATGGACGATGGACGATGAATTACGGACATCCTTCGTGCTTCGTCTCTCGCTCTTACGTTTTTCAAAAGACTAAAGTGTTATGAATATTCTTCTTTAAGTCCTCAAGACATTTCCGGTCGAACTCCCCCATACCTCTGCAAAGCTGGTGAAAAAAGGTAATATTCATAATCAGCGAATCCTTGTCCAGCTTATTTTTTGGGGATATAGTATCAGAATCTTTGGCAAACACAACATCTTTCCAGTCATTTATCGAATCGTTTATTCTCACGATAATTTCTTTTCTGTTAATTTCATCTATTTTTTTAGCCCTTGAGCCACCCTTAATTTGCTTCTCCTGCGATATGGCGTTTTTTACGTCACGAAGTATCTCGTAGTATACTGATTGCTTCGGAAAAAACCCTCGCAATGACAAGCTGAGACCCTTGCGATGACAAGTTTTGTAACATTATACTTTTTTGTAAACCCCTCGACCCTTTTCTCTCTATGCTCATATACTCTTCTTTTAAGATTATTCGTAACCCCTGTGTAGAGTACGGTATTATTTTTATTCGTCATTATGTAAACGGAGTATAATTTATCCATTACAATTACCTTGATTGAATCTGGCATTATGAGATTGCTTCGGAAAAAGCCCTCGCAATGACAAGCTGAGACCCCTGTAGTGCTCCTGCAATAACAAGCTGAGCCTCCTGCAATGACAAGCTAACACTTTTTGGATGGCCCTATAAATTTGAACCGGTACAGAAACATAAATGCCAGACGTTTCCGACTCGAAAGTAAGACTACAAAAAATAGCTTAAGTACAGATACTACAACACGATATGGTTATAAAACCATTTTCATCGTTTCTGGATGTTGCAAATGAAACATGATGACTGGTGGCTTATTTTGTCAACACAAGGGTATCCGCTTGTCATTGCAAGGGTCTTTTTCGGCTTGTCATTGCGAGGGCTTTTTCCGAAGCAATCTCATAAACAGTCATAGAGAGCCTTCCATCCTGCATCATTCCATTAACTAATTCTATTTTTTTGTAACACTTTAGTTCTATGAAAAAAACGCTCGTTACCAAGCTCCGGCTTGGGAACGGGATTGTTTGAGAAGCTCCAGCTTCGAATGGAAAAGAGAATGGGTCCATGTCAGCTTGTACTTTTCAGTATGTTATCAATATATTTGGAGTCCCATTTTGAGCCAAATAATTCTTGCTAAATTGAAGCGAGAGCTTCCAGTCTTTTTTTTAATTTTCCTATCAATTTGTCCTCATCCATTTCAACCTGATTTGAAGAATCGCACGAATTCAGAAATTCTGTAATATCTTTCTTACGCATGTTTGTCTGATAAAAAACGGTTATGTCCGGCGTTGATGTGGCAGGAGTCCTTGTTGTCATTTCATACAGGACGTAGTCATTCAGGTTTTCAGGCAGGTTTATCCGGTGCACCCTAAAGATTTCCCCTTTATGAAAGAATTTTCCTTTAAGATTGGTCAGTAATTTTCTTATGCTGTCAACAATTGGCTGCGCTTCGGATGCATACTGTCTTGTCGCATCCCGAAGGCATGGATCACTGTTAATCTGATTAAGGATAGAGGCGATTATTGAATCTTTGGCGCTGGAGACAAATTGTCCTACTAAGTCCTTGCGCTTATTGCGCAATTTGAATATTTTCAAGCCGATTGTTTTATCAAAGGCCGATGTGTTTATTTCACAAAGATTGCCATGCAAAATATTCTCTAGCCAATTATTGAATGCTGATTCGGTTGCCCTTCCAACGTTCTCTGCATATTTATCCTTAATTCCCGAAAGCCGATTGCAAAGGGCTTCCATATTCATGGCAACATCATATTGCCCTCCTTTCATGTAACGTTTCTTAAAACACGGCTCGCAAATGATTTCATTATGCAAGTAGTAGCCTTCAGTATTGGGATTTGCAGTTGGTTGGCCGTATCTTTTTGTCAGCGCTGTTTGTTCGTATATCCGATTATCTCCGATTTGAGTTAGGCAAGCGCCACCCTCGTATTCGACCTTAACAATTTCGGAACATTTCAGGCAATGGTACCTATTTCCCTGAATATTCAGCCATGACATAATTTGGTTTCCTATTTGTGGTTGTTGGTGTTTAAGGTAGCATGTGGAAATACAGTCTCTATTTTCTTTAAAAAGCAGGGGCGAAGCATTTGCTGTTTGGGTATGAACGCATTTGTGACAATTTATAGCAAATGCTTCGCCCCTACAATATGCGTGGCAAATTATTGTTTTTATTTCGGTTTTTTATTCTTTTTGAAAAGGTCCAATATTTTTCCGGTGTTTGAGGATTTTTTTATGAGTGAAGTTATTGCCGCCCCCCATGGATTCGTTATGACAAACCCTGCGATTACTGCCGTGGCTATAACGCCGCCTATGCCCATCAATCCCAGCATCTTCCGGATTTTTTTCTGATCTACGTCTTTATTATCAACCAATTGCTTCAGCGCAATGAGCTGTTCTTCCTGTGTATCGTCAGGCTGTGAAATGCCGCTTTCCCACCTGCTCACTGTTGAAAAGCTGATTCCCAATGCCTTTGCAAACTCGGACTGGGTTGCACCCAGCTTTTCACGAAGTTCCTTAATTTCTTTTGCACCCATTATGCCACCGCTCTTTCACAAAATTTAAAAGGTATTCATAGTGAATACTTGTGGAAGTATATCACAAATTAACTATTATGCAAGGCAAATAATTTGCATATGCAAATTATTTGCGGCTGATTTAACGTTTTTTCTTCTCGCTTCCATGTGAAGCCGGAGCTTGGGAACGAGTGTATACTGGTGTTATTTTTTACCTGCGGCTGCCAAATATATTACAAATTCCTCATCGCCATCGAGAGAGAGTAAATCGTTTATATTATCATCAGAAAACGCCGCAATTGCGCATGCCCCGCAATCAATTGATTCTGCGCTTAAATACAAATTCTGGCAGACGTGTCCTGCATCCAGATGCATATATCTGTATCCGCGTTCTCCATATCGCCATTTCATACGGTAAGCTACCGCAGACCAAATGAAAACAACATCGCATAGTTTTATTATATTCTGCCCCAAACACGCTTCTGTAATTTTATCAGCAATATCCGGTTGTAAATTTACCTCCATCAGCTTATGTTTAGATGCAAGAAATCTGTATACGCCTGGCAACAAACCCGTTATGTTATTTATCAATAAATACGTTTCCAAAGAATGCCGCGCCCCCGCTGACGGCACGTTTCGATACGTTGCAGTCCCGGGTATTACTTCTTTTACATCCTGAGTGCACCACAGCAGGTAAGATAATTCTTCAAGGGTTAATGGTTTTTTAGAATAATTACGTATACTTGTTCTTGATTCTATCACTCTTCGTACATCAGCATTTTTTACAACAATATCCTCCGGTTTCGGTAAAGCTATAATCGATTTTGACCGGTCATAAGGAAGCTCCAAAGGCGGCTGTTGTATCCCTTTCATCTGATCCGATGCCGCTAAATACTGATATTTTGTCATGTGCATAAACTCTTTTCCAATTCCGTTTGACATAATCACACTCCTTTTTTGGCAAAAATTTATTTTTTTAGAAAAAGCATGGGGCGAAGCATTTGCCTGCGTACAGTATACTCGTTCAGTGGAACGGTGCCGGCGCATATACAGACAACTTTTTACGTCTTTGTTCCCTATGCCGGCAAATGCTTCGCCCCTACAATTTATCATTTTGCGAATAAAAAGCTATAGCTTTATGCAGTGAAAAACATGTACAATTTGCTTCCACTGTATTTGATGTATAGGAATTTCAATATTTTTAGTTAAGCAATGCATAAACCCACCCCCTGCCCCTCCCAGGAGAGGAATTTGATAAGTCCCCTCCTGGGAGGAGATTGAGGGGTGGGTAAAAATAAATGCCGTTGGATTTTTTGTCTTTTAAAAACCCGGCATAATTTATATTTTAATCGTAAACAGCACTTATTTATATGACTATCGTTTTTAAAAAGAATATCTGTCAAACGGTTTCTCTTTCTTTAGAAAAAGAATGGCTGGAGGCAAACGGGATTGGTGGCTATGCCTCATCTACAATTATTGGCGCCAATACAAGACGTTATCATGGGTTGCTTATGGCGGCAACAAAGCCGCCCCTGGGAAGAATGTTAATGCTGTCCAAATTAGAAGAAGCGCTCTTTGTTGATGGGCGGGAATATCCTTTGTCCACGAACATTTATCCTAATACGATCTTCCCGGAAGGATACAAACATCTCGTTCAATTCCAATCAGATCCGTTTCCTGTATGGGAGTATTCTGTAGAAGGAATGCTGATTAAAAAAACGGTTTTTATGGTGTATGGTCAAAATACCACCGTGATTATGTATCAGATACATCGGGAGAATGAAATGCTTCCCCCCCCTGTTTTATCAATTCGTTTTATGATTGCTTTTCGTGATTATCACAGTCTGACTCATGAGAATCCCTGTTTGAATACCGGTTATACAAATCTGCGCAATGGGGTTTGTTTAACGCCATACAAGGAACTCTCATCTCTGTATGTTTTTTTTAATGCAACATCAATCGACTCAAATTGTTTTTGGTATAAAAATATGAAATATCCTAAGGAGATTGAACGGGGAATGGAGGCCTATGAGGATCATTTCAGCCCTTTTGCTATCAACTTCAGTCCAATACAAAACGATGCAATCTATTATGTTGTCGCATCAACGGAAAACTATGATTGCATAGATATTAATGAACTCTATGAAAAGGAAACAGGACGCAGAAATGCGTTGAACAACAATATCCAAAGAAATCAAATAATTTTCCCCTTTGTTTTTCCAGGAACAGGAGACGAAAACACCGGGAATTCTGACATTCTGAACTGCTTACTCTCCACATCAGACACTTTTATTGTAAAGAGGGGGAATTGCAGGAAAAGTATTATTGCCGGATACCATTGGTTTGCTGATTGGGGAAGGGATACGATGATTTCGCTTCCAGGCTTAACCCTTGTTCAGGGGAAATATGATACGGCAAAAGAAATATTGCTTACGTATGCCGGCCATGTCAATAAAGGCATGATTCCTAATCGTTTTCCCGACTACGGAGAATTGCCGGAATACAATACAGTGGATGCGTCTTTGTGGTACATACATGCGGTGTATAAGTATTATCTCTATTCTAAAGATATACTAACAATTCAGAATAAGCTGTATCCGGTTTTACACGAAATCGTCTCCTATTACCGTAAAGGCGCCCGCTATAATATTCACATGGAGAGCGACGGTTTAATCTATGCCGGTGAAGAAGGCATTCAACTGACATGGATGGACGCAAAAGTGGGTGATTGGGTGGTGACCCCCCGGATGGGCAAGGCGGTTGAGGTCAATGCCCTTTGGCATAATGCATTGAGGATTATCTCTTTTTTTGCGGAAATCATGGATTTAGAAAATGATTACCGTGAATATTCTGCGTTATCTGTAAAGGCAGGCAATTCATTCAATGAACTGTTTTGGTTCGAAGAAGGCGGCTATCTTTACGATTATGTTGACGGCGGAATGAAAAACTCTTCAATCCGCCCGAATCAGATATTTGCCATAAGTCTGCCATTCGTGTCATTACCCTTCAGAAAACAACAGGCTGTTTTTGAGATCATAAAAAAACATTTATTAACACCTTATGGATTGAGGAGTCTTTCCCCCGCCGATAAAGATTACATTGGTGTTTATCGAGGAAATGTTTATGAGAGGGATAGGGCATACCATCAGGGTACCGTATGGGCATGGCTGATAGGGCCATATCTTGATGCATTTTTTAAAATATACGGCAACAATATTCATACAAAAAGAATGATGGTTGAATTACTACAACCATTGTGTAATCATATTTACGATGCCGGAATTGGTTCTATTTCGGAGATTTTTGACGGAGATTATCCCCACACGCCGCGCGGATGTATATCACAGGCCTGGAGTGTCGGCGAATTGCTGCGGGCAATGTTTGAAAATTTGGCAAAGTAGCATCTATTTTGTGACACTTTAGTCTTTTGGAAAGGCGAAAACGCTCGTTCAGGAATTCCTGCCTGGTAACGAGCGTTTTCTAAACGAGCGCATCTTCCGCTATTTCTTTACACTACTCATCTTTTTTTATTACCTGAACAGACAAATAATTTTCAATCCCCATATCCTTAATTTGCTGCAAGTGTTCCTCCAAATCATTTGCGTGTTTTTCTTCATCGGTCAAAATATGTTCAAGCAACTCCCTGGAACCGGCGTCTCCAACCTCAGCGCACAAGGTGATTGATTTTTGGAGTCTCTGAATTGCAATTTTTTCCAAAGCGTAATCATTCTCCAGTTGCTCCTTAACAACCTTTCCTACAGTAATTTTACCAAGATCCATTTTTGGTATGCCTTCTAAATACAACAAGCGTTCAATGAGTTTTTCCGCATGCTTCATCTCTTCTATGGAATTTTTCTCATTAAATTCATACAGGCGTTTATATCCCCAGTTTTCACACATCTTGGCATGCACAAAATATTGGTTAATCGCTGTAATTTCAGCCATTAACAACTCGTTTAAAACCACAATAACCTTTGGATTTCCTTCCATAAAACACCTCCTTTATGTAATAAAATAATACTTATGTAATAAAGAGGAAATGGCGATAGTATCGCCACTCCGTAAACTTATGAAAGTATTATAACATTGAATTAATGTTTTTTGCATAGGGAATTAAATACTTTTTATCGCAATAGTTTTAGTCAAATAATAAATCTATAAGGGAGGGATTAGACCGCATAAAACGCTGAGTTCCTGATGCTGTTCTTTCTTTTATGCATTCATTCTCAGGGAATGTAAGCCAAAATATGCTCCCATTGTCAACATTGCTTTCTACACCTACCATTCCTCCATGTAATTCAACCAGTCTGCGTGTAAGTGCAATCCCGATTCCGGCGCCGTTGGAATCTTTATCTTTTGTGCTGTTTGACCGGTAAAATGCCGAAAATATTTTGTCTTTTTCATCATCCTCAATCCCAATACCCGTATCTCTCACCTCTATTCGTATGGATGATTACCATTCTTTAGAGATAATAACATCAACGGTACCGTATTCAGGGGTATATTTGAGCGCGTTGGAAGGCAGATTATACATAATTTGTTTGCACTTCCTGATACGGGAAAAACGAATATCAAACAAGGAATTATGAATGTCGAAGGGCAAGAAAACTTCGTAATTCGAAATTCCTTGTTCTGCTGTACGATATTCTCTTTTCATCCTACTAAAACGACGGGTTACAAAAAATCGGGAATGCTCCCGAAAACACTCGATTTCCCAGTTCTTTGCCTGGAAGCGGGAGCAAGGCATGAGCGGACGCTGTAAGGCGTCAGCTGCAGCCAGTTGTTCGGCCAGGTGCATCTGGATAGTAGCAGTGCGGCAAACTCCTGCCATGTCTCCCGTGGGACATGGAGAGCAAGACGACGTCATAACTGCTAAGCCCCACAATAAATGAACCTGGAATTCTCAGATTAAGTGGAATTAATATATTGAGGTAAAACAGATTTTAGCAGATTGACAGCATCTGGGAAAGAGGAGTTGGAATCTACCATGACGATGTCGATGGTATTAAAGTTTTTTTTACAACGGAAACACTGGGTCGTTATGGCAATAGAAAAGTGTACCAGATGGCAAAGTAAAATATACTCAAGAAGTTCACAAAATGTGATTTCAGAAATGCTATAACTATTTATATCAACAAAAGTTAAATCTAATTTAGAAATCTCTATTTGTGAACCCTTACAGTATAGTACCACTCTGGACAAAAAAAATTTATTATCACAATATGATATTGTCGACTACAGGCTTCTGTGATGCAACGGAAGGAACCCGTAGGGTGACTGGAGTTGCATCACAGAAGCCTCAATTTTGCAATCTCCAATTCACCGATAAAACAAAAGATGTTTTTCCCTCTTACACCTCCTTCCCTTTTTTATTCTTCATACTCTGTTTAAATCGATAGCTTTCTCCATTGAACGTAAGAATATGGCTATGATGTGTTATTCCGGTCTAAAAGTGCCGACGTCATTGTGGGATCATTCATAAATTTCGTCCAATCAGCAAATTCCAGGTTGGAACTAATAATGGTCGCTCCATTTTCGTAGCGATCTGCAAAAAACTGAAACAACAACTCTGATCCTTCTTTAGACAAGGGTAAATACCCTAATTCATCCAATATTACCAATTCGGCCTTGATGAGTCTTTTCTGTAGTCGAGACAATTGCTGCTCCGATCTGGCTTCCAACAACATATTCACCAGCTTCGCGGCAGTAAAAAACAATACGGTTTTTTTCTTCTTGCAAGCCTCAACTCCCAACGCTATCGACAAGTGTGTCTTTCCCGTTCCTGTCTGACCTATAAAACAAATATTTTCTGATCTTTCTATATAACCACATTCACTCAGTCGAAATACCTCTTTGGCGTTTAAACCAGGAATCTCTTCAAATGCAAAATCAACAAGCGTTTTGATGAATGGAAAATTGTGCTTGTTTTATTAAATTCTTCACCCGATTCTGGTCCCGGTTTACAATCTCCTCTTCGCTTAACGCTCTCAAATACTCTTCATACGGCTGGTTGTTTCGTGTCGCATACTCAGCAAATGATTTATGATGCTTCGAAAACATGGGAAGCTTTAATTGTTTTAAATTCAGTTCCAATATTGCATGATTCATTCGCACTCCCTCCCCAATTGCATCAAAGAATTATAACGATTTAATGCTACATGAGGCACGTGCACATCGAGACGGGAGCTCTCAGACACATCCAGCCGCTCACTACGTACTACTATCCATCAACTTCTTGTTTTTTATGCTCGTTTTTCAAAATGCATAACCGTAAGGCATTGATTAGATGAGGATTACGTAAAGTTTGGAGCATTGGGTTTTTTGTCATTTGAATTTGTTTCGTATTTCGATATTCGTATTTTGAATTTGGTTGCGGCCAAAGGCCGCGCCAAGGACTACTATGTCTTAATTGAATTAATACCTGTTTGACTCCTTCCACATCATACTGCTCATACGACATGGCCATTTCTATTGCAATTCCTAACTCTTCTACCGAATAGCTCCTCAATAATTCCAACACCTTTATACATTCCCTGGCAGTTCCATATCCCTTATGATATGCACACTCAAAAAACTTCCTGAATATTGCCGGCAATTGACGAATCGGCTTGCTATTGATTGCAGTATACGGCTTCTCCGTATATACCGAAAGATAATGCAGTGGGTCGAATATTTGCCTGCCCTTCTGATCTGTCCTTTGATGGCGGGCAATCTCTTCTCCCTTGTAACTGGCTATTACCTCCTTTATCGTTATGACTATATCCACTTGATGGTACGCATATCTGGTTGGCACAGAATAAAATGCTCCTTCCACTGATATCAGAGAATAGTGATTGGCTTTCGCGATCGCATGTATACCGACATCTATCTCCTTCAACGGCAATGCACGAAAACACCTTCTCTCTTCTTCGTAACGCTCACCAACAAGCTCCCCTGTCCCATATACCTTACGCTTTGCCCGAAGACTTTTACACCACTCAGATAATTCCCGATTACATTCTTCTAAATCACGTATCGTTGGCACTGGAGAAAAACAATTCCTCCTGACGTACCCTACCAGACCCTCGACATCTCTCTTTTGCCACCCCTTGCCTCTTTCACAAAATTCTGCTTCAAACCCATATAGCTCACGAAATGTTCGAAAATGATCAGACTCCTCTCGTAACTTCCCCCTCAGGATCCGCTTCACCGCCTGGCTTAAATTGTCATACCGTACCTTTTGTGCTATACCATCAAAATATTCAAAGGCCAATTTGTGAGAATAAAACAACGCTTCCTGTCGTTCACTCTCAGACACATATACAAAAATATCGTTTGAGTAGATTAATTGATAACAATGCAGACACAATTCTACCTCTTTACCCTTGTAACACGCCTTTATATAACCAAAATCAAATTATATATACTCTCCTGGCGTAACTATTCCGCGAAAATAATTTAGAATTTACTTGACAGCAGAAATGTTATAAACAAGCAATTTACCTGGTAGTGTATGTATATGTTTGTAAATGCGTTAAAAACAGGCAGCAAGATGCCGTGCATAGAGACGTGTGTGGGGTCTGTTCAGTGATAGAATTTCGAGCCTTTGTGGTGTGTTATAGAGCGAAAGAAAAGGGTGAAAAAACCTGTGGTATAATATAGTCAAACAAATCAGATTTTCGAAATTTGCTCGCCAATAATTTGAAAATTTTCAGTTAAAAGAGTAGACAATTCATCTGTATACTCGTTAATATTTTTGAAAAAACTTAAACATTTGTTTTTAAACTTCTCATAAGTAGTGTCTGAACGAAAACTATCTTTTTTATGCAAGATTCTTTCTCTGAGCAAATTTAAATTTTTTTAAATTGCCCCTTTTTCAACTTTTTCTTCTACGCTTTAATCTATGATACGGTTGTTTTATTCATTTCCCTCGTTTTTACCATCTTTTCATGTTCTCCGGACATACTATCCCTCATGGATTTTTATTCGAGAGTGTTTTTACGCTGCCTTACGTACTGTTTCTTTTTCTTCCCGGACTTTCTTCTGCAATATACTCCCCATCGTGTGCAAATTTGCCGCCAGCACTCCTAATGCGCAGTATCTTTTAAATCCTTCTATCCCTTTGTCTAAGCATCTGTCCAGCCCATGATGTTCTAACCGGTTAATATCTGACTCCACCGCTGAGTGCTTGTGCCTGAGTTTTTTAAATGTACTCTCCGATTCTTCTTCTGTCTCCGCCTTATTCCTTTTTCCTTTCTTCGGTATGATCACTTTCGGTATATAAAGACTTATCAGTTCCTTGTATTCCTTCTTGTAAAAACCCTTGTCTGCACTTATACTTTCTATCTCTTCTTCACCAAACAAATTTAATAGCTTGTCTGCTAACGGCAGAATTAACGCCACATCTGCTTCTTTTTCCACTACTTGGTGATATCCGATAAACCCCCATTGGTCACTTGCTATCACCAGATTGTGGCCTAATTCCACCCTCTTATTCGCCTTCCCTTTACTCAACCATTCTGTGTGTGGTTCAAACAGTGAATATACCTTTTCCCCTACCGGTATTTGCTCTTCCTTGATAATTCTCCTCTCTACCAAATCTCTGTGCTTCTCCAGCATCTGATAAAAATATTCCATCGACTCCAATGCCTCTTTCTGCATTTCTTCCGCACCCATTGTTAATATTTTTTCGTACACCGCTATTATGCTCGCACCTATCTTCTCACTTAATCTCTTTGCTAATCCAAGATACTCTTTTACTTGCTTCTTAACCGCCTCCTCTTTCTTGTTTCCACCACCACTTGCCGCTTTCGAACTACTCCTCATCAGACTCTTTAGCTCTTTCCTCCAATTCTTTACCTTTCTCCATCCTTTCCCGTTCAATACCCCTCCCTCTATAAATGCCTCTATCCCATCAAGGCACTTCCTACCCGCATCCCACAGCAAATTCATGTCCGTAGGAAAATGTACGTTTGTCTCCACCACATACGTATCCGTCTTTATGCGGAGCTTCTCCTCCCGTCCGTTCTTTGCCAGCCTCTGGCCTGCCTTTACCACCACATCATTAATCTTCCCCAACGTCTCCTCATCGAGCAATCTTACGTTATCCTTGATGCTTTGCAGCGAATACTTCTTACCCCTCCCAAATACGGTATCTACTCCCATTATCTGACGAATCAGACTATGGTGATTCACCATATCTTCCAACCTGTCATAATCCGCATCTAATCCCAATCTCACCACTCCTATTACCATTATCTGCCATAACTCCATACCATTACGCCCTGTCTCTTTCTTCCCACCCTTTACCTTTGCTTCCAATACCCTGAATACTTCCTCTCGTAATTCCTCTGTAACAAATATGTATTGTAATGCCCTCAAAATCGGCGCTAACTCATCCCTGCTCTTTTCGGGAATTTCTACCTCTGATATTGGTGTGCTTCCAAGTCTCCTTTGCGGCTCGAATCTTTTTCTCATGGCGTGGCAGTTCTCCTTTTGATGACTCTGTTTTTCTGATGTTTTGGGCGAATGTTTGTCTCTTTTCACCCCTTGGTACCCTCGCTTCCCTTATTCTACGCCCTAAGTTTAACATCTACTCACTATACTTTCAACCCTTCATGCAGATACTTTCAACCTCCTTTACCACGTATTTCAAGGCTTACAGCGTTTTCGTTCAGACACTAAGTATCATAATACTTGTTATACAATATTTTTTTGCGAAAGAATTTCCATAATCTTTCAATGAGATTTAAATTGGGTGAATAGGAAGGGAGAAATTTGATCTTTATTCTCGAATTTGCAAGGTATTCTTTGACCAACTTAGACCTGTAATATTTAGCATTATCAGAGATTATGTAAATAGTACCGGCTTGAGCATACCTTGACTCTATTTCATGGAAAAGCTTTATTGTTGATTGAGCATTGATGCTTTCATCTTCCCGGATTGTTACTTCAAAGGTTTCTATGTCAATAGCACCGTTTAAATTTATTCTTTTCCTGCCGGTATTAGAGGGTATTTCCTTCTTTTTGCCTTTCTCTATCCAGCAATATGCAGACGTAGAATTGTGCTGTGGATGAACTCCATCCATAAAAAGTATCTTATAGCCAAACAAATATGATTTTAGAGATTTGGCGATAAAATGGCTTTCTAAAAAACAGATTTATTTGACTAGGCATATTATCAAACACACCCCTAAATCCCCTCTTGATAGAGGGGACTTCTTATCTCCCCCCTAAAAAGAGGGGCCGGGGGTGTGTAAATTTTTCGAAAACCTTATTTGTTTGACTATATCTCCAGGGGCTTTCTCTTCTTTGAGTTGTTTGTAGTTTTCGATAAATTCTTTTTGTTTTTCAGGGTTTGCTTTGCCTGGAACTATTGTGGTTTTCTTGTAAGTAAAGCCTAATCTATCGAGGGTATGTACCATTCCTTCGGGTGTATAGGTCTTATTGAATGTCTGTTTTACATATTCAACAATTTCTTTTGCCGCGCTATAGTTGTTTTTCCTGATATGATCTTTTAATTGTTCTTCTTGTTCGCAAGTGAGTTTTGGCATACAGCCAACATAATTGTCAGATAAAAGCCCGTCGAAACCTTTATCTTTGTATAGTTTTTCGTAATTCCTGATTGTTTGATCGTCTAACAAGAGCGCTTCTGCTACTTCTTCATAACTCCATCCTGAATCAAGAAGAAGTATAGCTTTGATTCGGTCGGCATGACGTCTATGAGGCTCTTTCTTATGTGCTTTTTTAAATTCTATTCGGGTTTTTTCACTGAGAAATGGATTCATGCAGAATTTAATACTCTAGAAACAATTCAAATGCAAGAAAAAAACAGATTTTTATAAAAATAAATGCTTTTTACTATATTTTTCGATTTTCTTTTTCCAACGTTTTTATTTGCTCAGCAAACTCTTTTTTCCCTTTGAGTTCTTTTTTATACTTTTCCATTACTTTGTTAAAAATCAACTTAGCTCACGACAAAGTCTTTGGCTTGTTGCATGGACTTTCACCTATTGGATCAAACAAAATGCTTATCTTACGAAAATCCTAGAAACGAAGCCTACTACCTTCAACGAAATCAAACAGGCGGCCATTCCTTACTCGGATTTGCCTCTACCAACGCCTTATCAAAGAACGAAAAACTCGCCAATGACTATTTTAAATTTAAATCCAAACACTTAAAAAGAAATTGGTCACTTAATTTTTAACAAAGTAATGTACGACATGTCTATACCAACAAACTATTTTACTTTTTTCAACACTTCAACCCTAAACAGAAACTTCTATTTTGTACACACCTCAAAACAGTACTTCAGCGGCAGGGTACAAAGCGTACCATGGTTTTCTTGTCTCTGATAACTTCTCCAAGAAGAGTAATGGTGCGGTCAATTTCTTCCATCATATTACCAAATCCCAGTGAGAAACGCAGTGCACAATGCGCCTCTTCTTCTGTAAGTCCCATTGCCAGCAAAGCGTGTGAAGGTTTAGGTGATCCGGCACGGCATGCAGAACCTGAAGAAAGGCTTATACCTTTCTGGTCCAGAGCAAGAACCACCGACTCTCCACGTATACCAGGCAAAGTCATGTTTAAAGTATTTGGTAATAGTGCCTCTGGATTTCCGTTCATTTTTGCCTCGGCCATTAACTCTCGTATGCCTGCTTCCAACCTGTCTCGCATCCTCTTGATTCTATCCATTTCATGAATGCGCCGTACAGCCAGTTCTGCGGCTTTACCGAGCCCCACAATTCCTAACACATTTTCTGTCCCTGCACGCATTCCACTCTCCTGTTTACCTCCATTCACTAAGGGTTCCAGAACAATTCCTTTACTAATATACAAAGCACCAACACCCTTCGGACCGTATAATTTATGCCCTGACATTGTAAGCAAATCCACGCCAAGAGCTTCCACATCTATTGGGATCTTACCAACCGCCTGCACACAATCAGAATGAAATAGAACGTTGCGTTCCTTCGCTATACGGACCAGAGCTGCTATAGGATTAATAGAACCTGTCTCATTGTTCGCCATCATCACACTTATCAGGCATGTTTTTTCTGTGATTGCTGATTTCAAATCTTCCGGATTAAGCTTCCCGGTTTTATCAATTTTAAGGTATGTTACCATAAATCCATGTCTTTCAAGCCACTCGCATGTATTGATAACTGAAGGATGCTCTATGGTGGTTGTAATAATATGGTTTTTAGAATTCCAGTTTGCAAAGGCCACACCCTTTACAGCAAGGTTATTGGCCTCGGAACCACCACCGGTAAATATTATACGCCTTGCAGTACAATTGAGCAGCTGAGCCACACTCCGACGTGCCGCCTCAACTGCAAACCGAGCATCTTTTCCCTCGGTATAGATGCTCGAAGGATTTCCGTGACCATTCTCTATAAACTGCAGCATTATTTTCTTTACTTCAGGGTCAAGGGGAGTGGTGGCATTGTGGTCAAGATATATACGCTTCTCAATGTGCCGAGGCTTTACACTGGATTCTACCATGCCAGCAGTATCACAGTATTCACCGGAATCTACTTCAACTATTTTCTCTCTTTCTGTTGCCTTGGCCACGTCACACAGAAGGGTTTTATATACAGGGAAGCCTGAGATTGGATCATATCGCTGGAGATCTGTTAATTCATTTACATTGCAGTTCTGCCACTTCTCCGGTCCAACCGGTCCTCCACCACCCATATTGGCATCAATGGCGCCCTGAACAATATCATCAGTAACCAGCGCACACATCGTAACTGTACCGCGCTTTGTCATAATATTTACCAGATCTCCACTCTTAATGTTACGGGCTTCCGCATCCAGGGTATTAATCGTTACAGTCGGTTCGGGTCTTTCTTTCAGTAATCCGGATATACCATGATGCTGAGAACGGAAATCCGTGGTTACTCGCGACCCCGAATTGAAAACAAGTGGAAATTCCTCTGCAAGATCAGGCTGTGAATGAGGGCCTTCTCCCGGTTCTGTGTAGATGGGTAAAGGATCATAACCGTGCTCCTCAAGTATAGTTGAAGCTATTTCAAATTTTCCTGTTGGGGTATCAAATCCGGGCTTACCATCAGTGCGCAATAATCCCTTTTCCCATTTCTTATACTGCATCATTACTGTAGGCGTCTGCACCGTTCCTTTTGCATGCTGAACATCTTCCAGTGCGAATCCTGAACCCTTTAATACATGCCTAAGGAGCTCTTCCTCATTCTTCGGATAAAGGTGTCCATATCCAAGTCTCCTTGCCAGTTCCGACAGGATAAAGAAATCATTGCGAGCTTCTCCAACAGGCTCAATAACCTTCTCTCTGATTCGAAAGATTGGACCATATGTCATGTATGATTCAATTTCATACATGGTAGTTGCCGGAAGGACAATATCTGCATAAGCGGCATCTGCCGTTAATTGGCGATCGACAGATACAAGAAAATCAAGTTTATTCAATGTCTTACGCCAGACAGCAGGTTGAGGCCAGGCGGTAATGATTGACCCTCCAAGAATGATGAGAGATCGGATACGATAGGGTCTTCCCTCAAGTACAGATTCCGGTAACGCAATTGCATGAGATTCACCACGGTATGCACTGTAAACAGGAAAGCGTTCTCTGCCCAATGCTTTTCGTACATCAGGATTGGCAATGCGATCTTCACGATTGATAGGGAAATTGTTCTGGTGCATGGTAAAACAACGCCCACCTGGCACATCAAGCTGTCCTGCAAGCGCCCAGAGAACCATTGTTGCGCGTATTGCCTGAACGCCACTGTCACTATACTCAAGTCCGCTATACATGATGGGTGAAGCGCCGTTTGCCTCTGCAATTCTCCTGGCAAGAGATTTAATTGTCTCTGCCGGCACACCCGTAATGCTTTCTACGGCATCCGGCCCGAAGTGTTGAACATATCTGGCAAGGTCATCAAAACCAACTGACCAATTTTTTACAAAGTCCTCGTCATATAATTCCTCTTCTATGATAACATTGCACATACCAAGAGCAAGGGCTCCATCAGTACCAGGGCGTATTGGAATCCACTCCGCATCGGTAAGCTTTGCTGTCATGGTTCTTCGTGGATCAATTACGACAATCTGCGCACCTTGCTTCTGTGCATTAACAATTCTATTAAGATCAAACGGCGGACAATCGGTAGCAGGATTTGTCCCCCAGACTACTATCATCTGGGCATTTTCAAGATCCGAAAACATATTAATCAGCATCCCCCCCATAGTAGTATGAGGAGCAATCATAGCAAATGAAACGTAACAGAGAGCCCCCACACCAAGAGTATTTGGTGAACCAAATGGAAACAAAACGCTTGATGCCGATGAAACAGCCACGCCCTTCGGCTGAAAGATGTCACACATGGCAAGCTCAAAGCTTCCCCGTCCGGTATAAATAGCAGTAGCCTCCGGTCCTGACTCTTCTTTAATTTTATTAAGGTTTTCAACGATAATATCATAAGCATTATCCCAGGAAATCCTCTCAAACTCATATGTCCCCTTTGGACCCTTTCTCCGCATCGGGTAGCGAAGTCGATCTTTGGAATATACAATTTCCGCAGAGTGTTCTCCGAGCTTGCAAATCATCCCCAGATGAGAGCTTCGATCAGGGCATACTTTATCAATCATTCCCTTCTCATCGTAGGTAACGGTAACCCAGCAGCCTGCCGGGCAGATTCCGCAAATTGCATGTTTATCATTAATACTGCTTCTTGATTCCATAAATATTCCTTTTACTACTATTAATCAATAGACGGCGCAAACAGGTTCAGGCTGAAAAACCGTTCAGGGTCAAACCATTGCTGTTCCACATAAAGGCCTGTCTTTTCTGCCAGCGTATCAATATCGTCGAGTGAATACTTGAATGAGTTTTCCGTGTGGATAGTTTCATTCGCCTTAAAACAAACCTCTAATTCAATGTCACGGATGAAGACCTTCTGATCAATATTACTGATCAGGTACATCTCAATTCGTCCAACTTTTTCATTGTAAATTGCCTTATGATCAAATTTTTCGATATTAAAATTACCTCCAAGTTCTCTATTCACGTGTGTGAGGAGGTTCAGGTTGAACTCAGCAGTGATACCCTGTGAATCATTGTAGGCATTTTCTATAATAGTTTTATCTTTTTGTAAATCTATGCCGACCAGAAACCTGTCATTGGGGAGCATTATTTTCTGTATATGTCGTAGAAGAGTCGTCACCTCTGACCTACCAAGGTTACCAATACTTGACCCTAACCATATAATGAGTTTCCGTTGTGCTGCCTGGATATTTAATTGATGAATTCCTTCATTATATCGAGCGGCAATTGCATTTATTTCCAGATTCGGATATGCCTTGAGCAGAGAATAAGAACTTTCCTCAAGCATTTGGCGAGACACATCTATAGGAGAATAATAAGCCAGACTTTGATGTTTAAGGAAGGTCTCTATTAAAATTCTTGTTTTTGTTGAGCTCCCACTTCCTAATTCTATAAGAGCAGTCTCTTTCGGAAATCGAGAGACAATATCATCCACGTTTGTCTCAAGGATATTCGTTTCTGTGCGCGTCGGGTAGTATTCCGGGAGTTCACAGATTTTCTCAAACAACTGTGATCCGATATGATCATAGAAATAAACAAAAGGAAGGTATTTGGACTCAGAGGCAAGACCGATTTTGACGTCTTCGGAGAAGTTATTTATGAAGATCTCGTCATCGGTTGTTGTAAGCATAAACCGCTCTTCAATTTTTGAAGTTGGCATTAGATGTTTCTCCTCCAAAGATGACAGGAAATTGCCTTTTTCTATCGGGTGTTCAGTTTAATAAAAACAAAGAAAATTACAAGATCTTTTTATTTTATCAGCCCTATTGAACACCAAAGAAGAGAGGCGTAGGGAAGAAGGATGTGGAATTATAGGTGAACTATAAGAAAATGGATAATGTGCAGCACATTACCCGATTTTATACAAGAAATTGACAAAGGCTTGCTCCCATGCAAATGGGGAACGGCAAGACCTTCCCCATATCCTGCAGAGAGAGTATGCGTGCCGTTTTAGACGGTTATAGCAGACAAATAGTCCATTGGGAAATCCGGAAAACAATGAAGGAAACGGAGGTGGAAATTATCCTGAAACGGGCTAAAGAGAAGTATCCAAATGTCAAACCAAGGATCATTTCTGACAATGGTCCACAGTTCATAGCAAAGGATTTCAAGGACTATCTCCGGATAAGCGGGACGGCACATGTTAAAACAACACCTTTCTATCCTCAAAGTAACGGAAAAATAGAAAGATGGCACAAGACAATAAAGCAGGAAGTATTCGCTCCTATTGCCCTGTAAACCTGCAAGATGCCCGGCGAATCGTGGATGAATTTGTTGTGCATTACAACACGAAACGATTACATAGCGCAATAGGTTATATCGCCCCGCAGGACAAATTGCTCGGACGTAAAAAAGAAATCTTTTTGGAACGAGACCGAAAATTAAGTGAAGCGCGGCAACGGCGGGCGGCTAAACGAAAGATCGTTTGACAGAAAGGCGGTGAAGGAATAGAATCGTGCCGTCCGACAAAACAGAGGCGGGCTCTGCTGGGGAGCAATCCGCCGAGGGATAGCCGGACGAGGAACGACGGATCGTCATTCCGAGAGAGGAGGCAAATCGATCCTATTTCGCTCACAACCAAAGAATGACGAACCAGAGTTCCTCTTATACCTAAAATAAACCATGGGGGTCTGGGGTAAAGCTACAGCTTTAGTAGTTTATTTTAAATTCGAAAATTCCCATTTACGGTGAATCAACACAAGATGAACCGTAGAAATCTTGTCCGGGCGTTTGATATTGCCAAGGAAAATGCCAGCATACAAAACTTTCATTTCCACGATGTACGCCATTGCTTTGCGACAAGGTTAGCGCAAAGGGGCATTGATATTTACAGAATATCAAAACTGCCAGGGCATCTTAACATCACCATGACCCAGCGTTATGCACATCATTGTCCTGAAAGTTTAAGGGGTGGGATCGAGGTTTTAGAGAAAGTTGACTACAGTGGGGGTAAACAGAAATGTATCAACGGCCTGAAAACCCTTATAAAATAAGAGCCCGCGATCGGAGTCGAACCGACAACCTCATCATTACGAATGACGTGCTCCGCCAATTGAGCTACGCGGGCTTATTGCATAATAAAATTATGTCGCGATTATAAAACAAATTTACCGATTTTCAATCTTTTATAGCAAAGTATTACAATTTTACAGATTTTCTTACAATGTTGTAAATATCCTTCGTTTGTTCTATAAGGAACTGCAAATCATTCAACGGCAGCATTGTGGCGGCATCGGAAAGCGCCCGTTCCGGATGCTCATGCACTTCCAGGAAGAGTCCGTCACACCCACCTGTTGCGATAGCCGCTCTTGCAAGCGGCGCTACCATAGTTCTATCACCGCCGGACATGCTTCCCTGCCCTCCAGGAAGCTGTGTACTGTGGGTTGCATCAAAGATAACAGGACAATTTAACGTTTTCATAATAATCAGGGAACGCATATCGCTTACCAAATTGTTATATCCAAAACACGCGCCTCGTTCTGTGAGAAGAATCTGCCCGTTTCCGGTGCTTCTTATTTTTTCAACAACCGATTTCATATCCCAAGGCGATAAAAATTGCCCTTTTTTTATATTAACAGGTTTACCGGTATCTGCCGCAGCGACGATTAAATCCGTCTGCCTGCACAAAAAAGCGGGGATTTGAATAATATCAAGCACATCCGCCGCCATTGATATCTCTTCCGTGCAATGTACGTCGGACAGGATTGGAATCTTCAACCGTTCTTTAATCTTACGTAATATTTCCAGCCCTTTTGTAATGCCGGGGCCTCTGTACGAATGGACGGAAGTCCTGTTTGCCTTGTCATATGAAGCTTTAAATATGAAAGGTGCCTTATTTTTAAGAAAAATGTCCTTTAACGTTTCCGCTAACCGAAAACAGCTTTCTTCGCTTTCTATTATGCAAGGCCCTGCGATAAAAAATAATTCAGATTCGCCTATCGAAAAGTTATTTAATGGTATTTTATTTGACATAGTTTCGGGAGTTTGGGAACGAGTTGTGCTTCGGTAGTTTAATAGACTATGCCGAAAAGCTACCAATTTCCTTAAATACCTTCTCTATTATTTCAGGTATTGCATTTTTTAATTCCATGGAAAGTTTCATTCCGTATTTAACAGTTTTTGGCTGGACTCCAATAATCCTTATCTCTGGGAGATTGTCGAGAAGTGTTGCCATTTTAATCACTTCCAACAAGTCAGTTTCGTGTAAGGAATATCTGATTTTTCGATAAGAAGAATAAATGGCGTTGCCTTTGAAGCTGATTATTGCACCGGGTTTCTTACCATTATCAACCGCATCTATAAAGATAACCCTGCCTGCTTCATACATAAGTTCAAGAAGTTTAAACCCGCCGGTACCACCGTCAAATATTTCGATATTTTCCGGTAATTTATGCTTCAACAATTCATTTACTGCATGGATTCCAATACCTTCATCCATTAAGAGAAGATTGCCAATTCCTATGATTTTTATTTTATTGTATTTCCCCATCCATAATATGTTCTGGTATGTGAAAACAGAGGGTTCATCCTAATGTATTTCTACGGCTTCCATTCTGCCATATGTTTTAACAATTTCCATTTCCTTTGGATATCTGCTTCCGCAAGCTTCATCAACTCTTTTGCCATCTCAGGATTGGCTGACCTAAGGGCCTTATATCTATTTTCGCGGTAAGCATATTCTTCAAATGGGATTGATGGATCCTTACTGTTGATTACGAAAGGATTTTCGCCTTGTGCTTCAAGGTCAGGATTGTAACGATATAGGGGCCAATATCCACAAGCAACGGCCTTTTTTTGCGCCTCTATTCCCTTGCTCATATCCATACCGTGCGCAATGCAAGTTGAATATGCTATGATTAAAGCAGGGCCTTTATATGCATCCGCTTCAATAAATGCCTTGAGCGTTTGTGCCTGATTCGCTCCAAAAGCTACCTGGGCAATATAGACATTGCCGTAATTTGACATAATCATGCCAATATTCTTCTTTGGAGTCCGTTTCCCGCCTGCAGCAAATTGTGCAATTGCCCCTAAAGGGGTCGCCTTTGACATCTGCCCGCCCGTATTTGAATACACTTCTGTATCCAATATAAGCAGTTTAATATTTTCCCCGGACGCCAAAACATGGTCTACGCCGCCATAGCCGATATCGTATCCCCAGCCATCGCCACCTACAGACCATACAGATTTTTTCACCAGATAATCTGCAAGAGAAAGCAGGTGTTTTGCTTCTGAAGAACCATCATTTTTTAACAACTGTTTAAGTTTTTCAACACGCTCTCTTTGTTCTTCAATTGATTTCTGATTCGATTGGTCTGCATCAATTAGCGCATCAAATAGTTCTTTAGAACCAGCATAAGTATCTTTTACTGATAGTTTATTAATAAGTTCTACTGCCTGTTTGTGGAAATTATCCACCGCTTGCCGCATACCAAGGCCAAACTCCGCCGTATCCTCAAATAATGAGTTTGACCATGCAGGCCCCCTTCCGTCATCCCGCTTTGTGTAAGGAGTAGTTGGCAGGTTCCCACCATAAATAGAACTGCAACCAGTTGCGTTTGCTATCAATAACCGGTCGCCAAATAATTGTGTAAGTAATTTAATATATGGGGTCTCCCCGCAACCAACACAGGCGCCGCTATATTCAAAGAGCGGCTTTACAAATTGACTGCCTTTTACGTTCGAAATACTGAACCTTGATGTATCGGTTTCCGGCAGCTTTAAAAAGAAATCATAATTTTCTGCTTCAATGCATCGTAAAGGTTCTTGTAATTTCATATTAATCGCCTTAACCCCTGGTATCTTATTACCGTTAGAGTCCTTTTTCTGACCAGGGCAATTGAACACGCAAGATGCACATCCGGTACAATCTTCAGGAGCAACCTGTACCGTAAATTTAAGCCCCTGAAGATCTTTTCCCGTCGCATCTATGGATTTGAAAGCACGAGGAGCATCTTTGAGCAACGAAGGATCATATGCTTTAATTCTGATTGAAGCATGAGGACACACAAAAGAACACTGACCACATTGTATACATGCGTCAGGTTCCCATTCAGGAATATGGACGCCAATGTTTCTTTTTTCATATTGCGTAGTTCCTGTTGGCCAGGTCCCGTCATCCGGGATTGCCGATACCGGCAATGAATCTCCTTTATTTGCAAGCAATTTTGCTGTTACATTCCTGACAAATTCAGGTGCATTATCCGGTACAGGCTTAATCATCCTTACCTTGCTCTTGGCTTTATCAGGAATCGGCACCTCGATAATACTTTGCAGCGCCCGGTCAACTGCTTCATAATTCAACTTCACCACTTCTTCGCCCTTCTTTATATAAGTCTTTTTAATCTCTTTTTTAATAGACTCTATTGCTTTTTCTTTTGGGATAATACCCGATATAACAAAAAAGGCTGTTTGCATTATCATATTTATTCTTGCGCCAAGGCCAATTTCTTCGGCAAGTGAAATGGCATCGATTATATAAAGCTTCATTTTTTTCTTAATGAGTTGTTCCTGGACTTCAACGGGCAGTGAGTCCCATGCGTCATCCCTGGTATGCGAAGTTGTGAGAAGAAAGGTTGCGCCTTCTTCTGCATTGGATAACATATCAATTTTTTCAGGGAAAGCGGGATTGTGGCAGGCAATAAAATTCGCCTTTGAAATAAGATAGGGTTTATTGATTTTTTCTTTCCCAAATCTCAGATGTGATACGGTTGTAGCGCCGGCTTTCTTCGAATCATAAACAAAATATGCCTGTGAATAATTATCCGTTTCATCGCCAATAATTTTTATAGTGTTTTTATTGGCGCCTACCGTGCCGTCAGAACCTAATCCGTAAAATAATGCCCGAAATACCTTGCTTTCATCATTATTAAAGTTTTCATCATATTCCAGGCTCGTATTACATACATCGTCATCAATACCAATGGTGAAGTGATTCTTTGGGGTCTCTTTTGAAATATTATCATATACGGCCTTTACCATTGCAGGGGTAAAATCTTTTGACCCAAGTCCATATCTTCCGCCGACTATCTTTGGATACTCCCTGAATTTTGCAATGCCTTTTTCCATCGCCTCGCTTATCGCAGTTCTCACATCAAGATAGAGTGGTTCACCAATCGCACCAGGCTCCTTTGTCCTGTCAAGCACCGCAATAGCTTTTACGCTTACCGGCAATGTTTTTACAAACGTATCAATATCAAAAGGTCTGAACAACCTGACCTGCAGAAGCCCAAGTTTTTTACCGTTTTTATTAAGGGCGCTAATGGTGTTTGCAACTGTTTCACCGCCTGAACCCATAATGACGATGATATTTTCCGCATCGGGCGCTCCATAATAATCAAATAGTTTATATTGGCGACCAACAATACCTGCAAATCTGTCCATCACTTTTTGCACTATCGCGGGAGTTGCGTTGTAGTATTTATTCACCGTCTCCCTGCCTTGAAAATACACGTCAGGATTCTGTGATGTGCCTCTGATAGCGGGATGATCCGGGGAAAGCCCTCTTTTGCGATGGGCAATAACAAGATCGTCATTTATCATCGCACGCATATCATCAAAGCTTAGTTCCTCAATCTTCTGTACCTCGTGAGAGGTTCTGAAACCGTCAAAGAAATGAATAAATGGAATCCTAGACTCAAGAGTCGCTGCCTGTGATATAAGGGCAAAATCCATTGCTTCCTGAACATTCTGGGAACACAACATTGCGAATCCGGTAGCACGGGCAGCCATTACGTCAGAATGATCACCAAATATCGACAGCCCCTGGCATGCAAGCGAGCGAGCTGTTATATGAAAAACAGTAGGCGTTAATTCGCCTGCTATTTTATACATATTCGGTATAATAAGTAACAGCCCCTGGGAAGCAGAATTAGTCGTGGCTAATGCCCCTGTCGTTAAAGACCCGTGGACAGCGCCTGCGACACCGGCTTCTGACTGCATCTGACTCACTTTGGGAACTGTGCCCCATATGTTTACTTGTCCTTTTGCTGACTTAGCGTCGCAAATCTCCGCAATTGGGGAAGACGGGGTTATTGGATAGATTGTAATTATTTCGTTTGTAGCATGTACTACATGTGCGCATGCGGTACAACCATCGACGATTACTGTCCTACGATTCATTCCTTTCTCCTTGCAGATTATATTTATCCATTACTAAAATACTTAATTGGGGCCAGAAAAGCATAATTTCTTCATTAATAGTAACTATTCAGCGTAATTTATTAAACTACCGGAGCTCAGAACGTAACTCGTTCCCAAACTCCACAGACTGAGTCAAATAAAAGTTGCAGCGATGGTGTATATTCGGCTTAAAAAGTATAGATAATTTTTTTCTACACTTTATTTTGTATCAGGTCTAAAAATTCCCGTAATATATCTTTATTAGTGCATTCCGGTGTCTAATCCCTCTGGTTTTACATGCTATTGAACTTTGCAATCAACATTGGCACACCAATTATGGTTATCATTCTCGCCATGTTAAAACAGGTTGATAGAATTGATAGTTCTGCATCAACCCCTTCCCTGCCCCGCAATAAAAATTGACCGGCTCCTAAATTCCGTTTCATATGACCAAATTGTAATTCTACCTTTTCTTTACGCAATTTATAGAGCTTCTGGCTTTCTTCCTCGTGGTATATTTCTTCGAGTCGCTCTTTAAGTTCTTCTAGTTTTACCATTCGCACTACCCGCCTACCATCTTTGCAGGTAGTGCATTTTCCAAAATGCCGGCATTCACGACACTCTTTACCTACGGCCTTGTAACTTACTTTCTCCTCAGAACCAAATGCGAATCCTTTCTTCTCAAGTATCTTTCCTTCAGGACAAATATATACATCCTTTTCCTTATCGTAGCTAAACTCTTCCTTACCAAACGGCTCTAACTCCGTTTTCTTGTTCTCTTTTTGCGCCTGCCTTCTGCCCGGCATTATTACCTTTACATCTTCCGGTACTTTCTCTATATCTTTAAGACTGAAATATCCCGCATCGCTCACTACCTCTGCCGGCGGCTTCCCCAAGGTTTCTGTACACTGTTTCACCTGCCCTGAGAGTTGATTCAGATCGTTGTTCTGACTAACGGCTTCGCTGTTTACTATTAATCCGTGTTTCTTGTCCGTGCTTACCTGGCAATTCATTATTGCATGACTCCCCTGCCTTCAGACTGGGTCAAATGAACTTTGTTGTCTCAAAAGTGGGGGCAACTCCTCGCATTATGCCTGTTTTAGACCATATTTAGTGCTGTTTTCCCATTAAAGTGGAGAATGCCTGTCGTAAAATAGGATAAAATTGTCCATTTGACCCAGTCTGCTTGTCTTGCCATTGACACTATCACTATCCGTAGTATTGATCTTCTCTTTACCGCTCTCCTTGAGTTTCTTCGATATCTCTTTTACCTTCGCCTGCAATTTCTCATTGCTCTGAAGCTCTTCTTTTAGCTTCACTAATGACCCCTTACTGTCTTCTTCCTTGTCTATCCGTTCGGCTTCTTCCATTATCCTTTCTATATTTTTCTCCGCTATCTCTAAATATTTCCCGCACTTCTTTTCATCCCACGTATTATTTATAGAGGCATTCGCCCTGAATTTACTCCCGTCTATAAACAAGATGTTTCCCGCTATCAATCCAATCTCTATACAGAATTTTACATTCTGATTTAAAACCTGCTTTATCGCTTCTTTATTCTCTCTGCGAAATCTCGATATCGTACGGTAATCAGGTTTTATACCGGATACTAACCACATGAAGGATAGATTATGATAGTACGCCCTTTCCAGTCTGCGGGAACTCCTTTCCCCATAGGCATATCCATATACGATTAATTTTAAGAGCGCCCTTGGATGATATTCATGCGCACCGGCTTTATACGCATTGATCTCAAAACCCATTTCCTGAAGGTCTAAGCTCTCTATAAATGCATCATACGCCCTCACAGGATCTTCTTTTCCTACATAATCTTGTATTACCGGTGGAAAAAGTGTGTTTTGATCTCTGTTCCCTATAATATATGCCATATTCCCCTTGTCTCCTCGTTTAATGCAATCATGTGTGATGAAAACAAACCGTAAAATAGATTTATCTCTTTATTTTACAAGTGGTTATGTTAGCATAAACCATACGGATAGTCAAGGGTTTTTTGACTTTAATTTGTTGATTTATAAATACTTACGTCATTTTACCTATGTCTGGCCAAAACCTGTACACAACGACTGCCTGGCGAACGGTTGTTTGGCTGAAAATAGTTTCTTATTTCCCTATGTGACCTTTTTAGGCCATAAATGTTTTTCATTTGACCCAGTCTGCCAGTTTGGGAACGCAATTGCACTGGAAACTTTGTTTCCAGTGAGGGTCTGACTTGACAAATTACAAACTGTCTGAACCCTGTGATTTTATTTCCTATCTATCAGCAAACAGGCGAGAAACCGGAGTTTCTCGAACAAATGCATTCCCAAACTGGAGTTTGGGAACGAGCCGTGTATCGTTTACGCTGAATAGTTACCATTAATAATAATAAAAAGAAAATAATTTTACACGTAAAAACTGAATTTTATCTTACATTAAATTAGATTAGATTAGATTAACGTCGCTATGTCCGAAAGATGGACATTGCGTTGAAACAAAAAAAGCCACACAACGATTATTACTTTTCATTGTGTGGCCTATCCTTTGACAGGCAACATAAAACATTGCCCCTCTCGTTTCTGCCCCCAACCTTTGCCATTAGGTATGCTATATAAAAAATCTATGAAGTCAAACTAAAAAATAACACAAAAACGCAACTATTCAGCATAAACATTACACAACTCCCGGCGTGTTCAGGTTTGCAAACCTGAACACGCTAAGGAAATATCATTAGTCACATTGGTCATTGGTAAATTTGTAGTGAATTTTTTAATCTGTGCAATCGTTCGACTGAGCTCACGACGAAGTCTGTGTAATCTGTGGTTCCCCTTTTTGTAAGTTTTTCTTTGTGTCATTTATGTTCTGTATCCTTTGTACTACTATCCATCAACTTCTTGTTTCTAATACTCGTTTTTCAGAATGCATAACCGTAAGGCATTAATTAGATGAGGCTTCCGTAAAGTTTGGAGCATTTGTTTTTTGTCGTTCGAATTTGTTTCGGATTTTGATATTAGAATTTCAAATTTGTCAAAAAAACAAACGATAGTATTCGTTATTCAGTACCAAGTAACTTTTTTAGTTGCGGCTATAGTGCACTAGCCCCAGTTTATAAATTAGGTTGGGTTTTTAAAACGGATGTTCACCCCTGCCAAAACGCATAAGTGCTTAATACATAGTTTGTTAAGGCTGTATTTTTAATAAATATGTAGTCACTAATATATTGTTATTATACGACAATATACTTGACGGATAATGGTTGTTATCTGTACAATGGTGGACATGCATATTGTAGAGAACAAGTCAAAATCCGGTAAAAAAATCTATCGATCTACCCTTCTGCGGGAATCGTACCGTGAGGATGGGAAGGTCAAGAAACGCACCATTGCGAATCTGTCGAATTGCACTCCCCTGGAGATTGAAGCGATAAGACTTGCACTCGCACATAAAGACGATCTCTGTGCATTGGGCGCATTGTCAGAATCGGTGAAACTCCATGAGGGTTTGTCTGTGGGAGCAGCGTGGAGCGTGTACCAAGTGGCAAAGGAATTAGGGATAGAAGAGGCATTGGGAAAGGACTTTGAAGGAAAGCTGGCGCTTTGGCAAGTAATGGCAAGGGTAATAGGCCGGGGGTCAAGACTGTCTGCAGTAAGGCTGGCGCAGATACATGCTGCGGGTGACGTCCTGGATATGAAGCGTGGGTTTGACGAGAACAATCTGTACGATAATTTGTCATGGTTGTCAGAGAATCAGGCAAAGATAGAGCGAAAGCTGTTTGAGTTAAGACGAGGAGGCAATAAGCCGAAGTTGTTTTTGTATGACGTGACGAGCAGTTATTTAGAGGGGAAGTCGAATCATTTTGGTGAGTACGGGTATAATCGTGACGGCAAAAAGAGGAAAAAACAGATAGTGATCGGTATGCTTTGTGATGAATCCGGGGAGCCGGTATCAACAGAAGTATTTAGGGGCAACACCCAGGATCCGAAGACCTTTGAATCTCAGGTAAAGAAGGTATTAGAGCGGTTTGGATGCAAAGATGTAACGATTGTAGGAGATCGTGGGATGATCAAGACGGTGCAAATCGAAAGTTTACCGGAAGGGTTTCATTACATAACGGCGATAACTAAGCCGCAGATAGAGTCGTTGATAAATAAAGGGATACTGCAATTAGGATTGTTCGAAGAAAAGCTCTGCGAGATAAAGGATGATGAGGTTCGATATATTCTGAGGCGCAATCCGGTAAGGGCGGAAGAGATGTCAAAGACCCGTGTATCAAAATTACAGAGTATAGAGAAATACATCGTGAAGAAGAACAGTTATCTGAAGGAACATCCTAAGTCGTCAGTATCGAAGGCACTGGAAACAACAAGGGAAAGGCTAACGAGATTGAAACTTGATGGGTGGGTGCAGATAAAAGAAGAGGATAGGACGCTAAAGATAGAGAGAGATGAGGAAGCATTAAAGGAGGCATCATACCTTGATGGTTGTTACGCAATCAAGACTGATCTTGAGGAGAACGAGGCGGATACCAATCTGGTACATGAACGATACAAGGATTTAACGGAAGTGGAGAAGGCGTTTCGGGACTGTAAGACGGTGAATTTGGAGGTTCGTCCGGTGTATGTAAGAAAGGAGGATAGTACACGGGGACATGTGTTTGTGGTAATGCTTGCGTACATGATAATTCGAAGGCTGCGCAGAGCGTGGAAGAATTTTGACTTGACGGTAGAGGAAGGTCTCGCACAATTGACGACCATTTGTTCGATGGAAGTAACAATCAAAGGCCAAAAAGCTAGTTGCCAGAAGATCCCGCGTCCGCGGCAACAATCACATGAATTATTAGAGGCATTACAGATAAAGTTGCCAGAAGTATTGCCAAGCCGGAACATACGGGTAGTCACTAGAAAAAAGCTTGCTGTTCGGCGTAAAAGTCAATAAATATAAGGCTTTTACGGCACTTTTGTTTTTTGACTTGGGGTGAACATCCGTTAAAAGACAAAAACCCAACCTAATTTATATTATTCCATTATAGCCAAACAAATCAAGTTTTGGAAATTCAGGATAACGCAGCATGTAATACACACCCCGTCTGCTCCGCTACCACCCCTCTTTTTATAGGAGAAAGCCGGAAGTCCCCTCTAAAAAGCTAATCTTTACCCACAAATTTCAAGAGCACCGTAGTTGTACGGCCAATTGAGCTGAAGGCTAAGTGGTGTAAAGTTCGTAAGCAACTTCAATATCAGCCAAACGTGACATGCCTCGCCAAAGTACTTCACTTCCGGGATGGCCATCACCACGGCGACCCAGATGACCGCCAAGTTTACCTAAAAGCCGCACGGCATCATTGAGGCTTGGAGGTAAATCAGGAGGCTCCTTGACCTTGTTCGCAAAAGTTGTCAATGCTTTCCATTCAGAATCGCTGAAGTAGACAGTACAAGGGACATCAGGTGTTTCTTGTCCTAAAGTAGTCAGGTAATGGATACGCCAAGCTATAATCATATCAATGGCCAAAGCGTTGCACAGACGACGGGCACTCTCCAACTGCCGGGACTCGACACGACAACCGCTCTTGATAATACGATGATAACACTCAATACCCCATCGGCGAGCATACCATTCCAAACGTTCGTAAGCATCTTTTTCATGCTTAACCGCAACTGTAGTTAACAGCATCCATTCTAACCCATCAATTCCGATAGGCGGATTGACTTCCTGCGCCAGCACCGCCCACACCCTGACCGCAGGCATATTCTTTTTTAGCATAGGTGGGCGTAGCGTAACAGGCATCGTTCGTACCATAAGTATTGCCTGACGTGCGGAGCGTTTCTCACTCGGAGGTATCAATATTTCGCGGGTACCTATAACCGGTTGCTGTTCCAGTTTAGTCCACAAAAACTCGCATGATTCTTTATCATCAACAACCGTTCTATTGCGCGAACGTTCTGCACGGATCAGCAACTGAGCGCCATCAGGCGTATTATACTGCTCAGCGAATACCTCGTGAATATCGGCCTCACGATCTGCCACAACCACCAGCAAAGATTTGTTTCGACAGCGTTTCTGTACTTGCGATACTGCATGGTAACTCTCCACCCATTTCCAGCTTTCCTTCTCTTCGATAGGCTTCTTGTGTCGTTCATGTTTGCTGCCTATTCCGTCCCGCGCCCAGCATTGCACATTCAGAAGTCCCAAGGGTGTACCACTTTCAGTAAACGCCATCGTATCATGCACCATCAGTCCACGAACTTTTTCACTCTTAGTACCTATCGGCCCTAACCCCTGCGTATTCGGATGTGTGCTATAATTCAGAGTCGTAGTATCTTGCGCTACCAAAACCAAACTATTCTCCTTCACACGCTCTTCCGTGGCCTCATAATGAGCTTGCAATATCGCCTTCCAATCTACATTCTCATTGTCAAGGAATCGGTATGCAGCCTTAGTCGCACTGACTGAGCCGCACGCCTGCGGAATGTTTGCCAAAGGTTTGTCATAAAACATACCTGTCATTTCTAAAAGTCTTGAGGTCAATCGTGCATCGCCCAATTTTGTTCCTCCAAGTTCCGCTTCTATCCAATCCCGAGGCTCTTTTTGTGCCACTCTTTGGCGAACATGTACTTTGCCATCGGCACAACAACACAACACCGCCTGCCATTTCTTTTGCAACGGCATAACATAAACGTCTTTGACCGTTGCACCTGTTCCTTTTCGTCCTCGACCTTCCGTGCCTCCAACATACTTCCAGTTAGCTGCCCGATAACAGCTTCCGGAAAACCGTCCTCGTTCCACATAGGTTTCTAAAAGTACAGGACGATATTTATACACTCTTTCCCAATCATCTACCAAACGTGTTTGGCATTTTGCCAATACATGCGATGCCAAACATTTTACTCTTACCGTAGGCGCTATTAAATACCGACTGTTATTGATAACAAACGTATGATTCCGCTTACGTGCTTCCTCCGTCCATCCTATCCACTCGTCGCGACTTTCCACCCGTCTGGCACAGGCACTATAACTTAGCCCTCCTATCCATCCGTAATGTTCACTGCGTACAAGATACCGAAGTTGCGCCCCGCATAGGGGCCCACTTCCAAGATAATGATGCGCTTCTAACATGCTACGCCAAAGTTTCGAATGGAATCTCGTTGTAACCCGTATAATCTCTACGTCACCCAACTCCGCTAGCTCGCATGACACTTCCGCAATCGGAGGCGCCTCCGCAGGTTTATTGACTTTTTGAAATGCATAATGCTTGTTCACCTTTGGAAGATTGATCTCTTTACGACGATCCAATTCCAATAACGCCTTGCGACAACTCATCTCTTGCAAACGGCCCGCTTGATTCCTCCAGTCCATCCATTCGCATACCAGACGCGACAGTTTACGACGCGATAGACAGGGTTCCTTTTGGATAGTTTCTGATAAACGCTTTATTACATCATCTGAAAATATTCGACCTCCTACTCTAAGCATGTACACAGTGTAACATACGGTTAACACGGTGTCCAGCAAAAAATATGGGTCATCCCCAGCTAAAAAGAGGGGATTTAGGGGTGTGTAAATATTCTAAAATCATATTTGTTTGACTATAGAAGATGTTTTCGTCGTATTCCTTCCTGATAAGCTGGCTGTGTACAACTAACTCATTAACAACTGACCAATCATCCTTTGCCAGATCCAGAAATCCTTTTACCGCTTCCTCACGCATGGGATACACGACTGTGATGCTCAAGAGATCATCTTCTACATTTCCAGTGAAAGCAAAGGCATTCCCCTCGTAGCCAATAATGAAGGAAATAAAGGGCGAAGACAGGTTGGTATCAATGGCAAATTATTTTAGGTAAAATGATCAAAAGAAGTGGAAATACAATATTTCCACGTATGATGTGGTTGATCCAAGAGGAGTCTATAAGGGCATATAATTAAAACTCAAGGCATATGAGAATAATCAGGACACTTCCCATATTTCTTGATTGATCTGGGAAAATAAGAGGAAGTGTCCCTATATTTATAATAATGATAAAGGAAAATACTTAAGCAAATTTTTCAAATTTTTCTTTAGTAGCATTGCAAAGAGGGCACGTGTCAGGAGCTTCACCCTCCAAAGTATAACCACAAACGGAACATACCTGGATTGCATCAAGTTTTGGATCATTATTATTATTCACTGCATCTTTCGCCTTATCAAACAGCTTTTTATGCATTTTTTCTGTTCCCAAAGCCCATTCAAAACTTCGTTGTGCATCATTTTCCTTCTGAAATTTTGCAACTTCAATAAAAACAGGGTACATTTCATTGATTTCAAACTCTTCCCCCATCAGAGCAAGACCCAGATTCTTTAGCGTTTCACCGGGACCGAAAGTCGCAGCACTATTCGCCACAAATCCACCGTTCAAATGTTTTAATGTTTCATAATGGCTTCTTGCATGAATCGTTTCTGCATGAGCAATTGCCCTGAATAATCGACCGGCATTAGGATAGCCTTCTTTATCAGCCAGGTTCGCAAAATGGGTGTAGCGCATAAAGGCCTGACTTTCACCCCCAAATGCATTAATCATATTCTGTTCTGTCATCTTTCTCATGTGTATATTCCTCCCCACTGGTTTAATTATAAAATATGCTTAAAAACTTCCTTCATTGTCACTGGTTTTCATGATTAATCTTTAAATTTTGCCATTGCATTGCTAAAAGCGGATTTCAGTGCTTCCCAAGCTGTTTCTGACCCTGCTTTGATATCTTCCCAGGATTCTTCTGCTGCAGATTTGAGTTGTTGGAGCTTGCCTTGCAATGCTTTATAGTCGTTTTCCAATGAATCGATGTTCTTATAGTATTCTATCTTTGCTTCTGCATTTGCCTTGTCCGCTTTGGCCTTTAAATTCTCAATCTTTGATCTCCATTCCCTTAGTTGTGCATCTAGCTTTTCTTCATATGCCTTTCTCTTATCCATAACAAATCTCCTCTTTCTAAATACGCCCGATTAAAAGTAAAATGAGTAAAATTATCAGGATAAATCCCAAAGAACCGCTTGGATAAAACCCCCAACTTATACTATAGGGCCACGTCGGTAATGCCCCAAGAAGAGCCAAAACGAGTAGTACTATCAGTATCGTTCTTAACAATTTATATCTCCTTTTAAAATGGTATAAGATGAAACATATTTTGCTTTTCCACACCTTGAAAGTCTGAAAAAGTATTTCAAACCGGCGGTCTTCGCCTCCCGAATAATCCGGCTATCAAAAAGAAGATAAAGACAACTATAAAAATAAAGAACAATATCTTTGCTATCCCTGCCGACGCAGCAGCCAACCCGCCAAAACCTAAAAAAGCAGCAACAATTGAAATGATAAAAAAAACCAAAGCCCAGTAAAGCATAGTACTATCTCCTTTCATTTTAAAAAAAATTTAAATAACGATTTCTACAGTTTTCATGCAAAAAACCCTTAACAACAAATGGGAAAAATATGTTTATCAAAAATGCACCTGCAGTAAGAATATCTGACAAAAGAATTGACTGACGCAGACTACCATTGTTTTGTTTTGTCGCTATCTTCAACAAATAACTTGCCCGTCACAAGAAGGTTTTGAATTGCTTCCTGATAATACGGCTTTCCCCTGCTTGCAAGGGAACCAGGAAACGTTGCAAGCGTTATATCTGCACATGATTCTGTAAATTCATTCAGTACAATTGCACACCGTTGATCATACGACAAAGTAACATTATGAATCATAGGAAAATCGAAAAGGCTTACCCAAAACTCGGTAGTTTTTTTATCGACTTCCGTAGCATTCTCCTTTATCGTCCTGACTTCCAGCCTGACTAATATTTCTTTTGATTCGATGTTGACTTTTATTACACTCGTTTTATAGTTTCTCTCGATACCTTCTACCATAAGGTTATCTTCCTCTAACTGAAGGGACCCATGGCTTTGTTCAAGCCGTTCAATATCAACCATTCGCGAAAATTTATCGCCGGCTCCTTCCAAAATCAACATCTGCTTTTCAATTATTGTCTGTGCAGTTTGATACAAACGCGTTAAATACTCTTTATGCATATTATTGGATAGAGAAGAAACAGACATTTTTTCTTTCATATATTCAAAAAATGGTTTCAGATTAAAACTTTCATGGAAATTATTTGCAATAAGTTCAAAATTTAACATTTGCTCATTCAGTTTAAACGTATCAGCTTCAGAAAATATTTTTATACTTGAATTGAACAGGTCTTCACGCAATTTATTTTCCGCTTCTTCTTGTTTCCTCATAATACCGGAGTAGACTTGAATTGCTTCCATGGTGAGTACTCCTCTTTCTGTAAGTGCTTTAGCAGCCGCCCGTTCCTTTAAATAATTGGAGCCTAAATATCCGGAAACAAGAATAGCCGTTGCAACAAAAAGACTTCCGCATGGTCCGATATAACAACTGATAAGCCTTTCTACCCTGCTACAATATTGAATATTCGTCTCTTCTTTCTCATATTCCATGCTTATTTTCTCTGTATAAAGGAATCAACATTCTTTTATCTTACAATCCTATATGAATAGGTTCTGTTTCAAAATAAATAACATTGATTTTAAAAAAGGCATTTCTATTACTATTATTTCTCCAGAAAATCGTTACAGTTTTTTTAGACACTTTTCCAACAAAATACTTTGTTCATATTATAAGGCTACCAAAGTTCTTTGTTGATATTTTCATCAAATAATTTTCCTGTCATGAGGAGGTTTTGAATCACTTCCTGATAATAGGGTTTTCCCCTTACGGCCAAAGAACCAGGGAATGTTACCAGTGTGATATCCGCACATGATTCTGTAAATTCATTCAATACAATTGCACACCGTTGATCATGTAACAGGGTAACATTATGAATCATAGGAAAATTAAAATAATCTAGCCTATACTCAGAAATTATTGTATTAACGTCTTCTGAAGATTTTCTCTGTGTTCTTATTTCCAACCTGACCAACATTTCTTTTAATTTATCGTTCGCTTTTCGTACATAAATTTTATAGTTTCTCTTTATCCCTTCTACAATAAGACTTTCTTCTTCTAGTTGAAGACTTCCCTGAATTTGCCCCAGCCTTTCCAAATCTACCATTCGTGAAAATTTCTCACCCTCTCCTTCTAAAACCATCATTTGCTTTTTCATTATCGATTTTGCTGTAGCATATAAACGAGTTAAATATATTTCTTTCGGGGCATATCCCGAAGAAACTTGTATTTGTTCTCTTATAAAACTAAAAAAAGGTTTCAAATTAAAAGTTTCATGGAAGTTTAAAGCAAGAAGTTCCAAATTTAATATTTGTTCTTCAAGTTTACAGGTATCCGGCATAGAAAACACTTTCATACTTGAATTAAACATATCTTCGTGCAATTTATTTTCCGCCTCTTCTTGTTCCCTCATCATATCGGAGTATATCTGTATTGCCTCCATGGTGAGTACACCCTTTTCTGAACGTGCTTTAGCATCTGCCCGCTCCTTTAAATAATTGGAACCTAAATATCCTGAAATAAGTATTGCAGTTGCAATAATCAGGCTGCCACATGGCCCTAGATAATGTGTAGTAAACTTTTCAAATTTAGTACCCAAATATTTTTCTTTTTTAGCTTTTTCTTTCTCCGCCATGCTTATCTTCTCCTTGCCAGGAAAGAACCGTTTTTTTCTTCTAAAACGAAATCATATTGGATCGCATTCTCATAGATATATATTAAAATCGGTTCTGACATTAATTCTTCATTCCGTATTATAAGAAGGCCACGTCCTTTCCCCGGCACATATAATGAATAGGATCCATATTGTGCACATTTTGAAGAGTAAGTCTTTCCGGATGTTAGCATTTCAAGTTTTATCTCTGACCCTTCTGCTATTGGCTTTCCATCTTTTTTTATTGTTCCGTAAATTTCTCCCGAAAAAGCAATAGTAGTATTAAGCAACAGAAACAATATAACTATTAAATATTTTTTCATTCCCGATTCCTTCATTGCCTCCAAATGCTTAATCGATTAGTAGGTATGCATTACTTTTAAAGGAGTTGTCATGATATAATCATTACTGGTCTGTGCCCCATGGCATTTAATACATGATGACAGCTTACCGGCCAGCTTGATGGTCTTCGTCTCTCCGCCTTCTTCTTTCTCTGTGACCATAACGTCACCATTCGGTTCATATTTAATCCAGAACCAATCCTTCGCATCAGGATCAAAACCTTTTATTTTCTGCATTACCGTTATAGAATCAATGTTTTTATCCTTTCTATAATTCTCTTTAATTATTATCGCACCTGGTTGTAATTCACCTTTCTTATGTTTAATTGCCTCATGGGCGAGATCGTTTACATATGTGGTAAGCCAAAACCCATGTGGTTCTGTTCCTTCATAAAAAGCATTTTTCCCGGGCCACATTTTCCAGTTTTCCCGATACTTTTCATTTTGCATTCTTTCCCATAGTTCTTTCGCCATTAATTCATAAACAGGCTCGGTTCCTTTCGGTTTTTCCTCTGTTATTTCTTTTTTTGTAATACTTTTTACAAAACTTGTATAAATATAATCATTAAGAAACTGGTTTTTGTGACAAGAAATGCAGTTATCGACTTTACCAGCCAAAGAAATAGTTTTCCCATATTTTTCTTCAGTCATTATTGCACCATTTGGTTTAAACTTGATCCAAAACCAATCATTGTTTTCAGGATTAAAACCTTTTATCTTCTTCATTACGGTAATGTATTCTAAACTTTTATCAAACATGTAGTTTTCAGTAACGATAACAGCATCAAAAGGCATGGACTCTTTCTTACTGACAATAGAATCATAAGCCACTTCATTTACATACGTGCTCAATAAAGTCCCATGTGGATCAATTCCATTATAGAAAGCCTCTTTATCTGGCCACATTTTCCAACTTTCCTGGTAATTGTCACTCTTCATTTTATTCCAGATTTCAGTAGCTATCCTTTTGGCATTCATAACTTCTTCTTCTTTCTTTTTTGTCTCGCTTATTTCTTTCCCTATGTCCACAATCGGACTTGTATAAATATAATCATTGTCGGTCTGCAAACTATGGCATTCTATACAATCAGCAACTTTTCCTGCCAACTTTAATGCCTTATTATTTTTTTTAACAGTTGTAATTTCACCATCAGTTTCATATTTTACCCAAAACCAATCATTCGCAAGCGGATTGAAGCCTTTTATTTTATGCATTACTGTTATAAAGGTAATGTTTCTATCTGATGTATAATTCTCAGTAATAATTATCGCTCCAGAGGACAGCTTTCCTTTCTTATTTTTAATTGCATCATATGCAATATCATTCACATAGGTAGTCAGCAATTCCCCATGTGGCTGCCTTCCTTTATAAAAGTCTCCCGTATCCGGCCATAACTTCCAATTCAGTTTGTAATTCTCTTTGTGTATCGTATCCCAGAGTTCCTTTGCTTTCCCCTCCGCATCTGTTATTATCATTTCCGTTTTTTCTGTTTCAGGCAATCCTTTCTCCGTCTCCAAAGATGTTCCTTCTCCTGTAATTCCGGTCTTTTCTTCTTCAGAAACGTATGGTGATTTCTCTTTAGCAGACGCAGGTGTACTTTTTTCGACCGTTTCTGTTGATTCTTCAGATTTGTATCCCCTACCTATTTTTTTACATCCTATTATGGGGAAAAAACCAATTGCAATTACAACTAATAATGATAATAAATATTTTTTCACTTTTATCCCTCTCATTAATTTTTTGATTTAATTTTAGTTTGCATTCGTAATTATTCAGCGTAAACGATACACGGCTCGTTCCCAAACCTTGTACTGAACATAGTATCGTTTACGCTGAATAGTTACCTTTTAAGAGCATCGTCTCTGTCACCTGTTCTCCATCATAAACTTTAGCAAATTAAAGCATCCCCGCTCAAAATTGAGGCTAATTGCAAAATTTTGGTATCTATTCAGCGTATTTTCACCCACTGTCGCTACGAGCTAGCAAAATCAGGCAATTCGCCACGGAATAGCATCTGTAATGCCCGGCTCAAATTTACACCTTGTTTTCGACAGGTCGAGAGATAACTCCGAATGCGGCAGAAAATTTTCGCTCCCTCCAAAGAACGAAAACAGCCAGATATCTTCTGCTGAACCTTCGTCATCCTGATATCGTTTTCTGCCAAATTGTTCGTAAAGGGAACATTTTTATTGTCCATAAACCTCAACACATCACCCTCATACGTCCTCAATCGTTCCAGAAGATTCCGTGCCTTTGTCCTTTTTACCCTCCCCCTTTTTCCCTTACGGTTCGTTTCATCAGGAGGAGGGCTTTCGGCTTCTGCGTTTTGGAGTATCTTCCTATACCTTTGCCGGTATTTTTCTGACTCATCAGTTCCCAGCATTCCCCCGGCATCACTCGTCGCACGGTTTATCTCTTTAAGTAATGCTTTCATCTCTTTCGCCCACTCCTGCTTATTATCATCTTCCCACACACCATCCAATTCCCTCAAGTGGTGTGCATTACACAACGCATGCGTACAGTTGCTATAGGTGTAATACGACTTCAAATGGTCGTGGCAAAGAATCCCCTTAAATTCAGGTAATATCCCGATACTATTTATCGCTTCTGTTCCACGTCTTTCATGCGGGAAAAAGTACGTCCACAAACTATTGGATGCACTGTGCAACCAATACCTGTCTCCATTCTTGTTGATACTAGTTTCATCCACATGCATCACCTCTGATTTTGCAAGTTCTTCCCTGGCTCTCACTTCGAAGGGTTCCAATGACTCGTAGGCTTCCCTGTTAAAGTTGTAAACAGAACCTTCACTCAGCGGTATCCCAATCTGTCCTTCAAAATACTCCTGTATCCTCTTGTAGGGTATCAATTGATACTGCGACATATAGACTGCATGCGCTTTCAAATCCGGACCATACTGCACCGCCTTTGTTACCCCTTCCGGAAATGACGCTACAATCCGGTTCCCTTTCGCATCCTCTACTACCTCTGCACGATACTCCGTTACTACACGCGAAATCTTTATATCAAACACCTGGCGTGCTTCGTAACCTACCACCTTGTATTTGCTGCGCGGATACTTCCTCCGGTCTACTTTTATTACTTCCACCTCATCAGGATTGTCTACCTTTTTGAGCGTTACTCCATCACGGCCCTTTTGCCCGCCTGCCTTCCTTTCACCCTTCGCCTTGCTTTCTTTCTTGCGATTCGGATCGCTTGAGGGAGGCTTGCTGCTGTTGCGGCTGTTCCGGTTCAGACGTCCTACCAGCAGTGTTATCAATAATACCAACAACTCTATCATTGACCTCACCGCCGGTGACAGCCCTTTCTCTTCTGAAAGCAGCTTCTCTACTTTTTGGAGTGTTGCGTCTACGTCTATATTCTCTATCGTCAATGGATGATACCTGTATATATAATTAGCCTGAAATTATCTACTGCATCTATTATACTGCAGGTTTTTTCACCCTTTTCTTTCGCTCTATAACACACCACAAGGGCTCGAAATTCTATAACTGAACAGACCCCACACACGTCTCTATGCACGGCATCTTGCTGCCTGTTTTTAACGCATTTACAAACATATACATACACTACCAGGTAAATTGCTTGTTTGTAACATTTCTGCTGTCAAGTAAATTCTAAATTATTTTCGCTGAATAGTTACAAATTTTGTAAGGCCTGTTGATTTTGCGCCGGACATCTGCACGCCAGATGAGGGATACATGGTAATCGCCGCAATCTTTATCCCATACGATTTCAGCGCTTCAATCTCCAGACCAAGATTGACATCCAGGGAGGTTCACCGTCAGGCACAAAAGTAAGGTAATCTATGTATTCTCCAGATTCCCTTAGCTTCTCTATTTTCTCATCCGCTTCTTTCAGAATAACATCAGGTTTATAAAATTCACGTCGCTTAACAAGCCTTCGCATCGTGTACCCCAACTGGCAATAAACACATGAATAGGTGCAAACTTTCGGTGGAATATTGTTAATACCAAGACTGCGCCTTTATCCACCCTACTAAAGACTGTTTTGGCCAACGATTATCTTCTTCTTCTTTTTAACTCAAAATTTTAGATAGCCGCCTTACCCACCTCTACTGCAACTTATGTGATATCTCCTTGAGTTTTTTTCGTGCCAGGCCTTTAATACATATTTTTAAATTAGGTTGGGTTTTTAAATAAAAAACCAACCGGCATTCATTTTTACCCACCCCTTACCCCTCCAAATAGGGGAATTTGATATAGAGACGCAGGGCCATGCGTCTCTATAGGAGGGGTTTGAGGGGTGGGTTTGTTCATTGCTTAACTGAAAATATTGAAATCCATAAACATTTAATGTCGTAGCAAGTCTCGCCTTACCGCTACATAATCGGTTTAAAATCCCTAAGTATTTAATTCTCAAGTACAGTCAGGCTTATTATGAAAAATACTAATGCCCTGATGGTTGTTTGCCTCTTTTTTCAAGGGCTTCTTCAAATGTGTAGATTTTTCCACCAAATCCTTTTTGGAATTTTACTGCATCATCCTTTTTGCCAAAGGCGATCCAGTTATCAGAACAAGCAGGAACGGCATCGCTATGATGGAGCATGTACATCTTTGAAACATCCATCCATTCGCCGCTAATAAAATCCCTTGCCCTAACGGATGCTATTTTGTCTTTATTTCCTGCATGTTCCCATAACCCACAGTGTGGACATATATATGATACTGTTTCACCATTGGTATAGGTAATCTGGTAATCAGTATTTTCATTCCCTTTCAGCGGCATATGACACAAAGGGCATCTCACCTCTTTTTGCACCGCCAAGTAGCCCTCACATTTCATGTTTGTATTAAAGTATGCGTTACTTCCTTTAAGTTCAAATTTTCGTTCTCCATCATGAAAACTGGCAGAAACAACTCTTCCCTGCATAAATACCCGATTAAGTTTGCTTTTGGTGTTTGTATGCATTACAGGGGTTGCGTTGTCACCTCCAAGCACAGGTTCCGTTGTTAATACCATAATCTTACCACCATCGACTGTCACAGCGAAATTACCACCCTTGCCAGAGAATGCTATTTTCGCACTACCAGCGCTTTCTATCTTACCATATGCGGCGCAAATGATTTTTGCAAATGCTATAGCTGCTTGTTTTTGTTCTTCATTTTTTGCATCAACATAAATACGCACCCATTCTCCCGGTTTCGTTGCGTATGCAATTTTTACCCCTGTCAGGTCTGTACCCTTAAATATACTTTCTTCCAAAGACAGAGCGGCCACCGTCTGGCACCCCATGTTGAAAGAAATCAATTCGCAAGGGCAGGGAATATCACAACTGCACCCTTCTACAAAAACACCTTCAATATGATATGTTTCCTCCGCAGTAACATTTGAGACAAAGAACAGAGGAATACCAACAAAAAACAGTATCAATAAAAGAATATAATATTTTGTACGCATGTTAAACCTCCTTCGTTAATGTTTTTAACTTTCCGATTTCATCCGCACTATCTTTGTTATTTTTCACCTGCTTGGAGTTTCACAACCAATAGCATCGGCGCTCATTTTTCGTATATACTTTCATACCTTTAATGGTAGCCCGGCATTGGACCATGCCTGCATCCCACCGGCAAGATTGTGTACGTTTGTATAGCCATGTAGTTGTAAGTAACTTGCCCCTATACTCCCGCGATATCCCACGCGACAGGTAACTATAATTTTTTCTTCTTTGGGCAAATCCACTTCTTTAAGAAGCATGTCCGATAGCGGCAAAAGCTCCGCTTCTTCTATATGCCCTTTGTTCCATTCAGATTCCGACCTGACGTCTATTATATACTGATACGTACTACTCTTAATTTCATCGCGCAATTCCTGCGCCGAGATCTGAGGAAGTCTTTGTATAGGAAACCCCTGCTCCTGCCAGGCCGAAATGCCGCTTTGCAAATATCCAATAATATTGTCGTAACCAATCCTGTAAAGGATGGAGCGCATATCTCTATACTTTGTGTCTTCGGTAAAGACCAGGAGGATGTTAGACTCAGGCTCCACCGCCATACCGATCCAGTTCGCCATTTGACTCCCAAAGCCGATATTAATACTTCCCGGAATATGTACGCCGCCATAGGCAGATGCATCCCTTGTATCAATGATCTTCGCTCCTCTTTTCAGTGCTTCCCTAAATTGCAAGGGTGTCAGAGGTCTGTCATCGTTGAATTTATCCAGCCATGGTGCACCTTTCATGTTCATTGATATAATGTGAGAAAAACTCTTTGGGCGATCAGGGTATTCCCGCATTAAAGATTTTTTAAATTCATCCAAAGAATCAAGACGTAGAAGAGGGTTCGCGTGGCGTTCATATCCCAGCGTTGTGCTGGTTTTAGAACTAATGCCTTTTCCGCAAAGAGAGCCTTGTCCATGTGCCGGATAAACCCCTAAACGATCGGGTAGTTTACCTAATTTTTTATAAATACTTTCATAAAGATTTTTTACCTGTTTTTCTAAAAGTTCTTTACCTGCCAGGTCAGGCCTTCCTACATCCCCGACAAACAGAAGATCACCGGTTAGCATAAACCATGGTTCCTCCTCCGACCTGCTTGTGTCTTTTACTAAAAGCGAGATGGAATGCGGCGTGTGTCCGGGAGTATGTAGCACCTCAAGTATTGCCGTACCTAATTCAATAGTGTCTCCTTCTTTTAAAGTCTTGTGTTTAAAGGCAACGGGCGCTTTCTCGTAAAAATAGATATCAGCGCCTGTACGGGCGGTGATTTCCAAATTGCCGCTTATATGATCGGCATGGATATGTGTTTCGATAACGTGTGTTATCTTCATTCCCTGATTTCTCGTTATATCAAGGTATTCCTGTATCTCTCTTTTAGGGTCAATAACTGCCGCAACTTTTGCAGCGGGGCAACCAATCACATAAGAAAGGCAACCGATCCCAGGAGTTTCAATTTGTTTGAAATACATGTTAATTCTCCTTGCCGGGTATTTGAGCATTTGGCAATAGTTCACCCACCTATAAATAAAAAATACGAAGCACGAAATCCGAAATCCGAAACAAATTCCAAAATCCTCCCCCTTGCCTCCTCTAAAGGGGGATAATGTCCCCCGCTGGCGGGGGTGCAGGGGGTGGATTCGTATTTAGCATTTCGTATTTCACCATTAAATACTTTGTCAAAAAGCACGCACTGACGAATGGAAGTGTGCAAAGAAATTGCCTATAAGGTTCGTCTCCTGAGAGGGGCGGAACTATTACATTATTTATTATTTGTATGAAAAACAGCAACGTTACTTTCTTCGCCATCCGCTCCATACAGGAGTTCCTTTTTCATCGCGAAGCGTTAATACAGCATCGCCCTTCCTGACATTTGCGGCAATGATTGCCGGTTTTCCTTCGAAATTAATCCTCGAACCTTTGACCTCAATCATATCATTCTGTTCGATAGCAATTTCCTGGTTCTCAATATACCAGGCCGGACCCAGATGAACCGGAATTTCTCCCTTATCCGTTTTTAGCGTAAGGTGTACACCGCCGGACATGCCCTTCTGAGGGATAAAGATATCTACATTCGTCACCTCTCCATGTAAGGTCTCTACAGTAGCCGGATCAAATAACCTCCCGTATTGTCCGCTTGTACTCCAGCCACAACTTCCTTTCCACTTCATACCCCCCTTGGGCTGGGAAAAGGATTCTGTTAACATACTGGTAGTAACTATTACCACTACTGCTACAATCACACTTATCTTCTTCATTTCGCATTCTCTCCTTTCTTTATTATCTCTGAACAGCAACCGCTATGTCGCACTTGCGACACGCTGTAATCAGGAAAAACATTTAATTTTTATACGATAGCTGTTGTTTTCAAGCTGGAACAAATACCATCATAATTGTCTCAGGAAGGCAACGAGGTCATTTTTCTCTTCCACATTCAGGTTTGTTTCTAACACAAGGTTAAAAAATTCCACAGTATCTTCCAGCGTCAACAATCTCCCGTCGTGCAGATAAGGGGGCGAATCTTTAATTCCCCTGAGAGGGAATGTCTTGATAGGCCCTTCTGCGCGGATATACTGACCATTGATCACCTGCGGCTTGTAGAATCTCTCAACCTGAAGATCGTGCATAAGGTTATCGGTGTAATATGGTGCAGGGTGACATTTAAAGCATTTTCCTTTGCTGAAAAATATTGCCTGTCCCCTTATTTCAGAATCGGTAGCCTTTTTTGTATCTAGGCGGCCAAAAATATCAAGTTTTGGCGCTGGAGGAAAATCCAGAAGCGACTGAAACTCTGCCATGAAATGTACCTGGCTGCCGCGTTCAAGAATATTTGTACCTTTCTTTATTGCCGTCAGAATATCTCCGTCAAAATATGCGGCTCGCTGCTCAAACTCAGTGAAATCCTCTATGGATTTTAATGCGCGTTGCGACCCGAAAAGCCGCTGAATATTAACCCCACGTAACGTTGGGGTATCGAGGCGATTTCTATGAGATTGCGGACGGATATCTCCCACCAGATGCGTGGCTGCCGATGTGTGGCCATTCAGGTGACAATCAAAACAGGTTACTCCCTGACTGGGCTTTTCACTCTTCCTGTCAGCAGTTGCATTAAACTGCTGCTGAGGAAACTGTGTTACCAAAAGCCGCAGGCCCTCAAGTTGTTTAGGATTTAAAAGACCATTAAACAATTCATAATAGTTTTCCAAAGTCACCACTTTCCCCTGAGACACATCTCCTTTATCCTTATGAGTAGTAAGAAAAATGGCAGGCGGAAATTCTGGCAAAAAATACTCCGGTATGTCAAAATCCAGATCAAAGCGCTTCAGCCGTGGGAATTTTTCCACCTGTATTTGAGAAAACAACATCCCGCCGGTGGCATGGTTTGGATGGGGCAGAGGAAGATACGGAAATACATTTTTTTCTTTTATATCTTCCGGCGTCATAGTTGACAGTTTTTCCCATGACATTCCATCTTTCAACCGCGCAGTGGGCCCTACCGGCAAAGGTTTTCCACGTGACATGGTGACGTCGTTCGTTACTTTCATGGAGAGATCATAGCGTTCATTAAGCAAATCCATATGGCGTTTCATAATGCCGTCCTTCTTTGCTTTATCATGTTCAATAGCCTTATCAATCGGTTCTTCTATGACTGAAGAATAGCTAGATTCCCTACTTTCCTGTTTTATAATTGGCTTGTCAGAAATCGCGCCTTCCTGTGCATGGGAAAACTTCAATCCTGCACAAAATAATATAGTAATAGTCAAAAGTCTTATGCCGTATTTCCTTTCAATAACCATACCCTACCTCCTCCTTTTAAGTTCAAAATTAACGTTTACCGTCTTTCCCTCTTCCACCACAACCTCTTTGGACAAAGACATAAGCCTTTCGTGCCAGGTTTTTAGCACATATTTACCAGGTGGAACACCTTCAATACTATAATTTCCTGCATCGTCGGTAACTGCAAAATACGGATTCTCAAATGAAACGACAAATCCGGACATTTCTGCATGTACATTGCAAAGCAGCGGGGTTTCTCCCACAACATCGAATAAGACTTCTTTCACAACGCCGGCGGGATAGGTGCCAAGGTTAAATTGCATTGCAGCAGTTGGGGGAGAGAAAACATTGTGTCGTACAGCATCACTATTCGGAAAGTCAACAACGGTGCCTTTTTGTATTGCTATTACATGCGGAACATAGGTTAAATTCAATTGGTCTACTACCGCATGTTCTTTTGGCGGATCAAATACGTTATCTCCAACTTTTTCAATAAACACAATAGCATCGGCATTTGTCCTTGATCTCGCACAGGTAACAACCCCTTTAATGGTTCCCGCATTCTCGATTTCCGGAACATTTTTAACCGCTTTTTTTAACTCCAATTGTGCGGCGCTAAGTTTCTTCTGTAGCGCTGCCGCTTCTTCAGCGCTTAAAGTCTCTCCCTCCTCTGCGTATACCAACGGCACTGCATTAAGCGTAAATACAATGAAAAACAAGACAAAAAAGTTCATCACATTTTTTTTCATTTGTACTTTTCTCTCTTTTGCAAAAAACATTTAATAATTAACCTTATTAAATACGCCCCCCATTTTCCCCCAGGATTCCTCTTATCGTATTTTTTAATTCTTTAAGATCAGATGATTTTGTTAGGTATGCATCGGCCGGCCATGACAAAAAACTTGCCTTATAACAACTATATGCCGTGTTGATAATGACTGGTATTTTTCTATGCTCGCTTAAAATTTTCCCCATAGACTCAAGTCCATCCATCTTAGGCATAACAATATCCATTACTATTATATCCGGTAAATAATCATCTACCATTTTTATGCAATCTGTTCCATCCCCTGCGGTTACAACATTATACCCTTCCCTTTCCAATTCCTGTTTGTACCATAAGCGTTGATTTTTATCATCTTCTACGACTAGAATAGTTTTCATACGTCCCTCCTTTGTAAATCACTTTCAATCACCATATTTACAGATACAAAAAACAATTTGGCTTTAGGACGGTTATTATTTTTCTTTTTTTATCTACCAGAAAATATCTCTTTCCCGCATGCTACACTATTAATTTATATTTACCAATACCCTAAAATGGGTACACCCGTTCTAGTGTACCCAAAAGTATGTACCACGATAGAAACACCTTTATTTAGCGTATAGAGCCGCCATGATTCCCTCTTCACAACTTCTTTCATAGCCCTTCTTTTGCGGGAAATACCTGCGGGTATGATTTATAAATACATTTTTTCAAACGAATATTTATAACATTTATTTGTGTGTTCATTCCATTTTCTAATTGAAAACCACACCATCTCCATCTTCTCAGTTCAGCGGTTTAGTGGTTTTTTTATCCTGAGAAATAGTATAACACCAATTGCTTTCTCTATATTGTCTCTACCGCTTTAACAATTTCTTTATTTAATTTGTCAAACCCTTTAATGTATTCAATCCGCTCACGCCTCAAATCAGACACCTGTTGCGCAATACTTGTCTCATTGTAAAATTTCTCAACCCTATAATTGGAAATGTCCATACCTTCAACGTATGCAGGCGACGCGAAATTCCAATGCCTGTCATTTTCCCATTTAATTGTTCCGCGAACAATGCCCCGGATTATCGCTGACATTTCTACAATCTCTACACGCTTCACCTTGCGCTTTGTTACCTTCTTTCCATCCGGCAGTTTTTCAATAATCTCCCCTACTCCACCTGTATTTAACTGGTAACATTGCACCTTACCTTCATTTCGCTTTACAAAATCATAAAACCAGTTTCCATCATAGGATTTATCTCCTATGATAAATGGATTTGTTCCAACGGAACGGACAGACTCCCCCGCTCGTTTCGGGTCGCCAGCGGACGTTTCAATCGATTCTCCAAGCATGAATACTGCTCCTGCCTGTTCCGGAGTAAGTTTCGCCGCTAAAGGAACAACCGTATGGCGGCGTGTAATGAATGCAACAATTAATCCATCCATTTCGTCAATAGCCGGTAAATCAATACTCTCTGAAATATACGGATGTAAATCACTCCGGAGCATAATCCCACGACCGTTACTCGTTAGTGTATAGTCATCGAAAAAAACATTTCCTTCATAATCAACCATGACATTTTCAAAGATGGCATTCCGTGATATTGAGGCCTTGTAGATAATTGGTTGAGAGACAGCGTCTAATCCTTCCGTCTTTAAATAAAACCCGCGTTCTGAGCCATAAGCAGAGCCGTCTTTTTTGAGAAATACCACATCATCCTGTAATATTTCAATACCCTCTCCCTCATCGCTCAAATCATGTGTATGGCATGTATGGGTTGTTTTGCCCGTACCGCTCAACCCCAAAATAAGCATCCCGTATTTTTTTATGCCGCCATCAATTCCCCTTGCTTTTATAATCTTAGCGCCGGCATGGAGACCAAGCATCCCCCTTTGTTTAGCATTCCACATAGCCATTCTCAGGAACCCTTTTTTGGATTCGCCGTAATAATCCGTCCCCAGGACAACCGTAGTGCTTATTTCAGGAAAGACTACTATTTGCCTGGCACTCTCCTGCCACTCTGGGATATATATTATATATTGTTTCGGCTCTGTTTCCTGCTTTGGCGGGAAGAGAGCGGCCCATGCCATGTATGCCAGGCGGATCATTTCCGGACGTTGTATGGAGACAAAAATAGTACAATTCGGCGAGAATTCACGATTGTCACCCATATTCCGGTTAATCCTGACAAATGGCGCTTTTCTTATATATAATTCAACAGAATCCAATGTTTTTGCGAGATTATTCACTATTTCTGTTTGTAGGGGATGAAGAGACGTTTGACATACTTCAGGACTTCCTATGCACACGGTTAATTTAGCGCTGCGATTCTTTACGGTAGAATGGACTGCAATATTTCCAAATTGTGTAAACAAAGCGTGCCTTTCTGCATTACGCCGCAATGTCCAATCAGTGGAATTAATTACATTTGGTGCTTCTTTTAAATATTGTACTATCCTGTTTATTGACTGAATCTCGTTTTCGAACGATGTGGTTGAAATCATTTTCTCTCCTTTCTTCATGTATGATTCTTAAAACAGACTTTTACACAATGGACCATCAATAACCAAACCCGCCTCATTATAATAAACACATATAATAGGCAAACAGCAAAATACTTTAAATAATAATTGCCATTCATGCCTCTGGATTTTAGAATGAGGCTTGTAAAATATCCGCATACATTCAGCTTAAGCCAACATGGAAAAAATAAAGTTGCAGGCGTTATCAGCTCTCATATCCCGATACGTAGACAGAAAAAGGCTCATCCGGGAAAATCCACATATCACAAATGAAATGATTGATATTTTTTTTCAAAAGGGCTCAGGGGACAGTGAAGCGGGAACATCCATTGCCTCATCCCCTCATTCTTTATCACCAAATAAGAAATTTCATACATTAGTTATTCATACAGACGGCGCTTCGCGTGGAAATCCGGGAAAGGCGGGAGCTGGCATTGCAATTTTTGATGGCAATTATCATCTTGTTGAAGAAATCGGTAAATTTTTAGGAGAAGCCACCAACAATGTAGCGGAATATGAAGCCATGATTCTTGCCGCCCAAAAAGCCGTCTCTTACTATCCCGGCAAAGTAGTTTTCAAAACTGACAGCGAACTGCTGGTACGGCAGGTAAAGGGCATCTATCGGGTAAAAAATCCTACGCTGATATCTCTCCATAAAAAACTCATGACTCTTTTTAAAACGCTGCCATTGTGGGAAATATCTCATGTTCCCAGAGAAGAAAATTCTCTTGCAGATACCATTGCCAACAGAGCGATTGACTCCGCATCATAAAGTGCGTTAAATTAATAATTGAATAATAGTTACCTGTGTGATATAGTTACCTCGAAAAGTTCACCTTTTAGCACAAACATGTCAAATCCAACTGTTAACGATAACAACCATACGCTATTACAAGCTATAAATATATACAAAGAATACAAAAGCGGTGAACAAATATTACCCGTCTTGCGAGAAATATCCCTGTCGGTTGAAAAGGGTGAAATTGTTGTAATCGTAGGTGCTTCAGGCGCCGGGAAAAGCACATTATTACATATCCTAGGGGCTTTGGATACACCGACTTCCGGCTCTTTACTTTACAAAGGGAATGATGTATCCCGGTTAAGTCCGTCAAAACAAGCTGAATTGCGCAACCGCGTTTTTGGTTTCGTTTTCCAGTTTTATCATCTTCTGCCTGATTTTACTGCATTGGAAAATGTTTTGCTACCCTGTTTTATAGGAAAACAATTTTCAAAAAATGCGCCGTCAAAGGAGAATTTTCATAATCGGGCAGTTTCTCTCTTGGAAAGGGTAGGGCTTGGTGGTCGATTAACACACAAGCCGCATAAATTGTCCGGAGGAGAAAAACAACGGGTAGCAATTGTACGGGCACTTATCAATCAACCTGAATTGTTATTATGCGATGAACCTACGGGAAATCTTGACACACAAACGGGCGATGGAATCAGAGACATGATATGGGGATTGAACAAAACCATGCATCAAACAGTTGTCATTGTTACGCACGATCAAGGCATGGCAGACCAGGCAGACCGGGTTATTAAAATAACAGACGGCCGCATTATCTATTAAACAGCATGTGAAAGGAGTAAACAAAACTACAATGGGATTAAAGGTTTATATAAGCGGTAAATTATTTCCAAAAGAAGACGCCAAAATATCCGTATTTGACCATGGACTTCTTTATGGCGATGGTGTTTTTGAAGGCATACGTGTTTACAATCAAAATATATTTGCGCTGGATGAACATATTGACAGACTTTACAATTCTGCCAGAGCCATTGACCTTACCATACCCATAACAAAACCGGAAATGGTAAAAGCAATAAAAGATACTTTAGAAGCAAATAAACAAACTGATGCTTACATAAGAATTGTTGTTACCCGCGGTACCGGAAAACTTGGCCTTGATCCCAATAAGTGTTCCACTCCGGAAATTATTATCATTACAGATATGATAGAATTATACCCTAAAGCCCTTTATGAAAACGGACTGGAAATAGTTACGGTAACTACCATAAGGAACCATTACTCTTCCCTGGACCCAAAAATCAAGTCTCTTAATTATCTGAATAATATCCTGGCGAAAATTGAATCGATACGGTCAAACGCAGGCGAGGCATTGATGCTCAACAAAGATGGTTATGTGGCAGAATGTTCCGGGGATAATATTTTCATTTTTAAAAATGACACGCTTCTCACTCCTCCGGAAAGTGCCAGCATATTAATTGGCATTACAAGAAACTGCGTCATGAAACTCGCAAAAGATATGGGAATTACCGTAAGAGAGGAATTAATGACGCGATATGATTTGTACTTTGCAGATGAATGTTTTTTAACAGGAACTGCCGCGGAAATTATACCGGTAGTAAAAATCGACGGGCGAACGATAGGCACGGGCAAACCTGGAAAAATCACTCTCGACCTATTGGCACGTTATCGCCTGCTAACGACAAAATAACCTATTGCCCTGATTTTTTATGCTTTGAAGGAGAAAATGAGGCGAAGACCATTAGCGAAATACCTACACAAATCAAGCCATCCGCTACGTTGAAGGTGGGCCAATGATATTTTTCGCCCAAGTGCAAATCAATAAAATCCCTCACGCATTTAAACCATATCCTATCCCACAAATTTCCAATAGCACCCGCCAGAATAAGCCCTAAAGCAACGTTCGAACTAAAGATATTTTTATCTGATTTAATATAAATAAATAAAATTGCCGCAATAGCCAGAAGAGAAAGTAAGATAAATATATTGGCTTTCCCGGGAAACATCCCAAAGACTATCCCTTTGTTTTCGCTTTGTATTATATTTAGAAACCCGGGAATGATCGTTATTTTTTTAAACCGGTCTGGCTGAGAAAAAACATACCATTTTGAAACAATATCAGCAAAAATGCCACTTACAATAGTAATGACAAACGAAATTTTTTTCTTCATAGCTGATTAGATGTTGCCAAGTTCTTCTTCCCTTTGACAATTTACGCAAAGACTTGCATAAGGGACCGCTTTCAATCGTTCCCTGTTAATTTTCTTCTCGCATGCTTCACATATGCCAAAGGTGCCTTCTTCTATCCTTTCCAATGCATCATCTATGCTTCGCACGCTATCTTCTCCGCTCTGCATAAGCTCAATCATCAGCTCCCGCTCATAGTTGTCTGTACCAACATCTGCCATATGGATAGGAACGTTTGATAAATCCCCCGATGCATCTTGTCTTGATTTTTTCAATGTCTCTTCCTGCATGTAATCAACCTTTCCAACCAATTTTTCCCTTAGCGAAAGGAGCAGCTTCCTGTAAGGTGCGTATTCATCCTTCATTTCTTTCTCCATAAAATTAATTTGGCAGAGAACTATTCCACAAACCATAGCACACTATACTTGCAAGTAAATATTTGGGAAGTTTAGCACATATTAGTAATTAGTCAATGAAATTCTAATGCCGTTTTTATGCACTTTTGATATAGTTGTGAGTAATATTGCGTAATGTTGTTTAGTGTTGTTTCACCAGTGTTTTCACCTGTTTGCTATCTAAACTTGTTATAGTGTTTCTTTGTCTGCGTCGGTGTGTTTTTGTGATTGGGTATGAAGCTGATACGACATAAAAACAGTGTACAGGGGTTATTGCATTACCCACCTTTTTTCAAGCCAAACGATGCAATACGTTCTTCCCGCTCTTTCTTCATCTGTTCCGCACATTCCTTCAGTGCATCTTCTACCGGCTTGGGAGCATGTCCGGTAATTTCTTTAAATCGATTGTTTGAATAGACTGAATCATTTATAAGACTTTCTGCTAACGCCCTCGCAATAGAATTTGGGACGCCTGTTACAAACTCTACCCAGAGAGACGATAACGAAATAGCAAAAAATGGCACGGGTAAAATGACATTTGCATAACCATGTATCGATTTTCCGCAAAGGGACAACAAGTCACGATAATGCATTATATCCGATCCTATTTCAAAGATTTCATGTCCTTTTATATCCCTTTTAATCGACTTCTCAAGCACTTCAACGGCATCTTCAAGCGCAATGGGGGCGCACAGTGAATTCAGCCACTTTGGCGTTATCATTATGGGGAGACGCTTCGCAAGGTAATATACCATCCTGTACGAGGCGCTGCAGGTACCCAGCAGGACGCTTGCACGGACTTCACCCACACTTATCCCGTGTGCTGCAAGCGCTTCCCCTGTTTCCCTCCTGCTCTTCAAATGGTGCGAAAGTTTTTCATGCTTTGGAATAATACCGCTTAAATATATAATCTTTTTTATCTCTGTTTTAGACGCCGCTTCCCCCGTTTTTTGAGCATACATTTTATCAAGAGACTCAAATCCGGAAGATTTTAGAGAATGTACCAAATATACCAGAACTTCAGCGCCTTGAAGAAAATCCCTAATACTTTCAGGATATTCCAGATTCACCGTCCTCCACGTCAATCTCTCAGAAACCAAACCGTTGACGGTCTTGTTTTCGGATCTGCATGCGGCAATTATATTATGATCATTGGCGGTAATAAGTTTTTTTATGAGGCTATGCCCAACACAACCTGTCGCTCCAAGAATTGCTACTTGCATAGCATTTATTTAAATAAAGGTGTATAAAGTTGATTATGTGATATTTTACAAAAAAGGCCTGACTACACGTCTCGAAAAATAACTGCCTGTATCCTTTTATTCTTCACTGGTTTGTAAAGGTTTATCCTCACCATCTATACCACCCACCAGTTTATTAAAATATCCTGGCGCCTTTGTTTCAAAAGTAATCGGCTTTCCGCTGAACGGGTGTTTGAAAGATATCGAATACGCATGGAGCGCTAACCGTTTGTAAGCCCCTTTTTCTTTTCCATACTTTTTATCGCCCACAATCGGGTATCCCTGTTCGGTAAGATGTACCCGTATCTGATTCTTTCTGCCGGTCAAAAGTTTAATTTCCAACAAACTGAAGTATTTGGTTTCTTTAAGAACCCTATACACAGTATGGGACAATTTCCCTTTTTTTGTGTCAGACGTGGAATACACAACCTGAGCTTTATTCTCCGCCAGGTATGTGCTGATAGTTCCTGCTTTCTTTGCAAGTCTGCCATGAACTACCGTCAGATATTTCTTCTCCGTATTCTGCCATTGGCTCTGCAAATTAAGCTTTGACCTTATATTCTTTGCAAAAAGAAGCAGTCCTGAAGCATCACGATCAAGGCGGTGAATAATAAAAACGTGTTTTCTGGATTTAACGCATCCCTTACGCACATAATCATTGAGCATGTAATAAGCGGTTTTTGTCTTATTTGTATCCGTACCCATGGTTAAAAGACCTGCCGGTTTATCTATCACCAGTATGTCTTCGTCTTCATAAAGTATTGCCAATCCTCTTGGATGATATCTTTTGGAAAAATGTTTCTTTTTAGGCATATTGCATAGTTTAATAAATATTCTTCATTGAGAAAAAACTATCTGCGATGTTGTCCCATAATAGTTTGTTTCCATGTCATATAAAAATATAAGAATTTTTTAATCTGTGGTTCCTCTTTAGTATATCATGTTTGTTTGGTTCTGGTTTGTCCAGCTTAGGTTATACAGGAGGAATGTTGTGGAGAAGGTAATAAATATAACCACCGTAACCAGCTAATAACAAAGCGCCTTCCCACCTGTCCAGTGAAAACCTCGACCATGCAAAGGGGAGCAACACAAGGGCGTACAATCCCATGACGCCAAAATCAACAATATTGAAATTCTTCCTTGTTATTGGATGTGCCAGAGAGGCAATGCCTAATATTCCAAGAATATTGAATATATTAGAACCCACTACATTACCAATTGCAATATCTCCCTCTTTTTTAATAGCGGCAACCACCGAAGTTGCTAATTCAGGCATGCTGGTTCCTACCGCAACAATTGTCAGCCCAATAATCGCCTCACGTACTCCAAAATATCTTGCTAATTCCACAGCGCCTTTAACAAATAATGTCCCACCACCAATAAGCATACCAAGGCCTATTACAATCAACCCCACAGGAATCCACATCCTTCCTTTAATTATTGGGATTCCCTCTGCGTACTCACGTTGAACAGATGGTTCCTTCTCTTTGCGTGCCTGATAGTAACAATAGTAAACATACACAATAATTCCAATTGTCAGCAATATGCCGTCCCAATATTGCAATTGCCCATCCATAAGAAGTGCCCAGATTACTATGGATACAACAATCATAATGGGAATCTCTCTTCGAACTACTTGTGCCTGCACCGATATTGGATGAATAATGGCAGCTACGCCAAGGATGAGGCCAATATTTACAATATTAGAACCAATTATATTCCCCAGAGCAATAGAGTCGTTACCATTGAGGGCAGCTTGAATGCTTACTGCAAGTTCCGGACTACTTGTTCCGAATGCTACAATGGTTAACCCAATTACCAGTGGCGTAATACCCAAACGCAATGCCAGCGACGAACCTCCCCTGACAAGGGCTTCGGCGCCAATCATTAAAATCACAAAACCGCCAATAAGAAACAGCAACATACTTATCACAAACATTCCTTTTTCACAGAAAGACTCTTTTAATAAAGCAGGGGCGAAGCATTTGCCTGCATAGAAGACAAAGACATAAAATGATGTATACGCACCAATTCTGCTCTATTGAACGAGTTATACTGTACACAGGCAAATGCTTCGCCCCTACACAGTAATGCTTTTCGAAAAATAGAGTTATTTGACTATAACCGATTGAAAACCCGCCCGGTTTAAATAAGCACAATATCATTTGCACTCATAACACGTTCACAATAGTAGCATCGCAGTTTTATGGGATTTTTACGGAGGAGGTGTTGTCGTGTCTTAATGTTGCCATAGTTACTTATACAATTTGGGTTAAAACACTTTACGATACCCTCAATCATCTCAGGCACTATGACTTCAAACTTCTTCACCACTTCATAATCTTTGATAATATTTACCGTGGCATTCGGGGCAATAAGGGCAATTTTGTTCACCTCTTTCTGGTCAAGTATCTTTCCCCCGATCTTTATAATACCTTTTTTACCCAGGCATTTGCTTGATAAGTTCATGCCAACAAGGACCACGTCCTCTTCGGCCTTTATGTTTAAGATATCAGCGACTTTTAACGTGCTCTTGCTGTCGATATGATCGATTACCGAACCGTCTTTGATAGCGGAAACGTCTAACTGTTTCATTCTGTTGCGCCCAATACTGCTGCCAAAATAGCCTTTCGCACCGGCACGCCATTGCGCACCTGGTCAAAATATACCGCATAATTTGTCCCATCAAGACTTTCGTCCATCTCATCCACACGCGGTAAAGGATGCATTATCTTTAAATCGTCCTTTACCCCCAATCCCTCAATCATGGGTTTGCTCAACCTGTAAATCCCACGTACCTTTTCAAACTCTATTGGGTCGGCAAAACGCTCTTCCTGGATCCGCGTGCAATAAATCACATCAAGTTGTTTCCCGATACCTTGCAGGGATTCTGCCTCATGGCATGTTACGCGCCTTTTCTTCAGTTCTTCCATACAATCATTCGGCATTCTTAAATTAGGTGGAGAGATAAAGTACATTTCTGCTCCGAAATAGGCAAGGGCATAGGCGAGAGAGTGTACCGTTCTGCCATATTTAAGGTCTCCTAAAAAGCCAATTTTTAGCCCCTCAAGAATGCCTTTTGTTTTTAGAATGGTGTAAAGATCGAGAAACGTTTGGGTTGGGTGCTGGTTGGAACCGTCACCGGCATTAATCACCGGCACATTAACAATATCTGCGGCAAGCTGTGCAGCTCCTTCAAGATAGTGGCGAAGAACAACAACGTCACAATATCCCTCAATTGTCTTTAACGAATCGCTGAAGGATTCGCCCTTAGCAATGGACGTGGCGCCAGACTCCGCAAACCCGATTACCATACCGCCGAGTCGTTTCATTGCGGCTTCAAAACTTAACCTGGTCCTTGTGGAAGGCTCAAAAAACAGCACTGACAGTACCTTCCCCTTCAGGATTTGGGAATAATCGGTTTGTTCCATTCTTTTCGTGACGTCAAGAATGTATAAAATCTCTTCTTTATTGAAATGGAGGATAGAAATAATATCTCTTTGTTTGAAACTGATCATGTGTTCCTGCGATTGATAGAGGAGTGGCACTGTTTAATATTTGAAAAGATATTATCAGACCAATTTCAACATTACAAGTATTAATTTCTAACACAGCTTAGCGGGTTTTTTGTCTTTTCTTGTTTATTCTTATATGCTATTGTGTAGCCTGTAAAATCAGGGGTTAGAAAGCATGAGCGTTATTGTTTGGTTTGTTTTGTTTTCGTTACATTTTATTTGAAGTACGACTGAGGTACGACTTTATGAAAAAGCTTTTGTTCTTAATTCTTGTGTTTCTTGTTGCCGGATGCACTTCAACGGTGTCACAAACGGATCAACAGTATTACAACGTTTACGATGAACAGGGAAAGCGCAAAGGCTACATAAAAGAGCGGGACGGACATTTTACCATTTACGATGAGAACTGGCAGCGTAAGGGGTATCTGGAGCGCAAATAGTGATAATGATTAAGGGCTAGGGATGATCACCCGAAAAGCCGCAATCCTGAGCGGGTGCCCTTTATCTACTTTCAGGGGTTATTCACAGGAGGATAACGTTATGGCTGAAACACCAAGTAAGCTGGATTTTATCAAGGTCTATGACTGGTTAGTCTGTAACATCGACAAGGAGGGATTAATGAGAGAAAACGAACGCATAGATATGGCAGCAACAGAGGCTTATAAACCACTACCAGGTGACCTAAAAAGGGTAGGGGAGTGGCGGCACGTAAGGAAAGAAGGGGCAATTGCGACATGGGCAAGAATCTTACGTCTTAGTTATTTCGCCTTGGCCATCGCGATATTCATTGGCAATGCCTATGCCGGGTCAGGTGAGAATATGGCCGAAATAGATACATGCAAACAAGCCGTAATAGCTAAACCCGATGATCCGGAAGCTCATTTTAAGCTTGGCAATGCCTATGCCAAGTCAGGCATGTATACGGAGGCAATAGAGGCTTACAAACAGGCGATAAGGATTGAACCTGATTATGCAGATGCTCATTGTAAGCTTGGTGCTGTCTATGCCAAGTCAGGCATGTATACGGAGGCAATAGAGGCTTTTAAACAGGCGATAAGGATTAAACCTGATTATGTAGGCGCTCATCTTGGTCTTGGCATTTCCTATGACGAGTCAGGCATGCATCAGGAAGCAATAGCGGCTTACAAACAGGCTATAAGGATTGAACCTGATTTTGCAGGCGCTCATAATAATCTTGGTGCTGCCTATGCCGAGTCAGGCATGTATAGGGAAGCAATAGAGGCTTTTATACAGGCTATAAGGATTAAACCTGATGATGTAGGCGCTCATTTTGGTCTTGGTGCTGCCTGTTTGATATTAAACGAGAGAGGCTCTGCCCTAGAACAATATAAGATACTCAAAGACCTTGACGCTGAAGCGGCCAATAAGTTGTTCGATCTGATTTATAAATAGAAAAACCCCCATAGGGGAGAAGGAGAGAGGTCAGGCATGGTTAGAACAATCAGAGCCAGATTTTCGCATGGCGTAATTGAACCTTTGGAAAAAGTAGACCGGAAAGAGACTCCTTTTTTGAGGTAGGGGGTATGCATGGGACTTCAGTTTGCAGTCAAATAATTGTATCCCCTATCTAACTTTTTTTGCATAAAGGTTGACGAACCGAAAGCCGCAATCCTGAGCGGCGGCCCTTTATCCACTTTCAGGGTTATTTACAGGAGGATAACGATATGCGGGAAAATCTCAGCGATTCAGCAGCAAATCTTAAGAATATATTCGAAGAGTATTACTACTTAATTATTAATACCGGCAGTGATAGCCATTTTCTTACTAAAGACAAATACAACGAAATAATGGATAGGTGTGTGAGAACTTTATCCAAAAGAGGTCTTTTGTTGGTTATGGCTGGTAATAAATTAATCATTTCATTTGAAGATGTGAAAGATTTGGACAGGGAATTATTTAAGACGTGGCCATACTATAGTTACAAAGAATTGGATGAAATGGGACTCTGTAAAATCAATGGGAACGGGCAAAAGACGTATCCAAGCTGGATGATCAACAGAGAGGCAAAACTTAAGGAATATTTTCAAGATCAATATCTGGATTGTTTAGAAAAAATTGAGAACCGCAAATTAGGGGCGAGCACACCGATGCAAATACCCAGAGATACGAAATGCCAAGATTTGGTTAGCAAGCCAGAGAAAGAGCAGGCGAGCATTGATAAACTTTTCTATGATGATCATAAGCGTATTCTGTTTTTTGATAATGAAACACAGTACAAACTGACAAAAAAAGAACAGACATTGGTCGAATGTTTAAGAAGCGATGAACAGGATGTAGAAGACATATGCGAAAAAATTTGGGAGGATAGGGAAGCCAGGGGCAAATTTGACGCACTTAAGTCAAAATTAAACGGAAAGATTAAGACACAATTTGGTGTTAAGCTAATCAGAAACACGGAAAAGGGAAGCGGTAAATACTGTTTTGAAATAAAGATAACTAATAAGAAATTCAAAAAGCAAGATGAAAGTAAGATGCCGGTAAGATAGATATGTTTTTGAATATACCTGCGAATTGTCTGTAAATTAAGGGGATTGAAGCCGATGTAAAAAAGTAAGATGAAAGTAAGATTTCATTGGTTGTATAAAGAAGCCATGAGGTAAGCGTTTACCTTGTGGCTTTTTTTGTTTTTACAGGAGGTATTTTTATGAGAGACGAACCGGGTAAATTTTTCAATTTTCTGATGCCTTACAGCCAATATGAGGAATTGAGGGGTTTGGCGAGAAAAACGGATTTACCGATGGCTGAAATAATCCGTCAGGCTGTGCGGTCGGTGTTGGAGTCAGGCGGGCGGGTTAGGCTGAAAAAGCCATGCGCTTAAAAGGCGAAAGACGAACTGGGGGGTTTGGGGTAAAGGAGCCGGGAATAGTCAGGATTAAACCACAGGAGAGTAACAGAAATGAACACAATGGAAAAACAGAAGGCAGTCTTTTCAGAGATCAGGGTAAGCAATATGGCTTTTTCCCTGATGGAAAGCATAGCGGAAGTTTACAAAGTGCCGGTTACGGAGATTATCCAGAATGCACTTCAGATGGTGTTGGAGGAATGCCTAAAAGAGTATCAGCGTCTTTACCGTGAAGGCAAAAAAACAGAAGCCTGCGACCCTTCGGAAAATTAACAGAAAAGCCTGCAACGGGGGGGATGCAGGCTTTCAGAAGATTAACAGATGGATGGAGCTTAACAAATTATGGATGATAAATCAACACTAGACTTTGCAATTTATTACACAGAAGAAAAGAATTTTTCAATCATACCCTTGATTGGCAAAATCCCTGATGCCAGCGTTTTGCCAAAAGAACCAAACGAAAAAGGCGAACCAAAACCAACATGGCGACCATATCAAAAGAGAAAGCCAACGCAGGATGAATTACAAAAATGGTTTGGCAATGGCAGTAAACGGAATATCGGCATTGTAACCGGCACTATTTCTGGCATTGCCGTTGTTGATTTGGACGGCAGGGAGGCTATACAGCTTGCAAAAGATTTAGAACTACCGGATACACCAGTTGTAAAGACGGCAAGGGGATATCATTTATATTACCGCTACCGTCCGGGTATTCGCAATTTTCAAAAGAGGGATGATCTGCCGGGGATTGACGTAAGGGGTGACGGTGGTTATGTTGTTGCGCCTCCTTCAATTCATACATCGGGGGTGCAATACGCATGGGCAAAGGGCTAGACGACATTCCAATGGCTGATTTTCCGGAGATTCTCTTGGCACGGCATGGAAACAATAACCATAAAACGCCAGTCAAAGAACTCTATAAAGGCGCAGCAGAAGGCAGCCGTAATGATGCGCTGGCACGTCTTGCCGGGTCATGGGTCCGTGACGGATTATCGCTTGAAGATTGTCTTGAGAATGCCAGGGTATGGAACACAATGAACAATCCGCCATTACCTGAGCGAGAGGTAGAGCAAACCGTCAGGAGTATTTTTGACAAGCATAAAAGAAGCGAAGCAGAAAACAAAGATAGCGAACTCGTGAAAAAATATGGAAATCCTTATTATTTCAAAAAACATGGCAAGGTGGAAAGCATTAATGAGGGTTATTGGGCAGGTTATCATTGTGCCAGGCATGAGGAATTTTACGAGCCTTGCGAAAAGAAATTTTATCATTACGACCCTACAGCGGGATTATACAGTCCTGTCACGCCAGACCGTATAAAACAGGAAATCAGCGAATACATATTGGAACACTCAAAAGATGTGCCGGGACTAGAGAAATGTAGGTCGGACAAAAACCTTAATGCGGTTACTAATCAATTACGTGGCATTGCAGAAAAAACAAATCCATTCGACAAAACAGACAGGCATTATGTCCACCTTAAAAACACAGTCTTGGTTTTTGATGGCAGCGGCAATATGAAACCGGAGCCGTTTTCACCAAACTTTTATTCCAGAAACCAAAGTCCGATTCCTTTCGATGAAAACGCAAGGTGTCCGAGATTTCTTAACGAATTAATAAAACCTGCCTTGAAAAAGTGTGATATACCACTTATGCAAAAATACTACGGGCAGTGCCTGCTTGGGCATAATATAACGCAAAGAACCCTTATCAAAGATGGGACGGCTGGCGGTGGCAAAACAACAAGTACAGCTATAATTCAAAAAATTGTTGGGCTGGAAAATGTTACACAATTAAGGACAAAGCACTTGGACGAAAGATTCGAGCTATTCCGTTTTTTAGGCAAAACTTTATTGGTGGGCGTGGATGTGCCGGGAAATTTTCTTTCTGAAAAAGGGGCGTATGTCCTAAAAGGACTTGTCGGCGGCGATTTATTAACAACGGAGAAAAAGGGCGGCAATGACGGTTTTTTGCTACATGGCAATTTTAACATAATTATAACTTCAAACTCTCGTTTACAGGTTAGATTCGACGGAGACCTTGCAGCGTGGAAACGTAGGCTTTTAATAGTGAGATATGAATTACCACCGCCAAAAATGAAGATTCCCGATTTTGCAAACATCCTCATTCGCGAGGAAGGGAGCGGAATACTAAATTGGGCGTTGGAAGGGCTTAGAATGTTGTTCGATGATATTCGTCAATATGGCGATATATGCTTAGGCGACAGTCAAAATCAAATTATTGATACTCTCATGGCTGAATCTGACAGCCTAAAACATTTTTTGAAAGACTGCGTAATGTTAGATGCCGAATTAGACTTGTCTATCAATGAGGTTGTCGAAAATTATGCAGAATATTGCGCTTCGCAGGGATGGAATCCAAAACCTATTACAATAATTCACCGTGAGGTTGAAAGGTTAATGCTGGAACTTTTCGGGGTGTCAAAGTCTCACAGCCTTATGAGAAACGGCAAAAGCGCCAAAGGTTTTCGTGGTGTTAAATTGAAATCATTACAGTTTGGGACGCTTGGGACACATGTTTTCAATCCCTTACGCACGGGAAAAAACATGCAAACTGAAGAAAAATATATAAGTACTAAGGAGTCAGAAAAAGGCGTCCCAAGCGTCCCAAAACCAATAAACCCCTCCGGTGAAAATCCGGATGACGAAATCCCTGAAAATTTATTGGAGCATATCGAAATATGATAAACGAGACACTTTTGGAACTTGAAAAGGCAGGCTATCGGGTCACGCTTAACGGCGACAAGATTTGCTTGGATTTCGTTGGCAAAGAAAAGCCTGCTATGGATACGGTTTTGCCTTTGCTTGAAGCCTTAAAACAAAATAAGGCGGAAGCTATTGTATGCCTTCAGCAGGCAGAAGCCTTAAACGAACGCATGGCGATAATGGGCGAGAATTGTTCACCGGATGAAGTGTTGCCTTATGTTACAGAATTTAACAGCCTGGTGATACCGTTTGCTTCACCTGCACGCTACCATTGGTGGAAAGGCGGGCAATCCCCTTGCGAGACATTAAAAGAATTGGGTAGGTGCGATTTGTTGGATAAGTATAGACACGTTTCGGGTAATTAAATTACGGAGATAGAAAAAATGAGTGAAGAAACTGTAAAACTTTTGTTAAGCATGGATGAAGCATGCCGGGTTTTAAGTTTGAAAAAAAGCACGTTGTATCAAATGGTGATGCGTAGACAAATCCCTGTGTGCAAAATAGGCAGGCTAAACCGGTTCCGCATGGAAGATTTACAGGTTTTTATTAAGGAGAATATGATTCATGGTTAAAAACGAACCTGAACCCAAGCGGAAGAACAAACCCAGGCGTAAGAACAAGCCTGTGAATCCTTTAAAGAAAAAACCCTTCAAAATAGATATTGGCAGAGCGTTGGAATTGCGTTACAAAAACGGCATGAGTTATAGCGAGATAGCCAGACATTTCGGCGTTGCAAAATCCGGAGTCCATGCCATTTTGGAGAAATTCACGAACCTTATCAGGGAGCCAGAGGAATTGGAGTTTTACGAGAAGTACAAGACGAAACTCCTTTCCTCTGCGGAACTTAAGATATTGGAAAAACTCATGGACGATGAAACCATAAAAGGGGCTTCTTTGAATAATGCCGCATACGCTTTTCAGAATTTGTTTAATGCGAATAGGCTTGAGCGGGGAAAGTCTACGTCCAATATAGACCTCCACGCCTCACTGGAAGAAATTGCCAGCCTTGAGGCCGAATACGAAGAATTAAAAGGAATGTTGGAGGATTGATGAAATCGCAGGAGATAAAAAACATGAATGAAAATTTGAAAGTAATGGAAAATGCCAAGATTAGTGAAATCATAGGGCTGGAAATATGTCGGCTTATAGGGTTTTTATTGAAAGAGACAAAAACCGTTGCTTAGAACTGCAAAATCGCCAGTCAATCGGATCGGCGGCAAATATCAATTAACCGGCTGGCTGTCTAAATATATGCCGGGACATGTTTGCTACGTTGAACCTTTTGCCGGTGCTGGCCATTTGCTTTTCAGCAAGCGACCTTCACCTGTAGAGGTCCTGAACGATATTGACGGCAATTTAATAAGCTTCTTTCGGGTGATAAAAGATACCGAAAAGAGACAAAAACTTATAGAAACGCTTGAGAACATGCCGTATGCAAGAAGTCTCTGGCAGGATATCCGGACCCGATGGAAAGCTGGCGATTTACCAGGGGATGCGATTGAACGGGCGGCATGGTGGTTTTACCTGAACCGTGTTACTTATGGCGGGGATATGCAGACAGGCGGCTTTGCAATGCCTTCAATAACAGGCAGAAATCCGGCACAAAGCTATTGCAATACCATTGACAGCCTTGAACACGTTGCCGGTAGGTTAAGGGGCGTTACCATAGAATGCTTGTCTTATGACGAAGTTGTCCGGCGTTATGATTCACCGGATAGTTTCTTCTACGTTGATCCGCCTTACCTGAATGCCGAAGGTTATTACGGCGACAGCTTCACGGAAAACGACCATTATAGGCTTTCAGAATTGCTCCATGGTATCAAGGGCAAGGCCATGATATCGCATTACCAGAACAGCTTATATGAAAGCCTGTATGCCGATTTTAACCGGCATGAATACCAGTCTTTCAAAGGCAGCCATAAGTCAGCCGGTGAAAAAAAGCCGGTTACTGTGGAATGCCTTTATATGAATTTCAAACCGGCTGTAAATAGGAGTTTGTTTGATGCGATGGAATGATTTTTGGATCTTTGATAATTTCTTATTATGGGCGGTTTTCTTTGTGATAGTGCAGGCTATTAGCGAACTCATCCGATGTCATCCCCAATGCCCGTGCAGGAGCATCTATCGTCAGTGCAAGGATTGTCTCGATTTCCTCATCTGCCAAATCCGGCTGCGCTTCTCGTATCTCTGTCTTTATCCTATCTCTGCCGTCCTCGATTTCTTCCTCTCCACGCACAAGCCGGTCGATATATTCATCAATTTCTTTATCTGTCAATACTTCCGGCAGTTCAGATTCTATTGCCTCCGCCCTTGTCAATACCTTGCCTGGTCTTTCGGCAGCTTCTGCTTCCTGCCTCACGGAATCTTCCTCAATACGGTTCTGTCTTAGCGTGTCCTTTCGTCTCAAGGTCGCCAATCTCGCAGCAATCATTGCGCGCTGGCTTTCATTGACTCTTGGCGGCTTCTGCTCTTTATAGCGGTTGGCAAAGTAGAGAAATAAAAGCATACTCCAGAAACCTATATTGAAAAACATATAGCCTCTATCTACATAATAACCGACACAGCAGCTAGCCACAAACACACAGACGGCACCTACTATAGCCCATGCTCTTATAAAAAAGTCACAAAAAGAAAAGGCAAAGCCTGCAATAGCAAGGGCAAGTATGATCAGAAATAGTAATGTCATCAATGCGTCCATTTTATTCCTTTCTGAGTAAATAGGCGATAGCAAAAAGAACCAGTGATATACAGACCCCGGATGAGCTGTTTGAAAAGGATTACAGCAGTTTTGAGACAGCAACGGCAATGCTGGTGCAGCCTGCTACTATGGCAAATATCTTCATGAGCAAATCGGCATGTGATGCTTTTATGCGTAATTCGAGTTTGTCGAGTTTTTCGTTTATAAACTCTTTCAAATCCTTTTGTCCGTCTATATGTGATTGCTCTATGGTTTCAGCCAGTATTTCAGCTTGTGCATGTGTGAACCCGACAGACTCAAACTTTCTTATGTTTTCTAATTCTTTAGTTATAGGCATGGTTTTTAGTGGGTATGCTTTTCTTTACGTTCCTGGTAGTAAACAAATACCGAAATAAAAAGAACGATGATTCCAACAACTATAAAACTAAAAGTAAAATTATCCATATTATTCATCCTTTCCGTCACAACATTCTATCAAATACATAAATGAAAGGGAATAGTAAATAAAATAGATAAAAACACATAAAAAAGAACATTGACAATAATTTGAAAGTACGGTAGTACGTACGCAAATACTGGTGTTGACGGACGCCATAGAGAATATGCCTGATAAAACAGGCAATCAGGGGCAACGGCATTCTTGAACCGTCATTCAAGGGTGTTTGTTGCCTTTTTTTATTACAGGAGGGTGGTTATGGCGGTTAGGTGGAAAAAATACCACAAAGAATGCAAGGGCAAGCGGGCTGAGGGCGACAGGTGCGGCAAGGTCGTTACAAAGGGGATCGACTGCAAAGGAAAGCGGGGATCGCATTGTCCTTCAGGGGTATCAAATCCTTGTGGAGCATGGGCGATTGATTACCGGGAAACGGACGGCAGATGGGTATCAAAGGTCTTTCCCGGCATATCACGGACGGAAGCAAGGGAGCGGCTGGAAGATATCCGGAGCAATATCAGAAGGGGTATGATAGGGCTACCACAAACACGAAAGACACCTACCCTGAAAGAATACGCCAAAAAGTATTTAGAGTTTTCTAAGGGCGACAAAGAAAACACGTTGTTATCAAAGAAAAGGGCTATTAATGTATTGGCGCAGTATCTTGGGGATTACAGGCTGGACAAGGTGACTACCTTCATTATTGAGAAATTCAGGATTGAGCGTAGGGAAAAGGACAAGGTGAAAGCTTCGGTTATAAATCAGGATATTGCAATATTAACCCATTTGTACAATACGGCAATAAAAGAAGGGGTAATTGATAAAACTCCATGCCAGAACGTAAAGAGACTCAAAACAGCACAGACGAAAGACCGGATATTGTCGCAGCCTGAAATTGCTTTATTGCTTGAAAAACTGCAAGGCAAAGACCGTCTGATGGTATTGGTAGGTCTTTTTACCGGGTTACGTTTAGGCGGTGTTTTAGGGCTTTCATGGGCTGATATAGACTTGACCAATAGGATCATAACGTCCAGTCATAAGACCGGCAAGCTGGTGTCTATCCCAATATCTGATTACCTTGCAGGTGAATTACGGAAGTGGAAGGAAACTAATCCGGGCGACAAGCTATTCGTAGAAGGCAGGGTAACAAACCGGGCGAGAATTAATCATAGTTGTCACTTTAGCAGTTTGTTCAAAGGCTTAGGCATTCAAAACTTTACCTTCCATAACCTACGACATACCTTTGCAAGTCTCCTGCAAGGCGAATTAGGCATTGGCGCAATAGTAGTGCAAGGCATGACCGGACATTCAAGCTTAGGAATGCTCCAGAAATATTCTCATACCGGCATGAACTCAAAGAAGGTAGCTATCAACGCCTTGACCGAACATGTGCTAAATACAACACCAAAGACCGTATTTGCCATAGCACAATAAATAAAGTACGACTGAGGTACGACTTTGCTTTAAGAACACCAGTAACGAATTGCCTTGTAAGGCTACAGCGATAAGGTTTTCGGGGCAACTTTCAGGTAGGTACTAACATTACAAGTATTAATTGCCACAGAATATAAAACCATTTTTCAGAAAGCAAATTTCATTGACAATAAATAAATTGTTTCGGTATAGTGCATTTTTAATTCTTTCCGGCAAAAGAATTGTCCTTATTTTTTACGTTCTATCGTACATTTTGAAAAACTCTCGGGATTAACTATGAAAAGAATACACGTAGGTATTATCGGTATGGGCACTATTGGGACGGGAGTCGCAAAAATTCTTCTGGAAGCCAATTCTCCCCTCAGGGAAAAGCTAGACACTGTCCCTGTATTAATGGGTATAGCCGATTGTAATCCTGATGCTAAGAATAAAATAGCTTTGCCTCCTGCTGTGACATTTACCACTGACGCAAATACCTTATTACATGACCCAAATATCCACATCATCGTCGAACTTGTAGGCGGGGCGACCATTGCAAAGGAAATTGTCATCAAGGCGCTTGAAAACGGAAAGGATGTCGTTACTGCGAACAAGATGCTCCTTGCCCTCCATGGCTCTGAATTATTCAGGAAAGCCCGCCAGCACGGGAAAAGCATCTCTTTCGAAGCAAGCGTTGGAGGGGGCATTCCGATCATCGCAGAACTTAGAGACGGCCTTATCGCAAACAAGATTGAATGTATTTTGGGAATAGTTAACGGCACAACTAACTATATATTAACCCGGATGACCAAAGAAAACGTCGAATACGGCGCAACCCTTAAGGAAGCACAAACACTTGGTTATGCTGAAAAAGACCCAACGATGGACGTTGAAGGCATTGATTCGGCGCACAAGCTTGCAATCCTTGCCAGGATTGGCTTTGGAGTGGATGTTAATTGCGAAAATATTTATTGTGAGGGTATCAGTAAAGTCGAACTCTCTGATATATGGTACGCCCATGAATTGGGATATACCTTAAAACTTCTTGCAATAGCAAAAAAAAGAGAGAGCGGTCTTGAATTGCGGGTACATCCTACACTCCTGCCACACGAACACCCTCTTTCTTCGGTAAACGGGGTATTTAACGCCATCTGTATCAAAGGAAGCGCTGTCGGAGATTCAATGATATACGGAAGAGGCGCCGGAGAAATGCCCACGGCAAGCGCAGTAGTCGCTGATATTGTTGACGTGGCGCTCGGTAGGGCAAATATTACCTTCAATACAATGAAAATCTTTTCCGGGCAATGCGAACGTGTTTCCATCGCCGATATGAAAGAGATAAAAACACGATATTACTTACGGTTCTCCGTAATAGACAGACCCGGTGTACTGGCAAAAATTTCCGGGATACTGGGAAATCATGAAATAAGCATTGCCTCGGTAATTCAACGGCAGGCAAAAGAAAAGGGACATGTCCCCCTCATCCTGATGACCCATATTGCGGAAGAAGGCAATTTGCTGAATGCGCTTTCTGAAATCAAACAATTAGACGTCGTAAAAGACCAAACACGATTCCTGCGTGTTGAAGAATAGGAGATATTCTTGAAATACTGCATTATCATTCCTGACGGCATGGCAGATTATCCAATAGAAAAACTGGGTGGAAGGACGCCCCTTGAGACCGCCCGTACGCCATATCTTGACCTCTTATCTGAAAACGGCCGGATAGGCACCGTTCAGACGATTCCGCGAGGATTCCCACCGGGAAGCGACGTTGCCAATCTTACGATAGTGGGATACAACCCAAGTGATTATTACACAGGCAGGGCCCCTCTGGAAGCGGCAAGTATTGGCATTCAACTGGAAGAAGAAGACTGCGCATTCCGGTGCAATTTCATTACTGCCAACGAAGACACCCTGGTAGATTTTTGTGCAGGACACATTAAAACGGAAGAGGCGGATATCCTTATAAAACTGCTCAATGAACGATTCGGGAATGATGCTATCCAATTTTATACAGGGAAAAGCTACCGCCACATTATGGTATATAAAGGTACGCAGAAGATAAACACCACATGTTTTCCCCCTCATGACATTATGGGAAAATCGATTGAAGAACATCTTCCAAAGGGGAAAGGAAGTGAAATCATCATTGATATCATGGAACGCTCGCGGGGACTACTATACAATCATGACATAAACAAGGTGCGTATTGACCTTCAGGAAAACCCTGCCAATATGATCTGGCTATGGGGTCACGGATATCGCCCCAAAATGCCTTCGTTCCAGGAACGATTCAACTTAAAAGGCGCTGTGATTACGGCAGTGGACCTGATCAAGGGTATTTCTCTCTATCTGGGATGGGACATTATAAACGTTCCCGGCGCTACAGGATACTACGACACTGATTACAGCAACAAGGGGAAATATGCCATCGAAGCACTGGAAAACCATGATATGGTACTGGTGCACATTGAATCGCCCGATGAAGCAGGACACGAAGGCAATATAAAAGAAAAGGTAACTGCTATTGAGCAAATTGACAGTAAGATTATAGGGCCAATTACAGATGCCGGGAACTCATTTCAGGAACTTCGTATTCTGGTGCTGCCGGATCATTACACACCAATTGAAAAAAGAACTCACACCGCGGAGCCCGTGCCCTTTGTAGTATGCGGCTCCGGCATTCAAAAAGATGATGGGAAGCCGCTTACGGAAGCAAATGCTGCGGCGTCAAAACTACATATCAGCAAGGGCCACGAGTTAATCGAACGCCTCATTTCAGGTTCTTTCTGATACGAAATTATATGTTTGTCCATGAATTTATTGAGAAATTTCAACAACCTAAACTGTTGCAAAACGGGAAAGATTTTTTGACCAATGATAAAGCTGGTACTGATAAGACATGGCGAGAGTATATGGAATTACGAAAATATATTCACCGGGTGGACGGACGTTGATTTATCGGCTCATGGAATTACAGAGGCAAAACAGGCAGGGAGCATTTTAAAAAAAGAGGGATATGTTTTTGATATTGCCTTCACTTCTGTCCTTAAAAGAGCAATTAAAACCTTGTGGTATATTTTAGATGAAATGGATTTAACGTGGATACCCGTACAAAAAACATGGAGATTGAATGAAAGGCACTATGGTGCATTGCAAGGTTTAAACAAAGCAGAGGTGGCTAAAAAATACGGGGAAGAACAGGTCTTTCTCTGGAGAAGAAGTTATGATACGCCTCCGCCCCCTCTTACGTTAACAGACAACCGCTATCCCGGCAACGACGTCAGATACCGGAGTCTTAGTAAAGAAGAAATTCCTTTCACCGAGAGCCTGAGAGATACCATTTTTCGATTTTTGCCGTACTGGGATGATGCCATAGCGCCTGCAATACGTGAGAAAAAAAGGGTTATCGTTGTAGCTCACGGAAATAGTTTGAGGGCTTTGGTCAAGTATCTTGATGATATACCAGACGATAAAATCGCTGAGTTAAGCATCCCGACAGGCATACCCCTTGTATACGAACTTGACGAAGGGTTAAAACCGACCTCAAAATATTATCTTCGCGGAGATTGAATGTTAAAGACGTGAAATCGAATGTGTTACCTTTTCATTTTTTTAAATAGATAATCCTAATATCCCGGATACTGTTAAGGTAATATCAGGAAAATTTTCTGGTGATATCTTTTGATTATAACGCCGTTTCATCATTATATTATAACCTTCAGGGGTTGGTTCATTATATATCTGCACAATATTTTCTATTAAATTCACCAGCCATACCTCTTTAATATTTGCCTTTGCATACAACGGGATTTTAGTTTCACAGTCATACGCTAAAGAGCTGTCTGCAACTTCTATAATTAAGAGAACATCTTCCGGTTGGGGGAGTTGTTCAGCATAAAAATCGGGACGTCTTTTTATTATTGTTATATCTGGTTCCGGTTCAGAGTATTCAGTCAGGCTTAAAGGATTTTGAATATTAACAATTGCCCTTTTCTGTAATTTTTCGCTAAAGAGTTCATTTAACCGGCTAACACATGCAGCATGCCGACTCCCAATGGGCGTCATATCAATGATCCTCCCCTCAACAAGTTCCACTCTGTCATCTTCATGCAGTATGTTACTTTCTATCAACCGATGATATTCTTTAACGTTAAAACGATGAATTGATAATGCTGTATTCATAATCACAAACCTCCATAATCAAAAAATTAACCACAGATGCAGCCGGATAAACACGGATTCGAATTTCTAAATGAGCGCATCTTTAGTATTTCGTGCTCATTTGGTTCCGGCTTGTCCACGTTAGGTCGTGTATGTTCATTTATTGTAATCAACGGGACAGCCCATGTGTGTTTTTTTCGTACGCGGCCGAAGATAAATAAACCAGAACATGATACCGATTAACATAACCCCTCCTACGATATTCCCAAAAGTAACCGGCAAAAGATTATTGATAAAAAAACCTTTCCACGTAAGCTGGGACAGGTTCAGCGTCCTTCCTGCCATTTTTTCAGCAGCGTCAACAACAAAGTGATTTTTCCGCAACATTATACCCATCGGGATAAAATACATGTTTGATACACACTGTTCAAATCCACTGGCAACGAAACCCCCGATAGGGAATATAATTGAAAAAATCTTGTCCGCTGTACTCTTTCCACTAAAGCATATCCAAATGGCAAGACATATCAACGCATTGCAAAGGACTCCACGGGTAAAAGCTGCGTTAAAAGAAAGATTAACCTTATTATGTGCTATAAGCAGGGCTTTCGCACCAACCATATGGTTAAAAAATTCCCATTGATGTGTTTCATACATCCACCACACCATTGTGAGACTGCCCACTAAATTACCAATGTATATGACGCCCCAATTTGTGAGCAGTTCATATAAAGTAATCTTTTTGCCTGCAAATCCAATAATACCGAGACAGTTGCCGGTAAAAACTTCTGCGCCTCCAATAACTGCCAGTATAAATCCAAGAGAATATACAATCCCTTCGATAAGTGAGGTAATTCCGTAGTGCAAGGTTGAATCACTTGTTACCAATGTAGAAAACTGTGCGCCAAAACCAAGATAAATCCCGGCCAAAACGCCAAGAGAAAAGGATTTGGAACGGTTTAGCGCTGCCTTATGTATCGTTACATCATAAATTGTTGTTGCGATTTTATATGGCGTATAGGCATCTATATCTATTAGCTTGACAGGGGATTGAGCGTTAGCGTCTTTCACAGCTTCCTTCCTGTAATTTAAGGGTCAGGGTCCGTGGTTTTGTTGTGATAAAACTTCTTGTGCGCCGTCTACGTACAAAAGAATAAATCGGTATTTTTGAGATTTTAAAAAGCCGGTTTCTACTGAACACGCCGGGGATTATTACGTAATAACATGTTACTTTTACAATTTACTAACATGTGCTTTATAATCTTCAGGATTAATATTGTATTTTTTTATCAGCTTATAGATATCAGCCCTGTAACGGCTTGCCATTTTTGATGCATTTGTAATGTTGCCATTGTTTGCCTTCAGTAGATTTTCGATGTATTCCCTTTCGAATCTTTCTTTCGCGTCCTTGTAAGAATGAAAAACATTTGTGGTGGTATTTCTTTCCGGAAAAATATCTTCCGGTTCAATATTATTTTTATTTGCCACGATGGCCGCATGCTCTATTTTGTTTCTTAATTCACGAATATTTCCCGGCCAGTCATACAAAAGCATCCTTTGTAAGGCAGCGGGAGAAAATCCAAGCGGGTCTTTCTTTAAAGCCTTGCAAAATTCCGTTATAAAATACGTTGCCAATAGCGGGATATCATCTTTTCTTTGCCTTAAGGGAGGAAGATAGACAGGCATAACATGTATTCTGTAAAACAAATCATCACGAAAAGTCCCTTCGCTCACTGCCTTTTGCAAATCGGTGTTCGAGGCGGCAATAATCCTGACGTTGATCTTTCTGTTCTTTGTACTTCCGACTGGTTTAATTTCCCTTTCTTGCAAAACTCTCAAAAGTTTTATTTGGAATATCATTGAAGTATTGCTGATTTCGTCAAGAAAGATTGACCCTTTATCGGCTTGCGCAAAAAGTCCCTCTTTTGATTCATGTGCGTCCGTATAAGCCCCTCGTATATGTCCGAACAGTTCATTTTCCAATAATCCCTCCGGGATAGCACCGCAGTTTGTGGCAATAAACGGCCCATTGGCACGGTTACTATTTTGGTGAATTGCCCTGGCTATCAATTCCTTTCCGGTACCGCTTTCTCCATAAATGATAACATTGCAATCAGTTTTTGACACCCTTGACACCAGTTCAAGGATTTCCAGCATCTGTTTATTTTTCCCGATAATCGGATTAAAATTGTTCCGTTCATCAAGCTGATTCCTTAGGTATTCTATTTCTTGTGTAAGCCTTTGTTTCTCAAGGGCATTTTTGATCTGCATTGCCAAATCATCATTCCTGAAGGGTTTGGCGATATAACTATAGGCGCCCCTTCTCATGGCTTCTACGGCGCTTTCTATACTTCCATGCGCCGTTATTATAATAATGGGGAGCTTGGGATAATTCTTTATTATATCTCTCATTAATTCTATACCATTTTCTTCAGACAACCGGAGGTCAACAAGAACAAGGTTAATCTTGTTCTGAAATAATACCGTTTTCGCTTCATCTCCGTCCTTTGCTATTGATACAGAATAGCCTAATGCTTTTAAACGCATCTGCAGGACTTCTAAAATGCTCGCATCATCATCTATAATAAGTATTTTTTCTTTTGACATAATAACAAATTATTACATATGAATTATTCCGGTTTTCTTATAGAGGTATCGCTTATCGTAGCCTTGGGAAGTAAATCTAATGGATTTACGGTAATACTACGACCGTCAGCTTCCTTCTTTTTTTCTTCTATTTGTAAATCGATTTCACTGAGCTTCCCAATATCTTTTTTAAGTGTTTTAATCTCAGTGGCGGCGCTGTGAAGATCGGTAGAAAGTTTTCCTATTGCCTGGTCTTTAGTGGCAAGACGGTCAAGAAGTTCAGATTTTTGGAGTTTTTCGATATTGTTCTTTAGTGTTTCAACCACCTCTTTGGTGGTACGGAGTTCATCAGAAATCTTTCCGATTACCTGATCTTTTTGAGAAATGCGGTCTAACAGATCACTTGCCTTAAGTTTTTCAATTTCTTTTTTGAGTGATTCTATTGTTGCTGAAGCAGTGCGGATTTCATCCGTAAGCCTTCCAATTTCCTGATCTTTCCATGAAAGGCGGTCTAAAAGATCATTTATTGCTTTTGCCTTATGTTGCACGTCAACCTTCATGATGTTAATTTCTTCGGTTTTTTTGGTTAATTCCTTTTTATAAGTAGTACTTGCGCAACCGATACACATTAAAAACACTGGAGCTAAAAGTAATGATAAAAAACAGGCTTTCTTCTTATTAATGAACTTCATTGTCAACTCCTATTTATAATGGACATTTATCTTTTTGTTTTACTCTTTTCAAGCGTTAAGAACAAAATCAACACGCAATGGCAGTGTAAAGTGGAACGTACTTCCGCTGCCACAATTACTCTCTAGCCATATATTTCCTCCATGGTCTTCAACAATATGTTTTGCTATAAAAAGCCCTAATCCTGTGCCTTTAATGCCACTTTCCCTCTTATTAACAACCTGTTGAAATTTGTCAAAAATAGAATTCTGATGTTCTTTGGGTATTCCAATTCCTGTGTCTGAGATGCTTATTTGCAGAAATGATTGTATATTGTTCAGCTTGCCTTGTTGCGCGAAAATAGGGGAAAGCATGGATGCATCAACTACAAATGCCTTTATAGTAATAACACCTCCTGTGGGTGTAAATTTAATCGAATTACTCAATAAATTATCCATTATCTGTGCGATTTTTCCCCGATCTAATAAAACATGGGGAACGAGAGAATCGTCTTCGTATTGAATAAAAATACCTTTCTTTTCCGTCAAAAAACGAACATCCTCGATGCTTTCCGAAATAACATCCCGAATCTGTGCAGGTTGAAAATTGTATCTCATCAATCCTGCCTCTATCCTTGATATATCTAATAGATCATTAATCATCAGTATAAGCCTAAGGGTATTTCCCTTGATAATATTGAGCAATTTCATCTGTTCAAAAGATATTTGTCCCGCTATTTTGTCCAGCATGAGTTCATTTGCTTCTTTAATAGCCGTCAAAGGCGTTTTCAAATTGTGTGAGATATTTGAAATAAAATCTGATTTCATGGTATCAAGCTGTTCAAGTTTTTTACTCATTTCATTAAATGACCTTCCCAAAGAACCAATTTCATCATTTGATGTAATATTGATCCTATGCTCTAAATCACCTTGGGCAATATGGTCGGTAGCTGCTTTAAGTGCGTTTATAGGCCTGTATATACTCCTAATGAAAAAGAATGAAAAAACCGCTACAAATGTGATTGCAAATAACATGATTGCCAGCGATATTTTGGTAGATTTTTGAACAGTTTCTTGAAATAGTCCCATTTTCTTAAATAAACCTGCTTGCTGCAAAATAATGAGGTTATTAATAGCATTCCTTAATTGGTCAATAGTTTTGTCTTTTTCCTCACCCATGAAAGAATAAGAAGAATCGTTTGTGTTATATTTCAAAAGTATAAATTCTTTTGCAGTAATTCTCAGGTAAAGATTATAAAGCGTTTCAATTTGAGCGGTAATTGTTATTAATTCTTTACTATTCCTCGCATCTTCTGTGGCGCCGGGCGGGTAGAACCAGTTAGCCCTTAAATATTTTACATACAAGGTGTTAAACTTATTAAAAATGTTATTTGTTTCATTGTTTATTTGTATTAATTTATTTACCAAATCAAGCCGATGGACAAATTCGTCTTTCTTTGCGGCAAAGATATCTAAAAAAGCCGGATCTTTTGTGATTGTATACTTTTTTTCACTACTGACTTGTTCCAATAGGATTTTTAACAACTTCTCTTCACTCTCTATAGAAGGAATGTCTTTGCTCAAAATTGAGGTTGACGCCTGATTGAGGTGTTTTAAGCGAAAAATCAAATAAAAACTCATCGACAACATAAGCAGCGTAATAACAACATAACCCAAAACCATGCGTTTCCATAAACTATTTTTTACCATAAGCAATCACCATTAAACTCTCAATTGTCTTTATTTGTCTTTTCTGCAGTAAATCCGGGTTGTGTGAACAGGAATGCTATTGTTTGTAAATGACCGTTGAAAATGGGAGTATTTTCAATTTCAGGATTTCTCAAAGTCTTATTATTTTTATCTATTGGCTGACGGGTTCAGATGAAATTCTTTTACCATTAAAAGGGTTAAAAGAGATATTCATATCCTGCCGTTTTAAGTTCCTCTCCCATATTAATTGTTTTTACCGCTTCACGCCAGTGAGGGTTTTCCGGCGCAAAAAAAGAGGGGGTACGATTAATATTTTTCTGCACCCATTCAAGCACATGCTCCGGCAAGGGCCTCTCCATAAATTCATATAATGTTTTCAAGGTCTGTTCCGGCGCCAGGAGCAGGTCTTCATGCCGAAAGAGAAAATAGTTATTTCCAAACAGTGCTTGTCCATCATAGTGGGTTCTGCGAAACATAATTTTCCACAAGAGCATAACCCGCATGTAAGCCTTGCATTTTCTGAGATGCGCATATTCAGGCGTTTTCAACAGTACATCTGACAATGTGCGGCTGGCGCCTATCAACGCTTCCGGTCCGCTTCCGAAGAAAATATTCTCGTCAGGAAATTTATCGCGCTGACGTTGCTTTTTCCCCAAAAAAAAAGATGCTGTGACCGAGCGGGGGTCACGCACAATATGAATAAATTTTGCTTTAGGATCAATCTCCCATAGCGTCCGAACCTTAGAAAACATCCTGGTAAACTTTATTACCGTGTGTTCTGCCTGTGAAATCATGAATTTGATGTACTCTTTTGCGTAATCAGGCATATCCGTTTCAAATTCAAGTTCCGGTTTTCGTGGAGCACCGTAATTTAGCATATTTTCCATTTCTATGGCGGGCATTTTGCCGGACAATATGTTTTTAAGAGATTTGCGGAGGGTGGTTTTCATATTTATCTTTTCCAGATGAAGGTATTTTTTCATAAAAGATGCACGACATTGCCTTACCTTTTCATAAAAATCCACAGACCTCATTCCGCTGCCACCCCCAAAGGTATCGTCAGTTGCGGTTGATAAAGGTTCATAGAAGCAGTCAAAGTTCCCATCTTCCCATAGAATATCAAATGCAATGGTCGTCCCGGAGCGTCGCATTCCCTGCATAAAAACGTTCATGTATCATGCCTCAAAGATGTGTGTGTTAGGATTAAATTATAATGTGATATTAAATCAGACCTTTGCGATTGTAAGGTGCAGGCATAAATATATTTATATTGTGCTATTTATGTCAAGATGATTTAATTACTACCATGACAAGGAGATTTCTTATTTCACCCCAAAATGGTAATTTTGCCTGAAATATCATTTTTACCGGTAATTACGATTTCAACCTCTTCACTTTTTATCAATTTCGGGAAACGAACTAAATGGATACAATCCGTTATACCTTCACAAAAGCGGAACGTCTGTTACGAAAGAAGGAGTTTGATAAAGTATTTGACGAAGGCACGGTATTTAAAAACAAATTTCTAGTTCTGTACGTTGCGCCCGGCGCGCAGAAATGTTCACGCATGGGACTGGTCGTGAGTAAAAAAATCGGGAATGCCGTACGCCGGAATCGCGTGAAAAGATTATTACGGGAAGTATTCCGGCTGAATAAAAACAGGTTAACGGTACCGGTAGACATTGTTATCATCCCACGAAACACGTTCACCTCTTCTTTGAAATTGTTTGATATTAGCGCCGGATTTCAACAGGCAATCCATCAAATCAACAAAAATTTTGCAAATGAAATTCATCATAATTAAACTGCTTCAGTTATACCAATATGCCATTTCCCCTCTTTTCCATCATGCCTGCCGGTTTGAACCCACCTGTTCTCAGTACATGATTAACGCCGTAAAAAAGAAGGGGTTGTTGCGTGGCGTCTGTTTGGGGATGTGGAGGATATTGCGCTGTAATCCCTTTGGCGGCTCAGGATATGATCCGGTAAAATAATTTTGCGGTAATTGTTTTTATGGAGACCATATTCATTTTTCTTGCGGTGTATTGTTGCTTAAAACCTCATAGAGTTTTAATTCCTTTTCTGCGTCTTCAATCAACCCTTTCTTCCGGTAAGCAAATTCGAGGTTTTTGTGAGACATTGGGATTTTCGGATTGAGCTGAATGGATTTTTTTAATGCCGCAATAGCCTCATCCAGTTTGCCTGTTTCCGTATAAGCCGCCCCTAAATTGTTATACAAAACGGGATCGTCTGGTTGTGTTTCGAGCACCTTCTTATATGATTTGATGGCGTCGTCAAAACGGTTTTTTTGTGCATATGCAATCCCCAGCGCATACTGTGCCTCCGTGAAATCCGGTTTCAATTCAACCGCCTTTTCCCAAAAAGCAATAGCATTATCCTGATTATTATTTCTTGCTTGTATCGCCCCTACATTGTAAAGAATTTGTGGGTCGTAGGGATATAACTCCAATACTATCTTATACTCTTCGAGGGCTTTATTGAGCTGCCCTTTTTTATGATAAACAGTCGCTATGTTGCAGTGGGCGTCTCTGTTGTACGGGTCTATACTCAATGCTTTTTTATAATACTGCATAGCTTCATCCAGTTTTCCCTGGCTGTCAAAAAGGACGCCCTGACGGTTGTAATTGTCGGGGTCTTGCACCCCGCAACTATTTATTGCCAAAATAAGGAGGAGAAACAGGAACATTTTGCGTTTTACATATGTTTGAAGAAACATGGATTTAAACCTCTTTTTGTATCGTTTCATTGGCATAGGAATTTTCACTCGAAAATACCATTTATCCACCCCCGCCCAGGAATGAAATTGATCGCTTTTTTATAATATCACGAATACAAATACATTTTCTAATAAATTCTTAAAATGGCAATAATTTCGTAACATTTTAGTTTTCTGAAAAAGCAGGGGCGAAGCATTTGCCCGTTTGGGTATGAACGTATTTATGACAACTTATAGCAAATGCTTCGCCCCTACACTATGCGGCAAACATCGCTATTATTGAAATTTTTCAAAAAACTAAAGTGCTACATAATTTCAGGGATACTGAAGTGCCTTTTGTAAAACAGTACCTAAGCTGATTGATTACAGTGAGATAATATCTTAAAAGTTATTTCTTTGCACACTTCCATTCGTCAGTGCGTGCTTTTTGTAAAAATATTTAATGGTGAAATACGAATATTTAGTTTTTTAATCTGTGGAATCTGTATAATCTGTGGTTCCGCCTTTCGTATCTCATGCTTGTTTTTATTTCTGGCTTGTCCATGTTAGGAGAATACTATGGTTTACAGGAATACATTTTTTCGTTATCTGCATTGCGTTTTTTTTATTAAAAAGCTACGGCTATTTGCCCTTTCTCTCATTACGGTTCTCTCACTGTTTTACGGAATGGGGAGTATTAACGGTTACACCGAAGGTATGAATGAAGGGGTTTCCGCATTATTCCATGATACACAGAATGCCTTCGTCTTTTACCTTGATAATGGTATGGAGGTGATACTGGTTGAAAATCATGCCAGCCCCATGATCACCGCTTTTACCATTGTAAAGACAGGCAGTTGTAATGAGGATGCGTCAACCAACGGCTGTGCTCATTTTCTGGAACATCTTCTTTTTAACGGGACAAAATCACGCACACAAAAACAACTTTACGATGAGATGGCTTTTTACGGAGGATACAATAATGCAAACACAACCACCGATTATACAAATTTTATGATCCTTATGCCGAAAGAATATATTTCTCAAGGCATGGATATTCAGGCAGACATGTTATTTAATTCTATTTTACCGGAAGAAAAATTTGAAAAAGAACGGGGTATTGTTATAGAAGAAATCGGAAAATGGGAAAATAATCCGGCGCAGCAGGCGCAAAATCATTTTTTACGCACATTTTTTGCAAACACCCCTTACGAGCGGCCAGTACTCGGTACGGTTTCCACTATTTCACATCTCAAATATGACGCGGTGCGCGAGTATTACAAAACATGGTATGTTCCCAATAATATGATATTGATGGTCATTGGCGATTTTATAACAACGGAAGTGATTGAGCTGGTGAAGGAAAAATACGGAAAATATCCTGCCGGAAGATTGCCGGAGAAAAAGGGTATTCAATTCAATCCCCCAAATAAATTACGCATTATTCAGGCAAATGGTATTGGTAATTTTCCGGCAGACAGACAATATCTCTCTATAGGATATGTGCTTCCTCCCCCGACCGGTGAAGACTTTCAGTCATTACAAATGCTGGCTGAATTTCTTGGTGGAAAGGAGAATTCTGTGCTGGATGTATTGTTTCGTAAGGAAGAGAATAGCGATTTACTCTATTCGATAAGCGCCAACATGGAATTTCACCGTGAATTTTCAACACTGCAAATATCGGCAGAACTTCCTTCTGATTCCGATACGGATCATGTCGTTGGTCTTATTTTACAGGCAATAGATGATATGGCGGTGAATACTGTATCTACTGAGGAATTGAACACCCTCTTAACCTCCGGATTAATCAATGAAATATATCTGCAGGAAAAATTGCATTATTATGCAATGATGAAGTCCGGTTATCTTGTTGCGGGTGGATATGCGTTTTATCGTGAATATATGGATGGGCTAATAAAAGTTACCCCGCAATCCATTCAAAAAGTCTGTCAGAAATACCTAAAGGACCAACTGCCCGTTATAACAACAATGTCGCCTTCCGCTCCTATAAACAAAGAAACGACAAAACGTTCACAGAGCAGTTACTATCAGGAAATCTTACCGAACGGATTGACTGTTGCCATAAAGGAAAACCGGGACAGCAGGGTTGTGGGGATACATCTGCTGGCAAAGGATCGCTGCATTGCAGAAGGAGAGGGAAAGCACGGCTTAACAGAAATACTGCAGCGGATGTTCCTGTCGGGCGGGACGCTTCATTACCCGGAAGATGCATTGTATAAAGAGTACGAATCCATCGGGGCGGAGATCAAACTGTATGATAACCCTCATATTGATTTTGATGATTACTATAATTCCCCGCGTTTTGCATATATTCGTTTAAAAGTTGTTGATTTTTATTTTGAAAAAGGGATTCAACTACTGGCAGAAACAATACTCCATCCGCAACTGACACAGGAGCATTTTGAACAGGCAAAAAAAGAGGTGATTCCCCTTGCCGCCAGGGCGGAATCAGATACACCGCTTAGGGCAAAACGTGTGTTTTATAAAAACTTGTTTGCCATGGATATCGGGTATGGCAATGAGATTGGTTTTCCCGAACAACTGGATAAATTATCCTTAGAAGATGCAAAATCCCTTTACAATAAATTGTATAATCCATCAAATTTGATTCTTGCTGTTTCCGGAAATATTCCGGTGGATGAGGCGTTGCTTCTTATAAAGCGCAGTTTTGGAGGGACATGGGGCAATGCGGGCTGGAATGCGCCGGTGCAGCATATCGTTTTTAATGAACCGGTGGGAAGGATCGTCCGTGAAAAAACAGGAAAGACACAATCGTATATTTCAGTGGGCAGTACGTACGAAATACAAAAAGGCGAAGTACCGGCGCTTGCTGTTTTACAATATGTATTCTCCGAAAGTTTAGCCTTTCAACTGAGGGAAACGCAAGGGCTTGCCTATAGTATTGGCGTCAGTTTCCCCTTACATAATAATGCGCAATGGTACAGGATTACCATGGGTACCCGTCCTGAGAATATAAACCGTGCCATAAGCGGCATACAAAAGGAAATTAATGATATACGCAAGAGAAAATACGAAAAGGATGAAGTGCAAAAAGCTATTAACGCGATATTGGGACGTCATGGCATGCGCAGGCTGGACAGGGTGAATCAGGCGTATTATATGAGTATGGAGATACTTGATGGCAACCCGCCGGAAGATGATGAATTATTTTCAGAAAAGTTAAAAAAAGTAACCCCCGAAGAAGTAGCGCAATTGGCACAAAAGGTATTTAAGAATGACGACCATCTAATCATTATCATCGAGTGATTCATATTTTTGTGCGGGTGTATGAAGGTAAAATATTTTCGGGTGCGAATTGCAAAAATAGGCTTAACCACTACCGTAAAGTTTCAAAGGAGTTATTATGCGGTATGAAAATCAAGTTGATCGTAGTAAGGAGAGAAATTTCCGGTTTTGCATGGTAAATACTAACCGTGATAAGATAGAAAATATGACCGCAATTCACGTTTCAGTGCGGAAATGATGTGATTATTTTCTAAATGACAAAAGGCTGGATAGGATGCATTCCTGATCCAGCCTTTTATTATAAAAAACTACTTAATTATTTTTGCTTAATGATTATTTGCGATATTTCGTATGGCAATTTATACAGGCGTTTTTTAATAATCCTGTAAAGGCAGACAACAATTGATCTGAGTCCTGGGAGTCGGCAGCTTTTTTCAAGGACGCAACTTGCTTATTTATCTCATCCACATAATTAGCAAAATCTTTTTTCTGTATGTCCCTTGCCGGATTTTCTTCCACCTTCCTAAATCTATTACTGTTTTCAAAAAAACTTATAAACATACTTTTGCTTTTTTCTGAAATATGGTCAGCTTCCTGCTTGATATAATTAAAATCATCCTTAAGTATGCCCTCTAAAATGTTATTTACTGCATGCTCCAAATCCCTGGTGAATGTCTTAACAGGTAAATTAACTCCTTCATGCTTTCCTGTCTGTTCATGAGTTATTATTTGTCCCTCACTTCCGAATGTATGATTAGAAATTGCAAAATTCAACATACCAACGATTCCAAAGAAGCTTACTAAACCCATCTTTACCGTAGTTACCCGTCCCATAAATATTTCTCCTTTCCCTATAAAATATAAAACAATTAATAGCATCTATCCGGTAATAGTATCTATCCGGCAAAATTAAACAATTATGTTTTTCACTACAAGCGTAATTATTCAGCGTAAATACTGCATGACTCGCCCTCAAAACTCCTATTTGAGGACACCTGCCTGCAGGCAGGTAATTGCAATGGAAAATATGTTTCCAACAAGAAGCATTCCAGCTTTTTTGTAAACAACCCGTAAAGATTAAAAGTAACTCATGCATCCAGCTTGAGTGTTAAATATCAAAAGCAGGCCTTTTCGGTTTCTGATGCCATTATTTTATTGTTTACTAATAACGGCAACAAAACAACAAGCGAATAACCAATACATTTTTTCACATTAATCATGACTTACACCTCCTATGAAAAAAACATCAAAAAAACCAGCTGTCGACAGCTATAGTTTGTTCTGAAACAAAACAGCTATAGAAAACCCTCTTTAATCAGGCTGTTTTAAATATCTGTTTAATGAAAAATTGCTCAAAAAAATTTATGAAAAGATACCAAATGGATAACAGGAATATAATATAACAAAACAAAAGAAATTGTCAATATGCCCATATGGGTCGGCCTTTATGAATGCCCCCGTTTGGGTGTATTGGTTTTTATAAGCTACTATATAGAAAAACTATCAATTAGCCTTATTGTAACACTTTATTTTTTTGAAAAATTCCAATAATGTAGTGCGACGAGGTTCGTCGCACTACAAATGACAATTTCCAGATCTTTTGTGCCAATATCTGCTATTGTACCCTATCTTGCTACAAACAGGTTGCTCCTATGGTGTTTATAGGAAATACGTTTTTCAAAAGACTAAAAGTGTTACGTAAGTTCTCTTTTGTAAACATTTTCACTACGTTCAGCAGTTTCCAGACGCATACAATGCGTCTCTACTACAAAAATATTGAAATTCCCAAACGTTAACTTATCGTTCCCGGCGGGTTCAGGTTGCAAACCAATGTCATTAAGTTAAGGATGCATTCCTGATTTTTTCTGACTCACGCCAGTTTTAAATAAAACATTACAGTAAGTTAACCCTGACAGAGTTGTCTCGTCCTGACCCCATTGCTATGCTTAACAAAAATATGAATTTAAAACATACTGCAGAACCATCCTGTGCGTATTAAAAAATGAGGCATTAATCGCTATTGAATGCTTCATTATATCAATCCATTTATCTTTATCATTATAAAACATCGGGACAATGACCGTCTCCAGTTTTTCATACATTCCCTCTATTTCGGTTTTCACGTCATCATTGATATCCGAAGCTTGTTTCCCTAGCGTGAGTTTATCACAAAATAAGGCATGAAGCAACGTAACATAAATACAGTCAATGCGTTAAGCACAACATCAATTGTATACACTGAGTCCTTGAAGTTTCAGCCGATGTTTGTGGAAATCCATAATGCCTAACGCATTCATCAACAGAGATTCCTTGTCGGACATTTCTTCCAATTTGTAGGTAGCCTTAACTCTCCCTCTGGCCTTTGTTTCTTCAAGCATAGCAGAAAGCCTTATATTATTAAGGGTGTCTAACAGGGTATCTAACGTTCCACTAAATTGTGCGTGCGCTTTTGCCTGATACCACACAATCGCCGCCATTAGGTATCCGAGGACGCAAATAAAAAAATGCACCCTGATTTTCTGATCCGTCCAGTGAAATTGCGGTTTTAAAGCAAGGTGATAGGGGTTCTTGAGATTTCTAAAGGCATGTTCAATTTTTGATTGCCCATAGTAGGCTTTTATAATGTCCGCGGTATCCCAATCGTGATGGTCTGTCATAAGAATCCTGAACCCCAGTTCCCCTTCTATTTCTTCGAGCTTTTTCTGGTCGATTGAAAAATTCAATTGAAACTTGCCTTCAGATACCTCTTTTAACGACCAATCGATAACATCCTTCGCAAATTGACATTTCACTACACTTCTTATCGTATCCTCCAGACCCTCTTTGTCCCGCATCTTTCCCTTTGGATTACACAGATGCTGCTGTAAGAGCTTTAACTGATGTTCTGCCTTTTCCAGAGACTGAGACATTCCCCTTAATTGCCCAACCTTTAATTTCTCGGAAATAAATACGACAACGGTTCTTTCCTGCCCCCAAATAACCCGTTTGTCATGGTACACCTGTATCTTACTGCCGTCAACGTCATATTCCCTGAAATTACACATGGCATCCCCTACCAACTGCTTGTGATGATACGGTGTAAGCGCTCCAACGTAATGCAATGCCAATCTCTCTACAATAGCCATATTGTCCATGGAATTGTTTCCACGATCAAAAACAATAGTGTGCTTTTTGCTGTCGAAACCTAATCCGGTCATCCTGTCTTTTATCGTCTCAAGAACCGCGCTGAACACCTTTGCATCCGCCATGTTCCCCTGATAGGTATGGTGAAACAACGGTATCATGTCGTTACGTGTAACGACCATCGCCAACCCGACCTGCCTGAGATCGTATCGCTTTTGTTTGTTTTTCCCCCGCCGGGCAATAGTGCATCGCAGATTAGTTGTGTCGATATACGTGAAAAAATTGGTTGTATCAAAAAACAGTGTGTCGCTTTGAAGGTTGTATGTTTTAAATGTCTTTTCAATTAATTCGCGCTCGATTTCTGCAATGGATTCTTCAGGAAGTGCATCCATCAAATCCCAGAAATGCTGACTGTCTATTTTACTCAAGCTGTGTCTGAGTAAGTATTCGGCAGTAGTCGTCTTTGCCCAATCCCACCATCCTCTTTTGCTGGTAGGCACACACACTCTCCCCACGGCACCCAACAAGAGGGTACTTCCGGCGGTCAGATTATTTCGAACAGGTTTTTTAGCACAATACTGCCGTGGCGACTTTATATATTTATTAATCACGGAAGGGACGTCCAGGGCATTGGCCACACTTAGCAATGCGGCTACCGCGCCATGTGAATAAGATTTGAGCCGTAATTTTTCGGTAAGACCTTGCAGTTGTTTTAATAAATCGTCTGCCTTGCCAAGATAGGCCAGGACGATGGGCCTGGGCTTGCCGTTAACGCGCCGCGATTCGACAATATACCAATATTTATAACCTCTGGAGTTTTTAGATTGAATGGTAGCCATGGCTATTAGTTGTTAGTGTATACGTAATAGATTAATACTCCGTGTATAATAGTATATACAGGCATATAATGCAATATAAATATAGTATTATTCAGTGTATACATAATTTTTTAGACAAAAAAAGTCGCAACCCGATACAAATCATTGGATTGCAACTTGATGTCTTTGTCTTACACCTTATTTCGTGATAAACTCACGCTAGAGACCAGCCGGTTCTCCCCTCAATATGCCCTTCAACCCACCAGCCATCCAATACACTGAAACTGGGGACGCCGTTATGTGCTGCCTTCATACCGGAAGTACCGGATGCCTCATTTGGTCTCTGCGGGGTATTTAACCAGAGGTCTACCCCTGAGGTTAACATCTTTCCCATATCTATGTCATAATTTTCCAAATATATTATTTTTACCTGCCCCTTCAATTGTCTTATGCTTGAAAAAATCCTCTTAATCAACTCTTTACCAGGCAAATCCTGCGGGTGTGCTTTGCCTGCAAAAACAAATTGTATGTTACCAACCTCCTGCGAAATAGTTTTCAGCCTGTTTACATCAGAAAAGATCATATCCGCTCTCTTATACAGGGTTGCACGTCTGGCAAATCCGATGGTAAATACATCGTAATGAAAGCCTGCATTTGCTTCTTTATTTATATAATCAATAAGTATCTTCTTTGCCTTCATGTGTGCCTGCCATATTTCGATTTTTGGAATACTTAAGGCGTATCTCAGACTGAAAGAATCGTTTCTCCACCCTGATATATATTTACTATACAACTCCTTAAAACTATCACATGTCCAGGTATTCGAATGTACTCCATTCGTTATAGAATCGATGGAATATCCCGGGAACATTGATTTAGATACTTCGCCATGCTTTTTTGCAACACCATTGATATATTTACTTAAGTTCAAGGCAAGTAATGTCAAATTTAACCTCTCTTCTCCACCAAGCATCTTCATAATATCAAAAGGCATATAGTCCCCTAAAACACCCTTTACCAAATCATAGGAAAACTGGTCGTGTCCTGCCGGCACCGGAGTGTGTGTGGTAAATACACAGAGGTTCCTTACCTCATCGAATTTCCATATTGTTTCATCCTCTGTTCTCCGCATTCTTAATAATTCCAATGTTAATAAGCTTGCATGACCTTCATTCATATGATATTTCCTTATTTTTGAATGGCCTAAATCATGCAACATCCGCAAACCACCTATTCCCAAAATGATTTCCTGAGCAAACCGGTACTTCAGATCTCCTCCATACAGATAATCATTCAGTCCCCTGTCATATTCACTATTTTCTTCAAGGTTTGTATCTAAAAATATGACCGGCACACGGTGGCCGGTTATGCCAATGACCTCATATTGCAAGGCACGAATAAAGACTGTCCTGTTTTCTATCCTTACACTGACCCTGTTCGTCAAAGGAGTAATGAAATCTTCGGGATACCATTGAACAGGCATTTCTTTCTGATTCCCAAGAGTATCTAGTTTTTGATAGAAATACCCTTTCTCGTATAATAGGGTAACCACTACCATAGGCACTTTCAGATCAGCACAAGACCTTATGGTATCCCCTGCCAGTACGCCCAATCCCCCGCTATAGGTGGGAATATGAGATTCAATACCAACTTCCATGGAAAAGTATGCAATCTTTCTTTCCTGCTTTTCGCCTAAAGGAATGAATATGTCTCTTTGATTTAAATATTGTTCAGGAAATTTCTTGAACTCGTCTCTACATAACTCCGAGCAAAAACAAAATTTCTGATCTTTATATTCATATGCGATCTCTTTTTTTGCTGACATACCACAAACCGGGTCTTTCATCATCCTTCACCTTTTAAAAAGTTTACTTTCTTATAACACATCCCAGCCCCCTCTTTTTAGAGTGGAGATAAAAAGTCCCTTCTAAAAAGAGGAGACTTAGGGGTGTGTTTTAACACTAAAATGCCCCCTTGCTCTATAAAACCAGAAATCCTTAATTTTATTGAGTTTTTACAAAAAACTAAAGTGTTACAAAAAATTAAAAGGACAATACAATAACACCTTTGTAAATTTTTCATCTTCTCGTGTATTTTGGGTAAAAATGTTTTTTGACTTCCTCAAAAAAAACCCCTTATAACACCCAATGTCATTGTCCTTACTCTATTTTTCTGTCTTCTTTTGTTCATTTTTACAAAGAGGGCAGGTCAAAAAGTCTATATCACATTCATCACAATGCTGGAGAGTCCATTCCTGTGTCTTTTTCTTGCAATCAGGGCATTTCATCTCCCACTTGGAAAATGCTTTGGCTTTGACATGTCTGGACTTTACTATTTTACATTTAGGACATTTTGCCTCTTTCGTTTCTGCTTTCAACTTTGCGGATTCCGCCTTGCACATTACACAAACCAACGCATCTTTGTCACATTCATCACAATGATGAACGTCAAATTCCGATACTTCTTTTTTGCAATCAGGGCACACCATGCCCATCGGAGCAACTGTTTTCCCTTTCATTGGCCCTAAATGCCCTTTTTTACAAGAGGGACACATCGGTAGTTCAATGGTCTCCGGTATCTGACGTTCCTGTGCCAGTGGTTTTACACTATGTTTAAATGTTTCTTCTTCCGAATACGCATAATTATTGCCCCATAAAACTGCGGAAAATATCACCGCACTAAAAAAAACCGGTATTGACAACTTTTTGTTTTTCATTGCTATCTACTCCTTTGTTTTTATATAAAACGCAACAAATAAAAAATGAATCTTCGTATTTACTCCAGACTTCCCCCCCTTTCCGTTAAAAATTCAGCATTTAAAAAAACAGATAACAGTTCAGTCTACCGCAGAGAACGCTGCGATCGCAGAGGTTTTAAGGAGATAAAAACAGAAAATTATGCAGGTACACATTGTATTTGTTTTCTCCGCGTCCTCTGCGGTGAACTATTACAAAATAGGGTGCATTCCCGATTGTTTGTAAGCGTTCATGGAGTCGGGGCAAAACAACCCTGACAGGGTTTGAAACCCTGTCAGGGTTGACACTACTGCAACGTTTTATTGAAACATGGCAGAAATCACAAAAAATCGGGAATACACCCCAAAAATAGAATGTTTCCTGACACCATGCCACGATTTTCCAGGTTCATACCTTCTGTATCGTTTAACGTCTCAATATTTCATTCTATTTTAAATATTTAATATATATGAATCTTATGCTAGGGAAATCGTTGATTAATATCAAGAAGAAACTTAACTACCAACAAAATTACATGCCTTTGTTTTCAAAACAAACATAGTGTATTTTACACCATTTAAACTATGTGAATACTGCTATTTATGGGTTTCATTTCATTCAACCTAACCCACACCTACTGGAGTAGGACTTATTTGTAAGTAATTATTCAATTACCCGCCAGGCTACAGTACCTTCCTGTTGTTGATACCAGCCAGGGTCATCGTAGCTGGTAATGTCATCGCGAACCTTTAACACGGTAAACATACCGCCCATTTCGACTGGTCCAAACGGCCCTTTTCCTGTCATCATGGGTAGTGTATTTTTTGGCAAGGGCATGTTCATCACTGCCATCCCGGACATGCCGCTCTCACCCATGGCCATATAATCCGGCAGCAGGTTTTGTATTTTCCGTTCCACTCCACTCTGATTTACACCGATCATGTTTGGTACGTCATGCTTCATGGCGTTCATAACGTGGTGGTTCTTGTGGCAATGCAAAGCCCAGTCCCCCGGAGCATTTGCCACAAATTGTATGTCACGCGTAGTACCTGGTGGAACGTTAACCGTGGTTTCAGGCCATTGACCCGAGGCTGGAATGCGCCCTCCATCCGTACCGGTAATCTTAAAATTATAGCCGTGCAGGTGGATCGGGTGGGAGTCCATGCTCAGATTGGCGACTCTGATTCTCACCCTGTCTCCCAAACGGACTACCAATGGCGCCGTGCCAGGGAACACACGACTGTTGAATGTGAAGAGGTTAAAGTCGGTCATGATGTTTGGATTCGGAGTACTTGTGCCGGGTTCGACAAACCATTCCTGAAGAAAGATACAGAAGTCCCGGTCGATCCTGGGCTGTTCTGGTTCTTTTGGGTGTATAATGAAAAAACCTTCCATCCCCATTGCCATCTGCACCATCTCGTCCGCATGCGGGTGATACATCTGTGTACCATGCTGACGGAGCGTAAATTCATAGACATAGGTCTCGCCCGGTTTGATTTGCGGCTGGTTCAATCCCCCGACGCCATCCATACCATTGGGCAGGAGTACGCCGTGCCAGTGGATCGTGGTATGTTCTGCAAGCTTGTTGGTGACTAAGATACGCACACGGTCACCTTCCACCGCTTCGATGGTAGGGCCTGGCGTCTGACCGTTATAACCCCAGCAGTTGACGATCATTCCTGGCGCAAACTCCCGCTTGACCGGTTCAGCGATCAAGTGAAAAACTTTAACGCCATTGTCCCACTTCCAGGGGAGGGTGCTCCCATTGAGTGTCGTAGCCGGTGTATAGGACAAGCCATGTATGGGTGGCATGATAGTGGTGGGTTGTGGTGTGGTCACTGTGTTTACAGCTTCCAACTGCTTGCGACCTAACAGCGTAGAAATACCGCCGGTTAGCAATGCCGCTGCGCTGGAAAGAATCATTTTCCGTCGGGTAATCATGATAAATCTCCTTAATGATGAATATGGTTAGGGAGTTTTGATGGCTGAGTAGCTGGTTGTTCCACGGGTTGTGCGGGCGGATGGATAGTTTCCTCAGTAACTAACAAGCGGCCACCAACTGCACGCTCCAGGTCAGACATGGCAATCCAGTAGTCCCTCAAAGTTTCGATGTATTCACGACCTGTGTTGATCTGGTTTTGCTTCGCCAGGAGTAACTCATACACCCCAATAAGCATGCCGTTGTAATACAGTTGGGACTCATCCACGATCCGCTGCCGAAGGGGAAGAATGACTTCCTGGTAGTATTCAACCATGTTGCGTGCAGTCAAAAGCCGATTGCGTATATCCCTGACCTCCGAACGTATATCGATTGCCAGAGAGGAGAGCCGCTGCTGGCTTTGCCTCAATTGTGCCTCCAACCGTGCGATCTCAGCCTGACGTTGGTCGAAGATCGGTAATTCAATCGTAAGATTAGGTCCTGTAAAATTTACGTTGTCAGCGACGTCGTGTTCAGTATTTACACCAACGTCAAATACATAAAAATACCGATATTTCCGCGTCAATAACAAGGCATGTGAGATGACCAGCGTCTCCTGTCGTGCGGCGGCTAAATCCAGGCGTTGTGACACAGCGAGCGACTCCAGATGTTCTAAAGGGATTTCATCTGCTGATAGCTCAGGAAGTCTGCCAGGGAGTTTCCACGTAGTATCTGCTCCCCAAAGCCCCATCAGTCGGTTCAGACGCTCACGGTCAACAACGATTTGGATATCTGTTCTTGTCATGTCTAATTTCGCCTGAACATGGAACCCATGTTGATTTGCAAGATCTAACGTCTTTAAAGTGCCGGCATCGTGTTGACGGGTAGCAATGTCAACAGCTGCTTCCGTGGCCTGGACTACAGTTCGGCGCATCTCTAGTATTTGCTCATCTGCCTGAAGGGCGTAATAAGTTGACCGTACCGCCGCTGCCAGGTTCAAAACGGCATTACCAACACGCAGCTTCGCTTGTTCAAACTGAGCCGCAGCAACTTTCTTTCGTAAAGGACGCACAAGTAAATCAAGAAAATCCTGAACCACTGAAAATTCTGTATTGGTACTGCGATGCCCTCCCACGGTCTTATCGGGGAACCTGAAGCTAGCTCCAAATGTAGGGTTCCGCAACAAACCAGCCTGTACAAGATCGGCCTGAGCAATACCCAGATCTTCATATGTCGCCTGCAATGACCGGTTGTTAAGTAATGAAATCTGAACAGCTTCATCTAAGGTCAGTTCCTGTTGTAACATTAACCGGACGGCATCGATCACCGCAGCATCCTCCGATGTGCCCTGACTCCAGTGTACCCGGCGACCAATGCGCTGTTCTATGATATTCTGGACGTCAGAAAATCCAGCCTCTTCAGGAACCGAAGCACAGCCAGCAAGTACTCCAATACACATGAGAGTTATAAATATGGCTATCAATCTCTGTGTCATTGTTTTCCCTCCGATTCGGTTTTGGAAAGTGCTGCCGGGACCAGTCCCATCCCACACTTAGGGCATCTGCCCAGGCTTGATTGTACTACTTCGGCATGCATCGGGCAGGTATACATTGTGGGTACGGTTGTGGGTGGATGCGTAGGCAAAGTTGGTTCGGTAGGCGGTTGTTCCGCTGTGACAGGTACCTCGGCCTGGAGCCAATTCGATCGTGGAGCAAATGCAGATTCCAGTGCGTTCGGATTTGCCGGATCGTTGGTAGATATTGGTATTTGAAGTGTCTGGCTAGCACAACCCGTCAAGATTGTCACACACATAGCAGTCGTTACTATCCGTGCTATCATTGTCATCCCCCCTTTAAAAATGGCAGGAATACTACTCCAAAAGCAACCGCTGGTTTTGTTCTATCTTTGGTTAGCGGATAGAGACTTTCTCCTTGTTCACCTGCCAATACCATTATAAGTACTTTTTAAACAAGTTATTATTCAATACCATAATCTGCTCTACACGATTTCAGCTATCAAGATTAACCCAAAATGTTTTCGCCACATTTTACCGACATCAGCGTGACTCGCCGTTTTACTTAATCAGTATACTTTTGCGTCGATTGTTCGAACTTATTTTTGCACACGACCGGGCAAAAATAGTGCGTCTTACTCTGATAGGTGGCAAGTTGGCAAAATCTGGTTTGCTCTTGGTTATCCACAAATGCCAGTAATTTCCAGTACGGTCGGTCAACCCGGCCGGTGTTTCTCCCAGAACGATGTCATTGAGAATCTTCACTTCTCTATCTAAGGTAAAAATCTTGATGGAAAAACAGGCAAAACTGCCGTGAACGATTAACCAGATTATGAACGGTAGTCTCCCTCATGTAGATGTTTTCATGAAAGCCCACGGCATCGCGGCAGTCAAGTATAAGCCCAAGCCGCCGATTGATGAGTTTCACGGAAGTAACCAGTGTGTCAGGTTCATAGGTGAGCAGTCTTTCCCAACCCGGCTCGTGTACCCATCTCAATTACCCCTCAGTGAAGACACCGAAGCGAAACACATGCCCGGCGGTATGATTCTCCTTGCCGATATAGGGAAAATAGATGTCACGCAGCTTATAGGCGGCATCAAACATCACTTGTAGCGAACCGTTACCAATAGTTAATTCTCGTGACATAACTCATTTCCTCATATACCTGGTAGTTCGATAATCTTCACATGGATTCTCATAAACAAAAAATGATAGTTGTCTTCTTTAATAAATTATATAATCATACCTGTTTCTGCAATACCGGGGTCTTTATTCAATTCCTTTTTAAACTTACGTTCTTTTATCCATGCATTCAGGCATGGCACCAGAAAAAACACAATCATCGCCATTGTCATGCCCCCAATGGAAGGGATCGCCATTGGTTTTGCAATTTCAGCGCCTGCACCGGTTGACCATATAATGGGCATCAGGCCAATAAATGTTGTCGCAGAGGTCATTACGGCCGGGCGTATCCTTCTCGTCCCTGCCAAAACAATGGTATCCCTTATCTCCTGAATACTTTTTATTTTTTTATCCTTAAACAGATCATTTATATATGTAGTGATAAGTACACCATCGTCCTGGACGATGCCAAACAGAGATATAAAACCTACCCAAACGGCCACGCTAAAATTATATCCGAATAAATACTGCAGCAGAATGCCGCCTGCAATGGCAGTCGGTACACTGGTTAATAAAATAATCAGCACTTGCGAAAATGATCTGAATGCCACGAAGAGGATAATAAAGCCAACAAACTGAGACAACGGGACAAGTATCTGCAATCTCTTTCTTGCCCGTACCTGATTCTCAAACTGTCCGCTCCATTGAATAAAATAACCCTGCGGCAACATGACTTTCTCAGATACCACCTTAGAGGCTTCTTCGACAAAGCTCATGGGGTCTCTGTCCCGTACGTTCATAAGGACATACGCCCTTAAAAGGGCGTTTTCACTGCTGATCATGGCAGGTCCCATGACGTAACGGATATCTGCAACCTGTGTAAGGGGGATAAGTTTGCCTGTGGAGCTTGAAACATAAATCCTTTTCAGTGCATCAAAATTATCGCGGAGTTCCCGGACGTATCTGACCCGTACAGGATAGCGTTCCCTGCCTTCCACTGTCGTTGTAATATTTTCTCCCCCTATAGCGGTCTCAATAATATCCTGCACATCCTTAATATTTATGCCATAACGTGCAATCTCCTCCCGCTTTATTATGAATTCAAGATATGGCTTTCCGGTAATCCTCTCCGCATAAAGATCAACCGCCCCCGGAACATCCCTTAAAGCCTTTTCAACATCCAGTGCCAGTTGCTGCAGCACGTTCAGGTCTGTCCCAAATATCTTAACGCCAATCGAGGTGCGGATACCGGTTGCAAGCATGTCAACGCGGTTTACTATGGGTTGTGTCCATATGTTTGCCACGCCTGGTATCCTCATGGCTTCATCCATTTCCTGTATAAGCTCCTGTTTCGTAATCCTCCGCTCATCGGGCAGAAACAAGTGAAAGACCGGGTGCAGGAAGGAAGGCACATATTGCAGAAAACCATACTCTATCTTTTTCTTTCGCCATTCCTCTTCAGGTTTTAAGGTGACAATCGTCTCAAACATCTCGGCAGGCGCCGGATCGGTAGGGGTTTCCGCCCTGCCCAGCTTTCCCACGACTATATCCACCTCCGGAAATGACTTGATGATAACATCCTGTTTCTGCATCACCTTGAACGCATCGGTAAGCGCAACGCTCGGCAGCATAACCGGCATAAAAAGGATGGACCCTTCGTCCAATGGTGGCATAAATTCCCTTCCGATCCTTTTCGCAACAAAAACAGATAAAATAATCACAACGATGGGAATCGTAAGAAATAGTCTCTTATGCTCCAATACCCAACGAAGTATCGGCGTATACCCGCTCAGGAGCAGCCTTGAGGTATAATTTCTCTCCATTGGCCTCAGTTTGCCTTTTAACATAAAAAAGCAAAGTGTCGGCGCCAGAGTAAGTGCGAACACAACAGACGCTCCTATTGCAAACGTCTTCGTCCATGCGAGGGGTTTAAAAAGTTTTCCCTCCTGCCCGGTAAGCCCAAACACAGGCATAAACATAAAAATAGTAGTAAGGCCGGCAAAGAGGATTGGTGCCCCCACTTCTTTGGAAGAGTCAAGTATTATTTGAAACCTGCTCTTTTTGCCTTCATATTCTATAAGATTCCTGTATATATTTTCGGTGACAATAATTGCCATATCACTCACCTCGCCAATGGCAATAGCAATACCGGTAATGGTCATAATGTTTGAATCAATCCCCATAAAATACATGCCCAGGAAGGAAATGATTATAGCTATAGGGAATCCAAGACAGCAGACAATAATACTTCGAATGTGCAATAAAAAGAGGGCTACAACGACAGAGGTAATAATTATTTCTTCTATAAGCGCCTCTTTCAGGGTGGCAATGACGCGATATATAAGCCCTTCTCTGTCGTAGAAAGGTACTATTTTTACCCCTGGCGGCAAACCGGGTTCGATTTCCTTTATCTTTTCCTTTATTCGCTTTATAACCTTTAACGGATTTTCCCCCTGGCGCATAATAACAACCCCGCCTGCAACCTCTGCGCCTTCCTTGTCCAGCGCCCCCCGCCTGAAGTCGCCTCCAATCTGAACCGTTGCTACGTTTTTTACAAAGACAGGCACGCCGTTATTGCTGCCAACGGTAATATTCTCGATATCGGTAACGTTTTTAATAAACCCAAGGCCGCGTATAATAAATTCCATATTATTGTTTTCCACCACCTTGGCACCCACATCGATATTGCTTTTTCGAACAGCCTCAAACACATCTCCAACAGTCAGGTTGTGCGCCATTAATTTATTGGGGTCCACATCCACCTGATATTGTTTGACAAAACCGCCCACACCAGCAACCTCCGAGACGCCTTCAACGGCATTGAGCTGGTATCTGACAAACCAATCCTGGATAGACCGCAATTGTCCGAGATCATATCCTTTCCCCTCAACGGTATACCAAAAAATCTGTCCAAGTCCGGTAGCATCCGGACCTAGTCTTGGGAGAACATCTTTTGGAAGCAATGCCTGTACAAAGTTTAATCTTTCAAGCACCCTGGAACGTGCCCAGTAAAAATCGATATTTTCCTTGAAGATAATATAGACCATGGAGAAACCAAACGCAGACTGTGAGCGTATGACCTTTACACCAGGAACGCCCAGGAGATTAACGGTCAGAGGATAAGTAACCTGATCCTCCACGTCCTGCGGGCTACGGCCAGGCCAGTCGGTGAAGACAATACACTGGTTTTCCCCGATATCAGGAATAACGTCCATGTTGATATGCCTCACCCCGAAGAGACCGCCGAATATCACCAGCAGGTAAAAGCATATGACGAGGAAACGGTTGTTAAGACATAGTTCGATAAGTTTATTGATCATAGGAATAAGAAACCACAGGTTGCACGGATTAAAAAAAAGAACAAGTAACCTGATTGCTCAGATTATTTTATTTTGTATTCAAACCTCTGTCATCCATTTTGATAAAATTCAATTTTTGAACCTTCTATAATGAAGGGATTCTTCGCCAAAGTTTATAAGCAATCCTGTGCTATGGCGACTAGTAATAAGGCTATTTATTAACTGTGCTTCATCGACCTTTGACAAAGATTTTTCTGCTTTTATTTTCAACTATAATTTCATTGTAAACAATGAAATCCGTAACATAATATTTTTTCAACTTTTGTTCTTTATAAAATATTTCCAATCGAAGTTGAGAAATAAATGGGGCATTTCTTAATTTGAACTCAATTTCCAAACATTCCTGATAAACGGCCTCCAGGCGTCCTGGTCCTATGATTCTGTGAACCTCCATTGCCGCTCCAATAATTTCATGTGTTCTTACATCTCTATCCATATATTTACCAACACCCTTTTATTTTACCAATTCTTAATCTTGAACAGGTTTTATCTGTGTGATCTGTACTACTATCCATCAATTTCTTGTTTTTTATGCGTGTTTTTCATGCCGCCATTTCCGTAAGTGCTTTAATATCAAGGGCTGAAGCGGTCATCAGTGAACAAGAGAACTTCTGGCCTTTCTCCGTCAAAACATAGCGGTTGGCCCTCGGAACTTTGCGGATTAGACCGTGTGCCCGCAGCATCTTTATCCGTCGGGTCGTTCGTCCGGAATATTTCTTTTGCTGATCCTTGCCGGATTGTTCGGATTCCCGGTAAAGCCACTTACGCAAATCATGGTTGCGGAATCCATTTATCGCGTTTTCGCCTTTGGACAGGAACATCAGCATCTGGTAATCATCCTGCTGCCAGGGATTCAAACCTCGATACCTCTTGCCCTCTTTGACAACCTTGTTACAAGCGCTGCTCACCACTTCTTTCAGTTTCTCCTCTACCTGAGCCGCCGCCAAAGCATCCCCATAACGATCATTGCATTGTTGGCTCACCTCACACCGTCGATGAAGATCGCTTACGCCCTTACGCATCTTCTGCCATGACGCCGGTTTGCCTTCATCATCATTGGGACTCCGAAAGACCTTAAAGTCCCGCGTATTATTGATCGTTGTCTCAATACGCAAGAGACTACCGCTCTTGTTATACATCTTCACTGAATTATAATTCACACTGTGCTTGACCCGTATACCTTCATAGCGTCTTCGATAGTCGCTGATAACCTCATCAGGGGCAGCGCCTGCAAGGTTACGCCTACCCAAATACTTCATCACCGAAGAACTGTCGCAAACCCGCATCGCATGATGAACAAACGATGGAAACAACTCCTCCAATGCCTCAACCGATTTAAACATGATGTCCGTCGCCCACTCCGTCTCATCCGCAGACCAGTAATACTCCGGTTCCAACGGACGAAGAATCTGCGACAATGCCGGGCAACTGCCTAACGCAAGCCCGTTCAGCAGCTTCGCCCAGTCAGTCTTAAGCTGCTCATGGAGCAGAACCTGCGCAGCCGCAATATCCTCTATACGCACAAAACAGTTGCCGTCCTTAACATAATCAATACCTTGCTTCTGAAGTTGCCGCTCCAGCCAATGACGACCATTGAGACAAATGAAAATATTAAACGGCGCCCAACTCTGGATACGAACATGACCAAAACCAAACACTGGATCATTAAAATAATGATACACAAAGACACACTTGCGGGGCGCCATTACCAACTCGAGCTTCTTGCTGGCCTTGTTGCCCTTGACCATCGGCGCAATACAAGGCTCTACCACACTCAACAGGCAGATGGAACCTTCCGTAATCCTCTTATCCGCCGCGATCTGGCGAGCCAACTTCTCCTTATCAACACCGCTGCTCATCAAATACCGCACCTCGATACCCAAATCTTTCGCCCGCGATTCACAACTGTCTCGCACCTGTGCCGTAAGCCCATTGACCCAACCGGAAAAATCCTTAAGCAGAATTCTCGCTTGGTTCATGAATGTTCCCATCCCACGCTCACTGGCCAACCACCGCAATGTCCCGCGAAAACGAATCCTGTCCAGACCGCTTATTGCACCCACGATCCTGTCTCGATATAATTCCATCAACTTATTCATAAGTAGTGTCCTCCAAATTGTCTGATTACTATTTACGAGGATACTACTATACTTTATAATAAACTAAAAATCACCTTTTTGGTTGCGGCCAAAGGCCGCGCTAGGAAATCTGTGGTTTCAAAGTATTTTTTTGCCTATTTTTCTTCCTTAAACTCCATCGCTCCGCCATACAATGCACTTGCTCCGCCTGTAAGCTGGCTCTGGGAATCGATGAGGAAATTTGCTGATGTGACAACCCTGTCACCTTCTTCAAGCCCCTCCATCACAGGATAATAATCGCCCGCTTTTGGCCCAAGAATCACTTCCTTCCCAACGTATTGACCGTTGCCTTTATCAATATAGACAATCTTTCGTACACCCGTATCCAAAACTGCCGTGGCAGGAATGGCAAGCATTTGTGTGATTTTTTCAAGACGCATTCCGCACCTGGTGCAATTATCAGGTTTATCCGATGTTACTTCAGGATGCATGGGGCAGGTGTAAATGGTACGTTTTCTGTGTTCTGTTTTTTTCACCTTCATTCCCACACCTTCCCTAACTTCCCATCTGCCCATTTGCCTTTTACAGTCGGGACATTCACCAGGCTTATCCGAGGTCATGCATGCCATAGGGCACATATAGACATACTTTTGTATCTTTTCACCAGTGGGCGAAGTTACCGTTATACTCTTCTGAAGCATCATACCACACATAGGACAAGACTTTGGGGAAGTATCAGGGTCCCATTCCTGCGGACAAATGCACGTCACCGTTTCATCAACAGGCATTTCCTTTTTTTCGAGATGCATACCACATACCGGGCAATCACCCGGTTTGTCAGACACATAACAATTCATCGGGCATACATACTCATATTCAGTTTCCCCAATTCCCTCTGTTTTGCCTTCGGCAGTCATTTCAAGCCGCGCCGAGGTTTTTTTTATAAATGGGACATTATCCTCGGGGCATATACCGGGTCTGCTTGATTTAATTTCAGGATGATTGGGACATACATAATCCAGTCCGCTCACATAGGTTCTGTCTCGTTCCTCCAGTTCTTCAACAGGTATACGTATGCGGGCATTGACATACATGGCAGGTTTGAGTCTGAGCTGACGGTTAGGAATATCACACCGTATTTTCACAGAACGCGTCTTATCGTCAAGAAACGGTTCTATAAACGATACCGTTCCGATAAATGCCTCTCCGGGATATGCAGGAGTTGTGACTTCCACCTCCTGTCCAACCTTTATCCACGCCATTTCATACTCATAAATGTTGGCCATCATCCAAACCTTGGAAAGATCGGCAAGGGTGTATATCATCTCGCCCGTCATAACATATTGCCCTTCCAGCATCTTCTTCTCTATGACAATACCGCTTATCGGGGCATAGATGATCGTATGTTGTTTTATTTTTCTGTTTCTTGCAAGTTCTTCAATCTGTCTTTCACTAATACCCCACCATAACAACCTTTTTTTGGTTGCATCTATGAGAGATATTGTGCCGTCCACCACTTCCTTAAAAGGGCTATTCTCTACTTTTTCAAAGGTTTCCAGCGCCAACAGATACTCTTTCTGTGTAGATACCAGATCAGGACTATACATCCATACCAATGACTCGCCTTTCACTACCTCTGTACCGGTGAAATCAATAAACAGTTTGTCTATCCTGCCAGGAATCCATGCGGAAACAACCGCTTTAAGCCGTTCATCGTATTCAATCAATCCAACCGTATAAACATCTTTAGTTAACGACCGGAATCCGATAACGTCAGTTTTAACCTGTGCCAGTTTACGGGCGCGTTCACTTAATTCTACGGAGGCTAATGCACCTTCTTCCTCCATACCTGCACCTTTTTCGTATACAGGAACTAAATCCATGGCGCAAATAGGGCATTTTCCTGGTTTATCCATCCTGACGGAAGGATGCATCCCGCATGTCCAGTAGATTATCTTCTTTTCTTTTGTTTCTTCAGCATTTGCGGAAGAAATAAAATTTATCCCATCCTGTAGAGACGCATTGCAATATGTCTCTACATAATTGGATATTTGTATACCAGAAAGAACACTAAGTATGACAGTGACTATTATTATAAAATATCTCAAGGAAAGAAATTTTTGTTTAAACAACATAATTATCGCACCTTTCAAAATATAGCGTAATGAAGTAATGATTTTGCCTTAAACTTTTAGAGTAAAAACCTATTTTTGAAACCGCTCTTGTTTTTTTTCACAAATTGGACAGGCCAGAAAGTCTATATCGCATGTCTTGCAATGCTGAATAAGCCATTCCTGCGACTTCATCCTGCAATCCCGGCATTTCATTTTCCAGGTTGCCAATGCCTTTCCCTTCACATATCTTGAGAGTACCTTTTTGCACTTGGGGCACTTGCCTATCATTGTTTCGGCTTTTAAACCAGCGGATGCCTTTTGACACGCTGTGCATACAAGAACGTCTTTTCCACACTTGTCACAATGATGGACTTCGAGTGCTGATACTTCACTTTTGCAGTCAGGGCAAACCATACTTTTTGCGGCAAGTGCCTTTTCTTTCTCCGGACTTACATACACTTTCTCACAAAAAGGGCACATGGGTGGCTCTGTGGTTGAATGCTCAGCCAGCGGGTCGTTTTCACTGTGTTTGTGCGCTACCTCGCCAGCATACATCAGATTACCTCCCCACAGAAGTAGATACATAATTACCGGCGCAACTGTTTTTATAAATTTCTTACAAACCATGGTATCACCACTTTTCATTAAAAGATTACTAATTCTTTTCCCTTTTACCATATTTAACTACCTCCATGATAATGAAGGTAAGAGAAGAAAAACCAAAGACGGTAATCCAATCAATTAACTCCAGCGGTCTTACTCTGAAAATATCTTCGAAGAAAGGGGTATAGACGATAGCCACCTGTATGGCCAACGAAATCCCCGCTGCCAGCAGGAGTTTATTATTGGTAAAAACACCAATTTCAAATAAGGAACGTCTTGCATTCCTGCAGTTAAAAGAGTGAAATAATTGTGAGACGACCATCACACAGAAGGCAATTGTTCTGGCCAGCTCGATATCCCCACGCAACAGGTGAGGAGCCGCTTCATTACAAAACCAGTGGTAAAGATAGTCAGGTATTGCACGGGTTCCATAGTACAGGACATACGTATATGCCAGAAGGGTACTCATGGCAATGAGAAAACCCTGAAATAGAATCAGGATACCTAGACGCTTGTCTATGATTTGTTCTGTTGACCTTCTTGCCAGTCTTTTCATAATGTCAGGATCTACCGTATCGACACCCAAGGCCAATGCCGGCAGACCATCGGTGGCAATATTTATCCATAATATCTGGATAGGGAATAGGGGGATAGGAAGATTGAATATCGATGCGAGGAGCATTGTCAAAATCTCACCGGTATTACACGAGAGCAGATAGTGGATGGACTTCTTAATGTTGTCATAAATACCTCGTCCCTCTTCAATGGCTGCCTCTATGGAAGCAAAATTGTCATCCGTTATAACCATATCGGACGCCTCTTTTGTGACATCGGTTCCTGTAATACCCATGGCTACGCCGATGTTTGCTTCTTTTACAGCAGGGGCGTCATTTACGCCGTCACCGGTCATGGCCACAACGTCTCCCTGTTTCTTCCATGCCTTTACAATCCTGAGTTTGTGTTCAGCAGTTACACGTGCATATACGGCTATCTTTGACACTTCTTTTGCTAAATCGTCATCGGAAAGCGCATCTAACTCTATTCCATCAATAGCCTTTGAGGAATTGCTGCTAAGAAATCCCAGCTCTTCCCCAATAGCCCGGGCTGTATTCTTGTGATCACCCGTAATCATGACCGTCTTTATACCGGCTGTATGACAAACGGCAACGGCTTCTTTGACCTCTGGTCTGGGTGGGTCAATCATGGCTAATAGTCCCACAAAGATCATCTCTCTTTCTACTGTGTCAGGGACAGGGTTGGTGATTTCCCGGTCAAGAGGCTTGTATGCCACACCGAGGACGCGCAGGGCAGACCCTGCCAAATTATTGTTTTCCTCCAAAATGACCTGTATATCGTTTTCTGTCAAATCCCTTGTCGTTCCATCATGATAAATCTTTGTACAATCCTGTAAGATTACATCAGGCGCACCTTTTTCACATACCTGTAAAGCAGGGGAGGTACCTCTTATTGTAGACATCTTCTTTCGTTCTGAATCAAAAGGAATTTCTGAAATGAGGGGGAATTGTTTATCCAACATTTCCTTCCAGATACCTGTCTTTCCTGCTGCACTTAAGATGGCGCCCTCTGTAGGGTCGCCAATAACCTTCCATGTAGCGTCTTCTTTTTTAAGGTGGGTATTGTTACATAACACACCTATTTCCAGTGTCTTTTCGAGTGCTTTCTGGTCAATTCCCAGAAGAGATTCTCCGTTGACAAGAAAATTTCCATCCGGCATGTAACCCGTCCCCGATACGTCAATGGTTTTACCATTGGCAAATATCTTTCTTACGGTCATCTCGTTTTGTGTTAAAGTGCCTGTTTTGTCTGAGCAAATAACTGTAGCACATCCCAAAGTTTCTACTGATGGAAGCTTTCGGATCAGTACGTGCCGTTTCACCATGCGTTGCACCCCTAAGGCTAAGGCAATAGTCACGATTGCTGGAAGACCTTCCGGAATGGCAGCCACGGCAAGGCTCACAGATATGAGGAATGCCTCTAATAATGGATCCTTTCTACACAACTCCAAAAGGAATACGATTGTTACGATCCCCAAACACAAATAAACCAATTTTTTCCCAAACACCTCGAGCTTTCGCTGAAGGGGGGTCTCTTCCTTCCCTGCCTCCTGAATGAGACCGGCAATCTTGCCCAACTCTGTGTGCATTCCCGTTGTTACAATAACGCACGTCCCTTTACCACTCGTTACCGAGGTCCCCATAAATACCATATTTTTCTGATCGGCAATGGGTAAAGAAGGATTGGGGAGTGGTTCAGTGGACTTACCAACCGGCGTTGACTCTCCTGTAAGAGAAGCCTCTTGGGTCATAAAACTAAAGGAAGAGCATAGTCTGCCATCAGCAGGGACGTAATCACCTGCCTCCAACAATACAATATCTCCCGGCACAATATCCCGGGAGGGGATGGATTGTATTTCGCCGTTCCGTGTTACCCTTGAAAAGGGTGCAGACATTTTTTGTAAGGCCTCAAGTGATTTCTCCGCGCGGTATTCCTGTATGAACCCAATAATCGCATTAATAATAACGATAGCAATAATGGCTAACGCATCGATCCATTCCCTCAAAACTCCGGAGACTATGGCGGCAGCAATCAATACCCAGACAATAAAGTTATTAAACTGCCCCAAAAAGAGGATGAAGGGAGATACACCTTTTTTTTCTTCCAGTTGATTGTATCCGTATTTCTTTAGCCTGTTTTCCGTTTCGTTAAGGCTAAGTCCGGCGTCAACCGAAGTATCAAGGTTCTTTATTACCTCATTGGCATGCATTGTATGCCACTGTAATTCAGTCATTTCGTTTTAGCCTCTCGCATTATCTCATGTCTTATACTGCATTTTTAATCTTTTCCTGTAATTCACACAGGGATGGCTTTCACTTGTTTCGCACAGATGCTTGTCTTCCTCGTTGTCTTTATATAATCTTTGTATGCACACTTCGAGAGGCGACTCTGACACACTATATTTGTCAGACGGCAACAATATACACGATGCTGTATAACCTTCCGGATTAATATGGATGAATTCACTTCCCGCCTTCCTGCTACAGTCCAAGAGACGGCCATCATTTGGAAGATGCAGTAAGTAGGTATTCGTTCTTTCTTTCAGATTTAAAAACCATTGCCTAAATAAAGTCCGTTGTTGTGTTGATAGGGATAGCCCGTAATCATGCGATCTGCCAGTCGGTATATATTCTATAAATAATCCTAACTTGGCGCCAAAAGGGTACTTTTCCAAAAATGCCTCTTCTACTTGAATTAATTCAACATTCTCTGCTGTAACCGTGATAGAAAAACCATAGAGTATTTTATTGTTTTTCAGATTTGCAAAGGCATTCATAACATTATGATAGACACCAGCGCCCCGTCGTTTATCAGTCTCTCTTAAATCTCCTTCCAAACTAATTACCGGAATTATATGCGGTAATCCGGACAACTTTTTTGCAACAGCTTCAGAAATCATAGTCCCATTCGTTATCAGGATAAAAAAACTATTCTTATGGCCGCTTAAAATCTCCATGAGATTTGGATATAGCATAGGCTCGCCACCCGTAAGCATAAAAATGAAACTACCCAATGATTCAGCTTGTAAAAGAATATTTTCTAACATTTCTCCCGGCAAAATTTTTTTTTCCTTATAGATCCTGGCATAACAATGATCACAGGCAAGATTGCAATCAGAGAGAAGACTTATAAAAATAGTATGAGGGATGGGATTGCCATTATTATCCATCAGTTTATATTTCTTCTTTATCTTTTTATAAAAATTCCATAATACCCCCAGGTATCCGGGAAAAGTAAATACCCATGGTAAAAAGGCCTTCCTGAAAATGCGAAGAATATATTCATTACTATTGTTACTGGAAGATAGGGGGCATTATATTATTTATTTTTATAAATATTTAAATTTACTTGTTTTCTAATAATTCTTTTATCTTATTTTTCAATTCTTGAAGATCAGAGGATTTTCTTATGTACGCATCGGCTGACCAGGACAAAAAACTTACCTTATAACAACTAAACGCCGTGTTAATAATGATTGGTATTTTCCTGTGTTTGCTTAAAATTTTCCCCATAGCTTCGAGTCCATCCATTTTTGGCATAATAATGTCCATGACTATTATGTCCGGCAAATAATCATTTACCACTTTTATGCCTTCTACGCCGTTCCTTGCGGTGATAACATTATACCCCTCGCTTTCCAATTCCTGTTTATACAGTAATAGTTGGTTTTTATCATCTTTTACTACAAGAATGGTTTTCATCATGTATCTCTTAACTAACTTATAATTATCTACTTCATCTGCACAATCTTTAATATTAAATATCTCAAATTTATAAGGCTATCGGCATCCGATGTACAAATGTGGATGCCCTTGATACCATGGGGAAAAACACAACGATTGCACCTAAAATGCTTAACATTGATAGATGTTTTTTTGTTAACATAAAACATCTCCTTTGGGAAATTTATAAACGACACAATTGTTTTACACATTGTAAAACTATCACAAGTTTTATGCAGTGTCAAATATAATTTTATAATTGGAAAATAGTTTTAAATAAATTTTAATACACGAGGCAGGTTATTGTCTGTATGGTATTAACTTCCCGAATATAGCGTCATTAATATCTATGCAACAAGGTCTTCCTGGCAGAAGACATATACACAAACACAAATTTACTGATTTGAAATAAGCACAAATTAATTGTTGCAAAATATTTGATAAATGCATCAATTAATTTGATCTTCACATGTATAAGGAATTTCAATTCTTTCGTTATGTTTTAAAACACTCTACAGGAAATCCCTTTTAAGTATGATATATGTTATCGTTTAGATGAAGGTTAATACAAAGGCCAATCCAGTGAATTTTTAATAGCCATGCAAAACGTTGTTTTAAGAAACAAGGCTATTGTTTTTATTGTATCGAACCTAAAGTAAATACTGCTTTTTAAAACATATTTTAGCAGCTTTTTTGTTCAGAGATTTTTCTATTTCTTTCAATTCCTTATCTCTCTAAAGAATAAAATTGTTTAAATCTGTTATTGAATTTCCTATGCTACACAAGACAACAGAGGCTGGAATAATAAGCAACTTCATGATACCTATTATTATTCTTTATTTTTTAAATTTAAGATACTTCATCTATTTTGTATTCATCGGTTAGGCCAATGATGAGTAATATATTCCGTTGCTTCCTGAACATGCAGTTCACGGGTACCCCCCCTCCTGTACGATGACAAAATTTTACATCATTACATTCCCGGTAATATACAGGTCGCGAAGAAGGTTCAATAATGATATGACAAATTTCTTTAGCCTCTAAGATGTGATGTATATTCACCATTTCAGGCAAGAGGCGATGACCTCCTTTCCTCAACTAATTGAAGCAATACAAGGGATCGTGCTTCAAGGCTGTAAAGTTCTCCACCCTTCATTAGTTGTATGCTTCTCTTTCCCGTTGCTTCCCGCGTGTCTATAAGTGTCTTCCACTGTATTTTTGGATTATGCGCCGGCAAAACGAAAGAGATAGATTCATGATGAACGTTCATTAAAATCAACAGTGTGTCATCTACAATTTGTTTTCCACGTTCATCAACTTCTTCTATTGCATAACCGGCCAGGCAGAGCGCTAAAGAGTGGGTACTAGGATTATTCCAGTCCTCATCGGTCATTTCCTTCCCATCAGGCCGGAACCATGTAAGGTCTTTTACCTCTGAGCCGGTAATCTTTCGTCCCTGAAAAAAGTGCCGCCGCCTCATGACAGGATGTTGATGGCGTAGTTGAGTTAGGAGACGGGTGAATTCCAGGAGTTCCTGCCGCGGTTTATCCAGATCCCAGTCTATCCATGAAATCTCATTGTCCTGACAATATGCATTATTGTTACCCTTTTGGGTACGGCCTATTTCATCTCCTGCCAGCAACATGGGTACCCCCTGTGATAGTATAAGGGTGGCAATAAAATTGCGTTTTTGCCGCTCTCGTAATTTTGCGACTTCCTGGTTGTCGGTTGGTCCTTCTATTCCACAATTCCAGCTCAGGTTGTAATCTGTTCCATCCTTGTTTCCCTCTCCGTTAGCCTCATTATGCTTTTCATTATAACTAACGAGGTCGTGAAGACAGAATCCATCGTGTGCCGTTATAAAGTTTATGCTGGCATATGGCCTTCGGCCTCCGTGCTCGTAAAGATCACTGCTCCCTGTCAGACGATAGGCAAGATTCCCTGCTACACCTTTATCACCATGCCAGAATTGTCTCACCGTATCACGATATTTTCCGTTCCATTCCGTCCAGAGGATGGGAAAATTTCCTACCTGGTAACCTCCTGGCCCCAGGTCCCATGGTTCGGCAATAAGTTTGACTTGCGACAACACCGGGTCCTGATGGATTATATCGAAGAAGGCGCCAAGCCGGTCTACTTCATGAAGCTCGCGTGCCAGGGCAGACGCCATGTCAAAACGGAACCCGTCAACGTGCATTTCCAGCACCCAATACCGTAAGCTGTCCATAATAAGTTGAAGTACACGCGGGTGTATCATATTCGGCATATTTCCGCATCCTGTGTAATCCACATAATAGCGCTTGTTGTCTGATGCAAGGTGGTAATAATTGGCGTTGTCTATTCCGCGAAAAGAAAGAGTTGGCCCCAGATGATTTCCTTCAGCAGTATGATTGTATACCACATCGAGAATGACCTCTATACCTTCGCGGTGGAAGGTTTTAACCATGGTCTTAAACTCATTAACCTGCTCTCCCATTATACCGGAACCGGAATAACGCGCCGCCGGAGCGAAAAATCCTATAGAATTGTAACCCCAGTAATTAGAAAGACCGCGTCCGATGAGATCTTTTTCATCCACGAAATGGTGTACCGGCATTAATTCAACTGCGGTAATTTTCAGTGAATGAAGGTAATCTATTACCGCATGGCATGTCAGGCCGGCATACGTCCCTTGCAGTTCTTTTGGTACACCAGGATGTTGTTTCGTAAAGCCTTTCACATGCAGCTCATAAATCAGGGTCTTATGCCATGGAGTGCCAGGGGACACATCATCTCCCCATGTAAATGCGGGATCAACGACAACACACCTGGGGATATTAGGCGCACTGTCTCCATCGTCTTTGGAAAGATCAGCTTCCTTGTGCCCCGGTGTATAGCCAAACAGCGCATCACTCCAGCAGATGGTTCCAGAGATCGCCTTGGCGTATGGATCCAGTAAAAGTTTGGCCGGATTAAACCTGTGACCTGACTTAGGTTCATAGGGACCATAAACACGGTATCCATAAAGTTGACCCGGGCGCACTGTGGGTAGATAGGTATGCCAGACCTGATCGGTGTGATGAGCCATCCGGATACGGGCTACTTCATGATTTCCGTCCTGTCCATCGAATAGACACAATTCCACACCCGTGGCATTCTCTGAGAAGAGCGAGAAGTTAACCCCCGCTCCATCCCAGGTAGCGCCAAGCGGATACGCTTTACCTGGCCATTCAGTCATATGTGTAATTTCGTTCATAGCTTATATTCTCAGAAACTAACCATGTTATTCCACTGGCCGAACAAAGGGCGCCAATGCTCCTCTGGGCTTATACCTGGTTCTTACAGTATGTAAATACTTTTTATTTAAAACCTTTGGGTACTTTTATATTAATATTTTCAGAGACGCTAATCCCCTTGAATTCCTTTTCGATTTCTAAAAAAGCATCCACAATATCGGGATCGAAGTGCTCGCCGCTATCAGACTCTATACGTTTAACTGTCTCTTCGTGTGATAAGGGTTCTTTATAAGTCCTTTTTGATCTCATTGCATCATAGACATCGCACACAGCAAAGATCCTTGCCTCCAGAGGAATTTGCAGCCCCTTTAAGCCTTCCGGGTATCCTTTACCATTATATTTTTCATGATGATACGCACAGATGTTTCTGCCCAGAATAAGAAACGATTGCTTCAGTTTGAATGTATCAATAGCATCCTGAAGTACCTGTTTCCCTATACGGGGGTGTTCCGCCATTTCTTTGTATTCTTCGTCCGATAGCATTGTTTTTTTCAATAAGATGGCATCCCGTATTCCCACTTTTCCTATGTCATGTAAGGATGCTGCATCATACAGGTCTTCAAGAAATTCGTTCTTGAGTATTTTCCGGTACTTTTTTTTCTTTCGCAACTGCCTTGCAAGTATTATGGTATAATTTCTTGTCCTTTCTAAATGATCCCCTGTTTCCTGGTCTCTGATTTCGGTAAGTCTTACCAGAGAAAATATAATAGCCTTCTGCGCCTCTATCAACGCCCAGAATCTTGAGAAATTTATATAGCCAATAACCAATATAAGACAAATAAATAATGCCAGGAGCAGGACGGAGACCCATATCAATCGTTGTAAACCTGCCTTTAGTAAAGGATGGCTGTGGAACATAGCCACTATGAATCTCTTACCTGGAAGGAACTCCACCGTTGCATAGTGGATAGTTTCTACATCCGAAAGATATAACCACCCGGAACTATCATGGAAAATATAATCCGACGTAGCAAAGTTAACAGATCCGTCCTGTTTTAAAGATATGATATTTCCTTCTTCAGTTTGAATAAACATATTTTTAGGGAGGACTTCAAGCACTTCTGAAAAAGATATGTCTAAAATCAAAATCCCATTTTTCTCGTTTTCAGAATTAAACAGAGGGGTCGCAAAACTTATCACCGAAATGCACGGGCCATCCGCCTTTTCCTGATCAATAGTTACACCTATTGGTGACGAACACATTTGATCCTTGTCGAGCTTCATAGTTTCTTGAAAATGGGGATGATGCCTGTGGTCTCGCAGATCAGAGTCAGGAACAATAATGGTTGTATCATCCTGATGTTTATTGATCCTGACAATCTCATGTCCTGAAGCATCGATAATTTTGATTTGAGAATATTTTTTATATACCCTTGCAAAGTCGCGGAATATTTTCTCCTCAATTTTTTTATAATGGCTGGATTCAAAATCACTATCTGCGTAATCCTTAGTATTTGGCAAATCTCTGAGAAATAGCAAATTCTGTGCAGACCAGGAAAAATATTCTTCGATTATTTTCTTGCCTGAAACCAATTGTGCAGTGGTTTTCCCGTGTTGCCATTTTGCCTCTCTTTCATATATCTGACTGCTACCAACATATAGAACTGTCCCAAAAAGTATAAAGAGAAGGATGGTAATTGATAAAAACATCACGTTTTGTTTTATGACATTCCTATTCAACATAATATATCTTGATTATTTGTTTGTTTCCTTTCTGAGATTACCATCATTTTGTTTCCACTGTTTCCCGACTCATATTTTTGCACTGCACAGTAAGACTTTCATACATTAAACTATTATCACAAAATATTACTGTTCGTGCTTATGGCCGTAATGATGGTTATGCCCATCGTTATGGTGGTTTACTTCCATTTTTGCCAAATCCATCCCACACACAGGACATTTTCCAGGCTCATCGCTTTTACTGCCTTCATGTTTCATGTGGCAAAGATAACTATCCTCTATGCCATGTTCTGCCTCCATATATTCATAATTTTCATGGGCAGTTTCTGCACTGTGATGATGATCATGACTCATGTGCTTCCCCTGTTCCCGGAGTGATTGTACATAGGCATAAACTATTATTATATAGTACAGTGTGTATGGTAATATGAGACATTACCTAGTATAGCGTTTCATTAAAATATCTACATTGATACCGTCATTGCGAGCGACAGCGAAGCAATCTTAAGTCTTTTGGGAACAAGAGATTGCTTCGTCACGCCACTCCCCGCAATGACATTTTTTTTCGTACACCTTTTAGCGAAACGATTTACTAGTCTTTTTCCTCCCACTCATACCAACGTTCCACTCCATAATCTGTATCAGTTGAATGACAACCGGCACAGGAATTTGTAATCACGGTACCAGAACTGTTTTGAATACCGTTAGCCGTATTATTATCAGCCATCGCTTTGCTGGCGTATGGTTTGATAATATCAAAGACATGAGAAGATATGTCATTATTTACTGCGCTCTTTGCAGTTTTTGGCATATGACAACCTGTACAAAGGCTTCCACCAGGGCTGGAAGAACTGAATTCATGTTTTGCATGTCTGTTTTGTACTTCACCATCTTTCTCAATGGTCTCCGCAAAATCATCATGGCATGTAATGCAGATCTTATTATTGTCACTTCTCTTGCGTAATTGAGGTGTGCCTGCCTCGCCCGTAACGTGAGGTTCATGACACTGATAACATTTCTGTCCTGCATAGTTGTAATGATGACTCTTAATGAAATCCTGATATTGTTGACGATGTTTCTTGGAATGGTTATTCTCTGAGGCATTCTCACCTAAAGAACCGGCGTCATTATCATTCCAATAACCAGCCGTTGGATTGCCGTCGGCGTCTGTTTCCTCTATATAGTCCGCCAGTACCTTACCTGGTATAAATGGTGTAATCTCATCGCCATTGATAATAGAGGGATATTCTGTCTCAAAGTCGGCGCTATTTTCACCGTCCTTGTTTTTTACACGAACGTGACATTGCCCGCAAACTTCATTGCCACGATCTGAGGCCAGGTATTTCGGGTTAACGATATGCCTGGCTTTTCCACCTCCTTCAGATACGTGTAATTCGCCAGGCCCGTGACAGCTTTCACACGATATGCCCAGTTCCTTTGAATTAGAAACAAATTCTCCGTTGACATTTTGTGTAATATCCAATCCCGTTACGTGACAGCCCTCGCAATTCTGTTCAAAAGATTTTTCTTTATTCGGAGGAGTATCTTCGTCTGTTGTTATTAACGTGCCGTCATTGTTATACCATGTGCTTGCTTCGTAAGAAACCCAGGCTGCATCGGGATTACTTTGGTCTGCATTTCTATTATTATATTGTATGGGCAATATATAATGACTATCTCCTGTTTTTACGTGATACCTCTGTTTTCCTGCAAAGGAAACGCCTCCATGAGTTCTGACTACGGTATATGTGACGGAAATAGCCTCATTGGTCAAATCATAGAGGGTGACTTTATAGTCGCCTCCACTGATAAATGCCCTGAAGGCAACTTTGCCATCATCCGTGGTCATAAAATTTCCACTGAATGGAGCAACAACTGTATCAGATGCCGGCGTCTGGATGGTTTTTGCGTGAGCCGTTTCCTGCCAATCCTTATTGTCAGGATGGCAGCCCAGGCATACCGTACTCCCTACATATTCAGAGTCCGGGTGGGACGAGGAAGAAAGTTTTATTTTAACACTCTTTTTCTTCCCTGATTTTACCTTTACACTAAATTTATCATTGGGTAAATAAAACTCATCAGATAAAGGTGTAGCTCTGACAATGTATTTACCGGGCGCAAGGTTTTTAATCTTAAACTTTCCCTTTTTGTTTGTGGTAGCCATGTCCTCAAAGGCTGACCCGTAAGCCGTTTCCTCTGTAAGTGTCTGGATGCTGATCGTTATATCTGTTAAAGGTTGCCCGTCGGTACTGGTTACCTTGCCAACTATTTTTCCTGTTTCTTTAGACGTGCTTTTTTGTAGAAAAATGCTATTTGAGCCGTTTGCCGAAGACAAAGCCATCGGCGTCATCTGATATACAAAAGCGGATGCCCCTGATACCATTGGGAAAGACACAACAATGGCAATTAAAACACTTAGCATTGATAGATGTTTTCTTATTAACATAAAAACCCTCCTCCATTGCTTTTACATAACGCAGAAGCAATCTTTAAATAATATATTCTGGAATAATTCACTGCGATAGTTGTATCCCCACTGCCCTTTCAAGATTTGCCAGATTTGTTTCATAATCAACTACCGATTTATAATACTGAAGCTGTGAATCTAAAAGCACTCGCTGACTGTCAATCAGGCTGAGAAAATCGATGATATCCGCTTCATAGCCGATTTGCGCCGCTTTAAGCGCTTGTTCCGCCTGGGGAATAACGCCAGTTTTGAAAAGATTTACCGTGCTTTTCGATGATTGTAATCTGACGAAATAATCTTTTACTTCGAAAAGCGTCTTATTATTAATATACCGGTGCTCTGATCTGGAGGCAGAAAGAGCCTCATTTGCTTCCTCCACCCTGGCGCGGTTCTTCGGCCATAACCATGGTATATTAATCGTAATAGAAGACGCCCACGCATCCGGGTTTCCGTCATTCTGCATATATTCAACCATAGGTTCAAAGTCCATAAAGTAATAGTCTTTTCTTGAAAGTTTTAGCTGTGCCTCATCCCTTTTGATTGCGTGGTCATATTTCTTTAGTTCAGGCCTGTTGTTTGAAGCAAGGTTTTCCAACCCTTCTAACGTTACATCCAAATTATGTATCTCAATAAGAGGGGGATCGCCCAATGGATGCTGCGGATGCCTGTCAAGTAAAACATTCATCATGGCAACAACCGACTCTTTTTCCTTGTTCAAAACAATAAGTTCATTCGTAAGTGTTGACAACTCTACCTGTGCAGAAAGCACATCCCTTTGCGATGTTTTGCCAACGGCGTATTTTGTTTCCGCGATTTTTGAAAATTTACGAAGCAGCTCCCTGTTCTCTTCCGTAATTGCAATAGCGCGGTTTACGTAAAACAGATCATAAAAGGCGGTTTTTACCAGGGCGGTAATTTCCTGCACCTTTGCCAACAGATCTTCTTCCGCCATTTTAGATTCCTGAGTTGCTATCTTCCCTCTCATGGCAAGTTTACCGGGAAATGGAATTTTCTGAGTCACGGCGTACCGCTGTTGCAGCATGCTGGTTTGGCCGTTAATGTTGAGAGGTTGGTTGGACATATTAAAAGAACCTGCCCGAAACATGGGGTCTTCGAGTGATTTCGCCTGAGAAATTCTCGACGCGGAAGCATTTAACCGCTGACGCACAGCAATAATCTCAGGATTATGTTCCATCGCCTCATTAATTAGCCACTGTATGTTTAACGTACCGGCAGGCTTTTCTTTAGGTTTGTCAGCGCCCACTTCTTCTTTTGTCTTTGATGGGGAAGTATCACAACTCCCGGTTCGTGAAATCAGGACAAATTGGGTGAAAAAAAGTAAAATGAGTATGAACATCTTTTCGTATTTCATATTTAACATTTCGGATTTTACCATTAAATATTTTGACAAAAAATGCAAAGAAATCTCTGATAAGGTACTGAAATCACTCTTTACACGTAACCATATGACAATTACCTTCTTTGCACCCGGCTTCGCTGGTTAACAGATGTGTATGAAAATAGACGGACGAAAAAAGTATCCCTGAGAAAAAAACCGATACGACGCTTAGATAGCAAGGCATCGCAAATAATCCGCCTTTGCTGAATGATGATACTTTTGGTTCTACCAAACGGCTTATACGCTCTTCAAATGCCTGCTGTTCATTCGAAAATGAGGCTATCGCTATTTGCGTCATATGCTTTGTATTGTATCCGGACATTTTGACAAGGGCGCTTGCCAATGCAAGTGGTTCATTCATAAGCCGCAAAGCAGCATCGTCCGCAGCCTTCTCAGAGTGCATTTTATACAACCGCACAAGATAATTATTAACCGGCAGAAAGAAATGAAGCGCACAGAATATCTGCATTATCGCAAATCGTAACGGGTCCCTGTGTTTCAGATGATGAAATTCGTGAAGAACCACCGACTGTAGCTCTTTTGGGGTCAGATAAGAAAAAAGGCCGGCAGACAAACATATTTTGGGGCGAAATATGCCAAAGGTAAAGGCATTGAATATTTTCTGCCCGGATACAAATATCGGGGAGTTTTTACATGGCAGTGTATTTAATGTATCATCCCCAATCGGATACTCTTTTATGTCCGTCAAACCAAGAGAACGAAACAGACTGCGGTTTATAGTAAAGAGTAAAAACGCCTTATAAAAAGCCCTGCCGACGCCAACGAAATAAATACCCATACAAAGAAAATAAAACAACAGACACAGCGTATAAAAGCTGAAAAGGCAATTCAGACAAATACTTCCACAACAAGTTGCAGAGTGGTACGTGTTAAAAATCCCTTTTATATAGCTGTTAACACTCACCAGAATGCCGGCAACAAAAGCAGAGGCAATGATGCTGTTTATCAACAAAAAAAGAGCAAAACACTTATCAGCATTCTTTTGCTGATTATTAGAAACGTTCTCTCCCCCTTTATTTTCCATTGATTTGCTCTTTCTTAAGCGATTGTTTCTTGGATTCTATGAGTTGCGAAAAATATTCCATCTTGTCCGGATTTAACTGCGACATGCATTCAACAAAATGAACCATTGCGGCTTTTAGCGACAGACCTGAAATCCCCTCAACAACAGCCTTCGACACCATCTCATAAAACTGTTCCTTACTATACAAAGGTTTATACAGGAAGGCCTTCTTTTCCCTTCTTCTGGTCAAAAGCCCCTTTTTCGTCATCCGGTTGGTGACAGTAATCACGGTCGAATAAGAAACACTCCTCTCCTGAGGAAACGATTCCAGGATATCCTTCACGCTGCCCTCACCCTTCATCCACAATGCATTCATAATATCTTCTTCCAGTTTCCCCAGTACCTGATTCAGCCCTTTCCTGAAAGGATTAAAATTAAATTTCAACAGCTTCCCCTCCACATTTTGCATTAATTTTGCATTAATTAGTGTTATAGAATCTTAAGTGTATTGACACAATAATAAGCCCTTTTGGGCAAATCATTGTCAATTGAAATTATTATATTCTACACCATGTAAAAGATGCAAGATTTTTTTTAGTTTTATGTAATGGGACGAGCCTCGTCGCACTACGCCGAAGGCCTAACTCCATTCTCGTTCCCAAGTTCCGACTTGGGAACGTACGTGCCCTGGAAGCTCCTGCTTCCATTTAATAACAAATATTGGGATCAAAAGACGCCTTTTGTAAACCGAATGTTTCCCTTTTGCGTCCAAACCCATCTTCATATCCGAGACTCCTTTTGTCAAAATACGAAGCAGCCTGGCAAACTATCAGATATATTTTTGACAGATATCTGCCCTCTATATACAAACCGAAGCTGGCATAGCCAGAAGCAAACAAGCACGAGATAAAAAACACGAAGCACGAAATACGAAAAATGCGCTTGTTTAGAATGTCAGATCATTTTGTCATTAGAATTTGTTTCGGATTTCACAATTACAGGCTGTGTTTCCTGCCTGAGAAAACGGAATATTTCTTCCGCCGCACGTTCAGATGCTCCTGGTTTTCCTATATCATCCATGAGTGAGCGTAGGTTTTCAATACACAGGTGTCTTTTTTGGTTATTCCTGAGCAATTCTATTGCCTGATTGGCCAGCCTGGAATAATTGTTACTGCACATGAGCGTTTCCGGAACAATCATCTTGTTTGCCAATATGTTTACCAGTCCGATATAAGGGGTGGTAAGGAACGGCCTGGCAATAAAATAAGCGAATGGTGAAATTTTATAAACAATAAGCATTGGTGTATGGTAATAGGCAATTTGCAGTGTAACAGTTCCAGAGCCGGCAAGGCAGATATCGGAAGACTGAATTATCTTGCGAACACAGCCAACGATAATTTCGGCGGGAAGATGAGATGCTTCTACTATTAAACGAATAAGAGAGAAATACTGTTCGCTGGTACAGGAAACGAGGATTTTTATGGAAGGGATGGTCTGTTTTATTTGTTTTGCTGCCCGGAGCAATAGCGGCAGCAGTCGGATAATTTCCTGTTTTCTGCTTCCGGGAAGCAGGGAAACGATGTACTCCCCCACTTGTTTTTCTTCCATCGAAAGGTGATTATTGATGCGTCGTTCCCTGTCTAATTCATCAAACAATGGGTGTCCAACATACGTGACCGGCAGTCCGGAAGTTTCATAAAAAGATTTTTCAAATGGATAGATGACGATTAAGAAGTCGACCAGTTTCCTTAGTTTTTTTATTCGCCATGGCCCGTGCGCCCATAATTGTGGAGTAATGTAATAAATTACCGGTATTTTTAATTTTTTTGCTGCCCTCGCAAGCTGGAAATTGAAACCGCAATAATCAATTAAGATGACGGCGCAAGGGGTTTCATGTTGAAAAAAGCGAACGCAATCTTTTTTCATGCGCAAAAAAGCGGATAATTCTGTCAAGGCGTGAAGCCACATGAGTGATTTTGTTTTCATATCGCAAAGACAATGCAGGCCCGCTTCATTCATACGTTCTTTCCCCAAACCATAAAAGGTGATATTGGGATTTTTCTTAAGGAGGCTGCGCATCAGATTTGCTCCGTGGATATCCCCGGAGGATTCTCCCGCGCTGATAAATATCTTATAATTGTTCATACGTTTGAAAATGTGAATGTGTAATAGTTTATGGAGATGGTAACACTTTGGTCTTTTGAAACTGGAAATTGTCATTTGTAGTGCGACGAACCTCGTCGCACTACATGAATTTAGTGGGCTTAGTAACACCTTAGTCTTTTGAAAAAGTAAGGGCGAAGCATTTGCCCGCTTGGGTGTGAACGCATTTATGACAATTTACAGCAAATGCTTCGCCCCTACATTGCTATTATTGGAATTTTTCAAAAAGCCAAATTGTTACCAATCATTTCATTTTCAGGCAGAGCGTATTATCCTTGCCCTTCGCTTTCCTTTTCTGGTATTTTCCTGTCTTGCAATGGCGCAGGTGAAGGGGTATTTATTTTCTTTCGGGGTATTCGTTGGCGTGATCTGGCTTCTTCATTAAAAGGGTTTTTTCCTATCCAACAGGGAGAGATTTTCCTGCTGGAAATAACTTTACTGAGGAGCGAAAGGTCCTTTTTTGCAACCAGGGTAAAGGCTATTCCCTTCCTTCCCATACGGCCTGCACGTCCTGTACGATGCGTATATTGCTCACCATCTCTTGGCATATCCCAATTAATCACATGCGATACATGAGAAAAGTCAAGCCCCCTTCCCGCAACGTCGCTCGCAATAAGGTAGCGGATTTTTTGGCTTCTAAATCTGCGAATAATTGATGAACGCTTGTCCTGTGCGAGTCCGGCGTGCATATACTCAATATCATGAAAATCTTTCCTAAGCAGCCGAAACAGAGAGTCAACCATGTGCCGTGCATTACAGAAGATAAGCGCCTGGTTCACCTCCTCGCCCTTGAGATATTTAACGAGTTCTTCATGCTTTTGTTTCGGGTTGACATAAGAAAAATAATGTTCAATGCTTTCCGGTGCAGATCTCTTTGTAACAAGCGATATATACTGGGGTTCATGCAAACAGTCTTGTGTAAGTTTTTTTATATCATCGGGCATCGTTGCGGAAAAAAGCAGTGTTTGATGTTTGTGCCGTATACATGACAAAATGAATTCGATATCCTCAAGGAATCCTACCTTTAGCAGCTCGTCCGCCTCATCAAGGATAACACATTTTATCCGTGCAAATGAAAGTATCCCTTCGTACAAAAGATCTATGAGCCGTCCTGGGGTTGCCACTAAAATATGCACTGTCTGTTTTACTCTGGCTATCTGTGCCGCCCTATCAAATCCGCCATAAACGGCATAAGGGATAACGTCCGTTTTTGCCGCTATTTTCCTGATCTCCTCCACATACTGCATACACAATTCACGAGTCGGAACAATCACAAGTCCCTGAATGGCGTCGAGGGAGGGATCAACTTTTTGAATAAGTGGGATGGCGCAGGCTGCCGTCTTTCCCGACCCAGTCTCTGCCAGGGCACATAAATCATGGCCTGCGAAGATTATAGGGTAAGTCGCCTCCTGGATGGGAGTCATTTCATTATATCCCATTTTATCGAGGGCTTTGAGGATGTCTGCAGAAAGCTCAAGGTCGCTGAATTTCATGTATAGTTATCCCCCTCCACAAGGCAATGACCGCATAAATAGAACACAATGGCATTGGGTTAATTAAAAAGTTTTTACTCATATCATTTTTTTAAATCTATCTCCTTAAACATAAACCTTAATTTTTCACAAATTAAATCTTTTCCACTTCATTATCCTGTATTTTTTCCAGCATGGGTGGTTAAGGTTGCAACCAAATGTCATTAAGTTAAAGTTGTTTGATTAAAAACAACCCCCTTTATCCCCCTTTATTAAGGGAGACTTTTGCGGCAGGTAGATTAACTTAATGACATTGGCTTGCAAACCTGAACGGGCGGGAATATCGTTAATTTTGCAGTGATTACGATGTGATTGTCCTGGCAGACCCATCAATCATAGAGAATACGTGCAATACGCCCTATACAAGAATAGTTTTAAATTCTTTAACGTTGAATTATACTGGCACCGGAGACATTTTCCATATTTCATTATTATATTCTTCTATCGTTCTGTCACTGGAAAATTTGCCGCTGCAGGCAGTATTCAAGATGCTCATCCTCGTCCATTTATTCTGATCCCGATACGCCTCTGCTACTTTTTTCTGAGCGTTGACATAACTTCTGAAATCTGCAATCGTCATCCACGGGTCGTTCGGACTGGTAAGCGAATGAATAATGCTATCAAATATTTTATATTCAAACTGGTTGAAATGGCCGCTTGTAAGTAACTGCATCACGCGAAGCAAGTCCTCGTCCGTGTGAATAATCGCATCCGGGTTATAGTTTTTTCGTAATTGGAAAACTTCTTCAGCAGTCAAACCAAAAAAAAAGAGGTTTTCATCTCCAACTTCTTTGCGAATTTCAATGTTAGCGCCGTCGAGTGTGCCGATAGTTATAGCGCCGTTCATCATGAATTTCATATTTCCCGTGCCCGAGGCTTCTTTTCCTGCCGTAGAAATTTGTTCGGAAAGGTCTGTGCCAGGGGCAATAATTTCCATGGCAGTTACAGAATAATTCGGCAAAAAAACCACTTTTAAATATTCGTGCATCTTTGGATCGGCGTTAATTACCTCCGCAACATTATTTATCAATTTAATAATGGTTTTTGCCATAAAATATCCCGAAGCGGCTTTTCCGCCAAAAAGGATGAGTCGCGGAGTCCAATTTGCATCGTCGCCACGCTTCACGCGATCATACAAATGTACCACATGGAGAATATTAAGCAATTGACGTTTATATTCATGAAAACGCTTTACCTGCACATCATACAGGGCGAATGCGTCAACCACAATACCACAACCCTGTTTTATAAGCGCCGCCAAGCGTTTTTTATTATGCATTTTTATCTCCCGCCATCGCAAGCAAAATTCCTTGTCGTTAACATAGTTTTTTAGCAGGTGTAATTGCGGTAAGTCAGTTATCCATCCATTCCCGATTTTTTCTGTGATAAGGCTGCTTAATGCCGGATTTGCCCAGCCCAGCCACCTTCGTGGAGTGACGCCATTTGTCTTATTGTTGAATTTTTCCGGCCATAGCTCATAAAAATCACGAAACAATCCTTCCGTTAATAATTTAGTATGCAGTGCCGCGACGCCGTTTACGGAGAAACTGCAGACAATAGCAAGGTGTGCCATACGGGCATATGGTTCATTGCCGTCTCCGATAATCGACATGCGCATTTGCCGTTCAATATCGCCCGGCCAACGTCGCGCCACTTCTGAGATAAAACGTGCATTAATTTCATAGATAATATCGAGCAATCGCGGCAGCAGTTCGCGGAACATACGCACCGGCCATTTTTCCAGCGCCTCAGAAAGTAAGGTATGGTTTGTATATGCCATAACGTTGTGGGTAATGTCCCATGCCTCATCCCATTCCATTCGATATTCATCCATCAGCAAGCGCATCAATTCCGCCGTTGCGATAGCGGGATGAGTGTCGTTCATTTGAAAACAGTTTTTTTCAGCAAATTCGCTAAAATCATACCCATATAGTCGCACCCAATGGCGTAACACATCCTGCAGGCTTGCTGATGCGAGAAAATATTGCTGTTTCAGGCGCAGCACCTTGCCGTTTTCACTGACGTCATTCGGGTATAAAACCATGGTAATATATTCCGCGGCGCTTTTCGCGGCAACAGATTCAGGATAACTGCCCGCGTTAAACTCTCCCAGATTAAACTCATCTGTGGCGGAAGAAGACCACAATCGCAACGTATTTACGGTTCCATTCCGGTACCCTGGTATCGCAATGTCATAGGGCGTCGCCAATACATCCTGCGTATTTACCCAACGTGCGAACAACCTTCCGTCTTCGCCGCGATAAAATTCAGTTCGTCCGCCAAAATGCACGCGGCACATGTATTCCGGACGTTCCAGCTCCCAGGGATTTCCGTAGCGCAGCCAACGGTCGGGTTCTTCCACCTGTTCGCCATTTTCTATACACTGCCGAAACATTCCGTATTCGTAACGAATCCCGTACCCCACAACCGGCAACTGCAACGTGGCGCAGCTATCAAGAAAACATGCGGCAAGCCGTCCCAGGCCCCCGTTGCCTAAACCGGCGTCGTGTTCCGCCTCGCTCACCTCTTCCAATACGTAGCCAAGTTCCTGCATGCCATGGGAAACCTCGTCAACAATGCCAAGATTGACCATGGCATTGCTCAACGTCCTCCCGGGGAGATATTCCATAGACAAATAATACGTACATTTGCATTTGCTTTCATGATAGGCATAGCGGGTCTTTTTCCAACGTTCCAATAACCGGTCACGGAGCACTAACGCCAGCGCATTATATGAATAGTGTAATAAACGACAATGCTTGTCTCGCCCCAGGGTATCACTAAAATACCGTCGATACTCTTCCCCGATATCTTTAGCGCTCATCCCTAAAGGCGGAAGCTCTGTGAGTGTAGATACTGGTTTGCTCTGTTTTAAAGTCTTATAGGGAAGGATTAGTTCTTTCCGTTTTTCCATTATTTAGATACCTCCTAACCTGGCATAGCCAGAACTAAACAGTCATTAGTCATTGGTCCACCACCTACTGCCGACTTTAGATCGCTGACTGCAGAATGAACTATTAAATATTTTGCCAAAAAATGTAAAGAAATTACACATGGCGGGTTCAAGTTTGCAACTCAATGTCATTAAGTTAAGAATTATTGTAACACTTTGGTTTTTAAAAAAACGTATTACCGATAAGTTTGTAGATAGGATACCATAACAGATCGTAGAGACAGGTTTGAAACCTGTCTCTATAATCAGGAGCGGCCTGTCTTCCTGTCAATCATATACAGGCCGCTCCTACGGAGCTATTTACCTGTTGAATTTTATTGCGCTACAAACAGACCGCCCCTAAAGGGGCTGCATTGTTTTTAATGTCCCCTTGGATTTTTCAAATAACTAAGGTGCTATGAATTATTTGATCAAAAACAACCCCCTTTTTTCCCCTTTATTAAGGGGGACTTTTGCGGCCGTTTGCTTAACTTAATGACATTGGGTTACAACCCTGAACCCGCCTGAAGTGCAAAGAAATTACTGACAAGGTACTATATTATTGCATTATTGCCAGGGCCAGACTTCGACTAAGATTGTATATCCGGCAATACCAGTTACTATGGCATTAACAATTGTCCAGTAACCGGTAATTTTTTCAATAGCCTTTCCGAGTCCAAGCAGCAGAAAAAACATAAACCACAAACTCGCCCACATTAACCACAATATAAGTAATCCTATATCAGGCATTGCAGTAAATGACGTCGGAACGGCGACTACAGACACTAATAAGCAATACCATCCTAATCCCTTGCCCTCATGGTTCCCCAGAGCGTTGATGCCTACCCATAAATAGGTAAATCCAAACAACAGGGACTGCATGGCATAAAAATAGGTTATTATTTCTCCACCGTGAACGAAAACAGTCCGCATAGCTCCGGCCACAATAAGAGCACCGGCAAACAGGTTCATTGGAAATACATGCTTTGCGCTTAACTTTCCCAAAACCATCAAGCCATTCATAAACAGAACAAAGCCAACATACACCAGTGCAACGCCTAACATTCCCACAGCAACCGCTCCTATTTTTAAATCAGTTTCTTAAACCATTTACATTCAGAAAAACCACACACGGCGCACTTATTTATGTTTTAATGGACGTGGCGCAGTCTTTATATTTGCGGATAAGGGACGAGTAGTTTTGGTCTTTATAAAGGAATATTGTTTTTTCATTGTGGAAGTGCTCATATCCTTTTTTAAATCAGTCTTTCCCCTAGTATCACTTTTTTGGTGCCAATCCATTTTATTGCGTACAATTTTTTTCTGTGTTGGTGCAGCATGTGTTCCGGTGTTTTTTAATGCAGGCATAGAATAGTCGAAATCTTCCAGGGTATATCGTTCGATACGTGAGCCAAGGATGTTTTCAATACCGCGTACCATTGCTTTATCATCTTCTGTTACCAGGGTAAAAGCATCTCCGGTACGCGCCGCACGACCTGTTCTGCCAATACGATGGACATATGCCTCCGGGGTATCAGGAATATCATAGTTAATAACATGTGAAATTTGTGAAATGTCTATGCCGCGTGCTGCAATATCTGTCGCCACAAGGATCTGGTAGGCGCCATTTCTAAACCCACCTAAAGCCGCCTGTCGTTGTGGTTGTGACAAATTCCCCTGAAACGACGTCGCCTTGTACCCAGCCCTTATTAACCGGTCGCCCAGGCTCTTTGCCCGGTACTTGGTACGGGTAAAAATCAGCACAGACTGGGTGTCTGTATGTTGCAATATCTTCAGAAGAAGGGGTATTTTAAGATGTTGTTTCACCGGATATAAGGCGTGTTTAACCGTGGATGCCGGAGCGGTTTTCCCTAATTGAACAGTCACCGGTTTTGTTAGCGCTTCCTGCGCCAACTTTCGGATCTCATCTGGCATGGTCGCGGAAAAAAGCAATGTTTGCCGTTTATGCGACAGACACTTTATTATCTTTCTGATATCCGGAAGAAATCCCATGTCGAACATATGATCCGCTTCATCGAGCACCAACACCTCTACCCTTGAAAGTTCGATGGTCCTTTGTTTCATATGGTCCAAAAGCCTTCCAGGGCAGGCAACAACAATCTCTACGCCGCTTCTGAGTCTATTGATCTGCTGGGTAATGCTAACGCCCCCGTAAATGCTAATGCTTCTTAATGATGTTTTTGACCCGAGGGTTTTGAAATCCTGAAGAACCTGTTCAGCCAGTTCACGGGTTGGGACGATAACAAGAGCACGTATTTTGCCGCGTTCTCCCTGCATCAATCTGTGTAGTATCGGCAACACAAATGCGGCTGTCTTGCCGGTGCCTGTCTGCGCCAGGCCCATTACATCTGTCCCCTCCAAAATCAGCGGAATTGCCTGTAATTGAATCGGCGTTGGGGTGACATACCCGACCGATTTTATACCTGCAACAATGTTAGAATTAAAATTAAACGTTTGAAAATTTTTCATAAACCCCTTCTTTCATAAAATATTGTAGGAATAAACTATTCCTATTGTACTATTGTCAGGCCAGCAACATGCTTCCCGTCGCTGTAAAAACGTGACATCTGTATATATAATTACCCGTCATTTCCCCTCTTGCACAAGGAAGGAACTACGGGGATGTTTAAAATATAACCCCTCCGATTCCCTGATAACTTTCAAAGAAAACCAAATACATCAAAAACAACACAACGTCGGGATCGTGATTGGCTGCGTTATAATTCCTTTTAGAATTATTTGATAAAACTATGTTTTTTTGGTATATGGCGGAAGAACAACTCATACAATAGGCTAGTAACGGATATGATAATGTTCTTTCTTCTCTGAAAAAAAATACCTCTGAAAAACAGAGTATTGGGAATCAGGTAACGATTTTTTTCATCAAAAGAGAAGGTTGTGAACAATTTGTGGACGATGTTTCGCAGAAAATCATATTACAACATGCTTTCTTTTATTATTTTCGTATATTTAGCAAATTAAACAGTGCCCAAATTCATCATCAATCACATAATAATATCGTATAATAATAAATTTACCAGTTAAATGATAAAAATATTCCTTACTCTGCATTTTCCCTTTTCTTTAAACATCCCTAAATTGTCATCTTCGGAACCAAACAAGCAGGAGATAAATAAATACTAAACACGAAATCCGAAACGAATCCTAAATTCACCCCGCTATATAACATTCAATAGTGCATTTACTATTGTTAGATAATTCAGATAATTGTGTATCAGACGGTGTAAAATTTTCAAATGTTCAAATGTTCAAAACCCGTTTTTTTTTCATTGGGATTTTGCATTTTAAAATTTGTTTCGGATTTCGTGCTTCGTATTTCTTTATCTCCTGATTGCCTGGCCCTTGATTTGTTCAGATTAAATGTGGGCGAACTATGATCAATTTTCAAACAGCCAAATTGTTATAATTTTGATAATATTGCCGAAAAAATTAAAAATGCTTGCAATCGTCTTCCATTTTAGTTTAACATGTGTTCTACATGGAAAGTGTGGTTTCCTATCACTTATTAAATAAAACATATTGAATATATTATTAATATACCCTGAATTCCCGGATACATTCTGGAGTTTTAAACACGCCCTTAAATTCATACGCAAAAAGGCATCCTTTCCCCCGCTAGGACTCCTGACAGTTGCTGCAATGCTGCCGTCGGAGTGGTCAAAGCGACTTATAGACGTCAATGTAACAAAACTCACGGATGACGATCTGTTATGGGCAGATTATGCGTTTATCAGCGGCATGGTTGTCCAAAGAACGTCGGCAAAACATATCATTGGCCGTTGCAGTAAAGCCGGTGTTAAGGTGGTTGCCGGAGGCCCTTTATTCACGAGCGAACATGAACAGTTTGAGAATGTCGATCATTTCGTACTCAACGAAGCGGAGCTAACCCTGTCACCCTTTTTGGAAGACCTGAATAATAATTGCGCTAAACGTGTATACATCTCATCTAATTTTGCCGACATTCAAAAAACACCAACCCCTCTGTGGGAGTTAGCCGATCTGAATCAATACGCCTCAATGAGCATACAGTACTCTCGAGGTTGTCCATACCACTGCGAGTTTTGCAACGTGACTTCATTATTTGGACGACGTACACGCACCAAAACTGTTGAACAGATTATTGCCGAGTTGGATAGTTTCTATAACAGGGGTTGGCGTGGGCCTGTATTCTTCGTAGATGACAATCTCCTAGGTAATAAAAAAACCCTCAAAAACGAACTACTGCCAGCCCTGATCAAATGGCAAGGCGAACATGTGCCGATAACGTTTAACACCGAAATTTCCATTAACATTGCCGATGATGAATCCCTGATGCAAATGATGTCCGAGGCGGGCTTTATTACGGTTTTTATCGGGATCGAAACGCCGGATACGGATAGCCTGGCAGAATGTAACAAAAAACAGAATAAAAACCGTAACCTCCTCGAAGACGTACGGCGTATTCAGCGGGCCGGACTGCAGGTACAAGCGGGTTTTATCGTTGGTTTTGACAGCGACACACCATCCATCTTTCAGCGACAAATTGATTTTATACAAAATAGCGGGATTGTGTCTGCGATGATTGGCCTGCTTCAGGCCCCGACAGGAACGCGGCTATACGAACGCCTAATGCAGGAGGGGCGCTTGCTTGGACAGATGTCTGGAGACAATGTAGACGGCACCACTAACATTATCCCTAAAATGGATATTGATACATTCCGGGAAGGATATAAAAAAATATTGAAACACATTTATACTCCCAAAAACCACTATCAGCGCATAAAGACCCTCTTTCGGGAATATAAAACGCCAAAGATTAAAGCGCAAATTACCTTTAATGATATACTGGCGTTATTCCGCGCCATCTACTACCTTGGCATCCTTGGCAATGAACGCTTTCACTTTTGGAAGCTCTTGTTATGGACATCCTTTCACCATCGGGAATTATTACCACTTTCCATTACCCTTGCAGTTTACGGCTACCATTTCCGCAAGGTCAGCAAATTACACGTCCTGTAAATCAAAAAAGTCCAGAGGGAATTGGACTCGTCCTTTAGAAGGCCTTTGTCAATCTGAAATTGCATTGTATAAATTGAAACACAGAATACCGACAGGGGGATTGAATCTTTATTGCTGTAAAATTACCCGGAAAAGATTCTTCAGGTGTATCTCAGTGTTTTAAGGTATGAATATGAAAAATGCAGTGGCAAAATAAAAAGGGGCTTCGTCAATAAGGCATTCCTCATTGGGATTTTTGTTTTATTTCAATCAGGTTGCCGGAAAAATCCTTGAGGAAATATACTGTCTTATCTTTATGTTTTCCCTCAATAAGTTCCGCACCAAATCGCCGCGCCTTTTCTGCAATATCCGAAAAGCTTTCAATCATCATCCCGAAATGCGTAAAATTTGGATATGCATGCTTAAAATCAGAGATAAATACCTCAATCTTTATCCCGGGCTTTTCAAAAACCAACACTTTGATCTCTCGGGAAAGAGAGAATAATTGCTTTGAAAGTTCCGGCGGTAAAAGTATTTCTCTTGTTTTTTCAAGACCTAAAAAGTCCCGATAAAATTTCAGGGCGTGATCTTCACTCTTATTTGTGATGCCAATGTGATTTAATTCCATGCCGTATTTTAACGTTTAATTGTCCCTTGTCAATGGGCAGGTTTCATCGCATTGCTAAACGTACAGTGCACACCCATGTTTGGAGCGTTAGAACCCACATTTTAACACACTTTGCGGCTCTATACCTAATTACTCAATAAGCGGACTGTATACTTTTTTCAAATTTTTTTATAAAGAAGGTGATATTTTCGATTCTCCATGGATAAATCTCATTTAACGATTTTTATTGATTCCAGCTACAACCCAAAGAGAAAGCTTGGCGTAGGTGGATTTTTGTGTATTCCGCATAACCCCGGTGAAACACCTGCAAACAAAGACATGTTCGAGGCATGGTATTTTCCGGATGCAGTGAAAACAAGGATTGTGGAGAATACAACGAATACGCGGCTGGAACTTCAGACACTTCTTTGGGCACTTGAATCCCTCACATTAGAAAACGGGAACAAGGCCTCTGAAAAGAGGGATTTCATAACAATTTATACAGACTGCCGTACCGCAGTTGATTTGCCTGGACGAAGGAGGAGGCTTGAGGACGTTTATTATCTCAGTAAAAGAAAGGGCTCTGTTTTGCGGAATGCGGATATCTATAAAAGCATTTTTGCGCTCTATGATGAGTTTTTGCCAAAGCTCGTCTGGATTAAAGGACATACCCCTAAAAAAGACCGTGTTGGCGTACATCAAATATTTTCGGAAGTAGATAGATTAGTCAGGAACCATTTGAGAGCTTACATCGCTCGTACATGCCCATGATTCTTGGAAGATCCTGTAGTTAGCAATCTATGGAGACATTCATTTATTCTGTATGTTTATTTGTACAATAAATAGAGTATAAATTATTCTTCTGGCATATCTTTTTCCCTGGTAGTTTCTAATCCTACTACTTCTTTTGCTAACGCTATATAGTCTTTTGCTCCGGAACTTTCAGGTGCATACATAGTAATAGGTTTTGAGGAAATTGGACATTCTGCCAAACGTACGTTTTCACGAATTATTGTATTAAAAACCTTTTCATGAAAACGCTCTTTCACTTGTTTATACACCTCATTGCTTAGATTTGTCCTGCTATCAAATCTGCACGCAATAATACCGGTGACTTCCAGTTTATGATTCAGCCGTTCCTTTATTATCTGAACGGTATTTACAAGTGTTACCAGCCCATTCAACGCCAGCACTTTTGTTTCAAGAGGAATAAAGACTTCTTTTACAAAAGTAAGTGCATTTATCGTTATCAAGCCCAATGAAGGCGGACAATCCAACAAAATATAATCATAATTATTTGCAACAGGAGCGATTCTTTTGCGTAAGATAAGATCGCGTTCTTTTTCATTTGCCAAAATTCTTTCCACACCTGCCAACGCAACGTTTGAGGGTGCGAGGGTGAGATTATGAACACAAGTATCTTTCAGAATCTCTTCAAAATAAACCTCTTGCAAAAAGACATTGTACATCGATTTTTCTAAGGAATGTATATCGAGCCCAAACCATGAACTCATGTTGCCCTGAGGGTCCAAATCAACCAATAAAACCTTCTTTCCCATTTCAGAAAGACAGGCACCAAGATTTACCGTTGTCGTTGTTTTAGCAACACCACCCTTTTGATTTGTCAGCGCAATACTACGCATATTGTTATTTATTCAATTGAGAAAAAATGAAAAATATTAAAATAAATGTAACATTTAAATAGTTTTATGAGTGATCTTTATCGATTCGGATAAAAATAGCACAATGTGTGAATATAACCAAAATAAAAAGGTTTCTCTACACTAATTTTATTGAACCTTCCGCAATTTTTTATGGGTATTCAAAATTGCATTATATTTATTAGTTAGTCATTGACACTGCTTTTTTAGCCTGATATAGTATTTTTATTTAACTATTCTTGGTTAGATTTTTATATTTTGTATATTTGGTCACAGTAGAGTATCACTTTATCATAAATCATAATAATCACTGTTAAAAACAGTCATTCTATGAAATTACCTTAAAAATTTTTAGGATTATTTTTTATGGACAGGATTCGGGAAAATAGTACGGTAAAGGAAATTGCAGAAAAATTTCCGGTCACCCGAAAGATATTTGATACCTATGGGATAATGTGTGGAGGTGATTCGCTTCCGGACAAACCTATTTCTTTTTTCGCCAGGATGCACAACATTAATCCGTCTACACTAATAGAGGACTTACAAAACCTTATTGACGGCAAAGAAGTTGAAAATGATGAAGTGTCTTTAATCAAACCTCAAACAGAGCATATCTATGAATTTTTTATAAAAACATCAATCATCATCGTACTTTCCACCGGTTGTCTGTATGGAGCTGTAATGTTGGCATACATGGCATATAAGAGATCGTTCCTTTCCGTTCCTTGGGTGTTACTGGAGACACACGGCGATACACAAGTTTATGGATGGGTGGGATTATTCATAATGGGCCTTTCATTTTTTGCTTTGCCAAAGTTTTGGAATACGATTTTGTATAGCACGCAACTGGCATACAAATCTTTTTTTCTAATGGTAATAGGAATTTTATTATCTTTTGTTTTCAAAACGATTTCTTATTATTCCGGGGGACTTTTTTTAAAAATTCCGGTATTTGTGGGATTGTCATTGCAAACGGCTTCTATTGCTATTTTTATGTATGTTTTATGCAGAACATATTTTTCTTCAGAAAAACGTGACTATGAAGTTTATGAAGGTTTCATACTATCGAGTTTTCTATGGTTTCTTTTACAAGCATTTGTTTTTACTGCCTTACATTTCCATTACTGCATAGTAGGTAACACAGAGATACCAGCATATTTTAAAGATCCTATCAGGCATATTCAAATTGTCGGTTTTTCTTGTTTGGTAATAATTGGTATTTTCACTAAAACGTTACCCATATTTCTCGGCATACAAATCCCCAACAGAAAAAATAGCGCATATGTGCTGTATCTGCTAAACCTCTCAATAGCGTTAAGGGTATTCTCCGAATTTTACAAAGGCTATACACAAAATCTTCACGGATTTTTTATCGCAATATCTTTTATTTCAGGACTTTTAGAAGCCCTCGGAATTTTTCTATTTATTTATAATTTAAACTTATTCGATAAAAAGAAGCTTGTTCAAAACAAGGTTAAACTCCCCACTGGTTTCAGAAAATACATTCGGGCTGCCTTATTCTGGTTGTTTGTCTCTGAAAGTGCCTTTTTAACTTTTACCCTATATGAGACATTTGCAGGAGAAAAGGTTTCTCATGCTTTATTTGGAGCATATAGGCACGCAATTTTTGTAGGATTTATCAGTATGATGATTATCGGATGCGCCTCTAAAATGATCCCGCTAAGTAAAGGAGTAAAACTGTACAGCCCTAAATTACTGAATGTAACGTTTTTCCTCATCATATTAGGTTGCGTATTCAGGGTTGTCACCCAACCTGTTTCATTTCACCTCAATCCGCAATTTTATTTTTTGCTGGGACTCAGTGGATTTATAGAATATGCCGCTATCTTCCTTTTTAGTATTAATATATGGAAAACGCTGAAATCTACCCAGGAAGAAATTGCCGAACAAATAAATTCGGCAACTGCATCTACAAATGTTTATCAATTGATCAGACAATATCCGCAAACATTAGACATTTTAATAGGATATGGTTTTAAACAGCTAAAGAATCCTGTGTTAAGAAATACCCTGGCAAGAACAATAAGCCTGGGACAAGCCGTTCAAATTGTATCGGTGAATCTAGAGGATTTGTTAAGGGATTTGAATGCTTCAATGAAGTGAGTGTTGTCTCAAGCCAATAGTTTATCTTTCTAACAACACCGGGCTGGCCTTTACCATATATTTTATACCGGAGACCACAGTAATAATCACCGTCAACCATAACAGAACAATGATTATGTTCTTTATACTTCCCACATGTTTTAAATAAGCGGAAAAAAGCAACATCAAACTGATAGTCAACGCCTGAACAAACATTTTCGCTTTCCCCCATAATGTAGCACCGAATTCAATGCCTCTTGCTTCAGAATAACTTCTTATACTGCTGACAAAAAATTCTCTGGCAACAATCACTAATACCATCCATGGCGGGACATTTTCATAGCCATGTTTTATTAGTAAAATGAAACCCCCACAAACAATAATTTTGTCCACAAAAGGATCGGCAATACGTCCAAAATCAGTCAAAAGACCTTTCTTCCTTGCTACATAACCATCTAACCAATCTGTTAATGACGCTGCTAAAAATGAGAGCAAGGAGAGCGCATAATAATGATAGGACAAGAAAATAAAGAATATAATAGCCAACAAGAGCCTGAATAATGTCAGGCTATTCGGAAGGTTAAATATGGTAGATTTTTGGAAATCCATAATCAACAACTCGCACCCAAATTACACAAGTATGTAGGAATGCCCACATACCCTACAAATCTTCTGCAGGCATAGACAAACAAAGTTTGTCCATACGACGCATGCAACCAGATCAAATAGTAATAAAAATCGTTTGTACAAACAGGTGATAGAAAATAATCAAGCCACCAAATCATAACCGTTTACATTACTGATAACTAATTCTCTTATCTCACCCACTTTTATTTGCTTGTCATTTATAAATACTTTTCCATCTACTTCAGGTGCATCCCCGGACGTCCGCCCTATTAACATTCCGGAAACAACCTCTTTTTCATCAACAATTACAGAGGCCTTCTTCCCGATAAGATTTTTGTTATTTTCCCAAACAATCTCACGTTGTGCCAGCATTATTTCATTTAACCGTTCTTGCTTCACTTTTTTACCTACTTGTTTCTTAAACTTTGCCGCAGGCGTATTTTCTTCTTTAGAATATGCAAAAACCCCAAGCCTTTCAAATTTGGTTTTTTTAATAAATTCTAAAAGTTCCTGATATTGTTCATCAGTTTCTCCGGGAAATCCAACAATTACCGAAGTCCTTAGAACTATGGAACGTATTGATCTTCTTAAATTATTGATTAGGGTCTCAATACTTTTACGGGTAGTGTTTCTGCCCATTTTCCCCAGTATAGTATCATTAATGTGCTGAATAGGCAAATCGATATATTTACAAATGGTTTCGTGTTCGTTAATGGTATTAATTAATTCAGGATAAAAATGTCCAGGGTGCGTATATAACAATCGTATCCATTGAATACCTTCAATCGCTGCAATTTTTTCAAGTAATACATGCAACATCTGTTTCCCATATATATCTAAACCATATGAAGTCGTATCCTGCGAGATAATATTAATTTCTTTCACCCCTTCAGAAGCCATTTGTCTTGATTCTTCCAGGATATTTTCAATAGATCTGCTCATAAAATTACCACGTATTCCGGGAATAGCGCAGTAAGTGCATCTATTGTCACAACCATCTGAAATTCTCAAATACGAATAATGTTTCGGGGTGAGTCTGATTCGATTCCTCCAGTCATCCCCTTGATAAATAGTACTGTTATCCATCTGACGCTTACCTGTTAAATGAGTTATTTTCTCAAAATCTTTTAACCCGACAACATCATCTATCTCCGGAATTTCACTTTTCAATTCAGCAGAATAACGCTGCGCCAGACAACCGGTAACAATCAGTTTTTTGCACTGCGCATTTTCTTTGAGTTTTGCCATCTTAAAAATCATATCAATTGATTCTTTTTTTGAATCATCGATAAAACCACAGGTATTTACAACAAGCACTTCAGCGTCTTCCGGATATTGGCAGATAGTACTGCCGTTCGCTGCAATTCGCCCGAGCATTTCTTCTGCATCCACTAAATTTTTAGTGCATCCCAAATTAATTAATGCTACCGTTTTTGATTTGCTAATCATCTTTATATTCTTCTCTGTCCGCAGAAGATGTTTGTAAATCCCATTCATCTAAAGTTAAATAAACCTCCCGAGCCTGACTGCCTTTATATTCCCCAACAATCCCCGCCTCCGCCATAAGCTCTATTAGTCTCGCAGCGCGGGAATACCCGATTTCCAATCTCCTTTGTAATAGAGAAACAGAACCTCTTTGAGTTTCCAATACGATTCTTACTGCCGCATCAAACAGTGGTTCGTTCTTATCATTATCAGAGATATCTTTCCATTTCTTCAATTCTTTGTTATATTTTGGTTCTGCATGCTTTCTAAGATAATCAACAACATCTTTAACCTCCTCTTCGCTTACATAAGCTCCCTGAACACGGACTAATTTGGAAGTCCCAGGCGGCGAAAAAAGCATGTCCCCGCTTCCCAATAATTTTTCAGCCCCATTTTGATCAAGTATTGTCCTGGAATCAACCTTTGATGATACATAGAATGATATCCTTGAGGGCATATTTGATTTTATTAATCCGGTAATTACATCAACAGACGGTCTTTGTGTGGCAAGTATAAGATGTATCCCAACAGCACGTGATTTTTGTGAAAGACGGATCACCGAAGATTCCACTTCTTTTGATGCAACCATCATTAAATCCGCCAGTTCGTCCACGACAATAACAATGTGTGGAAGGTGTAAAGGGATATCATCTAATTTAACGTCCTCTTCAGCATTTAGTCGTTTTTTTATCTCAGATACGGATAATTTGTTATACCCACTGATGTTTTTAACACCTACGCTGGCAAGTAACGCGTATCGTTCTTCCATCTTATTCACCGCCCACTCAAGTACCGCAGCCGCCTTTTTCATATCTGTCACAACAGGGCTTATCAGGTGAGGTATTTCAGCGAACAATGAAAATTCAACCATTTTTGGATCTACCAACAGTAGCTGAACTTCATTTGGGAATCGGGTATACAAAATACTTAATATAATGGAATTCAGGCATATGGATTTACCAGACCCGGTCGTACCGGCAATTAACAGATGCGGCATGGATGCCAAATCGGAGATAAGAGGTCTTCCGGCCACATCTTTCCCTATTAAAAGCGGAATGGCCATCTTTTTTTTCGCTTCATCAGCGACTTCCAGCAATTCCCTAAAAGTCACCTTCCTTCTATGTGCATTCGGGACTTCAATACCGATAGAAGACCTTCCTTCCAATGGCGCCACAATCCTTACACTTAGCGCTTTCAATGCAATTGCAAGGTCGTCAGAAAGCGCTATTACCTTTCCAACTTTCGTACCTGGGGCTAATTCTATTTCGTACATTGTAACAACAGGACCTGTTTGTAAATCAACGATTTCAGAGTTTACATTGAATTGTGCAAGTGTGTCTCTTAATACATGCGCCCCCTGTGTAATATGATCTAAATCATCCTTGTGATGTCTTGCCGAAGGTTTTTCCAACAACTCAACTGACGGTAACTTATAACTATTCTCTCCATTGGCCTTAGTGAACGAAGGGGAAATATCAGTCTCGCCGCTTTCTTTGTATTTTTTCTCACCAAGGGATTCATTTATATCTTTCTTTATTTGCGGTTCATACCCTATTTCACTTTCTTTTCGTTTCGATATTTCTCCAACATTCAGAAGCTTATTCTCCATCTTTTTTGGTGGCGATATCATTGCAGAAGTATTATTTTTCTCTTTTTTCAAAGGAGCTTTTCTTACCTCTTCCGGCTCTGGTTTTGTTTTAGGGGAACGTATAAATAAAGAAAATGGCGTTCGATTTGCCAAAAGCATTATTGAAATCAACATACCGGATACTAAAATGATGGCAGTGCCGGTAATATTAAAGTATGTACATAGCCTCGAGGTAATTACCAGACCAAATATGCCTCCCAAATTCATTGATAAAAGAGATTGTTTAAAAGTGCATACTGCAAGCGTTAAGAGTGGTGACAAGGTGAAAATTAAAAGAAAGGCTCCCAACAACTTTACACAGAAGTCTTTTATCGTTCCACCGAAAAAAAACCGCAAACTAAACCATCCAAGAATAATTACTATTACATATGAAGCCTTGCCTAAGGTTTCCATGGCATATCCGGAAATTTGTGCGCCGGCTATACCACAAATATTAGCTATCGGGATGTTAGGCGGATAGTCTGCAAATGGCGGGTCATTATGAGAATAACTAATAAAACTTAATAAGATGAATAACTTCGAGGCTAAAAAAGAAATCGCAATGACGCGACGTAAGCAAATAGAAAGCATTTTATTACCATGATTATTGTTTTTTAGTACCTGATAATTTCGGAAATTCTTTTAATTCTAAAAACGTAATAAATCGTTTGTTATTCCTATCGGGGAGAGCGTACTCCGATTCCTCATGGTATTTCTCTTCAGTTGATACGGAAATTATTGAAAATAACTAATGCCCTGTGTGACCAAAACCCCCTTCTCCACGGTTTGATTCTTCCAACTGGTCTACTTCTATCAATTCTGCCCTCACTACTGGTTGAATTACCATTTGAGCAATTCTTAAACCACGTTTCACAACAAACGGTTCTTTTCCGAAATTACATAATATGATTCCGATTTCACCGCGGTAATCACTATCTATTGTGCCTGGAGTGTTTAAAAGTGTTAGACCATGCTTCAATGCCAAACCGCTTCTTGGTCTTAACTGTGCCTCATATCCAAAGGGCAATTCAATATATAGACCCGTAGGTACGAGTTTAATTTCACTGTGTTTCAATGTTAAATCGCTTTCAACGGCGGCATAAAGATCCATACCACTTGCCGCATCACTCATGTATTGCGGCAATGGCAAGTCCTCCGTTCCCTGTTTTCTCTTTAATTTTACTCTGACCGTTTTCACAGCATTTATTTGTTTTTAAGTGTTTCTAATATTACAGAAACTATCATTTCGTTTGAAGCGAGTCTTCCCTTTCCCATCTTCCCTGTACACAAACGACCTTCTTCCGGTTCAATAATTATATAACCATGCTCTTTTAATTTTTTAATATTTTGCTGCACTATTGGGTTTAAATACATGCTATCATTCATTGCCGGAGCGATAATTACAGGGGTTTTCGCGGCCATAACCGTACAGGTTAATGCATCATCAGCAATTCCGGCAGCCACTTTTCCAATAAAATTTGCCGTAGCAGGAGCTACTACAATTAAATCTGCTCTCTCCGCCAGAGACACATGACTAGGATTATAATTTTCATTTTCGACAAACAAATCTGTAATGACATTTTTTTGGGAAATGGAACGAAACGTTACCGGATGTACAAAACGCTGCGCATTATACGTCATTACCACAAACACGGTGCTGCCTCTTTTGACCAAGCCCGATACAATTTCAACCGCCTTATAAGCAGCAATGCTTCCTGTCACCCCAACAACTATACAATTATGCATAATTACGCTATATACAAAATGTTACGAATTGCATTGACGGTTGCGTCCAAATCATCATTTACAACGCAATAGTCATATTTATCTTTGTATTCCAGTTCTTTTTCCGCCATTTTAAGGCGATTCACCAGGTCTTGTGCCTTATCGGTATTTCTGTTAATCAGGCGTTGGCTCAAGGTTACATTATTCGGCGGCAATAAGAAAATTAAAATGGCCTCAGGAAATTTTTCTTTTATTTGCAAAGCCCCCTGCACATCGATTTCCAGAAGATAAAAAATGTCCTTTTTGGTTGCCTCCTGCAGTGGTTTTAGAGGTGTGCCGTAATTGTAGCCGCAATATTCTGCGTATTCGGCAAATTCACCATTTTTGATCATTTCCATAAACTTCTCTTTAGAAACAAAATGATATGATTCGCCGTCTTTCTCGTTGTTTCTGGGTGAGCGTGTCGTTACCGAAATTGATTCTTCGACATGCGCCTGTTGCTTCAATATTTTGCAAACCGTTGTTTTGCCAGACCCTGAAGGCCCTGAAATAATTACAATTTTCCCCATTAAAATATGCTTATGCCGGCAAACAGATTAAAATATTTATTGTTTCTCATTATAACAATTCCCTTATTCAATATTAAATGCCTGCTCACGGATTTTCTCAATTTCCATTTTAATATCAATAAGGTCTTTCAACAATACTGTATCGTTAGCTTTAGAACACATCGTATTTGTCTCACGAAACATTTCCTGAATAATAAAATCAAGTTTCCTACCAATAGATTCATTAGAATCTAATGTCTCCTGCAACTGATGTATATGACTTTTAAGTCTGTTTATTTCTTCTGCAATATCGCTTCTCTCTGCAAATATGGCGACTTCACGACATAAATTACTATCTGTAAGTTCAACGTTGGTTTCAGAAAGCAGGAATGCTACCCTGCTGTGCAGCCGTTTTGCATATTCCTGAATTATTAATGGTAATCGTTCCTCGAATTTATCCATCATTGACACGATAAAATCTTTTCTCTGTAATATATCTTTTTTTATATGACTCCCTTCGGTTATGCGCATTTCTGATAATTTTTCCAGAGCCTCGTTAATAAGAGTATGACAAATACTCAATAACGATTCAGCGTCATTCGCATCATCCTTGTTTTTTTGTAAAACTCCAGGCAATTGTACTAACGAATTGATTGAAATTTCATCAGTACATTTGATTTTTCCTTTAAGCTCGTTTATTAAACGATAATACTCCTCTATCTTCTCCGTATTTAATGTAAAATCATTCTCTTGCCGAAACGATTTATAGTTCAGCGATAAAACAACAGAACCCCGAACAATTTTTTTCCTTATAGCCCGATCAAACTCACTTTCAAAAGACTGAAATTGTTCCGGCAAACGTGTATTTATTTTTAAGAATTTATTGTTCTCAGAGCGGATTTCCACACGCATCGAACCCCTATCATCATTGTATTCAGCAATTCCAAATCCGGTCATACTCTTAAGCATAATAAGGCTCCATATCTATACCTACGGACTCTCAGACTATCATTTCTTTGCATTTTTGTTTCATCACCATATTTAATAATTGTTTATTTAACATTGTTTTGCCTCACGGTAATCCATCTATTACATTGTCAAAGAGACTTTTAGGCACACCCTTAGCCCGGCATTTTCAACATTGTTCTCGCCTTCATACGTGCATTAATCATGATCACAATCTTCACTGTGTTCATGTTCCTGCGGTTCCTGCGGTTCCCGATGTTCATGTGTCATCATTGTTCCTAAATCTCCGGTAGGCGAAGAAAGTTTAAACAAGAAAATTGTTGCAACAATAAAGGCGGCGCCAATCAGATAGGTAACTTGCGTAAGAAACGAGCTTGTTCTTGTGCCAAAAGCGGACTGATCGCCCAAACCTCCAATAGCAGCCAACCCCCCTCCTTTTCCGGACTGCAATAATATTGCACCAATTAAAAATACGCATAAAATTGGCAATGTTATTTTCAATGCAACAATCCAATTTAAAAAAAAGAATGCATTCAGCGTGCCAAAGATAACAACAATAGCAAGCCCCCATTTAAACGCCTTTTCCGCCTTAATCATCTAACTCTCCTACCTATTCATAAAAATCACACTATCAAACTAAAAATCAACACCCTGTACAACTTCAATAATTGTTAAAAAAGATTCTAATTCAAGGCTGGCACCGCCAACCAAAAGACCGTCAATTTCCGGCTGATGTATCAATGCTTCAGTATTATCTGCTTTTACGCTCCCTCCATAGATAATACTCAACTTCTTTGCAATATCTTTACCATAGTCTTCAGATAAAATAGTCCTGATAAAGGAATGAACTTCGTTTGCCTGTTCAGGAGAAGCCGTTCTGCCAGTGCCAATCGCCCAAACCGGCTCATACGCAATGATAATGCATTTTATTAATTCAATGCCAACACCACGCAATCCATTTTTAAGCTGCCGAAGAACGATATCTTTTGTATTCCCGGCCTCTCGTTCTTCCAACGTCTCACCAATACAAAGTATTGGAACTAATTCAAAGGATATGGCTTTTTTGATTTTATCATTTATGAAGAAATCGTCTTCTCCAAAAATATGTCTTCTCTCTGAATGGCCAACAAGTACATGAGAACACCCGACTTCCTTTAACATTGGAGCGGCAATTTCACCTGTAAATGCCCCACTGGCTTCACTGTGCATATTTTGAGCCGAAACGCAAATCGTACTGCCCTCCAAAATGGCACAAATATCTTTGAGGAAAACGTAAGGCGGACAAATACCGCACATAATCCAGGTTTTCCCCGCTATAGCCGCTTTTAAAGACCTGGCATATTGAACCCCCTCTTTCAGGGATTTATTCATCTTCCAATTGCCCAGAATAATCGGTCTTTTTTTTTGGTTGTCTGAATTCAATGCCTCTTAATCTCCTTTTGGAAAAGAGCCGAGAATCTTAACATCAAAACATTTTTTTGATATCTCTTCAAGTGCTTTTTGAACATTCTGGTCTGATACATGTCCATCAAAATCCAAATAAAAGCAATATTCCCATGCCTTTTTTCGCGTAGGCAGTGATTCTATATTCGTGAGATTGATGCTGTACGATTTAAATGGGCCTAAGATTTCTACCAATGCCCCGGAACGATTTTTAACGTAACACATTATCGCTGTTTTGTCCTTTCCGCTGGGGCCGCTATATTCTTTGCCGAGGACAAAAAACCTTGTCGTATTGCTCGGGTCGTCTTCAATATTTTCAAAAAGAATCTTTAATCCATATTTGTGAGAAATCTCAGAGTTGCCAATCACGGCAAAACACCTGCCTTCCTCCGACTTTTGAGCACCTGCAACTATTCTTGCAGCCTCTGCGCTACTACTTACCTCAATAAGTTCAATGCAAGGAATGTTAACCGCCAACCAATTTTTACACTGTGTTAATATTTGTGGTTTCGAAAATACCTTTCTGATTTCTTCTTTTTTGCAATTTGCCATCAAATAATGATGGATTGGCAAAATTATTTCAGAACATACCTTTACATCATGTTTTACAAACATATTCAATGTTTCACGAATGCCACCTTCAATGGTATTCTCAACGGGAACAATGCCATAATCACATCTATTGCCGGCTACATCACTGAAAACACACTCTATGCCCCTTGCCGGGATGTACTCAACAGACGAACCAAATTTCTGTTTTGCGGCAAAATAACTAAACGTTCCTTCAGGGCCGAGATAAGAAACCCTAATAGCCTTCTCTAACACCAAAGAACCTGCCATTAATTCACGGTATATAGCTTTTAAGCATTCATTAGATAAAGGCCCCTTATTTTTTGATGTAATTCGTAGGTAAACTTCCTGCTCTCTATTAGGAACGTAAACCTGTGAACGATTTTGTTGTTTAATTTCTCCAATCTTTAAAACGAATTTTGCTCTTTCGTTGAGTAAATCTACAATCTTCTCATCAATTATGTCAATTTCGTTCCTTAAATCATCGATACTCATGTCTATTTTAACCAGTCAGCAAATAGTAATTATTTAAGGTTAGTCGTTGATAACAAAGCATTTATAGGTAAAATTTCAACTAAATTTATCACAATTCCTCAAGAGAGTCAATAAAATTAAGTCATTTGAAGTTTTTTTAATTGACTGTAGACGAAACATTGTTAAAATCATTAAAATAAAATTTATTTTTGCTCTAATATTTTGCATTTAGGCATGTTATGATGTAAAACGATAACGATGCCATCGTTCTTTTAAATACTATTTTTACGATTGATTTATTATTTTCCTACCTGAGCTTCAATATCATTATCTTACGTTTTTAAGTATTTGTATTATATGAATTTATATTAACCTGTTCAGAAAGGATTGTATACTTATGGCAGTAGGAAAAATAGGCAACTCTCCGCAAAGGATTGGGGTCTTCGTTGATGTTCAAAATATGTTTTATTCCGCAAAGGCGTTACATCAGTCTAAGATTGATTATAGTAAACTTTTATTAGAGATCGTTGGTGGTAGAAATTTAGTACGGGCAATAGCTTATATCGTACAGAAACCGGATGTGGACCAATCCAGTTTTACAGACGCTTTGTGCCGATTAGGGTATGAGATCAAAACGAAGGACCTGCGACTGAGGCCTGACGGCACCGCAAAAGGTGATTGGGACATGGGTATTGCAATTGATACAATTTCAATTGCATCCAAACTGGACACAGTTGTATTGGTTACTGGTGATGGGGATTTTGTACCACTGGTAGAGCTATTGAAATACCATGGTTGTAGGGTTGAAACTGTTTCTTTTCGACGTAGTACCGCCATAGAACTCATCAATGTTTCTACAAAATATACCGCTATAGAAGAATCTATGCTATTTAAGGAAAAAAAGTTTCAAAAAAATGATACTGCAAACTAACTCTCAAACAAACCCGGAAAAATTTATTGCATGCCAGAACATTATTGGCTATTCTTTTAAAAAAATGTTGTTACTAGAAAAGGCATTGACGCATACATCATGCCGGGTTGAGAATAATTTTTCAAACGAGCGGTTAGAATTCCTTGGCGATGCAGTATTAGGTATGATTATTTCCGACTATCTTTACAAAACAATGCCGCATTATAGCGAAGGAGAGTTGACAAATGTAAAGTCTGTTGTTGTAAGCCAATCAACATTGGCAAAAGTTGGCATGGAGGCCGGCTTAAAAGAATTTCTTTTAGTGGGAAGAGGATTAAACGACAGGGACCTTTTTCCGAAATCTTTGCTCGCAAATGTTTTTGAAGCTTTAATTGCAGCAATTTATATTGATGGAGGCATAGAAGCCGCCAGTGAGTTTACCTTAAGATATTTAAAAAAAGAAATAGATCTCGTATGTAAAAACCAGCACAAAAAAAATTACAAATCGATATTGCAACAATACAGTCAAAAAGAATATGGTATTACCCCAACTTACCGGTTATTGCAACAAATAGGGCCAGACCATGGCAAATCCTTCGAAATAGTGGTGTCAATTAAGGGGAGTGAATATGGCCGGGGATGGGGAAAAAGCAAAAAAGAAGCAGAACAATCTGCCGCGAAAGAAGCCTTGAAAATATTAACACCCGATTCAAATTAAATCTTCTGCGTGTAACTAAATGATTCTCTTTATTTTAAACAATTAACGGAGGTAATTTATGGTAAGGCAACTGAATAAAAAGAAAATAGTCGGTATCTGTCCGGTAGGTATAAAAAAAGCAGTATGTCCAAGTATTAAGAAGACCAGACAAATGCACACACAGTTAATGATTGCGCAAAGGCAAAAGAATCCAGATTCATCGCAAATTGAAAGCCTTAGAAATGCTTTAAGAAAAAGAAAGAGCATAGGCATTGCGGTCGAATGCGGTACCTGCATATATAATAAGCAATAATTTATTGGAAAATATTTTTTATCCGCAGATTCTGCAGATTAGCACTTAAAAAAAACTATTTTAATCTTCTCTTGATCTGCGTAATCTGTGGATTATTTATTTTCGTCCCACTTTGTGACCTTTAGGTCATGGATGTTTCATTAGAAATGCGAATATTACACATTATTTAAAATACCTTGTTCTGTATAAGGGTATTCGAGAAGATCTGACATTTCTCTCGTGAGTGATTCAATTTCTTCCTCACTCATATTTGGATTAAAAACATAATATTCTTTATCTTCTCTGGGATATTGAACAACAATACATTCCTTGTCTTCTTGCTTTTGCAGGTTTTTGAATTTAAATACCTTCTTTCGGATTAAATATAGCGCTAAAACATATCGTAAATTTTTTTTGTGCGCATTTTCGCTATCTTCTAATCTGCAAAATATATCCAGAATCAGGCCAATATTGACAAACTTTTTAATGGGCTTGCCCTGCTTCGGTATCCTCGTTTTCCAGAATGAAAAAAGATTTTCAAGCGCATCTCTTTTCCAACAGGTAGCGCAAAAATCTTTTCGTGTAAAATTTTCATCTTCATCAAAAAGGGCTGAATAATAGTCCTCTTCTTCTTCGAATTTTTTCTCACAAACACTGCATTTGGTATTCCCTTTATTTATTCTCCATTCCATAGCGCAATTTAGATAGCTTGTTCTTCTCTCCACAATTTTTTCTGTACGATTTTATAAATTTCATTAAAATAAATTTTGGCAGTTTTCTCTGCCTGATGCATCTCATTTTGTACCTTTTGAATCATTACCTGGTTGTCCAAATGCGAAAGATTAATATCAACATTTATCTTACCACATTGAAATCCTGCATCAGCAAGTATCGCAGCTACACCTACTTCTGATATGAGATTTGGATTGGTAATTTCCGCAAATTCTCTGGTCAATTTTAATACATAAAGACACGTCATTGCGGTTTTTAAGGGTACCATCGTCGCAAATATCTTTGCCCTTATAATGGATTCGAGTCTAAATTTCTTTTCATCACTTGTAATCTTTGGCATCCGTAATGTCTTGTCTACTTCATTATAAACATCAACATCTTCCTGTATTAATGCCGTTAACACTTCTCTGCTCTTTTCACATTCTTTCAGTAATTCCTTTAACCGTCCGGTATTTTGTTCAAATCCTTGTTTTCCAACAGTAAAATGAATCGACATTGAAGCCATTGCTGACGCCAACGCCCCAATTAATGCCGACGCACTCCCACCGCCAGGCGCCGGAATGCGGGCAGCCGAATCATTCAAATACTTTTCAATGGACTCATTTAAATACATCATGGCCTGTTATCTTTGTATGATAATCCCGGTATCCGTTGTAACAAAATCAAACACTTCTTCAACATCACTATTTTTCATTCGAATACACCCGTCTGAAGATGCGGTACCAATTGTTTCAGGCATCGTTGTACCATGAATCCCGAATCCGGCAAGATTTTCTTTTTCTTTAAAACCTATCCACCGTGTCCCTAATATGTTTTTCTCATCTCCGTAAGAATAAACACCGCCATAAGGCGAATACCATGTTGGATTCTTCATTTTGTTCTTGACCTCAAACGTTCCTTCCGGCGTTTTATCATTCTTACCGGTACCGATACGGTATTGTTTTACATAACGGTCGTTCAGCAGCACCGTCAGGGTAAATTCACTCTTACTAATCAATATCTTTGTTTTACCTTTTAGAATCTTGAGTTTTTCTCCAATATTCAGTCGTGAATCCGGTTTTTTATTTATTCTCATAATAAGTTCATAATTGGTATTAAATTGCTTTGCAATCTTCGAAAGCGTTTCCCCAGCCTGCACGGTATACAATACCGCATCTTCGGAAGGTTTGGTTGAAAATATCAATTCACTGTTCAATTTATCTAATAATTCTTTAATTTCATGCTGTTTTTCAGGGATTTTTTTATTTAAAAAAATTTCCGAAAGATGATTTCTCGCCTCATAATTTTTCCCCTCTTTTAAATATTCATCAATCATACCTATGTTAAACACACTCCTTTTTTCACTGAGTGGCGTCTTATTCTTTTTAATATTTTTTAGATCATCAGTGCTTATAATAATATCTTTTTTATACAATATGATATCATCTTTTCCTACCAGTAAAATGGATGTTCCGTGATCATTTGCGGCAAAGATGCTGGTATTGTTGCTAAATAAAAATAGGCCGCTGTTTACAGGAGCGAAAATAGACATAAATATCAATATTTTGTTTATTGTAATATTTTTCATACTATTAACAATCCCCCCGCATAAATAGCACCCAAGTAATTGAAACTCTTTCGATACATAGCAAGCCGTTATCTCAACTTTTTGATGATAATAGACACTCTGTCATTAAATCTGTCGCCGCCAGGGCTTTTAACAAAAGAATTATTGTTGCCATGTCCGACAGTTATTAGCCTTTTGTGAGAAATGTTCCCTTTTTCGTGCAAATAATCAGCAACAGCTCTCGCTCTATCAACCGATAGTTTCCAGCTTGTTTCATAATCCTTAGATGGTTTAAAGGCCACTCTCGTATGCCCCTCTACCATTAACAAAACAGGTCTGTCAGCAGTCAAATTAACCAGGTTATTTAAAGAATGCATGCCTTCCAGCGACAATGTTGCTCCATGCTCTTTAAAATAAATTACTGCAGCGGCAGGTATATGATCTGCTTCATTCTCCATTTTATCTACTTCCTTATCGCCTGTTTGCGCCGGAATATCATCCATATCATCATCGTAAAAGGTATATTTCATATCATGGATATTTTTACTCTCTTCAATACTACTGCTCTCCGGCAACAATCCCCCCATACCTAATGTTATAACATTTCTTTGAAACGATTTTTGAAATGCTTCAACCATTTTCTTGTTTTTCTCTTCAGTAAAAGTATTAATAATGATAAAAAAAGCCAGAAGCAACGTTGCCAATGCTGCATACGATAACAAAAACATGTCCGGCGGCTTTGCAGGAAAGAAACCCTTCTTTTTCTTTTTGCGAGAAGACATCTAAATGTATTTTCCAATAAAATTCACAAAAATATTAGCTCGCTTTTTTTAATACAACAATAGCAATTTTGTCTGTATCTCTTATTTCATCAATCCGTCTGCCGGAGATTGCAACCCTTGCCGGAGCAATCGTTTCAAATGATAATAAATAATCTGCAATACGCCCTGCCCTATCAATTATCAATTTCTTTTGTGCTGAAATTTTCTGCCATTCGACACCCCCAACACTCGTATCCACAATAATCTTTCCGCGCGTCATTCCCAAAACAGAACTCAGTTTTTTAAAAATATTATTTGCTTCCCATGTTAAAATTGACTCACCTTTTTCAAAACAAACATCTACTGGTATTTTTACAATATATCCTACCTTTATCTCTTCAATGTCAATATAATTAGCTTAATTCGGATTTCGTAACAAAATCGTTTAAATATTGATACCATTCTTTATCTTCAACAAATTTTTCCGTTTCCGTCAATTCCTGCATTCGCGTGGGCGGAAAATCAACTTCTTTAATATCAACAATGTCGGACTTTGCATCTTTGTCTAGAGGTTGTTTGCTGCCTTCCAATACATGAGTACCCCCAATACTAGCCTGAACCTGTTTCATGGCTTCTTTATATTTATCAACATTGATCGTAGAAAGGCTTATTAACATAACAAAAAATGTTACTAACAATGTCACCATATCGCCGTATGTTAGCAACCATCCTGGAGTTTCCGGGCCTTTCGGCGCTTCTTCTGACATTGTTTCTATTCCTTTTTATTTTCTTCAGACATTTTCATCGCATCCTTCGGCTGCAAAAACGCCTTCAATTTGTCTTCGGTAATCATGGGTGCATCACCTTTTTGTATTGAAACAACGCCTTCCAGTATGATTTCTTTCGACAAAAGTTCTTTGCTGCTTAACGTTTCTAATCTGCCACCAAGTGGTATAAAAATAAGATTTGACAAAATAACCCCATACAATGTAGTTATAAGCGCAACCGCCATACCGCCGCCAATTTTTGAGGGGTCATCGAGGTTTTTTAACATATTAACAAGGCCCAACAACGTTCCAATCATACCATAAGCAGGAGCCACCATTCCTGCAAAATCAAGAATACCCTTGCCAGATGTATGTCTTTGTCTTATTTTATCAATTTCAGTTCCGAGAATATCCCTTAAGGCATCCGAGTCCGAACCGTCCACCAGTAATCTTACCGACTTAACCAAAAATGGATCATTTATTTTTTCAACCTCTTTCTCGAGTCCCAAAAGACCTTCGCGACGACTGACTTTACAAAATTCAACCAACCGCTTGATTTCTTCCTCAATTGGCCCAAATTTAACAAATACCGTTTTCTTTGCTACGGCAATCGCTCCAATTACTGTCGGTATCGGAAATCGTACGATGGTCGCAGCCAACGTCCCACCAACTACAATCATTATGGAAGGTATGTTGATGTAAGCAATAACTGCCGCTCCACCTCCATCCATCACAATAGATACCAATATCAACGCAGCACCAATTATTATCCCTATTAGTGCACCAGGATCCATAATTTATTTTCTCCATGCAAAAAAATGATAACGTTTTAAAACAAATTTCGTGTTCATAAAATTTTTTCTCGAAATATTACCTTCTATTTAAAACTTACGCAAGTTCTTTTTATGTATATATTTGGATTTAAATTGCAGATATTTGCCGTGGATAATGTATCGGTTTTCTTATTCGCAGCGGTATGTCCAGATATGAAATAATATGCTTCTTCAACTGACGGGGGAAATTTTTATGTCAATTTAGTGGAACTTCTCAACTTTAGTCAAACAAATACAACCATGACCTCTTACTCAACCATGCCGCACATAGATATCGCGTGCAACAGTTGAATCGATTGCAATTTGTGTTTGGCCCATTTGTATCACATAGGTGGGGTATTTCTGGTGTAGGTGGATTTTTATCCCTGGCAATAATCCCATTGAAGAAAGCCTGTCCAGTCTACCGTTAAATTTCGTAACAATGTAAGAAATTTTAGCGTTTTTCCCAGGCTGTAATTCTGTAAGTGGAAATACTACAGGGCGTATTTCCTGATCAGTTTTCCTGCAGCAATCACCCGGAGGGATATTTTTCCCATGAGGACATGTTAATGGGTGACCCAAAAGCGTGCATATGCTTGTTGTTACCTCTTCGCTCAAAAAATGCTCAAAATCACACGCGCTGGAATCCATGGCTTCTTCTTTTACCTCTAAAACATCGTGCAATAATCTTTCCGCAAGTCTGTGCCTTCTGATGATTAATTTTGCTTCCACCTGACCCTTTTCCGTCAGAATAACTTTATTATCTTTTAACAAAATATATCCATTATTCACAAGTGTTTTCAGATATGCTTCAGCAAAAGAACTGCCTTCCTTCCTGATCAGCAATTCCTTCTCGGTTTCACCATGTTCTTCTTCAATTGTCCATATCAACTCCAGCAATTCTTCATGGCAAGACTCAATTATGTTCACGTTTTTTTTCTCCATACAGTTCCATTCTCAAACAATAGTTTGGTTTTGTTATTTTTATAAGAATTATCATGATGACAACCATAATACCGCCACCGATGAAATCATATTCCGAACGATATGTACGAAACACTATAATTTTTGAAAATACTTCTGAAAGAATTACTCCAAAAATAAAGCCGCCAATTAATGATATTATTTTATTTTTATTTATCCAGTTTCTGTTATCACGCAAGATAACAAGCTGTCCAGCCTTTACTTTATTTAGTCCGGCTACCTTTATGATATCTTTTGTTCCTGTTTTCTTGGGGCATGACGAACAGTTACTACACGCGCTTTGTGTATCAACAATACATACCTCTGCACACTCTTCCGAAAGAGAAACAATCCTGCCTATCATTTGTCCCATCAAAATAAACGCAAAACAATTCTTAACAAACCCCCAACGAGTATAGAATAGGGCAATATAAATGCAAACATTAAAAATGCGTTTTTCGCACCGCGCTCTTTGATCATAACAAAAAAATTTGCAATGCAGGGAATAAACAAGGTGATAACCACGAGGGAAACCAGTAACTGTTTTGGATCTATTACATGCCCCACCCCCTGTTCTTCCAACACTTTAAAAATACTAACCGCTCCATAATCTCTTCTTAAAAACCCTAAAATAAATCCGCGGGTCGTTTCAACCGGCAATCCTAAAAAATATCCGATTACTGGTTGCCCTATTTTCTCAACAAAAGATAACACTCCCAACTTTGTAGCAACAAATAAAACAAGCGTACCCAGTACAAACAAAGGTACGGCCTCTTTCATAAACCAGTTAACCCGATAAAATGTCTTTATGAATATATTGGATAATTTTGGCATGCGAAACGGAGGTATCTCCATTATAAAATCAGAGGGGGCGCCTGGCAGGATTATTGCTGATAAATAACCAACAAAAAAAAGCTGTGAGCAAATAATAAGAAAATATGCCGCAAAATATATCCCGGAAATACTACCGAGAACACTTGCAATCACCCCTAGCTGCGCGGAACAGGGTACCGCCAATGCTAACAACAGGGTGGCAATAATCCTTTCCTTTTTCGTATTTAAAATCCTGGTGGTCATCGTTGCCATCGTGTCACATCCCAAACCTAAAACCATTGGAAGCACGGCCTTTCCGTTTAATCCGATACGCTTAAATGTCTTGTCCACCATCACCCCCAGTCTGGGCAAATACCCGCTGTCTTCCATAATGCCAAATGCAAGAAAGAAAAACCCTACAATGGGGAAAACGATTGCAATCGCATAGGTAAGTCCTACCTGAATCAGCCCTGATTGCGCATTTAAAAATAATTCGTAAATCAAATTATCTTTACTCATTATTTTTTGTGCCAACAGTCCAATATAATAATTTATTCCCTCGAAATTGATGTGGGTAAAAGTATAAACCTTTTTAAGAAAAGGAATATACACACATAAATCAAAGCCATCCGAGGGCGTTTCCGCACTGCCAAATATCTTGTTTTCTAAAAAGTCCACACACACACCGGAACCAAACTCTCCCACCCATTTGTAAACTATCCACAAAATTATTATCAACAGGGGAAATGCAGCTATGGGATGCATGGTAATCCGCCCCAAAACTTCGGTAATTTTACTCCGTGTTTTAAATTCATTTTTATAAAGATACAACGTAAAATAAAGGGACATTATGCCGCCGGCAGAAAGTTCCAGCACGGTCTCAAGGACATCGGATACCTGCAACTTCATGGTAATTGCATACATGAGCAACGACATAAGTTTATATCCGATTAAAAAAGTCGTCAGGGGTACCAAAAAGAAGAAAAATACTCCCCTCATAAACGGCCGGGTTTCCGCCTCTTTTCCCGCTGCGGTTGTAACCTTTTCAATCAGACTGTCAACATAATGTGAGCGTTTAATGCTAATAACGTACCCTAACGGATTACTAAAATGTCTCTGCACGTCTTCACGTATTCCGGCAATTTCTTGCAACGAAACTTCCGGTAATTTTTCCTTTAATTTTCTTTCCAGCGATTCGTCATGCGATAACAACATAATCGCCAAAGCCCTGTCGTTCACCACCATTAGATTGTTAAGTATCTTGCCTACCCTTGAAATTCCTTCTTCAATATATCTGCCGTAATTAATCCGGATGTCCGGCACACTGGCAAGAGGCACCGAATGAAACAACTCTCTGAAACCTACCTTGTGTGTTGCAATAGTTTTCACTATAGGAATCTTCAAATAATCCTGCAAGGCATTGATATCAACATTCATCCCTCTGTCAAGGAGTTCATCCCACATATTAAGTACCAGCAAGACCGGCAACCCCATTTCAGCGATCTGGGTTGTTATCAATAAACCACGCCTCAGGTTTTTAGCATCGATAACCTGAACAATGCGCTTATCGTAATCTTCCAGCAAAATATCCCTTGCAACTGCCTCATCTTCAGAAAGCGGTATGAGACTATTCGCGCCCGGCGTATCTATCACTTCGATACCCCCTTCATACCCTTTATATACCCCACGCGATACTTCCACCGTGGTGCCCGGATAGTTTGATACTGTTACGTATTTACCCGTAAGTAACCCAAAAATAACACTCTTTCCGACATTCGGGTTTCCGACAAGTGCCAATTTGAAGGTACCTGCACTCTTAATATTCATATACGTATTACCCGTAACTGCTCTTTCATTTAATTTAACGTTTAGTACCTTATCAGTAATTTCTTTGCACACTTCCATTCGTCAGTGCGTGCTTTGTAGCAAAATATTTAATGGTGGAATCCGAATATTTAATTTTTTAATCTGTGCAATCTGTGGTTCCGCCTTTAGTATTTCGTGCATGTTTGGTTCTGGCTTGATTGATAATGAGTCTCAGCAAAAACAGTCTACTTCCTTTCCGGTTTAAGTCAAGTAATTTCTGCGTAGAGGATTTGATGAACTCTTTCTTAAATATCCGGAGGGAGAATGATGTTGCCGTTTTTCAACGTGTTTGATTTGAATCTCTTAAGTTGTGGGAGAAATGGACTATACTCCCATTCGAGGTGGTATTTATTATAGAGCGTCTTGATTAACCGATGGTATTTTTCATGTATTGATTGGGTTTCATCTTTATGTCTTTCGTCACAATAAAATGCCCTGCAGGAAAGCATCCGAAAGTTCCTGATACTGCATAAATCATTTTTGAGAAATGGACAAACATCTCTTGAAATATCAAAATCGTGAACAGACACATTTTTAGTTACATAATCAACTTCAACACTGCTTGCATACAGCACATGGTCATATTCCCCGAAATTGCCGCACATTCCACATTTATTACATCTGGGATTAATCAAAGACACTTCATGCTCTAAGAGACAATAAAGTTCCTTTAACTCCGAAAACAGTTGATCATTATGAGCTGTTTCCTTTTCTGCAATAATACTATTATCCGGCAAATCGATTTTCATACATTATCAAATTCTTTCGTATTGTTTTCAAATTATGCAACCGCCCTTTATCTATGCCTGCACACTGCCCCTTTAACTTTTCCCACTCGTTCTTTTCTTTGATGTTCGAAGACCAAAAAGGAAACGTTCTGCATTGGCATGGTCTAACTTCATATATAACGCAACCGTTGTTATACATAACGCAATCGCCATTGCCATATTCCACCAAACTAATTCGCCCATAAACATTTCTTAAATATTTTTTTGCAAACATTTCCTGAGTAATTCCCAGAAATCGGGAAATGTCTTTAATCTCTTTGTCATTCACCCAAACAACCCCTGGCTCCCCACGGCAACACTTGCCACACTGCTGGCATTCAAACTGTAGTCCTTTTTTGTACCAGGGCTTACAATCTGCTCCATCCTCTTTATCTTTTGTTTGTTCGCTGCAATCCATATCTCAAATAAATAATTTCTCTTCTATACTTCCCACTTTTTGCGTTTATTCCACACAGTAAAATTTCTCATATATTGAAAATCTATCGGGAAATAACAATACAATTTTAACTTTGAAATGTAAAGGAAGAAATAATGGTAAAACTCCACATTCTGAAGCAATGAATATGTACAATAAACAATTAATAATTCAATAGCTATTAACAAAAAACCATACTAGAATATATTTTTAATCTTTCTGGATGAACGGTAGTTGAAACAATCTGTTTATGGGTTGACATTTTAAGCAGTGAATGTCCTTCTTGTTATCACCAATCGTTATCGCGGTCCAATACCTGTCATGCCCCTCGGAGCATGTATGGTTGCTGATGCCACTGTACGGGCTGGTTATCATGTTCAGGTATTAGACTTAATGTTTGTTCGTAACCCATTACGCGCCCTCTGTTCATCCCTCGATAAAATACAACCTGATGTCATAGGACTCTCTGTACGAAATATCGACAACAATGATATGTTACATCCGGTAGCGTTCTATAAAGATTTGAAACTACTTGTCGATGCAATTCGCACAAAAACGAAAGCTATGCTTATCCTGGGAGGTGCCGGTGCAGGGGTTATGCCAGAACAACTCCTCAATTATACCGGCGCAGATTGGGTAATCACAGGAAACGGAGAGGTTGTCTTTCCCGAAGTGTTGGATGTTCTTTCTAAAAATGAAAAGCCGATTCATGTGCCCGGTATTGCGTGGAATGACAAAACAGGTTTTAAAATAAATGCTCATAGTGGAAGCAATTTTTTATTGAACAACGTAATCCCTGATTTTCGTCGATGGATTAATGTGCCCGCGTATTTATCACGGTTTTCCACTATTCCCATTCAAACGAAACTCGGGTGCCACTTTCAATGTGTCTATTGCACGTATAGAAAACTTGAGGGCATTTCTTACCGGTTATGTGATTCTGAACAGGTAGCAAATGCGATTATTGAATTGACAAAAAGCGGTATGAAAGATATTGAGTTTGTAGACAATGTATTTAATTCCCCTTACGGACACGCACTGGATATCTGTGATTCGATTGCAAAGACTGGAATAAATGCCAGATTCCAAACGGTGGAGTTGAATCCTCTTTTTATTGACGATAAACTTCTTCATGTAATGGAACGTGCAGGTTTTGTTGGTATAGGCATTACCGTTGAAAGCGCTGCCGACCCCGTCCTTGAACGTTTAAAGAAAGGTTTTACCGCGCGTGAGATCTATAGGTCATCTGAAATAATCCGGAAACATACTATGCCTTGTTTATGGATATTTATGTTCGGCGGGCCAGGTGAAACGGAAGACACTGTTATGGAAACACTTGATTTCGCGAAAAGACAAATTCGCCCTGAAGATGTAGCGCTTTTTATGATAGGAATACGCATATATCCAGGTACTGAGCTTGAAAATATAGCACGGTCAGAGGACGTATTAACCGTTTCTCCCCATAACATGCTTGAACCGGTATTTTACTTTTCTCCAACCATTCAGTTGGAATGGTTATTGAAAACAATCCGTTCTGCCATGTCGGTACACATGAATTTTATGACTCCCAAAGCTATCGGTTTGCCGTTCCTTCCTGCTCTGAATCGTATAGGATATTGGCTGGGAATCAAACCTCCTCTCTGGAAAAATACACGATTCATTCGCAGAGGGCTTAGATATTTGGGTAGAGATATATAATGTAATAATCTTGCTTATGTTTAATGAAAATGTATCTATAGCCTCATTATCTACAGTAACACCGCCGTATGTGATAAAACAGGCAGAAGCGGAAGCTTTTCTCGCAAAACATTATGCCAGTAAATTAGGGCCAAAAAGTCTTGCAAGAATGAAAAAGATTTTCGCTCATCCGGGTGTATTATGCAGACATATTGCAACAGATAACATTGAATGCCTTGTCAATGAACCTCCGGATAGTCGTATTACCCGTTTCACAAATTGGGCAATAGAGCTTTCGTCGCAAGCAATTAATGACTCCCTCGCACAGGCTGGTTTAACGAAAGATACCATAACAGGATTGGTAGTAAACACCTGTACCGGATACATTTGCCCGGGAATTTCTACATACCTTATAGAAAAGCTTGGTTTATCTAAACGAATAAGGATTCACGACCTTGTAGGAAGCGGTTGTGGCGGTTCTATCCCCAATCTACAGATTTGTAAAGATATGATACAGTCGAATGGAGATGGAGTGGTCGTAAGTGTTTCGGTAGAAATTTGCAGCGCAACATTTCAAATGGCAGACGATTTGAGTTTAATCGTCTCAAATGCGATCTTTGCTGACGGGGCAGCGGCAACCGTTCTATGGAAACGTCCTGGAATATTTACCTTGGTTGCTTCTGCCAGCAGGTGTGACACTCATCATCGCGAAGATATACGATACATATACAAAAATGGGCAATTGCATAACCAGCTTTCTCAGAAATTACCTGCGATTGCCAGTAAAACTGTTTCTCAGGTTGTAATGGACTTGCTAACACCCTGGAAACTAAAACCTGAGGATATTGAACACTGGGCCTTCCATCCGGGAGGGGAAAAAGTAATCAATGCTATCAGGAACGAGCTGGGACTTTCCGAATCACAACTACAACCAACCCGTGACGTTTTGGCGAGGTATGGAAACATGTCTTCCCCGACAGTATTGTTTGTGTTGCAAGAAATTATAAGGAAAAGCATTGCTCCCGGCGATTGGTGTGTAATGGTAGCGTTCGGCGCCGGGCTGAGCGCTCATGGATTTCTTCTTAGACATTAAAAATCGTCGCAACAGTGGGGTCAAACCTCCATATTTCAATTATCGTAACACTTTAGTCTTTTGAAAAATTCCAATAATAGCAATGTTTGGCGCATAGTGTAGGGACGACGGATGATGAACATCCTTCGTCTTTCGTGCTTCGTCCCTGCTCTTACGTTTTTCAAAAAAACTAAAGTGTTATCCAACTTCTCATTATCCCGCGATATGGGAGCATTCCCGATTTTTTGTAAAAATGCCATTAGCGGGGAGAGGGAAAGGAATAGTAACACAAGCTTCCTGTTTGAGGGTAAAATGCCACAAGCAGGATGTTTGTGTTACAATGTACAATTAGTTAACCAAAAATCGGGAATGCGCCTGTTGTTCAAACTATGTCCCCCGCTGGCGGGGGTGCAGGGGGTGGACTGGATTTCTCCATCGATTCAACTACCCCTTTATTATGAAAACAAATTTGACCCTCTTTCCCACACTCCGCAGACTGGTCAAATGGACAATTTTATACTGTTTCGTGACATGCATTCCCGCAGAACGTAGGAATGAGAAGAAAAATTTATGGCTATTCATGTTATAAACCTCCCTGATTTCCTCCGCAGACAATTCCACCCCCTTAATCCCCCGCCAGCGGGGGACAAGGCTTGCCACATCCCTTGCAGCGTTGTTTTGCCCCAATCACACAAACGGTTACAAAAAATCGGAAATGCTCCTCGCGATATCCTTCGGCTTCCCTTGCAATATGCGGTATTACAGTCATCAACCTGAATAATGAGACCTCCCAAGTTCATTTATGTACCTTTCCCGGCCATACCGCCACTCTCAACTCCGACGACTTGATGTAGAGACGCATTGTATGCGCCTCTACATCAAGAGTAACAACAGAATAAAGTCACTGACAAAGGCGGCCTAATTTATTGAAATGCAATTTTCAAACAGCTAAAATGCTGGAAACGAGTTAAGCTGAAAAGAACTCCCCTTGCTGATTCCCTATTTATGCTAGTTTGCACAAATATATCATACTTATATTTTTTCAGAATGCCCAAAAAATTGCTTGATTCAGAAAGTTATTTACTGTATTCTAACCCCTACTTTAGCTTGTCCTTATGGTTATCTTATATACGCCATATTTTTAGAAAGGAGAAAGTTGTATGAATAAACAGGAGTTAGTTGAGTATGTTGCGAATGAATGTAGTGTTTCTAAGACTTGCGGAGAAAAGGCGGTAAACGCTGTATTGAACGGCATCAAGCAGGGAGTAAAGAAATCGAACGAAGTGCGTCTTATTGGTTTCGGAACCTTTTCAGTAAAAGAAAGAAAAGCACGAAAAGGAAGGAATCCCCAAACGGGAGCAGTTATTAATATTAAGGCAAGCAAAACTGTTAAATTCAGCGTAGGACAAGATTTTAAAAAGGTTGTAGCAAAAGGTGGTTCCGCTTCAACAGGAAAAATGAAAAAGAAGTAATAATTACATATACATTTACTATTATTGTTAAAAAAAGCAGGCTGAAAAGCCTGCTTTTTTTAACAAAACATTATTTGCGTAACGAATCTTCGTATCTTTATGGAATTGCTACCTTTTCAGGGTTCTGTTGCCTGCGTGTGGTTCTCCTTTCATTCTCCGTAAGAAATTTTTTTCTTAATCGAAATGTTTTAGGAGTAATTTCAACCAGCTCATCGTCTTCAATATATTCAAGTGCCATTTCTAGTGAAAATTCTCTGTGCGGAGACAACTTAACGCTTTTCTCTCCGGTAGCCTGTCGGATATTCGTAGCCTTCTTCTCCCTTATCACGTTAACCACAATATCATTCTGTTCACAATGCTCACCAACTATCATCCCTTCATACACTTCTTCACCGGGTTTAACAAACATTATTCCACGATCATGTAAACCCTCCAAAGCGTATGCCGTGGCCTCACCAGCAGCCATAGAAACCAATACGCCCTGCGTCCTGTGCACTATATCTCCTTTGTAAGGTTCGTAATCATAAAAATTATGATGCATAACCGCCTCGCCCCGCGTAGAACTCAACAAACGGTTTCTCAAACCGATTAATCCACGCGAAGGCGCCTTAAATTCAAAATGTGTATATTGTTTTTCCGTCTTCATGCTGACAATTTCACCCTTTCTAGCCCCCAGAAGAGAAATCGCCTGTCCCTCCATTTCTTTTGGCACATCTATAACCACATACTCCATCGGTTCCATTCTCTTCCCGTCTATTTCCTTAAAAATTACTTTCGGTTTTGATACCTGCAATTCATATCCTTCCCTGCGCATGTTTTCGATTAATATTGAGAGATGTAATAATCCCCTTCCTGAAATGCAAAAAGCATCTGGCGAAGCTGTTTCGTCCACCTTAAGGGCAACGTTTGCACGTAATTCCCTAAACAATCTCTCCCTCAAATTTCTGCTGGTAACAAATTTTCCGTCCTTACCACAAAACGGAGAATTATTAACGGAAAATACCATGGAAAGGGTCGGTTCATCAATATGTATCAACGGCATTGCTTGTGGATTTTCAACAGAAGTAATCGTATCACTTATATCAATATTCTCAATTCCCGTTAATGCTATGATGTCTCCAGCCATTGCCAACAGCGTTTTTTCCCTTGATAACCCCACAAACGCAAACAGATCAGTAATTTTATGCAAGGATTGTTTTCCTGTCTTATCAATTCTAACAACTTGCTGGCCGGTGGTAATTGTGCCGGAAAAAATCCTGCCAATTCCAATCCTGCCGACATAGTCATTATAATCAAGCGATGCTATCTGCATTTGCAATGGGAATTCAGCGTCATAACATGGTTTTGGAACAAATTGTATAATTGCATCAAGGAGTGGTCTGATATCGCTGCTTTCATCATCAAGCGATAATTTGGCATAGCCGTTTCGTCCGCTTGCATATACAATTTTAAAATCCAATTGTTCGTCGTTGGCATCAAGGTCCACAAAGAGATCAAACACTTCATTGATTACATCCTGACAACGGGCGTCAGGACGGTCTATCTTGTTAATTACAACAAGAGGATTCAGGTTATAACCAAGGGCTTTTCGCAGTACAAACCTGGTCTGAGGCATGACCCCCTCTGCCGCATCAACCAGCAGCAACACACCATCCGCCATTTTGAGCACCCGCTCCACTTCTCCGCCAAAATCAGCATGTCCTGGCGTATCTATTATATTTATTTTCACTCCTTCGTAATTAATAGCAGTATTTTTTGCCAGTATGGTTATACCACGCTCACGCTCAAGGTCATTCGAATCCATGATTCTTTCACTATGCTGAATCTGCTGATTCACCCTAAACGTACCGCTCTGCTTAAGCAATTGATCAACCAGAGTCGTTTTGCCGTGATCAACATGGGCGATAATAGCTACATTACGAACATTATCTCTTACCGTTTTTGCCATTCTTTTCCTCAAATTTCTTATGGAAACATTACAATGCTTCTCTTGTGAACTCAAAATAAAAAAGCCGCTACGAATAACGAAGCGGCATAGAATAAGATTAACTTTTTATTAAATATACACTATTCCAGATAGATTATTACAGACAATATTTTTTCTGTCAATAAAAATAAACCATCCTGAGGATTTAAGTCACACAGTCTTCCTCATTTTTAGGTTCGGGAAATGCGTTCTTAATTGGCAAGCATAGCATTAGCTATTCCCTGAATGACTGCTTAAAATATCCTTTCTTTTTCTGTTTCCCTCTAATTGAATAATAAGGAACAACACCCCGATAACCTGCCAAAGAAATAAGGATTCAGGGGTTTTCCAGAATATATATATATTGTATTGACCATACAAAAAAAAGATGATGAAGTTGGGACATAGTCATGCAATAGTGTTTCGAAACAATATTTTGTATGTTTTGAAAAAGATGTCGATTTCAATAACCTGCCCTTCGTATTTATCCTTATATCGAATATTAGAATACACAAAGAACTTGAATTTATTATATTTATTCAATATAGTCTTTACTTACATCTGTTGCTCCCTGGTAATGAATGGAATTGGTGTTTCATTCATTTAATAAGGGTTTACAGCAGATCCACACTCTTCTTTCTTTTTACTCATAGATTTTACTGAAGAGCCATAAAGTTATACCACGTAAAATTACTTTCACGTAAGAAAACTAATGAATTTGCCTAATGCAGATCAGGCACAAGTAGATCGTAAAAAAATTACGGAATACTTGTTGTGTACATCACATCCGGATGGGAGCAATAAAGCGGTCTTTTTATCTCAATTTGGTTTCACGCTGGAAAATTGGAGAATATTAGCAGAATCTTTGCGCAAACATGGGGCAACCTATAATGTGGTAAAAGTCGTTGAATCTGAATATGGCACACGTTATAGTGTCGATGGATTGTTAGAAACACCGGATAGCCGCAATCCGTATATAAGGACTGTTTGGATAATAGAAAAAAAGTCTACAACACCAAGATTGATTACTGCACACCCAAAATAGGAGGAAACCATGATAAAAGAGCATGACCGAATTGTTTTGTTGAAAGATTTACCGGAGGATGGTTTACAGGCTGGTGATGTCGGTACGGTTATTCACATTCATCGTCAAGGTGAAGCATTTGAAGTCGAATTTATGACACTTGACGGTGGAACAGTTGCTGTTACAACTTTGCTTTCATCTCAAATACGAGCAGTTAGTAAAAGGGACATAACCCATGTTAGAGAGCTTGCTGTCTCTTGATTAAAAAAGGATTTTACTGAAGCAGACAATATTTTTTCTGTCAATAAAAATAAACCATCCTGAGGATTTAAGTCACACAGTCTTCCTCATTTTTAGGTTCGGGAAATGCGTTCTTAATTGGCAAGCATAGCATTAGCTATTCCCTGAATGACTGCTTAAAATATCCTTTCTTTTTCTGTTTCCCTCTAATTGAATAATAAGGAACAACACCCCGATAACCTGCCAAAGAAATAAGGATTCAGGGGTTTTCCAGAAAATATCAGTTAATCCGTGGGAAATCAGCGAAACAAGACCGGCTGAAACACCTACAAGCAGCATTTTTTCGAATCTATTTTCTGCAATTGATTTTATCGCTTTTATTGTTCTATAAAATATTATGGTAAACATCCATAGGAAGATCGCTAATCCAAATATCCCCGTTTCCACCCACATATGCAGTATAATATTATGCGCATGCGAAAGACTTTCAACCTTTTGCACTTTTTTCTTCTTAATAGTCTTCGCAGGAATATCCCCAAGAGATTTCTTTTCTTTTTCTCTAATCTCCTTTCTGTATGTTTCATATATATCCCTGAAGTTTCTTTTTCCTGGCCCGATCCCCAGCAACGGATGATCAAGAATAATCGCAATCGACGCCTTCCAGCACATCAACCTTTCTCCAAGAATCTTGTTCGACGAAAAGAATTTATCATATTGTGTGATGGTTTTGGCGTGCATGGAATATTTCGATGGCAAAAGCACAAACAATAAAGGACACATAGCAATTATCGCAATGAGCAAGTACTTTTTTTTCAACATGAACGCTATATAAATCACAGCAACCATATTTGCGAACCAGCTTGCCCTGCTCATCGTCAGAACTATTGCATATCCGCTTACAAAAACAAGACATCCAAGCCAAAACCTAACAAATATGCTTCTGTAATAAAAAAACAGACAAATAGCAATCGGCAGGAACAATGAAATATATTTTGCAATCCTTGAGTGATACTTAAATGTAGCAATTAACCTGTCATCTCTTGCGGCAATTCCCGTATAATACCCATACAAACCATATGCACATACCAGCCCACAGGTAATAAGCATTGCCTTTATTATGCGTTTCACTTGTTCAATACTGTGTATTGTATTGACCATACAAAAAAAGATGATGAAGTACGGGACATAGTCGTGCAGGAGTGTTTCGAAACAATACTTTGTATTTTTTGAAAAAATTGATGCTATTATCAGATAAATAAAAAATACCAGTATGGGTATGTTAAGCGCTGTTTTCTCAAAGATAATCCGTTTCTCAAGCACCATCTGATACGCCAGGCATCCAACCATGGTCACCAAACACATCATCTTAATGACATCAGCGCCGAAAGGAAAAAATGTTAAAATAAAAAAATACGTAATAAATGCATACTCTGATACCTGACTTATTTTACTATTTTTCGTATTCATCAATAGTAGTTTTGCCCGCCTATTCCTTAATAATTCGTTACACTTTAGTTTTTTGAAAAATTCCAACAATCAAAAAGTAGGGGCGAAGCATTTGCTGTAAATGGTCATAAATACGTTAATACCCAAACGGGCAAATGCTTCGCCCCCTGCTTTTTCAAAAAACCAAAGTGTTAAAATAATTCTTATTTACCTGGTTTTGCCGACCGTAATCCCATCCAATCAGGACATAACAATACATGCCATTGAAAAAGCCTGCAATATATTGTCAACCGGTATCTCAACTTCCTGCTAAGAAACATAACAATGCCGTTCCCCGCGCTATTGATGATTAAATTGAATAAAATCTTCATAACATACAATATTCTGAAGGTAACGTAAACATCACGGGAATAATTCTTTTTAAAAAAAAGATACAATGACCGGCAATACTCAATTTGCGATTGCCACGGCGCTTTTCTCTTGCTCTCTCCCCCCAGATGAATCACCCTGGCGTCGGGGACATGCCACACTCTCCACCCTGCATTTTTCATGCGATAGCACCAGTCAGTCTCTTCAAGAAAGAAAAAATATCTCTCATCCAATGTACCGACTTTTTTTATTGCCTCATTCCTTACCATAATACATGCCCCTATAACTGATTCTATTTCGACGGGCTGCGTGATGACGCGTTTCTTACTCAGGTATTTATCAGGAAACAACCATCGCAAGAAACTTTTATTCAATAACTCAGATGCCAGGGTTGGATAATTATCAAAACTGTTTTGTTTCATACCGTTTAGTTTTAATAGTTGAACACCGGCAATTCCCGCATCATTATGGGATTCCATAAAAGCATGCAATATCCGCAACGTATTTTTTTCTAAAATCGCATCTGTATTAAGCAATACATAATATTTTGGGGAAATAGCCGTTATTGCCTGATTCACCGCAGCGGCAAACCCCTTGTTTTCCCTGTTCTCTATAATATGCACTCCGGAATACCTGTTACGCACCGCCACAACACTGTCATCTTTCGATCCGTTATCCACGACACAAATTTTAATACTACAATCTGTATCAGATTCATAAACGGATGCAATGCATTTCAACAACAGGTCTTTTGTGTTCCAGTTGACAATAATAATACACAGGTCATTCATGAATGAAACAAGTAGTATCTCAAGGTTCTGATATTAATCGGATCCATTTTCAACGAAAGGCGAAAATTTTCCCTTGCCACAACTTTATCGCCCATTCGCGTATAATGTCTGCCGATTTTAGCATAATGTGCGGCTAAACGTTTTTTATACATTTTTTCGTTAATGCCGTTCTCACTGTCTTTAAACATAGTATATATCTTATCAATGATCACTTTCTGATATTTCAGGACATTATTGCGGTTTTTACTTAGAGATTTGGCACTATGCCTGTATTTCACCAGCGGAACGTCTATGCCAATCGCTTTGTAATAGAATGCGATTCTCAGCCACATGTCCCAATCCTGGCAATTTACCAGTCCAGAATCAAATAAAGCCGTTTTATTAAACACCTCTTTACGAACCACAACGGAAGAACATATTATAAAATTTTGTTCAAAGAATAATTGAGTGAAGATATTGCCAGATGGCAATCTTCTCCTGATCTTTCCTTCCAGAAACTGGCTTTTTGAGTCTATATTTATATGTTTTGAATATACCATTCCAGCATCAGGATTTTTCATGAATTGGTCAATTGACATCTCCAGTTTCTCCGGCATCCAAATATCATCGGCATCAAGGAATGCGACATACTCTCCCTTCGCCGACTGAATGCCCAGATTTCTTGCCGTTGGAAGCCCTTCATTGCGCCCTAAATCAATATACTTTATCTTTTCCATATAAGGCTTCAATACCAGCTTCGTGTTGTCAGTAGAACCATCATCAATCACAACAACTTCATACGCATCGTATGTCTGTGCAAGAACTGATTCAATTGATTCCTGTAAATAAACCGCACAGTTATAGGTAGGCATAATAACAGAAACCAGAGGTTTTTTATTTGCCATAAGCACAGATTACACTTTTTTTGTAATGCATAGAAAACTATCCTTCTTACTATTTATGGCCTGGTGCTCTTTATACATTCTTCATATAATGCGTATATTTCGCCGCCAACATTCTCCAGATCATATTTACGCCCCTGAGCGGCAGAGCGTTTTGAAAATTCAAAAAGCATATCTTTTTGAGAAAATAAGGCAAGTAATCTTTCTGCAATTTCCTTTGGATCATCTCCCGCCACAAACCCATCAATACCGTCATGGACGATTTCCTCAACAAAATCTCTCTTTAGACAGATAGCAGGTTTCCCCAACACCTGACATTGCCTTAAAGCCCTCGCTGTTCCATCAGAACCGGCAACCGTATAAAACATTACGTCAAAGCAATGTACGGCGTCCCAGTAATCCAGTCTCTTGTACCCGCCGAAAATCACACTATCCTCTAATTTATTTTTCTTAACCGGCATTACCGCCAGTTTATTCAGATTAGGGCCCCTTCCCAGCAGTAAAAACTTAATATTTTTACCGGATTCCTTTATTATTTTAACGACTTCAACAACCAGTTCAAATTTTCTGTGATGCTGCACTCTCATGACAAGGCCAACCACAAAATCATCATCATTTAAACCAAATTCCGGCCTGATATTTTTTGGTTTTTTTGGTATTTGATGAATATCCAGCCACGGTTTTAAACAAACTACCTTCCTGAAATCGTTCTGCAGCATATCTCTTAATTTAAGGCTAAATACCGTGAAAACATCCGCCTTTTTGCAAATTGTTTTTTTCAAAAAACCGGGCGGAGTAACATTGAAATCGGTAAATATTTTTACCGCCTTATGCGAACTCCCCAGGTGCACAGCAAGGTCTCTATCACGAAAGAAATGAATGATGTCAGGATCAAATTGTTGAACAACCTGCTTTGCCACACGTCTGTTTCTCATCATTGCGCCAATCCCACCGCGCTTAGCAAGGGTTTGTACCGTTTTTACCCTGCCGGATTCCACATGAAAAATCAAGCCTGTATCCGGAATTTTAGGCACACTCGTCAACAACATAACGTCGGCCTTTTTGCTCATATAATTACACAACTCAACAATAGGCTGCGAAGGCCCCGTCCACTTGTGATCAGAATACAGGTAGAGAATTTTCATAATCAATGCTTTTGTGTATTTTAAATACCGTTATTTCGCAGTGGAAACTTTTCCACCCTCTATTACGTTAAACACCCCTGATAACATTTATAAATTTCGGCGCATTCGCCTGTAATGAATATCCGGCATCTAATGTCTTTCTCCCTGCCAGCCCCATACGCCTTCTCAGCGCCGCATCATCGGCCAGGCATTTTATCTTCTCTGCCCACTCATCAACACTTGAAGCAAACATGCCGCTCACGCCTTCCTCAACAATCTCACTGTGAACTCCCACCGGTGAACATACTACGGGAACGCCCACTGCGAAATATTGAAGCAGCTTTGTAGCGCACTTGCCCCTTGTCCATTCATGATTCGGCAAAGGCGCCAAGCCTATATCAATGCCTTGTAAATCAGCATTTTCGTCTTCAATTGCCCATATCTTTTTGTGTACAGGCATTGTTTTGCAATCAATAAATTCGTTGCAAATAATCTTCAGTTCCAGCGATTTATTCTGTTCTGCCAACTTATCAAAAGCAGGCGTCAATTCCTGTATGAACGGAAGCGATGACTTGCTTCCGATCCATCCTATGGTTATCTTTTCCTTCCTGGTATCATAATTCCTGACCGAATACTTGCCCGTATCTATTGCAGTAGGGATAATAGTTACGTTATTATTGTAAGGCAATGCCTTTGATTTCAGATACGAATTGCCTGCAATTACAGAATCGGCAAACCGCACCATTCTGGCAAATGTCCGCTGTCTTTTAAACGATCTTCGGCGTCCATCTACCGGGCTTTTGTACATCACCGCATCGTCAAAATCATATATTATTTTGATGCACTTTCTCTTCAGATACCAAAGTTGCCAATACCACAGCCTCTTTTTCTGGACATACAATACATCATAACCATTCATTTGAGAAAACAATTTCATCCATTGCCAGAACGAACCGGGGAAAAGTGATACTGTATATGCTATATGTGCTTCATTTAAGTAGGGAAGATACTGCAACACCCTGTATCTGCTTGCAGGGTGTTCCCATTCCTGTATTAAAAAATAGACTCTTTTTGTTTCCATAACTATGATAGCTACTTTAAGACCTTTGCCTGCGGCGGCCATAAGTGTTTTCTTGCTATGCTGGCCTTAATAATTCCCCGTATAATTTCTTTATCAGCATTATTAATCTTCTTTCCCTTCATATACGCCCTGTAAAACCGTAATCTGTCCGTGTATGTCAAACAATCTGGCATCGATGCATTTATTTGAGACAAATTTCTAATGCGTTCATCACGCGTAATTCTTCCGTTAAAGTAAACCCTGTCGAGGTCAAGGTAATAAAAATTCCAGGCATCAGGCAATTCATTCACCAGGATATTATTTGCCTTCAGATCAGCGTGATATACCCCCAAATCGTGCAATTTCCTAAAAGACTCCGCCAGACTTGAAACAAACCTTCTTTTTTTTCTAAAAACCGGTTTGCCATGCGCCCTATTTAATTTTTCCGTTACATATTGATTACACGGCAAATTCCCGGATGCATTCTCCGTCACAAGAAAGCTTTTCTCCAGAATGCCATACTTCCTGCTTTCGCAAAGCGCAATCGGTTGAGGAGTCAGAAGTTTTAGCGCTAAAAGCCCATGAGAGGCAAGCCATGCCTTTCGCGCAGGGGAATGAATGAGGGAATAAACGCCTCTTTTTAACAAAGCTGGATAACGGTATTCTTTTACGCACACACCTTTGATTTTTTCATCAGGGCAGAAAACAAGGGTAATCCCTGTTTTATGAGAATTTTTAATAACATTCTCCTGCCTATCGCGCAATGAATCATTATGCTTTTCAATGAGGGCAAGCAGTGTATCTGCGTCCCACTCCGCTCTCATGTTTATTCTGTAACCGCCCTTTTTTATTATGGTAAATATATTATTTTTCTTTAAACATTTTCCCGCCCTGCTGCGCCATATACGGTATTTCGTAGCACCTACGCTCTCTAATATTTCTTTAGGATCAAAAGTTCCGTAACAACGCGCCAATTCAATTATCTCGTCATTTGTGCATACATCTTTAATGGAATACAATAATCGGGACAATTCCTTCTTTCTGGCAGGCAATGTCGTTTTTTTCCCGCACCTGGCACGGCCAATATCTATTAAATAAAACAGCGCAAAATCATTGACGTCAACCAATATATTCTCAGCGTGAAGTTCTCCGTGTAAAATCCCGGCGTCATGCATATTTTTTACAAAGAGTATAAGGTTTCGCAACACCTCCTTTTTTTGTATTACGCCCGCCGGAGTCTTTATTAACTCAAGCAAAAGGGCTTTTACTGCAATGCTGTTTGGAATTGTTTTTGAAATTATGTAACAATCCCGGAGTATTCCGCAACTACGTGTTTCTCCCATAGCTACTGGTTCTGCGGTATGAAAACCGTTTTTCAGCAATAAAAAACCCTGATTCCACTCCCTTTTAGCCTTTGACTGAGCAAACAACGATTTAAACCTGTCGATACTGCCCTTTGCCTTATAGTGTTTTATATAATACGATTCATGACTATTAGTATATTTCAAAACCCTCCTGAAATGTCCATTACGTACCATTTCATATTGATCATCCCGATGAATAGTATTAAATATTTCGCTTAACGCATCGGTTAATCCACCGTTCACCAGCCATTCAATACCATTATTAACATAATTATTCATATCTCATTTCATACCGCACATTCAGGCATGTAAATTTATTTCCAGCCGCTTTACGCTGTTAATCAATAAAATTGTACGATCGGTTCGAAAATAAAACTACAAAAAACAACTTAAGTACATATACCACAACATGAAATGGCTATAAAACCATTTTCATCGTTTCCAGGTGTTGTTAACGCAACATGATGACTGATGACTTATTTTGTCGTTGCCAGGGTTGATTTTGTCATTACAAGCTTCCGTACTACTATCCATCAATTTCTTGTTTTTTATGCGTGTTTTTCATGCCGCCATTTCCGTAAGTGCTTTAATATCAAGGGCTGAAGCGGTCATCAGTGAACAAGAGAACTTCTGGCCTTTCTCCGTCAAAACATAGCGGTTGGCCCTCGGAACTTTGCGGATTAGACCGTGTGCCCGCAGCATCTTTATCCGTCGGGTCGTTCGTCCGGAATATTTCTTTTGCTGATCCTTGCCGGATTGTTCGGATTCCCGGTAAAGCCACTTACGCAAATCATGGTTGCGGAATCCATTTATCGCGTTTTCGCCTTTGGACAGGAACATCAGCATCTGGTAATCATCCTGCTGCCAGGGATTCAAACCTCGATACCTCTTGCCCTCTTTGACAACCTTGTTACAAGCGCTGCTCACCACTTCTTTCAGTTTCTCCTCTACCTGAGCCGCCGCCAAAGCATCCCCATAACGATCATTGCATTGTTGGCTCACCTCACACCGTCGATGAAGATCGCTTACGCCCTTACGCATCTTCTGCCATGACGCCGGTTTGCCTTCATCATCATTGGGACTCCGAAAGACCTTAAAGTCCCGCGTATTATTGATCGTTGTCTCAATACGCAAGAGACTACCGCTCTTGTTATACATCTTCACTGAATTATAATTCACACTGTGCTTGACCCGTATACCTTCATAGCGTCTTCGATAGTCGCTGATAACCTCATCAGGGGCAGCGCCTGCAAGGTTACGCCTACCCAAATACTTCATCACCGAAGAACTGTCGCAAACCCGCATCGCATGATGAACAAACGATGGAAACAACTCCTCCAATGCCTCAACCGATTTAAACATGATGTCCGTCGCCCACTCCGTCTCATCCGCAGACCAGTAATACTCCGGTTCCAACGGACGAAGAATCTGCGACAATGCCGGGCAACTGCCCAACGCAAGCCCGTTCAGCAGCTTCGCCCAGTCAGTCTTAAGCTGCTCATGGAGCAGAACCTGCGCAGCCGCAATATCCTCTATACGCACAAAACAGTTGCCGTCCTTAACATAATCAATACCTTGCTTCTGAAGTTGCCGCTCCAGCCAATGACGACCATTGAGACAAATGAAAATATTAAACGGCGCCCAACTCTGGATACGAACATGACCAAAACCAAACACTGGATCGTTAAAATAATGATACACAAAGACACACTTGCGGGGCGCCATTACCAACTCGAGCTTCTTGCTGGCCTTGTTGCCCTTGACCATCGGCGCAATACAAGGCTCTACCACACTCAACAGGCAGATGGAACCTTCCGTAATCCTCTTATCCGCCGCGATCTGGCGAGCCAACTTCTCCTTATCAACACCGTTGCTCATCAAATACCACACCTCGATACCCAAATCTTTCGCCCGCGATTCACAACTGTCTCGCACCTGTGCCGTAAGCCCATTGACCCAACCGGAAAAATCCTTAAGCAGAATTCTCGCTTGGTTCATGAATGTTCCCATCCCACGCTCACTGGCCAACCACCGCAATGTCCCGCGAAAACGAATCCTGTCCAGACCGCTTATTGCACCCACGATCCTGTCTCGATATAATTCCATCAACTTATTCATAAGTAGTGTCCTCCAAATTGTCTGATTACTATTTACGAGGATACTACTATACTTTATAATAAACTAAAAATCACCTTTTTGGTTGCGGCCAAAGGCCGCGCTAGGTATTCCGTGGTTAAGAGCTTGTCATTGCGAGGGCTTTTTCCGAAGCAATCTCACAAACCGTTTAGACGGTTTATATTCCTAGCTTTTTCGTTATAGATGAGATAGGGATAGTTTCTCTTTCCTTCGATCTTTCATCTAGAAATTCCATGAACTTCTTACTACTACCGAGTTCTTTTACCTCTTTCTCAAACTCATCAATTTCCTCCAGGACATAATTTTTCCCATCTTTGTCGCAAATCATTAATGGTTCAGATCTTGCCATAGTCAATAATTCATCAATTGAATGTTTCTTTTTCCTTAAATCGATTGTATTCATAAATCGAAAATTATCACATTTATCATCTTGACGCAACACTTGTTATTATTTTACCACCTAACAAGTATATGCTGAAACCCGCTTAAGAATCGTCCTGTCATGCTGCCTTCTCTCTGTGCAATTTGCATTTTTCATTTTGCATTTTCACTGTTTTTGCTTTAATATCGCCACAAAGAAAAGGGGGGAACACCATCCCCTCCCCGTCGTTTTACCACACAATGATAAGCAGAAAAGATTATTCGCAATAACCATTGGAACAGGCACTCTCTCATTTTGAAAAAATATTTTTGCATATATTGCTCACTGGCGCTCTTGTTTTACTCATTTGTCGTTTATTTGAATTGTCTGCACAATTCCTTTGTGTATGATGATCAATCAACGATAGTCGATAATTATTTCATACGGCACTGGCATAACTTTCCGGATATTTTTACAGGCAAATATTTTTCTCTTTCCGCTGAATTAACGTATCGTCCGGTAGTCACCCTCTCTTATTTTGTTGATTTTACCTTCTGGAAATCCAACCCTGCCGGCTACCACCTTACCAATGTTTTAATCCATTCGGCAAACTGTGTATTCTTCTTTCTCTTTTGTTTTCAACTGCTGAAAAAACGGCTAACTGCTTTTGTGTCGGCATTACTGTTTTCTTCATATCCCCTCTTATCAGAATCCGTAAACGCAATCGGGTTTCGGGAGGATCTGTTTGCGTTTCTATTTATGATATCGGGCTTTCTCTTTTTTTTAAAATCCCGCAAAGACAAATATTTCATTCATTACTCATTATCTTTACTCTGTTATTTTTTTGGACTTTTCTCCAAAGAAATGGCGATTACTTTACCGGTATTAATTATTTTACACGACCTTGTTTTCCCACCGTTTTTACTAAAAAATACACTGTTGGCAGGACGTCAAAACAACGGGAGTGTGCAACCAATAAACCCATCCATATCATTACGCCTCTCTTATCTAAAATCAGGTTTTTATCGCTATTATAGCGGCTACCTGCTGATTTCTCTTTTCTATCTCTCAATCCGCTTTTACTTTCTCCACAATCCTTTGGAATCAGAAATACAATCGCCATTAAAGAATCCTTTCTCCAGCTTTCTTACCATGACCCACGTATTGGCATATTATATAAAATTACTCTTCCTTCCCTTTCCTTTAAATGTGGATTATGTGATTCCTGTTTCAACATCCATTGCGAAAATATCCTTCTGGATATACGCACTGCTTTTAACGGCAACGGGAATACTTGCATTTCGTACAAAACAAAGAAATAACTATATTTTCTTTTGCATTGTGTGGTTTTTCATTACCTTATCCCCCGTAATGAATATTATCCCATTGGGCAATGTTATGGCAGAAAGGTATTTATATGTTCCTTGTGCCGGTATTTGCATGGCATTTGGGATTTTGTTGACTAAGAGCGCCTCCTTTTTATCTTCTTATCATGAACGGAACACCGTCAGAAAACCTTTTACATTCACTACAACTTTCCCTATTTCGCTGACGCTGCTTCCGGCGCTCTTTTTTCTTTTGTCAGGAAGCGCATATTTAACGCTTCGGAGAAACACGGATTGGAAGGATGGGTTACGCTTATGGTCAAAAACACTTACTGTTTCACCGAACAGTGCGAGAAGTCACATTAACCTGGGAAATGCCTATGAAAAAATGGACATTAACAGCGCCGCTTTTGAAGAATACAAAAAGGCGTTAAAAATAGACCCGAACGACGCCGACCTTTTTAATAACCTTGGCATTTATTATGACAAAATGCGTCTTTATGAAGATGCAATTGCCTGTTACAAAAAAAGTATTGAAATATATCCACAACACACACAAGCACATAATAATTTAGGGGTAATATATACCAAAGAAAGAATATTAGATGAAGCAATCCGGGAATTTACCAAAGCAATCTCAATAAATCATTATTACCCTGACGCACACAGTAACCTTGGCATCGCATATTACCGAAAGGGCGCTATGGATCTGGCGGAACGTGAATTCCTGACTGCGATTTCTATGGAACCAAATCACGCAAAGGCCCATAACGGACTTGGCATCCTCTATAACGACAGGCAGCAATTTGACAATGCCATTCATGCATTTCAAACTGCCGTAAAAATCAAACCCGATTACGCAAACGCCCATATGAATCTGGGCGCTCTGCTGCTGAAACACAAAAAAGACAAACATGCGGCATTATTTCATCTTAAAGAAAGCATAAAACTCGATCCGCAACAAGACCAGGCTACCGGCATAAACAAACTTATACAACAACTTGAACAGGCAAACTAAACGTAATTTCTCAATAAGTTGAGACTGTGCAATCGGCAGTCGGCAAATTGCAGACTGTGGACTGTAGAAATTATTATAAAAACATCAACTTATTGAGAAGTTATCAAAAGGACAAAAGCAATATTTTACACTGTCCCCTGTTCAGCATTCGCTCTCGTTCCCAAGCTCCAGCTTGGGAATGTGATTGTTTGAGAAGCTCCGGCTTCGCATGGAAAAAAGAATAAAACCATGCTATCCATATATTTGAAAATCTATTTCATGCTTCGTTAAATCGTTAAATCTCCCAGTAGGGGGGCAAGGGGGGATGCTAATCCCTTTAACTTTGAACCGAATATGCTTACCAAAGGGAAGCGAGAGCTTCCAATGCAATTGCGTTCCCAAGCCGGAGCTTGGGAACGAGCGTTTTTGCTTTTTCAAAAAACTAAAGTGTTACAAAGTTTTACATTATTATAAAAACATCAACTTATTGAAAAGTTACAACTAAACGATCAAAAGGACAAAGGCAATATTTTAGACTGTCCCCTGTTCAGCATTAAATACCTCTACCAGCCTTCTTTTTAAATACGTATATCTTTTACATGGTTTGTCATTTTTTACTGCGATTGCCAATGCCTTTTTTGTACCTATTAACACCACCAATTTCCTTCCCCTGGTTATTCCTGTATACAAAAGATTTCTTTGCAAGAGCATATAATGTTGCATATGAACAGGCAGTATAACAACAGGGTACTCACTCCCCTGGGATTTATGAATCGATACCGCATACGCCAGCACTATTTCATCGAGTTCTTTGTAATCATATACAACCTCCCCTCCGTCATAATTTACGGTAATTTCCTGATATTCATCATCTATATCAACAATGAACCCTATATCACCATTATATACATCTTTTTCATAGTTATTTACTATTTGCATAACCTTATCATGTTTTTTAAATTGTCTTGTGCCTTTTATTAATTCAACAGGAGATTTATTGAGGGCATTTTGAAGGGTGTTATTTAAATGATGTACCCCCAATACCCCCTTATTCATTGCCGTTAACACCTGGATATCCTTAATAGCATCAAACTGAAATCTGCCGGGAATCCGTTCTTTACATAACGAAACGATTTCGTTTATTATTTTTTCAGGGTCTTCAAGCTGAATAAAATAAAAATCCTGAAGTCTGTCTTTTTCAAAAGTAAGCACCGGCATATATCCGCTGTTTATCCGATGAGCATTCATCACCACAACGCTTTCTTTCGCCTGACGAAAGATCTCATTGAGATGAACGTAAGGCACAACACCAGACGTTATGATATCATTTAAAACATTTCCCGCCCCTATCGAGGGAAGCTGATTTACATCACCGACGAGGATCAGGGTTGCATCCTTCCGGACAGCCTTCAAAAAATGGTACATAAGTATCGTATCCACCATTGATACTTCATCCACGATAATTACATTTGCGTCCAGTGGATTTCTCTCATTTTTCCTGAAACCCCCTTCCTGTGGGTTTATCTCCAATAATCTATGAAGCGTTTTCGCCTCATGTCCCGTCATCTCAAACATTCTCTTCGCCGCCCTGCCCGTTGGCGCAGCTAATATTACACTAAACCCTGATTTCTCATAAATTCTGATAATTGTTTTTATAATCGTGGTCTTACCCGTACCAGGTCCTCCTGTAATGACAAATACCTTTTTATCTATCGCCCCTTTTACCGCCAGGAGTTGTTTTTCCGCAAGGTAAATACCAAACTCTTTCTGAACCCAATCAACAGAGGTATCCATACCCATCAGATACATCCGTTTTTCCTTTTGCATCAGGTCATTGAGCATTTCCGCTATTCCCTTTTCCGATACATAACATTTTGCAAGATATATCGCCTTGTTATTGGCCGTTATTTCATCATTTTCATTACAGTCTTCAATTACTATCCTCTTCTCAAACGCAATGGTTCCAAATGCACGGATAATAAGGTCGCGTTCTACCTCAAGCACCTTCCTGCATTCCTCCGTCAATAATTCGTAAGGATAGTACACATGGCCTTCGTTTAATAATTTTTTCAGAACATACAAAATGCCCGCTTCAGCACGCAATATTGAGTCCTTCGCAATGCCCATATTTTCAGCAATTTTATCTGCGGTAATAAACCCGATACCAAATACTTCCATTGCCAGCCGGTACGGGTTCTCTTTTACAATACGGACAGATTCCCTGCCGTACTGTTTAAATATCTTTGCCGCATATGCAGAGCTTACTCCGTTGCTTTGAAGAAAAAGCATTACCTCCTTTACTTCTTTTTGTTCCGTCCATGCGGTTTTGATCATCGCAATGCGCTTTTCTCCAATGCCTTCCACCTGTTTTAGCTGTTCTATTGAATGTTCAATAATATCAAGTGAGGCCACTCCAAAGCGGGACACGATTCTTTTTGCCATTACCGTCCCAATGCCTTTAATAAGCCCTGAACCAAGGTATTTTTCAATACCCTTTGCAGTTGCGGGGGTCACCGGTTCGTAAGAACTCACTTTAAATTGTTCTCCATATTTCGGATGACAATACCAATGCCCCCGAAGATTTACTGTTTCGCCTTCAGTAACCGATGCCAGGTTGCCGATAAAGGTAATGACCTCCTTATGATTATTTACCTTCATTTTGGCAATAGTGTATCCCGTATCTTCGTTGCGATAGGTAATTCTTTCTAATTGCCCCTGAATGACAGATTCTATGGTCATATTCTGTTACTCTACAAAAACATTGTAACACTTTAGTTTTTTTAAAAATTCCAATACTCGCCGTGTAGGGTCAAAGCATTTGCCCGTTTGGGTATGAACGCATTTATGACAGTTTACATCAAATGCTTCGCCCCTGCTTTTTCAAAAAGCTAAAGTGTTACTAAAATATTACGTACTATTTCCCTACAACATGATATGATAGCGATGAAAATGTTAATTTAAAAAATCCTTGTATTTCAGATAGTTTGATTTTAGCATGTTTTTTGTAACATTTTGTAACATTTTAGATATTAGCCTTGTATTATCCTTCACTATTTTTAAAGCGTTTAAACAATGATACCTTGTAATAAATGCAGCCAGCATATTGGCGAACGTCTCTGTATTGGACTGGGAGACTGGCTTTGCCCGAAGTGTTGTGGACAATATCGCATTGTTGACATAAATTGCTGGAAGTATTGTCCCTTCTTTTTTAAAGAAGAAATCCCCGTCAATGCTGAAAAACAGAAACAATAACTGATTACCCGGGAAAAACCGCAGAAAACATTTACGGACGAAAACGATAATCGCTGCTTTAACAAAAGCATGTAATGAGAGGAGCGTTTTCCCCCTGGTATGCGGAGAAACCATTTTCAAAATTACCCGGCAAACGCCACATGGCAAATCAACGGTCACGGATAATAACACTTCTTACGGACTTCGGAATTCATGATGCTTATACCGGCATTATGAAGGGAGTGATTGCCGGGATTAATCCGCATGCCAACATCATCGATCTGTGCCATATGATTCCGCCACAAGACGTTTTTCGCGGGGCATATATACTGTACACCTCTTACCAGTATTTTCCAAAAGGAACTATACACATTGCCGTTATTGACCCCGGCGTTGGCAGTGAAAGAAACATACTCTGTGCAGAATGCAAAGGACACCTGTTCCTTGCCCCGGATAATGGTTTATTGAGTTTTATCCTTCAAAAAGAAAAGACTAAAACCATCACACGTGTGACAAATACCAAATTTTTCCTGCCGGGGCAAAGCAATACCTTTCATGGACGGGACATCTTCGCACCGGTAGCGGCACATCTGTCACTTGGCATCTTACCCGATCAGTTAGGCAGGAAAATCAATCAGTTCCGTCAGATTGACATGCCAAATCCCGTATTTGCAAAAGAAAACAGAAGGATTAACGGAACCATTCTCTCTATTGACCATTTTGGCAACCTCATTACCAACATCACAGAAAAAGACATAGATAATTTAGAAACAACCACAAACAATCTAATTTTAACGGTAGACAATGAGAAAATAAAGGGCTTAAGTAATACCTATGCCGATGTAAAAACCGGCATGCCACTTATGTTTATAGGAAGTGCGGGGTTTTTAGAAATATCAGTAAATCAGGGAAATGCCAAAAAACATTTCAGGGCAAAACAAGGCCACAAGGTTTACCTCGATGCTTGAACAAAAAGAAACCCACCTATCTATAATACTTTAGTTTTTTGAAAACTTCCAATAATCGCGAGGTATTCTCAAATTCTGTTACGCAGGTTAAAAGGGTAGCTGCTCTGATAAATGAGATTGCTTCCGCTTCAGAAGAACAAAGCAATGGCATTCAGCAGATGGATCAGGTAGTGCAAAAAATGCCGCAACTGCAGAAGAGGCTGCTTCGGCAGGAGAAGAATTGACGGCGCAAGCCCAGGAACTTAATGCCCTTGTAAAAACAATATCCCTCGAAGTCAATGCAAGCGAAGGGGAACACCATTAGCCTGAGTCCTCAATCGGCAATCTGCAATTTGCAATTTGCCGACTGCATAATGGTGAAATCCGAAATGCGAAATACGAAGCAAATTCCAAACTTCAACTGTTCAAAACCGGGTTTTTTTCATTGGGATTTTGTATTTTTGAATTTATTTCGGACTTTGTATTTCGTACTTCAAATTTTTTATCTAACGCATGTTTGGTTCTGGTTATACCAACTTAGGTACTGAATCATTTTTTCTTATCCAAACAGGCGGTGATCCTGTTTTTGCCATTTTTCTTCGATTCTAATAATGCCTTATCTGCACGTCCAATAAGACCGCTCCTGTTTAAGTTATCTATTGATGGTTTCGTTTCCGCCACACCAATGCTTATTGTTACTTTATATTGTTCTTTATTATCGGCAAAGACATGCTCTGCAACCCTTTGGCGCAGTCTCTCTGCAACAATCAAGGCGCCTTCCAGATCTGATTCAGGCAAGACTATTGCAAATTCTTCTCCCCCGTAGCGGGCGAGTATGTCATAAGTTCTGATTCCCTTTTTCAATAAATCGCACAATTCCTTTAAAATAAAATCACCTGCCTGGTGGCCATAGTTATCGTTAAATTTTTTAAAATTATCCACATCGAGCATGATTAAACAAAAAACGCCCTTTTTCCTTTTTGTTCTATTAAGTTCCCTTTCAAGAAATATTTGTAAATACCGATGATTATATACTTCCGTTAACCCGTCTATATTGGCAAGACTTTCAAGCCACTTATTTTTTATCTCAAGCTCCCTGGCCGCTTTCTGCATTTGTATTTTTGCATTGACAAGTTCTTTATTCATTTGATCATACGTCAGATTTATTCCACTGAGAATGGTATTTGCTTCAATCAATATCTCCTCAATAGATTTTGGCTTCTTAATATAAAACCCAAAATAGTTTGCATTATGCACCACCTCCAGGTCAACTTTATCCAATATATCGTCAATTACTGCCTTGCTAAAACCCAAATTAACCTTCATTTCCTTAATAAATGTATCATAATATTTATTCGGCTCATTAGAATATAAAATGTTGGATACCAACCCTGAAAAATAAATAACATTTGTGTAAAGTTGTGCCTTTTTATCATCTCCTTTGTTCTTTTCCGGAAAATGGTGATGTTGAATGGGAACTGATAATATATCCGGGAAGCACCAGTTCTTTGTAATCTCATAGCCTATTTGTGCGTGGTCTATACCGATAATTTGCTGCTCAATCTCAATAATGTTTTTTTTACTATTTTGCGCCTCTTTAGCGACCTGATCGTATAATTCTGGGTGTGTGCTCGCTATAATTAATTTGCCAATATCTTTTAAAAGTCCCGCAATAAATATCTCCTCAAGATCATTATTATCAATTTTATTCTTAATCAACCTGGCAACAACTGCGGTAGCAAGAGATTTCACCAAAAAATCTTCATACATGAATAATTCCGCCTTATTGCCTCCTTTAATTGAGAGAAATGAAAAGGAAAGAACCAGGCTCCTTATAGCATTGATTCCGATACATGATATTGCTTGCTGTATGGTGCTTATTTTATATGCAAAACCATAATAGGCAGAATTAGCAATCTTTAATACTTTCGCAGAAAGCGAAACGTCTTTTGATAACATACCTGCTATTTCTTTTACAGACGTTTCCTCTTTTGATGTAAGGGAAATAATTTCTGATGCTACGGAAGGTAATGTTGGCAGGTCTGGCGATTTTAGTATATCCTTTAAAATATCTTCTTTTTTCATATCAATACTCCACTATTAATGTATAGGGCGTTTGCAAAACGGACCTTTTTGGCCACTTAATACTTATAGTTAGCGCATGGATACACTGCACAAACATCAATAGCATTGGAATTTCTTAAAAACATAAATTGTTACTATTTACCGTAAAATATATTTTTCAATTTTTACCTAAATCCTGCAAACGATTTTCGCAATGCGAAAACCAGTATTTTCCACTACCAAGATTGGCAAAAAGCGATAACAGATATCCGTTTTTTAGCAATTGTGGTAGCGCTATTGTACTACTTTAAACAAAAAGACATGGGAAATTGTCGGAAACGTGCTCTCTGATGCAATGAAAATCAAGATAGGGATGTACTGTCTCCATCTGCGGTATACTTACCACTCTCAAAAGACTAAAAAAACGAAATACAACGTCGGTTTTCTACTGAAAAACTACATCCAGTGACATGCGTTCCCACTTTTCCCATTCCTCCTGATGGAGAAATTTCTCCGGCAATTTTAATGTCATCTGCCGGCTTCTCTCCACCAGTTTCCCTGCCACACGGATTAACCACAGTCTCATCGTCTTTACTTCCCACTGTTGTATCACTCCACCACTGAGCAATCCCATCCACTTCAAAAGATTATACGCTAACACCGCACACTGAAATAGCGCAGCATTGGCCAAAAATTCACCCGTACGTATGTGCCCCGCATTCATCTGTCCTTTACTCTCTTCTATCAAAGTCTCGCAGGTAGCCCTCTTTCCATAACAACGATGCGCTTCCATCGGACTTAACCGCTCCGTTGTAACGTAACAAAAATACTCATACACGGACACTTCTACTAATTTCTTTTCTCTTTTGACCAATTGCCGCACTGCCACAAAACGTCTCGCACGATCCCACCCTGCACATCGATACCAAAATTCAGCCTGTTCCCATCCTGGCTCCCCTTTCACCTCATTCCATTTCTGCCCTTCAAGCAATCCTTCCAGATTCTTCAGCTTTACCTTAATCAGATATCCCGCCAATATTGACTCAAGGTATTCAAGTAATTCTCCGGTAAAAAAACCGCTGTCTCCTCGAAATACCACCCTTACCCCCTTATTCATGTACGCCATACATTCCTTCATGAACTCTACTACTCCGTTACTCGTGTAGGCGCTTCCACAGCGGAACCAACTATGTAATACCTCCTTTGTTTCTGCAATAAATGCCATTAAGGGATGATACGCCTTCTGCCCCTTCTTGTGCGGATTATATCCTACCTCTGCACCCTCCTGTTTCCCATATACACCATCTACGGTAGAATCAACATCTATCCATACTTCGCAAAGAGCACTCCTGAGTTTATGGCCTGATCTCACCGCACGCTTCCATATCTTTCCCCTAAACCGGTGGATCACCCCCGTCAGTTCCACTATATCTCCCTGACTCGCCAGCTTCATAATACGTCCTATCGTAGTATCTACAGGTACCTCTTTCCACCCGGACATCTTCTTCAATACCTCATCTGTACACACCTTCATCACCTCTACCATCGATGTCGCCCCTGCTATCAACCCTATCACTACCATTTGTACCGCATCGACAAACTGATACCGGGCATTTGCTCCACGATCCTTATGGACCGCTTCATGGACTCTCTCCCGGAACATCAGCTTACCCATAAAATTCAATACCGGTAAAAGCCCTGCATGTACCGTTAAGCCTTTCCCGCTCATCTCTGCCTTGATTTTCGGTTGTCTTTTGCTGTATTTTTTTGCTATATTCTTCATCGAAATGGTGAATCTCCTTTCAGGTGTTTTTTGTTATCAATATACCGCCGAATACCTTGGAAATCCTACCATTTCAATCCTATTCCTGCAACAAGGCTTTGCCTTGTTTGCAGGATTTAGGTTTTATTTTCTATTGCCTTATTATACTTTACTATACTTGAAGTTTAGTGCACAAATCCAACTTTTTGTAACACTTTAGTTTTTTGAAAAAGTAGGGGCGAAGCATTTGCCCGTTTGGATATGAACGCATTTATGACAATTTACAGCAAATGCTTCGCCCCTACACTGCGATTATTGGAAACAGTTTAGATTTTTGGAAAAACAAAAATGCTCGTTCCCAAGCTCCGGCTTGGGAACGTAATTGCGTTAGAAGCTCTGGCTTCCATTTAGCCGGCAAGCGAAACTTCGTGTATTATTCGATTCAAAAGAGGTTTTCCAAATATCTTGGGTAACATACAGAAAAACGGGTGCATTCCCGATTGTTTGTAAGCGTTCATGGAGTCGGGGCAAAACAACCCTGACAGGGTTTGAAACCCTGTCAGGGTTAACACTACTGCAACGTTTCATTAAAACATGGCGGAAATCACAAAAAATCGGGAATACACCCCAGAAAAACCTCCAGGCTGACATCATGGGTTCATTCCCTTTTCCATTCGAAGCTGGAGCTTCGCAAACAATCCCGTTCCCAAGCCGGACAGACTGGGTCAAATGAAAAATTTTATCCTATTTTACGACAGGCATTCTCCACTTTAATGGTAAAACAGCACTAAATAGGGTCTAAAACAGGCATAATGCGAGGAGTTGCCCCCACTTTTGAGACAACAAAGTTCATTTGACCCAGTCTGCGGAGCTTGGGAACGAGCGATTTTTTTTCATAGGACTAAAGTGTTACGATTATTGGAATTTTTCAAAAAACTAATGTATTACTACTTTTTAGTAAATAGGCAATTTTGAAATATGGCAAGAAGGAGATACGTGGAATAATGTTTGAAGAGATTCGTAAGGAACAATTGCAGACATGGGACAAGACCTACCTCTGGCATCCTTTTACCCAAATGCAGGAGTACGTGAAGGAAACCCCTCTTGTTATTGCGGAAGGAAAGGGGATTTACCTGAAAGATATTGATGGCAACGAATACATTGACGGGGTTTCCTCTATGTGGTGTAATCTTCACGGCCATCGCAAAAAAGAAATCGATGACGCCATAAAGGCACAGCTTGACAAAATCGCGCACAGCACCTTTTTAGGCCCTACCAATATCCCCGCTTCAGAACTTGGTAAAAAACTTATCGAAATCGTACCAAACGGTTTAAGCAAAGTGTTTTACTCTGACAATGGCTCCACCGCAAATGAAGTTGCCCTGAAAATGGCCTTTCAATATTGGCAGCATAAAGGCAGAAGAGATAAAACACAATTCATTGCATTACAGTATGGGTATCATGGAGACACTATAGGCACGATGGCGGTGGGCGGGATTGATATATACCATAAAGTATTTAGCCCCCTTTATTTTAAAACACATTTTGCACCTTCTCCTTATTGTTATCGCTGTCCATTAAATAAAATTCCGGAAGATTGCAGCATGGAATGTCTCGGTACACTGGAAAAGATTTTACAGGAACATGCGGATAATGTCGCTGCAATGATTATGGAACCCCTTGTACAGGGTGTAGGCGGTATGTTAATGCATCCAAAGGGCTATCTGGCAGGAGTCAGCAAACTATGTAAGCAATACGATGTACTACTTATTCTGGATGAGGTAATGACGGGATTTGGACGAACGGGAAAAATGTTTGCCTGCGAACACGAATGTGTCGTCCCCGACCTTATGCCTCTGTCAAAAGGGATTAATGGCGGATATATGCCTCTGGCGGCTACGCTTGCAACGCAGGAAATATATGACGCCTTTTTAGGAGAATATACCCATTTGAAAACCTTCTTTCATGGACATACCTATACAGGGCATCCCCTCGGATGTGCAGCGTCCCTGGCAAGTATACACCTCTTCGAAAAAGAAAACATTCTGGAAAATTTACAGCCGAAAATAAAGCACCTGAAAGAGAAGTTATCATCTTTCAAGGTATTAAAACATGTCGGTGAAATACGGCAGTGTGGTTTAATCGCCGCAATTGAATTAGTAAAAGATACGAAAACAAAAGAACCTTATTCATGGGTTGAACGCATAGGAATACAAATCTGTCTTGAGGCAAAGAAACAGGGGGTATTAATACGTCCATTAGGCCATATCATTGTCATCATGCCGCCGTTGATTATTACCACTGCTGAATTGGACAGATTACTTGGCGTTATTTACGAGTCTATACGGACGGTTACGGAAAAAGTGTAAAAAAGAATTGTTATTAATTAAGGAGAAATGGTTGTGACTGCAGGATGCTTTGTGACAGGAACAGATACAGGTGTCGGCAAGAGCATTGTTGCGGGAGGGCTGGCCGCTCTTTTGAAAAACAGCGGTTGCAATGTGGGAGTTATGAAGCCTGTTGCTACAGGAGGCAAATACCATAACAATAGGTTGGTATCGGACGACGCGCTATTTCTTATGTCAGCAGCGGAAATTGATGACGACTATGAACTCATCAACCCCATATGTTTTGAACAACCCATTGCGCCCACAATTGCGGCTCAATTAAATAATACCACAATAGACCTGGAAAAAATCAGACATGCCTTTGATATCCTCTGTAAACGGCACGATTTTATGATTGTCGAAGGTGTAGGCGGTTTGCTTGTCCCTGTAAATGAACACTATTTTATCATTGATTTAGCCCGCGAATTTAAACTCCCCCTGATAGTTGTCAGCCGGCTCTCTCTCGGAACAATAAACCATACCCTTCTCACCCTGTCATATGCCCGTGAACATGGCGTAAACATAAAAGGAATAATCTTTAACGACCATGCGGATACCAATGACTGCCTGAAAAACTATACGGTGAAAGAGATCAAAAGATTTACAAATGTACCTGTACTTGGCACCATACCCTTTGATAAACGGCTTGATGTTGAAAATTACCATAAAGAAACCGTATTAAAAATTTTTAGTGATAATGTAGACAAAAACATTATAATATGAAACGCCATTGTTTGCCGCATTTTTGTAGCTTTTTGTGGAGGAATTATCATGCCGCCCGTAGGTGAAAGGGTTGATAACCTGGAACAAATACTCGCAGAGTTCATCAGGAACGTTGGCAATGCACAAATGCAGACGGAGAGGGAAATCCGTGAATTTAAGGACGAAATGCAACGGGACAGGGAAAACTCCAAAATCGAAATGAAGTTATTCAGGGAGGAGATGCGGAGTTTCAGGGACGAAATGCAACGGGATAGAGAAAACTCTAAAATTGAAATGAAGATATTCAGAGAGGAGATGCAGCAGGACAGGGAAAACTCCAAAATCGAAATGAAGGTATTCAGGGAGGAGATGCAACAAGACAGGGAAAACTTCAAAAATGAGATGCGGAATTTCAGAGACGAAATGCAACATGATAGAGAAAACTCTAAAATTGAAATAAAAGAATTCAGGGAAGAGATGCAACAGGACAGAGAAAACTCCAAAAACGAAATGACTGAATTCAAGGAGGAGATGCGGAAAGACAGGGCAAGGGCATTTAAACAATGGGGAGAAATCACCAACAAAATGGGCACGTTGGCAGAGGATTTTGTAGCCCCAAACGTTGGGGAAATCGCCATGCGGTATTTCTGCTGTGAGGAAGGCAGCGAAGAAGATTTCATGGTCAGAAGATTTAAAAGAAAGCCAAAAACGAAGAGCAAGAGAAGAGAGTTTGACGTAATTGCAGTGTATGATACCAAAATTATTCTTGTAGAAGTAAAATCCACTCCCAGAATACAGTACATAGATGATTTTGCGGAAACTTTAAAGGAAGTGTACGAGTACTTTCCAGAATATATAAACAAAAAGATCATTCCTGTTTTTGCATCCCTTTATTTACCAGATGAAGTAATTGCATACCTCACAAAGAAAAACATTTTTGCAATGGCAATCAGAGATGACATGATGGATTTGATGAATTTCGGGGAAGTACATCAGGCCAGGGCAAACACATAATAATCGCTGTAAAATCAACGAGATATTTCCAACGTGTTCTGTTTTGCAACCCATGAGTTTATTCGGGGAATAGCACTCTGTATGACTATCCGCCAACTCCTTGTTTTTTATGTTGGAATCCAGGTGAGCAATGGTGAAATAAATAGGGTGTATTCCCGATTTTTTGTGATTTCCGCCATGTTTTAATGAAACGTTGCAGTAGTGTTAACCCTGACAGGGTTTCAAACCCTGTCAGGGTTGTTTTTGCCCCGACTCCATGAACGCTTACAAACAATCGGGAATGCACCCAAATAAATACTAGTACATCGTTTCGTTAAAATGTGTACGTAAAAAAATGTCATTGCGAGTAGTGGAGTGACGAAGCAATCTCTTGTTCCCAAAAAACTTAAGATTGCTTCGCTGTCGCTAGCAATGACGGTATCAATGTAGATATTTTAATGAAACGCTATACTAGAAAACGGTGGTTTTTAGTTTGAGAAAGTTTTTAAAGGCTTAATTAATTTGGAGTAAAAATAGATGAAAACTCAGTTAGAACTTGCACGCGATGGTGTTATAACGGAAGCCATGAAAGAGGCTGCTGTATATGACGACGTCACCCCGGAATTTATCCGAGAAGGCATTGCAAAAGGACAGATCGTTATTTATGGAAATCCGAACAGAAAGGCGCGTGTGATTGGCATCGGCAAGGGACTCAAAACAAAGGTAAATGCCAGCATCGGCACTTCCCCCGATATTATTGACGCCGAGATGGAAGTGAAAAAGGCGCAAACCGCTGAAAAATACGGTGCGGATACACTGATGGAGCTTTCAACAGGCGGTGACTTGGTCAAAATCAGAAAACGGGTGTTGGACTCCATTTCTCTTACAGTAGGTACCGTGCCCCTTTACCAGGCGGCAATAGAAACCAATAAGAAAAAGGGTTCTGTAGTACACATGGAGGCTGATTTCCTCTTTGATGTTATAGAACAGCAGGCGGAAGAGGGTATTGGTTTTATGGCTATCCACTGCGGCATTAATTTAATCACCTTAGAGCGATTAAGAAGGCAAGGTTATCGTTATGGCGGCCTGGTGAGCCGCGGCGGTTCGTTTCTGACCGCATGGATGAATCATAATAAAAAAGAGAATCCCCTCTATGAACAGATCGACCGTCTTATTGATATTATGAAAAAACACGACGTTATTCTCAGCCTTGGAAATGGCTTACGGGCAGGAGCAGTTCATGACAGTACTGACCGCGCACAGATACAGGAACTTATTATCAATTCCGAAATTGCGGAATATGCCCAAAGCAAAGGGGTTCAAATTATCGTTGAAGGACCTGGACACATCCCCATCGATGAGATCGAGGCAAACGTTTTGATACAAAAACGACTCAGCAACAACGCCCCTTTCTACATGCTTGGCCCTATTACTACCGATATAGCCCCCGGATATGACCACATTTCATCTGCCATTGGCGCTGCCTTATCTTCACGTTACGGCGCAGACTTCATTTGCTACGTTACACCGCCTGAACACCTTGCCCTTCCAGGACCTGACGACGTGCGTGAAGGCGTTATGGCCGCTCGTATCGCCGCCCACGTAGGTGATATGGTAAAACTAAAAGACAAGGCGAAAAACTTAGACCTCAAAATGGGTATTGCACGCAGAGACCTCGACTGGAAGACTCAATACGAAACAGCCATCACCAAGGAACGTGCACAGGAAATTCGCAATAGCCGTCCTCCCATGGATGAGGATACATGCACAATGTGTGGCAGTCTGTGTTCACTCAAAGGTGTGATGAAATACTACGAAGAAGACCTGAATAAAAGCCGCAAGAAAAGCGCTGCCACTGCAGCATTTTGAACCTGAAGGTCAAAAGCATAACGATTTTTTGCTATCAGTCATAATTATCACTACAGCGACATATTATTCTTACGCCCTGCTCAATAATTATGCCTGGTATATTAATCCTGTCAGGGTTGTTTCGTTAATTATTGCAAATTTCAAAAGGATCTATTGCCTTGTCGATTGTCTTGCTCGAACACCCACGTTTAAATAATTCAGTCCGATGTGAGGAAGTAGTGAATGCCCCGTTATCAGCATGCCTGTTTACAGGATATATTGCCTCTGTTTTACGGGAAAACAAGCTTACGGTCGAAGTTGCCAATGCACATCTTTATGACTGGTCAATAGAAGAAACCATTACACATATCATCGCAAACAAACAATTACAGCTTCTGTGTGTCCATACCGTATATCTGTGGGAAAGGACCATGGATATATTTGATATGCTCTCAACACTGAAAACGGCGAATGAAGCCTTACACATCAATCTCTACGGTTATTTTCCCACGTTTGCTTATAAAAATATTCTTACTGATTATCCATTTGTTGATTCTGTGACGGTTGGCGAACCTGAATTTACAACCCTTGACCTTGCAAGAGGTATTGTATCGGGAAATCGTACTTCAACGGAAATCCAGGGAAGCAATACATTATTAAAAAAGAAGAGAAACCCCCTCTCTTGCCCCCCCCTTGCGAATCCGGGGAATGAGGTAAGAAGAAGTGTATTCCCTGATGGAATGAATATTGCCGGGCTTGCTTCCAAGGATAAAGACGGGAGGGTCGTTTTTACGCCCAGGCCTCCTATCCATAATTTAGACCAGCTACCCTATCCTTGCCGGCAGGATGTTACTCTCTGTCAGAAAAAGGGTATTGTTACGTATATACAAGGAAGCCGGGGATGTTACGGGCATTGTGCCTTTTGCTACCTGAATCCCTTTTATGAGCAAACAAGCCTATGGCGCGGCAGAAGCGCAAATAATATATTTGATGAAATCTTCAAATTACACACCAAATACTCTATTGAAAACTTCTATTTTTCAGATGCTAACTTTTTTGGCCCCGGGAAATATGGAAGTGAACGTGCGTCTGCCCTTGCGGATCTTATTCTTGCAAACGGTTTAAATATCCGATTCGGCTTTGAATGCCGCGTCAACGATATTGAAGAAAAAACAATAGAAAAACTGGTCATGGCAGGACTTGCCAATGTATTTCTTGGTCTGGAAAGCGGCGATGACAATTCTCTGAAACGATTTAAAAAACACACAACTTCTGAGGAAAATAAAAAGGCTATTCGTCTGTTAAGAAATTACGGAATAGAGCCAACCTTTGGTTTTATTATGTTTGAACCACATGCTACCATGCAAAGCATACGCAATAATTTTGAATTTCTGAAAGAAACAGGCATTATGACTTCACCAGCAGTCACCGCTCATTTGCTCCACCACAGGCAAACAGTTTTCCAGGGAACGCCTGCATATCAATCAATGATGCAATCGCAGACAAAACTTGATGACTCATTTTCACCCTATGAAATCTTTTATAAAATAAAGGATTTAAAGGCGGATGCATTTTCCGTAATTATTACAAACATATGCAAAGATATTTTAGCCCTCTTGCCTCATACCTTTGTTGAATGCAACGACATGTTATCGGATACCCGCTTTGATTATCCTTTATTAAAAAAATTAAACGACGCATTGATCACCGCATTTGAAGATATCCTGCATAAATTCGAAAGTGCCTCCATTGTTCCCAACGGTGAATATTTTCATTCCACACACAGGGAAATAATAAACGATATTCAATCATTACTGTTGCATGCAAATGCCTTACATGAGACCAAATGAATATAAATTCATCACTATCCTTTACCCCATTTTAAACAGGAACGATTCATGAATGAAATAAATCATTTACAATTTGAGTACTTACTTCAACTCAGCTCCGCCTACTGGAAGTCACAAGTACTATTTACCGCAATAGAATTAGATATCTTCACCGCCATTGGCAATAAACATTTAGCCGCAGAAGAACTCGCGCATAGCATTAATGCAAATGCAAAGGCAACGGAAAAGATACTCGACGCCCTTGTTTCACTCGATCTCCTTGTGAAACAGGAAAAGCTTTATCAAAATTCACCAATAGCGAATTCCTATCTCATCAAAGGGAAACCCTTTTACCAGGGTAACGCCATCCACCATTTTAACAATATCGCTGAAAACTGGACTATGCTGTCCCAAACGGTGAAAACTGGAGAGGCGGTCGTGTTAAAAGATTTGCCGGAAGAGGCAGACCCGCATGATTTAAAAGACTTTATTACCGCAATGCAAAATATTGCATCGGTAAAATCACACGATATATGCGCCACAATACCTTTAAAGAACCCTAGAAATATGCTTGATATTGCCGGAGGCCCGGGCACGTATTCCATCGAATTTGTAAAGAAATATCCTGAATTGCACGCGGTAATCTTTGACCTGAAACACGTAACAAAATTAACACATGATTTTATTCAGGCCGCAGGGTTACAGGAAAGGATAAAAGTACAGGCGGGAAACTGCCTTGAAGATGATTTTGGCACTAATTGTTACGACACAATTCTCGTTTCCAATTTATTACACATATACAACCCTGAGAATAATATAACAATACTCAAAAAATGCTGGAAGGCATTGCAAAATGAGGGCACGTTAATTATTCATGAATTTGTTCTTGATGAAACAAAAACACATCCTCAGTTTGCCGCACTTTTTAGTCTTAATATGCTCATCGGTACACAGGAAGGGGCGTCTTATAGCGAGACAGAGTATCGTTCCTGGCTGAAAACAGTTGGTTGTAACAAAATCACACGCACCGATCTGCAATCAAACTCTTCGTTAATTATTGGCAAAAAATAAACAATCGTAATGACCGAATAAAATAAAGTAACGGATTTCATCCTCCTTCACAAGCAACAGTTCATGGAGGGCTCATAATAAAAAAGAATTGCAAAAACGTTTTTATGACCAATAAGGGCAAAAACGTTACTGGTTCAAATTACTTGAAATAAGTCCTTTTATTTGATAACTTAGCACACATTTTCCCGCGATTTATACTATTGTTTTAAATTACATGTATGAATAGTGAATTTTTGTAGCAATTTAGTTTTTTTCGAAAAATTCCGATAATAGGGATGTTTGTCACATATCGTAGAATTTTTTTAAATGGGCAATCCATCTAACACTTTTATCAAGAAGAAAGGAGAAAGTAGAAAGTAGAGATTTACCACTGATTACTAGCTATTTTATTTTGTTTTACCGCTTATTTATCATAAGGAAAGGGGAATTTGATGATAAAAAAACGCTTTTTAGGGCTACCTTTAGTATCTGTTTTACTTTTTACAATGACATTCTTATGTATAAACGATCATATCGCTTATGGTCAATTGCCACAGCCAACAAGAACTCAGCCTCAACCAGGATTTTCTCCAAGGCCTCAGCCTACTGGCACTCAGCCGCAACCAGGATTTTCTCCAAGGCCTAGGCCTACTGGCACACAGCCTCAACCGGGATTTTCTCCACGACCTCAGCCTACTGGCACTCAGCCTCAACCGGGATTCTCTCCACGGCCTCAGCCTACTGGCACTCAGCCGCAACCAGGATTTTCTCCAAGGCCTAGGCCTACTGGCACTCAGCCTCAACCGGGATTCTCTCCACGGCCTCGGCCTACAGGCACCCAGCCTCAACCAGCACCTACACCTGGTGTTGTAACTCCTCAAATATCGGGTGGATGGTCTCATTCGTTAGCACTAGACTCCGAAGGAAAGTTATGGGCGTGGGGACTTAATGAAGACGGGCAGTTGGGCGATGGCACAAACGACAGCCAAACAACCCCTGTAGCTGTTCAAATAAATGCTCTTACTACCATTACTGCCGTAGATTGTGGTGGAGATCATAGTATGGCGCTTGACTCACTCGGCAGAGTTTGGGCATGGGGTTATAACGGTGACGGAGAGCTTGGCGGTGGAACAACGGAGAATAACAGTAATGTTCCCGTTCCCGTTCCCGTACCTAACCTTACCGATATAATTGCCATTTCTGCCGGAGGCGAATACAGTATTGCTTTATCATCTGACGGTTCTGTTTTAACATGGGGTGCAAACAGTGACGGGCAGCTCGGCAATGGCAATACTGACCAGAATAGCGTTCCTACTAAAATAAGCAGCCTACCATTGATGAAAGGAATTTCTGCCGGAGAAGCTCATAGTCTTGCCGTAACAGAAGACGGCTTTGTTTATGCCTGGGGATTAAATGATGAAGGGCAAATTGGCAATGGCGAAAAGAGCGCGGACAATCCTGTTTTAAATCCTGTACAAGTTCAAGGATTGACTGATATTGATGCAGTTTGCGCAGGAGCCACATTCAGTTTGGCGCTCGGCATTGACGGAAGGGTATGGGCATGGGGACTTAATGATGAAGGACAATTAGGTGATGGCACGAATACCAACAGCACCACACCCGTAGAAGTTACAAACCTTGCAAAAATTTCCGCAGTTGCCTGTGGAAGTGACCACAGCCTTGCAATACGAAATGGCAAAGTAAAATCCTGGGGATTAAACGATGAAGGACAGCTTGGCGACGGTTCAACGAGAAGCAGTTCTGCACCTCTTGACGTTACCGGTTTGTCGGACATCGTATATGTTGCAGCAGGAGAATCTCATAGCCTGGCAATCACCTCAAAAGGCAACATATATGTGTGGGGATTAAATGGAGATGGTCAATTGGGCGATGGGACGAACAGGAGCAGCAGGACGCCAAAAACGATTGATTTGAATCTCGGCGTGACTGCAGTTGAAGGTCCCGGGGAATGCGAAACAGACGACATTGAAGCAGACCCAAAAAAGTTAAAGCTCAAAGTCGGAAAAAGCACAGAAGTAACATTAACATTAACGGGAGAAGATGGTTGTCTGGTTGAAGGAGAAAGTATTACGGTAAAACTGAATTCATCCGGAAAACGACGTGTTTCTATCTCTCCGAGCAAGCTAACATCAGACGAAAATGGCAATGCATCCTTTACCGCTACCGCAAATGCGAAAGGCAAAGCCAAGATCACTGCCAAAGCCGGCAGCAGTAAGGTGAAAATAAAGGTAAAAGTTAAGGAATAACCGTTTTACCTTGCAAGTAATTTAAAAAAGGGGTATTTCATTTAAAATGAAATACCCCTTTTTGTTTATGCCTTTTCTCCAAATAATCTCTAAACAGACAGATTTTTAATCTGCATCATGATTTCATTCGTGATTTCAACCACTCTTTCCCTGTCATCCTTCCCTATTCCCACATTCTCAAAAGTAACGGGTAGTCCAAAGTATATTTTAATTTTTGTTCTTTTGGGTATCTTTGCCCCTTTTGGTAATGCTTCATATGTACCTGCTATGAATGCAGGCACAACCGGGGCGCCACTTTTAAGCACAAAGAAACCTATGCCCGGGTTTCCCGGTTGCAATATTCCTTCCTTACTAACGCCGCCTTCCGGAAAAATCCCTAAAACACCTTTTTTTTTAAGCACACCTAACCCCTCTCTTATTGAAGAAGTATTTGGTCCGCTCTGCCGCACACAAATACAATGTAACAACTTGAAAAACCATTTCAACTTCCCTTCATAATACAACTCGGTCATTAAAAACGAAATACGCCTCGAAAACATTGCCTGAAGCACAATTGGGTCCATATAGCTGAAATGATTTGCCGCAACGATAAGCGGGCCGGTACGAGGTATGTAATCCTTATTTACCGATTCTATCTGATAAATTGCCTTTAACAAAACAATACCCAGGAGCTTTAAAATCAGGAAAAAACACTCGTTTAAAATACTCACATCCTCTCTCTTTCTCCTTAGTAAAATAATCTTTTTAAAAAAATCGCGGTATTTGCCGCATATTGTAGTGGCGAAGCATTTGCTATAAATTGTCATAAATGCATTCATACCCAAACGGGCAAATGCTTCGCCCCTACTTTTTCAAAAAACTAAATTATCACAAAGTGTTACTTTTTTTAAAAAAATCTTTTAAAAACACCGCATAAAACAGTAAATAGAGCGCTGCATTGCATCTTATAAAGCGATATTGTATCATTTGGATATATTCAATCTACTTAATTAAATGCTTAAGCAGCCCAATCTTTTCGCTAGGCAAAGAACAAACCCAAACCCACTTTTTCAAAAAACTAAATTATCACTGGAAAATCAGATAATGTATGAACCTATTGATCGTAAAATACGGGAGTTAGCGGTATCGGAACAACACAAAAATATTGTGCTTACCGCCGGTGCAGGAACGGGGAAAACAACTATCCTCGTACAAAGGATACTCCACCTGCTTCTGGCACATAAAAGCCTCCAATCCGAAGAAAGCCCTATTCTAAAAATTATTGCGTTAACCTTTACAGAAAAGGCGGCAAGTGAAATGAAAATCCGTCTTATGGAGGAACTGGAAAAAATCGTGGCCGCAATGAAAGGTATATGCAGACCAGAAGAAAGCTCACAAGTCAATAATTTTATCTCCGACTTGCAAACCACTTATCACACGACATACAGTGAGATTGAACGCCGGGCAGTACAATCTCTGGCAGATATGGACAAGGCTATGATTTGTACAATTCACAGTTTTGCCGCATATATTTTACGCATGTTTCCGATAGAATCGGGAGTAGCGCCAGGTTTCACCGTTGATGAAGGGTCTGTATTCGAAGATCTTTTTGAGAAAGAATGGTCTGACTGGCTGGAACTGGAATTGTCGCTTACCTCAAAAAATACCGTAACATGGAAAAATGTGCTAACGAGAACCGAGCTGGAAACAATTAAGTCGTTTGCAAAACGTTTATCAGATTTTACGATTCCCTTGGATACGCTGACACAGAAAACCGGCGATCCCGCAGTTCTTGATGTTTTATTAAATTCCTATTGCGACAGTATCAACGCCCTTCTCCTAAAATGCGGGAAACCGGACAATAAACTCTTATTACAACTACAGGAATTTCTTACTATTTTTAATGAACTAAAAACCCAAGGCTTTCATTACTTAAGCAGTTTACATTATAACTTCGGGAAAACAATCTCTAAGGCGAAAAGCGGTTGGGAGGAAGCAGATGTACTTGTTGCGCAGGACATTGTTAAAAAATGCCGTATTCTTTTAAGAAAATTGCAACGTGTTGACGAATCTTTCATTACTACGGCGCTAAACCTTGTTTTGCCATTTTGCAAAACCTTTCGACAAACATATCTGTCCCAGGGATACATCTCATTTGACGGGCTTCTTACCCTTGCCAGAAATTTGCTGCAAAACAACGCTTATCGCTCTATAAGGACATCGCTCAAAAAGAATTTTTCGGCAATCCTCGTGGATGAATTTCAGGATACAGATCCCATCCAATACGATATCATCCTCTTTCTTTCCGAAATGGTAAACCACCACAGCGACACCATACACGGTATTCCACTTGAACCCGGGAAACTCTTTATCGTTGGAGACCCGAAACAATCTATTTACTCCTTTCGCAGGGCGGATATCGAAGCATACGAACACGTTGTCAAACAAATTTGTAATAATGAAGCGCCTCTCAGTCTGCTGGAAAATTTTAGAAGCCATTCCGGTATTGTAAACGCAGTAAACGATCTTTTCGGTGAAAAAATAATTACCGAACAACAAGGGTTACAACCCAAATACATTCCTATTCATGCAAAACGCATTCAGTCAGACCCCTTTCAAAGAATTGAAATTATCAGTGTTTCTGATACAAATGGAGAAGAACTGACTGCAGAAGCGGCAAGAGAGGCTGAAGCGGATTGGATAGCAAAATGGATAAAAAATAATGTCTTTTACGACAATGGAGGAGATACGTCTGCCGATGCTGCTACCTCTTACAAATTGAAATATAAAGACATCGCCTTGCTTTTGCGTTCATTTACACAGATACGGCCCTATGTTGAATCATTTAAAGAACATGACATACCGTTTATTGCAGAAGGGGAGAAATATTTTTATACCACCCAGGAAGTTATTGATTTTATGAATCTTTTGCGGACGATTGAAAACCCTTATGATACCATCGCCCTGGTGGGTACCTTACGTTCGCCCTTCGCCGGTTTGACGGATAATGAAATATATCTCCTCAAGATAAATGACCTTCTCGATTATCGCAAAACAATTTCAGATAACATTGACATAGACGCGACTATAGGCGACTTTTACTCATTTCTCAGGAAATATAATGTACGTTCGCGGATTATACCCGTCTCTCACCTCATTTCAGAAATCATCAATGATCCCCGCTTTGCCGGCATAACAGCAAGCGCATGGCAGGGAGAACAAAAACTTGCGAACCTTAAGAAATTTTACCGGACAGCATGCAAGTTGGAGCAAATTCAGGGTATTTCACTTAAACATTTTATAAACAATATGAAAAAATACATCGATGAGGCAAGAGAAGAAGGAGAAAGCCCGCTTTCCGATGAGACACTAGATGTGGTAAAAATCCTTACTATCCATAAATCAAAAGGGTTGGAATTCCCTGTTGTAATTCTGGGCAATCTGCACGGTGAAGCAAAAAAGGAGAATGAGACCCTGGATTCCGTCGCATTTGACTGGAACACCTCCACCACGGGAATAGTACTTGGCAAAGGGGAGCAACAACTGAGGAATCTGCAGAGCATCATTCTTGAAAACAAAATAAATGAACGTACGTGGGAAGAAGAAAAACGGGTCTTGTATGTCGCCATGACAAGGGCTAAGGAACGGCTGATTCTCACCGGTGCATTAAAGGATAACGACAAATCTTATATTGGATTAATTATGAAATCTTTATCTGATGCGTATGACATATCGCTTAACAACGAACCCGAAACGCCTTCCGGCCATGTCAGGAAAATAGTTTTTGGAAATAGCGAAATATTTCTTGAAAATTTCAACTATACCGGCGCGAGACGCTTTGTTTCAAAAACCGCAGAAAAAACGTGGGATATTGACTGGAATTCATTTGTCCGAATATGGAATGACCGGAAACAATCAATGTTTGCAGAAACAGAAAAACCATTATTTACTTCTCCTTCTGCTTTAAGTGAAGAAATATCACCAGTGCACTATGAAACTCCCACACACAACAAACACATTGATTCTGCGGAAATACAGCAGGAATATGCCGCTGCAATTGGTTCTTTATGCCATCAGATTTTAGAGAAATGGGACTTTCAGGGAACGTTGCAGGCACTTTATGATTTGATAACATCTTCAGTCACAATACATTTCACCAATGCAAGCCTTCACCACACGATAATTCATCTTATAAAAACAGAAGCTGTTACTATACTTACTGCTTTTTTTCATTCGAAGGCATACAATGAACTAAAGAATGCAAGGATACTTGGACGTGAAATACCAATACTTCTGCATTGGGAAGGGCAAATAATGAGAGGTACAATTGATATTATTTATGAATTTGAAAATCAAATAATTATCGCCGATTATAAGACAGACTACGCTTCATCGATTGAGGATAACCCTGCTCTAACAAACACCTGCCATGAAGAAGATGCATTCAGTAATGCGGAAAAAATAAACATGAATATTTCCTCTCCAACATACACGCCCAAATACCATCACCAAAAAACCATTTATACGGAAGCGGTAAAACGTTGTCTTAAAATTAACAATCCTCTATTTAAACTCATTTTCCTGCGAAACGGAACGTCTGTATTCATTTGACGCTTCAAAAGGACACGAGTTTTGTAACTTCTCAAAAAGTTGTAGTAGTTGCAGTTGGTAGAAGGTAGAAGGGGAAATTCATTGAGGGACAAGTTTTGCCTCCATTAACTCCGCACTTCAGTGCGAAGATACCGTAAAATACCCCGGCGTTAGTCATGACTTTCAGCTATGCCGTAACCCTGACAGGATTTTCAAGCCCTGTCAGGATTAAAACCGGCAATTACTTATTCATTAAAACGCATTTGGTTAACGTTGCTTTCGTGCTCGCACCCAAACTCCTGTTTGGGAACGTAATTGCACTGGAAACTACATTCGTGGGTTCAGGCTTCGTCTGGAATTCAGGCAAACGGTTGCAAACCTGAACCCACCGGGAGTCGTGTAATGTTTACGCCGAATAGTAACTATTTATTTCTTCTTTTTTGCACTTGGTTTTGCAGTTGCCTTTGATTGTGTTTTCGGTTTTGCTTTTGGTTGTTGTTGTGATTTTGCTTGTGGTTTTGTTTTTACAGCTTTTTTTGTAACGGTTGTTCCTGTTTTTTTCTTTTCTTTTGCTAATGGCGCAGGATTACAGAGTTGGTCCCGTTTGGAAGCAATGCGACCGCAGGAATTACATACATATTTAAGTGTCACAAGCTTAGGCGCACACACATGGCGCGGGTCGCTGGTTAACGCACCGCAATAATAACATGCTATCGCCCTTTGCATCTCGATAGGTTTACATAAATGCCCTTTGTTCGTTGTCGTCATACCACACGTTTCACACGTATAAACAGCCATAATTCTCCTCCTATATCTGACCTTTTTTCGATCTATAATAAGTTAAAAGATATTGATAAACTTCATCCTCTGTCGCAAATACTTTTTTCAAATAAGAAACAGCCTCTTCAATATTTCCCTTCTCTAAAAATATTAAACCAATATTTCCATAAGCAGCAGTGAGATTCTCATCAAACAGAATAGCTTTTTTATATTCTTTTATCGCTTCATCATACTCTCCTTTCCGGTAGTAAACAGTCCCTATATTATTTCGCAAAACGGCATTTTCAAGGTCTTCCGCAATCAACGCCTTATACTCATTTATTGCTTCTTTGTAGTTGCCGTTGTTTTTATATGCCAAAGCAAGCGCAGTATGTATTTGTTTATTTGATGGATATTCATTCATTGCATCTCTATATGTCAAAATTGCCTTGTCATATTCCGTTACACCCATAAACCTATTGCCCCGCATTAACAGGCGTGTTTCATGCGGTGTTATCGTCCCCCAACACCATACAAACGTTAACAATAGCATCAAACTCAATACCAGAAAACTTCTATTTTGCGGAGTAAATTCTGTTATTGTTATACGCTTCTTCTCAACTATTTTTACTATCATCACGGCAAAACATAATCCCCATACAGCGCCAAGCAACGTTTGGAAACTACCAAGATACTTTTGTGTATAAAATGCCGTGATTATTCCGCAAAAGACAAGAAACAACTCAACGTATATACTATAATTGCCCGATTCAGGAATCAACCATCTGAACTTACGGGTCAAAGACAAGGCGCTCATGCCGGATTTGTAACCTAATGTCCCGTTTTTACATGCATCCTTACACGAAAGGCAGCGTATACAATTTGCATTGACAACCGCGCTATGCTTGGCAATCTCTTCGTGTACCGTTATTCCCATAATACAATTTCTCGTGCAATTCATACATCCGGTACATTCCCTGATTTTCCTTATCCGCCAAAAACTAATATTCTCAAATAGTGCAAGCAGAGGAGCCCATGGGCACACGTATCTGCAGAATGCCCTTGATCCCATAAGATAAATGAAGAGAAAGGCGTCAAATAAGAGAAAGGATGCAATAATAGCAGGGCTTCGGGGGAGGTCTGACGTCATAACCTGCGTATCACTGATATTAATATGAAACTGAGGAATGCCATAAATATACCAGAATTCAAAAATGGCAGTTATCGTTTTCAGGAGAAATACATACTGTATGATATTTGCTCTGGAATGAATAATTGAGGGATTTATTCCACACTTATTAAGCACCCGTAAAGCAAATTCCTGGAAAAAAGCAAAGTGGCATCCCCATCCACAGAATACCCTTCCAAAAAACACTGTTATTAATACAATAATAATAAAAAAAGCGGCGGCGGAATTCAGCAGGCCAAAACCTAAAAGGGTGACAATACCATTCATGCTAAAGGTTCCTACCTTCTGAAATCCATATTTATACCACAGCAGAATATGGACTATTATGAATACATTTATTGAAAATAGTACAATTAACCTTTTTTTATTGATATTCATAACATGATAAAATCAACCAAACGAATAATATCTTTTGAAGATTACTATTTTTAGGCGTGAGGGTAGAGGCTTGCCGTATGACGAAGATTTGAAACATTCGGGGGAGGCAACTGTAAAGAGGCCTTTTGAACTTTATCATCAAAGACCTCTTTATTGGTTAACTTCATAATATACCCCCAAGGGGATTTGAACCCCTGTCTCCAGGCTGAGAACCTGGCATCCTGGGCCTCTAGACGATGGGGGCGCTTCAGGTCAAAATATCATTGTCAAAATAATATGTCGGAAAACGAATAGCTTACAAACTTACAACATTTATTTTCTTATGTCAACAAAATTCATCCTGTTGCCTGAAATTCCTTTCTCTGATTCAAAAAGAAACCCTTCTCCCCGATTTTGTGATTGCAGTTTTTCCAAAATCGGGCATCTTTCCTAATGCCTCTGCGTTAAAAACCGGTCCGTCAATACATATTCGCTGCCCACTACAGTCGCATTGGCCGCAAATGCCAAACCCACATTTAATATATCTTTCAATTGATACTTCACAATCAATATGGCGTTCATTGCATAATTCGAATATTTTGTACAACATTTTTTCAGGACCGCATGCATATATCTTTTTATAATTATGTTGCCCTGTTAATTCTCTCAACAAATCAACCGTTGTTCCTCTGTAACCAAAAGAACCATCATCTGTACATAATTTCATCTCTCTGAAGCGATGTTGAAAAAGCAATTCCGGCATAGTCCTTGCCCCCTGAATGATTGTCGTATTTTTCTGCATATCCGCTAAACACGCAATAGAAGCCATTCCAATACCACCGCCTACAATACACGTAGCCGCATTGTTTTCAGGCAAGCCATATCCCATGCCATACGGCCCCCTGATACCTATTTGATCTCCCTTTTTCTTTGTATGCAAGGTTTTTGTAAATTCACCTCTTTTTAATACAGTTATCCCGGCAACATTTCCATCAATATAGGAAATAGTAAATGGTTTCTCGTCATTTAGCGGAACCCAAACCATAATAAACTGCCCCGGCTCATACTGTCCGGCATACTCAAAGAAAAACGTTTTTACGTTTGGAGTCTCATCTATGATATCGTATATTTTTACCATTTTTGGCTGTTCAATCATGGGCAACACCTACAAGCTCATTAATAGTGTTATACCCGTTTTCAATCATCCACTGCTTCATTTCAGCGCACACCTTGCTGAAAACATTAATTCCTCTTGTGTAAACGCCGGTTCCAATGCCAACAGCCGAAGCCCCTGCCATCATCATCTCTATCGCGTGCCTTCCTGTGGATATGCCCCCTACTCCGATAATTGGAATTTTCACCGCCTGGTAAACGTCATACACACAACGTACGGCAATCGGCCGCAAGGCGTCCCCGGTGACGCCCCCGACCTTAAACCCTAACACAGGTTTCTTTGATTCAATATTAATTACCATTCCAGGACCCATTGAATTCACGGCGGTAATGCCGTTTGCCCCTGCATCCTCTGCTGCTTTTGCAATTGAGGTGATTTCAGGCACGTTTGGTGATATTTTCACAAATATAGGCACATTTGTTTTTCGTCTCACCGCATAGGTTATTTCGTAGGTAGCCTTTGGAGTTCCCTGTCCGGACAGAAGGCCAAAACCAGGAGTATGAGGACAAGAAAGCGGTATTTCGATAGCGGAAAACCCGGATGCTGACAGCCCCTCTGCAACCTCAATGAAATCATCCGTACAGGTTCCAATAATACTGGCAATTACAGGAACGCCTATTTCATTAAGGTTCGAATATTCGATACGTGCGGCCTCAACACCAGGGTTCGAATATCCTACGGCATTTAACATTCCCGCCTCGTAGGTAATAACCGTCGGATTATGATGGCCTTCCCTTGAATCCTTACTTACGGATTTAATCGTTACCGCACCGGCTCCACTTTCTGCCACTCGTTTTAATAATGTCTTTGTGGTTCCCAGTATTCCCGAAGCCAGCACCGTTGGATTCGACAATCGCATACTACACAAATTTATTGATAATGTTACCTCTGTCATTTTACCAGTCGCCTTTTAAGGTTGCGATGAATTCTCTTAACTTGCATACCCGCATCTCAACTTCTGCATAATACCCCATGCCAAAAATGCCTGACAAACCATTATGAGCAACAATAATATCAAGGTTTCTTTCCAGAAAATCAGGCAGACCATTAGGGTCATACCCTGCATTACAGGCATAGAACACCCCTTTTGTATCCGCCTCTGCCTCAAACTCCCTGAGATGGTTTTCCAACGATAACGCTGCAACCTCATCCCAATTAGCATTATTTTGCTGTGAGAAAACATTCTTAAGTTCCCGGTAAAATTTTGATGCATGCCTCAGTGATAAATGTGCAATTTCATGACCTATAATACAAGCCAACTCATTTTCATTTTTCGTTAATTGTAACAAGCCTTTTGTAATATAGATATGCCCGCAGGAAGAAGAGAAAGCATTGATAGAATAGGATTGAATTATACTGCAAATGTACGGAAGGGTTTTTCTCTCTGAAACTGCAACGATTGATTGTGTAATATCATTTATTTTTTTATTCAGTTCTGCATCTGTATCAAAATGACATCCACGGCTTAAATATTCATCAACTTTCCTGCCAAGCTCTATCTCTTCTTCTTCGCTCAATCCAGTATTATCACCGTTCAGTTGCCATTCGTCATTCGCAAAACAGCATACACCGGAGAAGAAAATAGCATCTGCTACCAAAAGAATAAAAATGGCAAAAAAGATTCTTTTCCATTCCATCGTATCATCTTACCGTAACTATTGTATGAGATTATCTGCGGGTGCGGGCTTGAAACTTAAACCTCATATTTTATGCTGTTTACCTCGCCCAAATGATTGTATTCCGGCATGATTGTTAATTATATCATTTATCATTTCAACAATTCCAAAAACTTTTTATTAAAAGAATCGTTAAATAGTTTGTTCTGCATTTCACGTGCAACCTCATACCAATCATCTATTAACATATCTTTTACTGTGCCTCTCAGTGTACATTGGAAACTTATTACCTGTTTATTTTCTTTTGTTGTAGCGGTATTTATCGAGACTATGGCATATCCGCCTATTTTTTCTACAGGCAGTGTGTATTTACTAAAAATATTATTAGGAGAATATATCCTGCCATTGTCGTTTATTGCTGGCAATATGATTTTCATAATCTTGTTTATCTCAGAAAGGTCATCAATATGTTCCTGCCAAAATATTCTATCCTGGTATGTTAATTCGCAAAACTTAACAGGAAATTCTGAATGCAGGTTATTTTGGATAAACGCTGCCAATTGTGCATATCTCTTGTAAATACTGGTAAAGCCGGGATAATCCTTCTCTCTTTCTTCATCTTTTTTAATCCAATTGAAGAATATTTTGTTAAATTGCAATTGTACCAGCCAATTTGTATCAATGGTGCTAAGCCGGTACAATACCGGCCCGGTATAATTATAATCAATTTTAGGCTCTAAACTGTAATCAACCATTTCAAGATCTTCCAATGGATTCCCATATCGAATTAGCGGATAATCATTTTTAAAAGCATTGATTATTTCATATATTAACCCGTTTTTCCCTAAAACGGGTTGTTTGAGAGTAATCCCCATAATTACTTCAGACAAAGGCGCCTTTGAATACGTATTATCCATATTTCACCATTTCTTAAAAACAAAAATTCAATACTAAAGTGTTACGTTTGTTTTTGTTATTCAGGATCACGACATGTGCAAAACCCGTCCCCTGCTATCACACATTTAAAACAGCAAGTGAATATCATTTAATCGGGAATTATACAATTGTTCAGGTTAAACTACGATGGTATTTTGTGAAATGGAGCGGGCGATGGGAATCGAACCCACATATCTAGCTTGGGAAGCTAGTATTCTACCACTGAATTACGCCCGCCTTAAAACCCTATGATATGTAATCTTGATTCGTTTAAATTTGGTTTTTGACTACTGTTTATTATCGTTGAAGCGTCACAAAGACTCCCCTGATACGCACCTCTTTTTTCCAACTCCTGTGTAATCATTGTTGTGATGCTCGACTTACCGGCTTTCCACACGGGAGATATAAGGAAGTTGCCATGAGTATCACCTACTAATCTTTGTATCGTAACATCCGGAGGTATACGTTCCAGAAAATCTGCAGCCAGCCGCACATATTCATGAATATCCAGGGTTGTCACATTCCCTTTAAAATATTCTTCAGCCAATGCGGTATTCTTTGCCACATACAGATGATGCAATTTGATCCCCTGTATACCCATCTCCGCAACCGCATCCGCGGTCTTCATCATATCATCGTCAGTCTCGAAGGGGAGTCCCAAGATAACATGAACGCATATATTTATGCAAGTTTTTTTTGTAAGGTTTATTGCTTCAACAAAAGATTTATAATCGTGCCCTCTGTTAATGCGCTTCAAAGTTTCTTCATGTATGGATTGAAGCCCGTATTCAATCCATACATGATATTTTTCCGTGTAGCTATTGATAAGATTTAAAATGTCCTCATTAACGCAATCAGGCCTGGTACCAATGGAAAGGCCAACTACATCACTGTCTGACAATGCCTCTTCATAGCATGCTTTTAGTGTATGAAAATCAGCATACGTGTTGGTAAACGATTGAAAGTAGGCGATAAATTTTTCAGCGCCATACCTTTGTTTTTGAAACGATTTCCCTTTTCTAATCTGTTCCGTTATCGATAAAGAAGGTTTCCTTACATTTGGACTAAAACTTTCATTCGCGCAATACGTACATCCGCCCACTCCGGACCGCCCATCCCGATTTGGGCAGGTAAAACCCGCATGAAGCGCTATTTTATGCACTTTGAAAGGAAACTGTTGTTTTAGATATTCGCCAAAAGAGAAAAATCGATATTTATACGAATAATCCGTTTGAGTCTTTAAAACAGACATTTTATTCATGCGGCAAATCTAACAAGAATATGAGGCATTATCAAATACAAAACATTCCGGCTCACTATTAAACTGTCAAAATTTCCAAAGGAAACGCTATTGATTGTAATTGTATCCGAATCTGTCTTATGAAAATATAAAAAAAGAGGGTTTAAAACCCTCTTTCTCTAATAAGTTATATTTTGTTTCTCTTGTGCAAAATACCCTTATTAACATTAATCCAAGCAATTATGTATCAATCTCTTATATTCCGAATATTCCATTTGCGCTTCTTCTTTCATCCCTTTTCGTTCGTATATAAGGGCTAAACCATAATGTGCTTTTGCAAAATTGGGGTCAATGCGAATCGTCTCTTCAAGCGCTCTGGCAGCCTCGTCCAATCTCCTGTCTTGTGAATATGCATTCCCCAGGTCAAAGTATATTTCAGGATTGTATGGATTTATTTCGATCGCCATCTGTAATGAAGTAATCGCTTCATCTAATGCCCTCTTATCTGAATAAGGGTTTTTTATATTATAATGTGCTGAAGCCGCTTTTTGAACTGAAGAAACGGCTTTAACAAGTGTTCGTTTATTTGCGTATGCCAAACCCAGCCTGTAATGAGCGTCGGCATTATCGGGGTCAAGTTTTACAACAGTTCGAAATTCTTCAATCGCATTATCAAATAATTTTTCATCAGAATATACAATTCCCAGGCTATAGTGCACCTGTGGATTCTTAGCATCGATTTCTATCGACTTTTTGTAAGAAGCCACAGCCCCATCAACGTTTCCCTTTTCATAAAATGTCAAACCAAGATGATAATGTGCCAGTGCGTGCCTGGGATTTATCTCTGTAACTTTGCTAAACGCATTCAACGCGTTATCAGGAAGTCCGTTATTCAGATATATTTGCCCCAGAAAAAAATGGGCATCGGTATAATTAGGATTTATCCCAACAGCATCTAACAGAGTTTGAATTGCTTCTTCAGTTTGATCGTTATTTACATAAACAACACCAAGATTGTACATTGTTTCAACGGCTTTTGGATTTATTTTCAGGGCGTTTTTGTATTCAGAAACAGCCTCGGAATATTCCCCCTGCACACGGTACACATCCCCAAGTTTCTCATGCGCCAGGAAACTATCGGTATCTAATTGCAGTGAAGAACTAAGGGTGGCTTTCGCATTATCCCACATTTCTTTTTCCATATAAAGCAACCCTAACTGAAGATATGCTTCTTTATATTTAGGATTTATTTCAACCGCTTTTACAAGTGCTGAAATCGCTTCGTCCAGCATTGTCCGGCTATTATATGCAATTGCAAGATTAAAATGCGCCTCTGCCAGCCCGGGATTAATGCGAATCGCTTTTTGGTAAGAACTAATTACTTCATCAGGCATATCCACCTTTGAACACCCGCATATGCCAAGAGAAACTAATACTGCCATTATTATCGGTCTGTAAAATGGCCATACTAGATTCTTTATCATTACAGATTCTCCCATAAAAGTGCTGTCAGTAAACTATTAAGCAAATACAATTACTTTGAGAATTGATTACACTTATATACCTACGCTAAAACCCGTTGCCCATTGAGAAAAAGAGTCAAACACTTATGCATTGGATTATTTATCATCTTAATGATTTGTTTTCTTACAAAGAAACCATGCTCTTTGCCGTTAGGTTTAAGGGAATATATCAAATAGCCTATATATTGTCAAATGTTTATTTTATAGCTATTTAGACAATTTAGAGGCTGTTATTCCCAACCAAGTTTTCTTATTTCTTTAATAGATCGAACAAACTCCTCAGACACTTTTGAAACCGAAATACTCTCCTTAAATCTCACACTAATATCATACAAAATTTCATCTTTTACCAGGTCTCTTTCGAATCCATAATGTTGCATTTCCATTGAATTTTTTCTCAATATTTCCAAAATCACTTCCAGGCACGATTGCGTGCCCGCGATACACAATTTTAATGTCTGATATTTATCCCGCCTTACGTTCTTTTCGAAAAAAGGCACAAAGAATAATGTGAAGAACACTATCACCGTTGTAATCAGCGCAGGGATAAAACAATTACTCCCTATCGCCAATCCAATGCCGGCGACCACCCATAAGGATGCCGCAGTAGTCAATCCCCTCACCGATGCCTTAAATCTCATAATTGTTCCTGCCCCTAAGAACCCAATACCAGTCACTACCTGAGCCGCTATCCTGGCAGGATCAATCCTAATGACCGAATCATCAGAATATATTTTATATTTTTCAAACATGTTTTCCGAAACCACCATCATTAACGTCACACCAACACATACCAGGATGTGTGTTCGTAATCCTGCCGGCCTACCCCTTGTTTCTCTTTCCCATCCGATAATTCCTCCTAAAATAACCGCCAGCAGGAGTTTTCCAATGGCAGTTTCAAATCCACTCAATATGCTTAAAATATGACACATAATCTCTCCTTATCTCCCAAAACACACCGTTTGTTTTCTTCGCTTATTGAACAACCTGGAATAACGCATGTTGTTATTTTTTACCGCGCATATAACTACAAAATATAATTACCCAATATCCTGTGGAAAATAAAGAATTCCTTCCAAAATTCCCCCTTAATAAAGGGGGATTGAGGGGGGTTGTTACCGCAAGATACCGGGTAATTACTACAAACTATACTCATCCTTATACTCTTCTGCAATTTCAGCAAATATATGCTTAATCTCTAAAAATGCATTCACGATAACCGGATCAAAGTGAGCGCCGGAACACGCTTCAATCTCTTTTACCGCTTCTTCATGCGTCCATGCCTGTTTGTAGGGACGCCTGCATCGCAAGGCGTCGTATGCATCCGCAAGGGCGATAATCTTTGCGTGCAATGGAATCTCCTCTCCGGCTAATCCTTGCGGATATCCAGTGCCATCAAATTTTTCATGATGCATATAAACTATGCCCGCCGCCATTTCCAGCATTGGTTTTCCCCTTAACAATTCATACCCCAAAAGTGTGTGATTTTTCATTATTTCATACTTTTTTTTAGTTAATCTTTTTTTATCAAGCAATATTGTATCAGGAATCCCCATTTTTCCAATATCGTGCAGTGGAGAAAACAGTTCGATATCTTCACAATATTTTTTCGGCATATCAAGATGTTCTGCGATTCTCCGTGAATACATACCAACACGTATTACATGCTTTTCCGACTCGTCGTCCCTCATTTCAGCAATGTCAGCTATAGCACGGTAAACATCCATGCGGATATTCACCTCATCTTTTGTTCTGTCCGTTACATCGAGTGGAAACCAAATATAGTTGATAATGTTGCCTTTTATATCAAAAATGCCATTAATTATCAAATGTACCCAGACAAGAGAACCCTCTTTTGATCTGTTTGGCAGTTCTCCTTCCCAAAACGCAATTTCGGGATTCGCAAGGGAATCCCATAGTTCTTTAAAAAACACTTCATACCCTTTTTCTGAAATACCCAAATCACCATAGACTGAACGGTCAGGATTAATAATATTGACATTTTCCCCTATCATTTCATCCTGCGAAAACCCGTATACCTTTTCAATAGCCGGATTAACAAATACCATCTTCCCCGCCGTATCAGTTATTATTATGCCTTGCATTGACTTGCATAGCACTTCAAAATAAAGCCTGCGTTCATTATTTGCCTTCGATAGATGTTTATCAATCTGATCTAAATCGATATTTGCCATTTCCAAATCACGTTCATATCTTCTAATAATAAAACCTGCAAATATATACGTTGCCAATCCCAATATAACCGATACCATAACGCCAATAATTACATGAGTATAGACAAAGCTTTTCAATTTTGTTTTTAACTCCGGGAAGTGCTGATGAACAAAAAGACGAATATCCGTATTATCAACCATAGACATTGCAACAATAGTAACGGCGTCTCCTTTATAGAAGACCCCTTCAAAGATATTATTATCGGCAAAATCCTGGTACCGGTATTTTTCAGGACTGTTTAATCTTGTAAAATAACCGTCATTTACATTGAGATTGCTTTTCAGTTCAAGACCTGGCATTGCGATGACTCTTCCTTCGCCATCCACAGCACAAACAAACCCTTTATTCGGGATTATAACTTCATTGCAAATATTCTGTATCAAGTGGATCTGCCTTGGCCTGGGCAATTCAGATAACATATACCTGGCAAAAGATTTTATAATCGTATTTGCTATGGTTTTATTATCCTGCACTATTTGATGCTTTAATTCGCGTAAAACAGATTTATACGACACGCCTACAAATAACGCAGCACCTATGAGTGCTATTAACAAAACACTACCCGACAAAATCCATTGCATCCTTAATTTCATAATTTGCGCCTTATTTTGCCTAAAAAACATTTTACGATGTACGAATTCTTCCCTCCCCCTTTTGGGATAGGCCAAGGGGTGATCGTATTACAATTGTAGTTTCTTTTTTATTAATTATAGTATCTTCCAAAAAAAAGGGGTAACATTAATCAATGATAATGTCACCCCTCTTTATAATCCACCTGAAAGAAACTCAGAAACAATTTATTTTTCTGCTATTTCATAATCCGATTTACTATTCATCTTCATCCTCATCTTCATCCTCGTCAACATCTTCGTCCTCTTCGTCCTCTTCGTCGTCTTCGTCCTCTTCCGCCATTTTCCCTTCTATTTTTTCCTTCACCTCAGCTCTTTTTGTTTCTATCTTCTCTTTAATATCCTTCTTTTTCGTTTCTATTTCTTCCTTCACTTCAGATCTCTTCATTTCAACATCTTCTTTTATTTTTGCCCTTTTTTCTTCTACAACCTCTATAGGTTCATCACGTCTCTTTCTTACCTCTGCTTTTTTTACTTCCTGTTCAATCTTTTTTTCTTTAGCCTTTACTTTATTTTCTGCCTTTTTCTTTTCAATTTTTGCTTTTTTCCTCGCGCGCTTCTCATCCGGAGATAACTTCTTATATTCATCCTTCTCCAATTCTTCGTAAGTCTTAGCATCCACTTTATTAACTACCGGACTTTGCAACCATAAAAGTGAAAACATAAAAGTTGCAAATACAACAAAAAAAACGTTCCTCATTATAACTCCTTCTAAATAGTACATTTTTGAAACCAAAGGGATTCACATCCCTATTTTTTCAATATTTAAGCCGACATAGCCAGAACCAAACAAACACAAAAACAGTCCTTAATCTGCAATCTGCAATTTGCCGACTGCCGACTGTAGATTGCTGACTGCGGAAGGCGTAATTAAACATTTTGCCAAAAAGCACGCACTGACGAATGGAAGTGTGCAAAGAAATTACTGATACTGATAAGAGTCTGATATGCTTTCAAATGCTATAGAAATCAACAAATATTGTCAAGTGGTATCTCCAGATATAACTTGTGTAGATTAGGCTCATGGTTTGGGAACGCTCTGTATTTTTCTATAAAAAGGTATTATACTTTTACTTCCATATGCATTGTTATATCAACCGGAAAGAATTGCTCCTCGATGAGCGTGATTGTTTAACTTCTCTCATGCCTGCCGTTATGAATAAACAAAACGAAATAACAAAATGGCTTCCTGTTACCAAAAAAGAAGTGGAAATGCGGGGATGGGGCCAACTGGACGTCATTCTTATATCAGGCGACGCATACGTTGACCATCCGGCATTTGGAGCTGCGGTGATAGGCAGGATTATCGAAAAAGAAGGATACAGGGTTGCAATTATTCCTCAACCAAATTGGCGTGACGATCTGCATGATTTCAAAATACTTGGCGCACCGGTATATTTTTTCGGGGTAACCTCTGGTTGTATGGACTCTATGGTGAACCATTACACTGCCAACAAAAGGCTCCGTTCCACGGATGCTTACAGCCCTGGCGGAAAAACAGGGTTGCGCCCTAACTATGCCGCCGTCACGTATACAAAAATATTGAAATCTCTCTACCCCGATGTCCCCGTCATCATTGGCGGTATTGAAGCTTCCTTACGAAGGGTGACGCACTATGATTACTGGTCGGACAAACTGATGCCTTCTCTTCTTGAAACAAGCGGAGCCGATTTACTGGTGTATGGAATGGGAGAAATGCCCGTGAGAGAAATCCTTAAACTTTTAAAAAAAGGGGTACCCCTCCACCAACTGACTATGGTGAAACAAACGGCTTATCTCCGGAATCAAGGCAACGGCATGCCAAAAAACAAGCATTGGAACGACATTTATATACATTCCCACCAGAAATGTTTGGAAGATAAAAAGGCATTCGCCGCAAATTTTAAACAAATAGAACAGGAATCAAATAAGGTTTTTGCCGACCGCATTATCCAAACTATTGGAGAAAAAACGCTGATTATCAATCCGCCATTTCAAACAATGACCGAAGAAGAAATTGACGCTTCTTTCGAACTGCCTTACACAAGACTCCCCCATCCGATATATAAAACGCTTGGCGCTATTCCCGCGTATGAAATGATTAAATTTTCGATCAACACGCATCGCGGATGTTTCGGCGGATGCAGTTTTTGCACCATCTCTGCGCATCAGGGAAAGTTCATTGCCAGCCGTTCACAGTCTTCTATTATGAGAGAAGTGGAACAGGTAACCAACATGCCGGATTTCAAAGGCTATATTTCAGACCTTGGCGGCCCATCCGCCAACATGTATAAAATGAAAGGCAGAATACAGGAAATATGTGATAAATGCATCCGCCCTTCATGCATTTATCCCGCTGTTTGTGACAATCTCAATACAAACCATTCTCCGATAACCGAAATTTATCGCAAAGCCGATGCGCATCCAAAGGTGAAAAAGGCATTTGTAGGCAGCGGCATCCGGCACGATTTATTGACAAAAAGCTATAATAAAAAAGCCGACACATCCATTTACGACTATTTGGAACAGCTTTTAACCCGGCATGTTTCCGGGAGGTTAAAAGTTGCCCCTGAACATACTTCCCCGACAATCCTTAAATTGATGAGAAAACCGTCATTTGAACATTTTAAGGAATTTAAAAAGCTATTTGACCGTATTGATAAACAACACGGACTCAATCAACAGCTTGTCCCCTACCTCATCTCCAGCCACCCGGGATGCACGGAAGACGACATGGCAACCCTTGCCGCAGAAACCAGGGAACTCGGATTCCATCTGGAACAGGTGCAGGATTTTACTCCCACACCCATGACCGTTGCAACCGTCATGTACTACTCCGGCTACCATCCCTATACGCTTAAAGAATATTACGTACCCAGATCAATCCGTGAAAAAAAGGAACAGCATCGTTTCTTTTTCTGGTATAAGAAAGAAAATCAGGATTGGTTAAGGAAGAAACTTTTTGCGTTGAAAAAACCGGATTTGCTCAAAAGGCTTTTCCCCTTCGGGAAAACAAAATCACACCCGCAAACAAAACCCATCAGTGAAATAATGTCCCACAGACCGCCTAAACAAAAGCAGCGAAGGGATGCGTTCTAATCTGGTGGGTGCACTCCGATTTACCCATCATTACATACAAATGATGGTTCTCACGCGGGTTTTAGGCCTTGTAGCCTGCCCCCAGGTTTATGCAGTCAATTTCCGAAAAGAGGGATACGTGGGAAGGAACAACCTGGAAATCACTACGAATAAGACAGTTTTAATGCAATTATTCCTGCCACTATCAGCAGTACCGATACTATCCTCAAAATATTTGCCGGGTCTTTGAACATAATTATGCCAATAATAAATGCGCCAACAGCGCCAATTCCGGTCCAAATAGCATATGCCGTACCCATCGGTATTGTCTTTTGCGCCAACCACAAGAATGCGCCGCTGAAACCCATAGACGTAACAGCAAATATAACACACATAACTTTGTGCTCTGTTGTCTGTGAAAGCTTTAAGCCCAGCGGCCAACCTATCTCAAATAAACCCGCAATAATCAGATATATCCAGGCCATTATCGCTTACCTCTTATTTTTCGGCTGATAAAAAACGGTATCGCATAACGCAGCGCACTACCGGCGGGTAATAAACCGCAGGGCAATTGCGGCCAGGTTACAGCGCATTGTCACGCATTCAATCTCGTTCCCAAGCTCCACAAACCTTGCCAAAATGGAGATTTTACCCTATTTTGCGATATTCACTCCACATTTTAATGGAAAACAGTACTTGTGAAACAAGGATAACAAAACTTGGAATTTCAGCAACTGGAATCCCGATATTATTTGTTATTTGGAAATTGTTATTTGTAATTTGCAATTTGTTATTTATAACACTATTGATACGGAGAATTGAAACAGATGTTTATGCAGTTGTCTCGCCTATCCTGCTCACGGTCAAAAGCCGTAAACAACACAAAACGTTTCGTTTCACTTGTACACAATTGAACCAGAAATGAATGGATTTAGGCTGCTTAGCAGTTCTGCCTCACAATGACACACGGGGATTAACTTAGTTATCTATTTGCAAATGCAAGCATTATGACCACTGCAACCCTGCAGCCCGTATAAATATTATGAAAATTCTTATACGCACACTTATCAATCACTATGCCACTGCTTGAACTAACAGAAAAAAACCTGAATAAGAATATCTTAAGACTCTGCATACCAGTCGCTATTGAAAACTTGCTCCATATGAGCGTTTTTATTTCTGACACTATAATGGTAGGCAGGCTCGGAACAGACGCCATTGCCGCTGCAGGTCTGGCTGGCTCCTTATTCTTTTTCATCTCCCTGGTCACCACCTCTTTGAGCTATGGCGCTTCAAGCATCGTGGCAAGACACATTGGCGCAAAGGAAAAAGACCATGCGCAACTTGTGGCGTCACAGGCGCTCCTCATTGCACTCTTTATGGGAGTACTCATCTCGCCGTTCCTGATATATTTCGCAAGGACTATTTTTATCCTGATGAGTGCGGAGCCAAAAGTAGCGGATATTGGAGAGAGGTATTTTCAAATTGTCTCCGGTTTTTTAGTTTTTCGCCTCATTATTTTTGTAAGCAGCGACATCCTTCGGGGCGCGGGGGACACCAAAACGCCAATGAAAGTGACTTTCATCGTTAACTGTTTTAATATCTTATTCAACTGGTTGCTTATTTTCGGAATAGGGCCATTTCCCATGCTTGGTGTGGCAGGTGTGGGATGGGCAACCGCAATTTCATTTGCGACCGGAGCGGGTTTGCTGTTGTCAAGGCTTTTCAGTGGAAAATGCATCGTGCACCTTCAATACAACACTATAAAAAAACTACACGTTGCCTCTATCAGGAGGATTATTCATATTTCATTTCCCGCCACCATTGACGCCCTTCTCACACAAATAGGGTTTTTGTTCTTCACGAAAATTGTCGCCATACTCGGCACCGTTCCGCTGGCCGCGCATCAGATAGCCATACGCATCGAATCAATGTCGTTTATGCCTGGATTCGCCATCGCGGTATCCACCGCCACATTGGTTGGACAGAGCCTCGGTACGAATAACGTGCCTCTCGCTCTGAAAAGCATGAAACGCAGTTGCCTCTTTTCCGTTTGTTTTATGTGTTTCTTTGCCATTATTTTCATTGTTTTCCCGTCACAAATGGCAAAAATGTTTAACCCCACTCCAGATGTACTCTCTTTGGCAGTCGTGTGCATCATGATTGCCGCCATTGAGCAGCCAGCGCTGGCAATCTATATGGTTTTTTCCGGTGGGCTACGCGGGGCGGGAGACACATTAAGCCCGATGCTCATAACCATTGCCGGTACACTGTGCCTGCACCTTCCCTTTGCCTACCTGTTTGGAATCAAACTTGGATGGGGATTGGGAGGCGTATGGCTGGGAGCGGCAATCGACTGGATATGCCGCGCCATTGCTATCTTCATTCTCTATAAAAGAGGCAGATGGAAAACCATTATCGTATAAACAATAGTCACCGTTCACAGGGTTTAAGTTATTGCTAAAATGGTACTTAATAAATTATGAATTTATCACAAAAAAATTGAATTGCTAAAGCGCTTATTTTCTGCGCATTAAATTTTTGGTAACAAGCGCATCTTTAGTATCTCGCATTTCGTGCTTGCTTAAAAACTCTAGTTCCCAGGTTCCGGCTTGGTAACGAGAAGGAATCCACCCCCTGCACCCCCGCCAGCGGGGGACACTCTCACCCTTTGGAGGGGATAAGGGGGAGGATTTTGGAATTTGTTTCGGATTTCGTACTTCGAATTTCGTATTTTTTATTTCCTGCTTCTTTGGTTCTGGCTATGCCAGTTTAGGAATAACTTTATCTCACATTGAAATACCATTTATACCAGTCGGTAAATTTTTTCAAACCTGTTTCAATTGGTGTCGCGGGTTTAAAACCAACGTCTTTTATCAGTTCATCAACATTTGCGTACGTAACGGGAACATCTCCCGGCTGCATGGGGAGCATTTTTTTCACTGCTTTTTTCCCCAAGTACTCCTCTAATATCGCAACAAACCTAAGGAGTTCCACCGGTTTATTATTACCTATATTGTACACCCTGTAAGGAGCATTACTGGTGGCGGGGTCGGGATTCTCTCCGTCCCAATCAGGATTTTTACAAGGTATCCTCATCATAACCTTTACTACTCCTTCAACAATATCATCAATATAGGTAAAATCACGTTTCATTTTTCCATGATTAAATATATTGATCGGTTTTCCTTCGATAATTGCCTTCGTGAAGAGAAAGTAAGCCATATCCGGCCTTCCCCAAGGACCGTACACTGTGAAAAAACGCAGTCCCGTGCAGGGGATGTTGTATATGCCGGAATAGGTATGCGCCATAAGTTCATTGGCTTTTTTGGTTGCCGCATATAAAGAAGCGGGGTGGTCCACGTTGTGATGTTCGGAAAAGGGAATTTTTGTGTTCTTTCCGTAAACAGAGCTGGAAGATGCGTAAACAAGATGTTGTACGTTATTCTGCCTGCAACCCTCCAGTATATTGATGAATCCGACTATATTGCTATCAATATATGCGTGTGGATTAATGAGAGAATATCTTACCCCGGGTTGTGCGGCAAGATTGATAACACCATCAAACTTTTCTTTTTTAAAAATTAATAAGAGGGCGTCTTTATCAATTATGTCCAACGTATGAAAAGAAAATTGTTTGTTATTTATAAGTTGTTTAACCCTATCATGTTTCAATGTTGTATCATAATAATCATTTATGTTATCGATACCCGTAACATTGAATCCTGATGCTAATAATTTTTTTGAAACATAGTAACCAATAAACCCTGCCGCTCCGGTGACAAGTATCTTTTTCATCCGAAAATACCTCTGTGTTAAATTTATAAAGTATGATTCGTTAAATAGTTTCAACCATTATTGTAGAGACGCACGGCCATGCGTCTCTACTTAACCAAGTAGATGTTGACATTATCCATTTAGTTTTTTTATTATACCGCTATCATAAATCTCAACCCTAACTATCTTTTAGCAAATTTACCTCCTACTCACGGGAGTCATTCTTAATATAGAAAAGAATAGTGCAATCATGTTGTTTCGCAATAAAAAATTAAGAAATTCAGACCCTGACTATAGTGCCAAAATTAAATATTCTACTGAAATGCTTGCTGTTTCGGAAGATAGTACAATTGAAACTGCTTTTGAATTTATCCGTGACAGTAAGCTCGCTGGTAATATTTTTTATTGCTATGCCACTGATAGTGAAGGAAAATTGACGGGCATAATACCTTTAAGAAAACTTATCACTTCTCCCAAAAAAGCAAAGATTTCTGATATTATGATACGCAACCCCATCAAACTATTCATGGAAACTTCTTTAGATACAGCGCTTGAATATTTTTTAATGTATAAATTCCTGGCCTTCCCTGTTGTTGACGAACAAGGAAAACTTATTGGCGTTACACGGGTTAATAATTTAATAGAAGACACAATAGCAATTGAAGAGGATGTGACGCGGGCACGGGATGACCTGCTCAATATAATCGGTATAAAACTTGAAGAATTTCGAAAACCTTCTGTTTTCAAAAGCACCTTTTTACGATTCCCCTATTTACTTTTTAACATTCTGAGCGGAATTACTTGTGCGCTGATTGCAAACCTGTTCAGCGTCACCTTAAACAAGTTTATTTTTATCGCATTCTTTATAACGGTAATTTTAGGTCTTGCAGAAAGTATGGGCACGCAGGCAGTTGCGGTTACTCTTTCTTCATTTGGAAGAACTATAAAAATGAAAGGGATTGTTCTTTACGAGATACGCATCGGTTTCAAAATAGGCGCTCTGTGCGGCGGAATCATGTACCTGGTGTCTTTTTTCTGGCTACATGAACAGGTATTCTCTATAGTCCTGTCTCTTACAATCCTATTTACCATCGTTACCGCTTCTTTCCTTGGATGTATTTTACCGATACTCTTTAAGAAGATGGGTATTAATCCAACCCATGCCTCGTGCCCACTTGTATTGGCAATTTCCGATATCATTTCGCTGACCACATATTTTTCGCTCGGGACATATCTTCTTAAACCGTAGTGAGGGCTGAAGCGATACCCGCGAAACGTTGACAGTCATTGTATTAAAGAAATACCAGAAATAAACAGACAAAATGGATATAATATCAATTTTAACCGGCCTAATAGCAGGGCTTTCAGTTTCCTACATCATTTTCTATTTGCTAAACAAGGCAAAAAGTGTTTCTAAAACAGCCTATGAAACATTAAATGCGAAATTCCATGAAACAAATACACAATGGAAGGTTTCAGAGGACAGGCTTTTAGTGCAACAACTGGAATATTCAAAATTGAATACAAAGTATGAATCAGCAGCAATAGAGCTTACAGGACTTCAATCCAAATCCTCTTCATTGGAAACAACAGTTAAAAACAATGAATTGAGAATTGCTGAACTTTCAAAGGTGATGGCAGAGCAAACGACCTTAAACACATCTCTGCAAAATGAAATCAATTCATTAAAGCAGAAAATCGCCGAAGGAAATGCAACTAATAATTCGTTGAAAGAAAATTTGAAATCTCAGAAAGAACTCAATCAAAAACAAGCAGACGCATTAGTCCAACTATCAGACAAAATAACGAAAATAACCGCCGAGAACAGCACACTGACTGCCAAAAATTCTGCACTAACGGAAAAACTATCGACTCAAAAAGAAGAGATCACTAAAATGCAGGAAACCTCTCATTTGCAATTTGAAAAGATGGCAAATCAAATTCTGGAAGAAAAATCCGGTAAATTTACCGAAACAAATAAAACAAACATTGAAGCTCTTTTAAAGCCGCTTGGTGAAAATATCGACAACTTCAAAAAGAAAGTTGAAGAAACGTATGACAAGGAGTCTAAGCAACGATTTTCACTTGAAGAGAAAGTCAAGGAATTAGTGGAACAAACAAATAAAGTAAGCAGTGAGGCTAATAATCTTGCGACGGCACTTAAAGGTCAGGCGAAAAAGCAGGGTAACTGGGGTGAAATGATTCTTGAAAGTATCTTGCAAAAATCAGGATTGGTAAAAGACAGAGAATACTTTTTACAACAGACAATAAAAGACGAAGGGGGAAACAGTTTAAGACCCGATGTCATGGTGAAACTTCCCGACAACAGAGTAATAATTATCGATTCAAAAGTATCATTAGTCTCTTACGACAGGTTTTCATCAGCAGAGACAACCGACGAACAAACAATTCATTTGGCTGAGCATTTGAAATCAATCTATGGGCACATAGACGATCTGCACGGAAAAAAATATGATGCCCTTGAGGGTTCATTAGACTTTACAATGATGTTTGTTCCTATTGAGCCTGCATATTTAATATCCATTCAAAAGGATCAAGACCTTTGGACATACGCTTATGAAAAAAGGATACTACTCATTAGTCCAACAAATTTAATTGCCTGCTTAAAGTTAATGGCTGATTTATGGAAAAGAGAGATGCAAAGTAAAAACGCAATGGAAATAGTAAGAAGAGGGGATTTACTCTATGAAAAATTTGTAACATTCGTTTCAACTCTGGAAGATGTTGGAAAACATATTAATAAATCCCAACAATCATACAATGCAGCCATTGGACAACTCAATAGTGGAAGCGGCAATTTAATTGGACAAGCATTAAAACTCAAAAATCTGGGATTAAAATCAAATAAAGAAATTCCGGCAGCTATGTTGCCGACAGACTTTGAACCGGAACAAAACAAGCACGAAATAATAACTGCGAAATCCGAAACAACTTCTAATGACAAAATTATTTGAAATTCTAAACGCGCGTAACAATTTAGTATTTTGGAAAATTCCAACAATGTAGTGAGACGAGGTTAGTCGCACTACAAATTTTGTACTTCGTATTGTTGCCTGCCTGTATGTGGTCGCACGCAGACAGGAAGTTTTGGATTTGTTTTGAATTTTATGCTTTGTAATTAGAATTTGCTTCGGATTTTGTGTTTCGGATTTCACAATTACCGCGGCCCTCTATCATTAAACAGCTTCAATTGATGGTAGTCTTCTTTTGCGTCATGGTCCGGTTCTGGTTTTCCGTTCTCAACCATCTTAACGTCGATTACCTCATAACTGCTCAACCGATTGCCTCTTGCCTTCCATCCTTTGACATCCACAAGGTTATTCAAAGACGCAACTTCACTTCGTTTTTCTTTTTTACGTCCGAAAACGCTGTGTATCTCTGCTTTAGGGTCTGCATCCGTTGTGACAACTGCCGGAAAACTACCTTCACTTTCTCCAATGAATGAGAAGACACGGCCAACAACATCTGATTCTGTTTTAAAGCGTTTTATGTAGTAATTTTTTGATTCTCCGTCAAAATACACCGCGGTAATAATGGTTTCAGGGTTATATTTTTCAAGTATGTCAATTTTTTCATTATCATAATGATTTGTCAGTTCAAAGGTCGTCAACTCCAATGCGCCATCCTTGTATATCACCAGTATCCTGTCTTCCCCTTCAAATTTGCCCAAATATTTCCCACGGTTTTCACTATTAAGCCTTCCAACCGTCTCGTCATACCAGATATCAATCCCGCCGAGGGTAGAAGTTCCGGCTTTTTTATGAAGTATCTTGCGAACCGGATATTTTGTAAGCCTGTTCCCGATAGAAGCACGTCCCTTCACGGCAAGACCGGCAAAGTCATAGTCAAATGTCAGTTTGCGGGCAGCGCTTTTCGTGCTGAGTGCCACCGTTACTTCCTCTGATTCGCTGTTTGGGTTTGCGCTGAAATAAAGTACCTTTGAGCCTTTTTTCCCCTGCGACAGGTTGTAGGATTTATCGTACGTAATGGAAGTGACTGCAAAACGTTTCACATAAACGGGACCGTCTTTTCCATCCTGATATATCATGTGGTATATCATGCGTGCGTCGTTTTTTTTCCATACCTGGGCATGTATAATATCTTTTCCGACAAATGCTTTTTCCGATACCCGTGTAACCATAAAGGTACAGTCCGACAGGAAAACAATGATGTCGTCAATATCAGAACAATCGCCAATGTACTCTTCTTTCCTGAGGCCATAGCCTATAAAACCATCCATCCTGTTAATATACAGTTTTTGATTGGCCTGGGCAACCTGTGCAACATGAATAGTTTCAAAGTTGCGGATTTGTGTTTTTCTTTCCCGACCCTTTCCGTATTTTTTAATCAGATTTTCAAACCAGGCAATAGCGTACTCGGTAAGATGCTTTAAATCATATTCAACCTGTTTGATTTCGACTTCCAGTGCCTTAATAGCCTCGTTGGCCTTAAAGGAATCGAAGCGGGAAATGCGTTTAATTTTTATTTCGGTGAGACTGACGATATCTTCCTCATTTATTTCACGTTGAAAATGTTTTTTATAAGGCATCAAACCTTTATCAATGGCGGCAATCACCCCTTCCCATGTTTCACATTCTTCGATATCCCTGTAAATGCGCTTCTCAATAAATATTTTCTCCAGTGAAGAAAAATGCCATGCTTCCCGCAGTTCGCCAAGTTTAATCTCCAGCTCGCGTTTCAAAAGACCTACGGTGTGTTTTGCAGATATTTTCAGGATTTCATTCACACCGAGAAACCTTGGTTTTTCATCTATAATGACGCATGCGTTGGGCGATATGGATATTTCACAATCAGTAAAGGCGTACAGTGCGTCAATAGTGACATCGGGAGAGACATTTGGCGGGAGTTCAACAACTATCTCCACATCCTTTGCGGTATTGTCCACCACTCTTTTGATTTTTATCTTGCCGTTTTCATTTGCTTTTACGATGGAATCCATAACGTTAGCCGTGGTAGTCGTGTAAGGAATACTGCGGATAACCAGGGTTTTCTTCTCCAATATCTCTATTTTTGCCCGAACGTTGATTCTGCCGCCGCGCAACCCTTCGTTATAATTGCTGAAGTCCGCCATACCTCCCGTGGGAAAGTCCGGCAGGAGATTTACTTCTTTCCCGCGCAGTGTGTCTATTGATGCTTCAAGCAATTCAATAAAATTGTGGGGCATAATCCTTGTAGCAAGACCTACGGCAATACCTTCAGCGCCTTGTGCCAGCAGCAACGGAAATTTCATGGGCAAAAGCACAGGCTCTTTCTTTCTGCCATCATATGAAAGCTGCCATTCGGTGGTTTGATTGTTAAAAGCCACTTCAAGGGCGAATTTTGAAAGACGCGCTTCGATATAACGAGGAGCGGCTGCGGAGTCACCCGTCGAAATATCGCCCCAGTTCCCCTGCGTCTCAATCAGAAGGTCTTTTTGTCCCAAATTAACCAGCGCTTCACCAATAGCGGCGTCTCCATGTGGATGGTACTGCATGGTATGGCCAATAATATTGGCTGCTTTATTAAAGCGTCCGTCGTCCATCTGTTTCATCGAATGTAAAATACGGCGCTGAACGGGCTTTAATCCGTCAAGCAACGCAGGAACTGCCCTTTCCAGGATTACATACGATGCGTATTCAAGAAACCAGTTGCTGTACATTTCCGAAACATGAAGCGCCTCATGGATGACGCCATTTGCTTCAGAAGAACTTTTAAACATTTTATTATTAACCATACTCTTAAGCTACATTCTTCTCAACGGACAGGTTCTCGATAATAAATGTTTGCCGGTCAGGGGTATTTTTCCCCATATAGTAGCTCAGCGTCTGAACAATTGAATCTTTTTGTCCAAGCACTAAAGGCTGCAGACGAATATTTTCGCCAATAAATTGTCCAAATTCATTTGGCGATATCTCTCCCAAGCCTTTAAAACGCGTTATTTCAGGATTTTTACCCATCTTATTCATCGCTGCGAGTTTCTCTTCCTCGTTATAACAATACATTGTCTCATTCTTATTGCGAACACGAAACAGCGGTGTTTCAAGTATATACACGTGCCCGTTCTTCACTAAATCGGAGAAAAACTGTAAAAAGAACGTCATCAATAGCAGGCGGATGTGCATCCCGTCAACATCTGCATCGGTGGCAATAATCACGTTATTGTAGCGCAGATTTTCAATACCGTCTTCAATATTCAAAGCGTGCTGGAGCAGATTAAATTCTTCGTTTTCGTAGACCACTTTTTTGGTTAATCCAAAGCAATTAAGCGGTTTGCCCCGCAAACTGAAGATGGCCTGAGTCTCCACATTGCGCGCTTTCGTAATTGAACCGCTCGCAGAATCCCCTTCTGTAATAAAGATAGAACTTTCGTAACGTTGTTCATTCTTTTCGCTATTGTAGTGTATACGGCAATCCCGCAATTTTTTGTTATGGAGATTGGCCTTCTTTGCCCTCTGATTTGCCAGTTTCTTTATGCCGGCGATTTCTTTGCGTTCCCGCTCAGACTGCAGGATACGCTTCAAAAGCTTTTCTGCAACATCATTATGCTTATGCAGATAATCGTCCAGTTCTTTTTTCACATAATCGTTAACAAATGCACGAATGGAAATGCCGTCCGGGCTGATATTAATCGAGCCTAGTTTTGTTTTCGTCTGCGATTCAAACACCGGCTCCTGTATGCGCACACTAATAGCGCCAACAATGGAAGCCCTGATGTCAGCGGCGTCGAAATCCTTTTTATAAAACTCGCGTACCGTCCTGACTATTGCTTCACGGAAAGCGGCCAGGTGAGTACCCCCCTGGGTTGTGTGCTGTCCGTTTACAAAGGAATAGTACTCTTCGCCATACTGGTCGGCATGGGTAAAAGCAAATTCAATATCCCTGTCGCGGGAATGGATAATCGGATACCGCAGGGTCTCCGGGTCAGTTTTCCGGGTAAGTAAATCAAAAAGACCATTTTCGGAATGAATTTTCCTTCCGTTAAAGTCAATGGTCAATCCGGCATTGAGGTAGGCATAATTCCAGATTTGATTCTCAAGAAAATCGGGAATAAAACGGTAATTTTTAAATATCTTCTCATCAGGAATAAATTGTATTAATGTCCCGTTTCGATGGCTGGTCTTTTCAACCGGGAAATCTTTCGTCATATTGCCACGGGAAAACTCAACGGATTTCGCATTGCCGTCACGTATAGATTGCACCATGAAATAACCTGATAATGCATTCACCGCTTTCGTACCAATGCCATTCAACCCTACTGATTTCTGAAATGCCTCAGAATCGTATTTACCACCGGTGTTAATTTTGGCGACACAGTCGAATACTTTCCCCAGCGGGATGCCGCGCCCATAATCGCGCACCGTCACCTCATGTTCACTGATTTTAATCTCTATTGTCTTTCCGAAACCCATCACATATTCATCAATAGAGTTATCAACCACTTCCTTCACCAGCACATAGATGCCGTCATCCATAGACGACCCATCGCCAAGTTTACCAATATACATCCCGGGACGAAGACGGATATGTTCCTTCCAGTCCAGTGATTTTATATGTTCTTCCGTGTATGCTGACTTCACCATGATAAATCCTTTAAAAAAATATGATTACTACTCTGCCGGTTTAAACAGATACGTTGGAGAGTTACGATTTACGATTTGAATTTTGGGATTTGGGATTTTTTTAATCTGTGTAATCGTTCGACTGAGCTCTCGACGAAGTCTGTGAAATCTGTGGTTTCCTTTTTATTAATTCATGATTAACACATTTGCCTAAGCAATTCCCCGGGAATGCTTATATCGGTAACGACAACCTCTCCCGTATGATTTGGCCCTTCTCCCAGATAAAATCCCTTTTTGCACGCGGCAAAAGTTATCGTTTTTCCTGCCTTTATTGCAGCTCCCAATACATTGCCGGTATCACAATCTAAGCCGGATGGTATATCCACAGCTATGATTTTTTTCTTCAGTGTATTTATCCCACGAATCAATGTTGTAAACGGTTCACGCACCTCTCCGGACAATCCTGTGCCAAAGAGCGCATCAATGAGCATTGTAAAGCGTTTCAGATTATCAATGGCATCATTTACCGCCTGAAGATCAATATATTCTTTTACCGGTATCTTCATATTCAGAAGTATTCGCAGGTTTATACCGGCGTCGCTTTTCTTTGGAATATCCGTTGTTTTTGCAAAAATAAATACTTCAACCGGAATGCCTTTATTAGAAAGGTGTCTTGCTGCAACAAAACCATCCCCTCCGTTGTTGCCCTTGCCGCATACAATAGCAATTTTTTCTCTCTGCAGGTCACCGGTTTCTCTCACCACCTCCTCTGCCACAGTTCTGCCTGCATTTTCCATCAGGAGCATCCCGGGAATCTGATATTCCTCAATAGCTTTCCGGTCAAGTTCTCTCATTTCTTCACGGGTCAATGATTTCTTCATCTTAATACACCCTCAACAAATTCGTTGAACCAGGTATCCCTACCGGTACACCTCCGGTAATCGCAATGGTTTCATTTTCGCCAATGTATCCTGCTTGTTTTGCCGCCTCTATGCCTTTTTTCATCATATCATCGGTATTTTCCATTGATTCGGTAAGAATCGGTATAACACCCCACACCAATGCAAGCCTTCTGTAGGTGCATACCGAAGGAGTTACAGCAAGGATCTTCTGCCGCGGGCGATACTTTGAAATAAAACGAGCCGTACTTCCCGATTGGGTACAGGTGATAATCGTATTCATGTTTAATTCATTTGCGACCTGACACGTTGCTATGCTTATGGCGTCAGGAATAGTGGTACGGTTTTCCGGTATGCGAAATTTTTCGAATGTATTGCTTTGCGTTAAATCAGGCTCAATTTGTTTCGCAATCTTCGTTAGCATTAGCACCGCATCGGCAGGATAGCGCCCTATTGCCGACTCTTCTGAGAGCATTACCGCATCGCTTCCGTCAAGAATCGCATTTGCGACATCGGTCACCTCTGCCCGTGTGGGGCGATAGTTATTTACCATTGAAGCCAGCATTTGCGTTGCGGTAATCACTGGTTTGCCGTATCTGTTTGCAAGCCGGATAATCATTTTCTGAACGGAAGGAACTCTCTCCAGTGGTATTTCAACCCCAAGATCTCCCCGTGCAACCATAATTGCATCCGCAGTATTCACAATTTTTTCTATATTATCTACTGCCTCGTGCTTTTCAATTTTCGCGATAATTGGGATAGTTTTGCCTTTCTTCTGTATAAGGTCCCGCAATTCCGTTATATCCTCAGCGGTTTTTACAAAAGACATCGCTACGTAATCAACCCCTTGCTCTATTCCAAATTCCAGATCCTTTTTATCCTTTTCCGTTAATGAGGATACCGGCAAACTTCGTGCAGGAATATTAATTCCCTTTCGAGAGGTCAGTACCCCTCCCACAATTACCTTGCAATGAATATTTCTATCATCCTTTTGTATGACTTCTACTTCTATTTCTCCGTCACTTAACAGAAGGGTATCGCCTATAGATACATTCATGGGTAAATCTGAATAATTGATTGATATAACACGCTCATTCCCCACTATATTCCTGGTGGTAAGGGTAAATGTATCGTTTGTCTTCAAGGTAACCGCATCGCCGGAAAGCATCCCGATTCTTATCTTTGGCCCTGACAAATCCTGGAGCACGGCAACGGGTTGCATTAATTTTTCCGAAATGGCGCGAATATGGGAAATACACTCTTTGTGTTGGGATAGTTCGCCATGCGAAAAATTAAGACGTGCCACATTCATCCCGGCACATATTAACTGTTCAATCATAGCCGGAGAATTACTCGCCGGCCCAATGGTACATACTATTTTTGTTTTTCTGTAATTATTCATTTTTCACAATTGTCGAATTAGTTTAGTTTTTCAAAAAACTAAAATGTTACCCAATTATCATATTTTACAATTAAATATTTTGACAAAAAGTGCAAGGAAATAACTTTTAAGTGGGTTGTAATTCTACATGTATTTCGGGCAAACGAAAATTGTTACTTAATCTCTAAATACAGGCCTCATATTTATTTTCAATATGCTATCTTCATCCTTTTTTTCTTTTTCCCGCTCGCTTTTTCTTGCTCTCGCCTTTTCAAGTTCTCTTTCAAGCATTTTTCCAAGTTCCTTTTCTTTTTCTAGCTCTTTTTGCAATTCCTGGATAATTAAGGACGATCGCATGTATTCGCAGATCAGACAAAAATTTATAAATAAGCTTATATAAAAAACAATATCTATCATTCCCTCTTCTTTCTCATCTATAATTAGTCATTTGTCATTAGTCTCTCGTCTCTCGTTAACCGCCGATTATAGATTGCCGACAAAAGAAGTCTTATGACACAACCCCTTTATCCCTCAAACTTACATAACATCCATTCCCTACAATAATATGATCCAGGACTTTTATACCTACAATATTGCCCACTTCCTGAAGCCTCTGTGTTATTTGTATATCTTCCTTGCTTGGTTCAGGGTCACCGGAAGGGTGGTTATGCACAAAAACTACCGATGCGGCAGATTCTTTAATAGCAGGGCTAAATACCTCCCGCGGATGCACAATGCTGAGTGTTAAACTCCCTATGGAAATAGTCAATTCTTTTATGATCCGGTTTTTATTGTCTAGTAATGTAATAAGAAAATATTCCTGCTTCTTTTCCCTCAACCTTTCGTGAAAATGATGGAAAATATCGCTGCTCTTTTTAAATTGTTGCGCCGTTTTTACCGGAATGGTAGAAAATCGTCTCGCAATGGCAAGCGAGGCCTTGATTTGCGCTGCACGGGCAGGGCCTATGCCTTTCACCTTGCATAGTTCACCTATTGAAATAGCACTTAATGCTCGAAAATCACCATAGTCAGAAAGAAGTTTCTTCGCTAAATCAATGGCGCTATATTCCTGCGTTCCATCGCGGATTATGATGCCTAAAAGCTCCGCATCGGTTAAATGTTCTTCACTGCCCTGGATTAGCCTTTCACGTGGGCGTTCGTTGAGAGGCAATTGTTTTATTGTAGGGCGTTTACTTTTTTCCTGCATTTTTTTGTAGACGATAACTTTTCAATTATTCCGGCCGGCAAAAATGAATGGACATGTATTTTAGCAACACTTTAGTTTTTTGAAAAACTCCAACAATCGTATTATCTTAAATGCGTTCACACCCAAATGGGCAAATGCTTCGCCTCTACTTTTTCAAAAAAACTAAAGTGTTACGTAATTCTAAGCGAAAAAATATTTAATTACAAAACAATGACGGTTTATAGTAAAATCAGTCTTGTTGTTTGTATATAACAACAACCATCACGCTTCGCAAGAACTATTTTTCAGGAGTTCCTATGCATAGTAACACAACATTTACCGCCATTGCCCACCGGCAACATAATGACGAACGGCACAATGTTTTAATAAAAGAAGCCTTGTCCCTCGGCTGCGAACAAGCCTTTTTTATACACCCCGATGTGATAAGCATTGCACGATGGGTTCAATTAAAATGTAAATACGGCTGCAGCGAATACAATAAAAAACTAACATGCCCCCCACATTCCCCTGCTTATGATGAAATGAAAGAAATTCTGAAAGAATACAGCAATGCATTGCTCTTGCATGGCCACCTGAGCTGGCAAATGAGATATATGATAACAAAAATTGAAGAAAAGGCTTTCTCCCTGGGATTTTACAAAGCTTTTGGACTAGGAGCAGGCCCATGCCAATTATGCGAACAATGCGATGCTGCTTCAACATGCATTCGCACGGAGGAAGCCAGGCCATCAATGGAAGCATGCGGCATTGATGTATATCAGACTGTAAGAAACCTTAATCTTAAAATAGAAACACTCACGAGTAAAACCGACGAAGTGAATATATATGGCCTGGTTTTGTTAGAATAAATTATAGGGAAGGGAGATTACTATGCTGTCAGAAATTATGAAAAAAGCAGTAAACCTTGGTTTTGGCGCAATGCTTGTAACGAAAGAAAATGCAAACGAACTCATTGAAGAAATGGTGCGAAAAGGCGAAATCCAAAAGGATGAAACCCTCGCGCAAGTAAAAGAAATACTGAAGAAAATCCTTCCCAGCAAAGAAGAGATTGAAACACGGACGGAAGAATTAGTAGAAAAAATACTCCACAAGCTTGACATACCGACACGGCACGAACTCCAGGAAATGCAAAAAAAACTTGAAGCTATTTTGAAAGAATTAGACATCAAGGAAAAGAAGTAAGGGACTTGGAATTTTCTATTCTATAGTAGCAGTCGGCAGATTTAGGACTGTGGACTAGGGTGGCAAGGACAAACCCTGTTTTTCAGTGTTGAACTCTCACTCCGTTGTCTATGAAGCATCCATTTTGAAATGTGGATATGCAACGACGGCAGGGGCGAAGCATTTGCCAGTTTGGCTATGAACGCATCTATGACAATTTGTAGCAAATGCTTCGCCCCTGCTTTTGCAATTACAAAGCATTGAGCAAATATTACGAAACCACAGACAAGCAAGGCTTTTCTGTGCCACCCATTACGGAATAATTGCTTTGTATCAATTTGACAAATCACAAACTGTAAACCTTTTGAGTATAACTTCATGCCAATCAGAAAAATCCGCCAAAAAATCAGAGACATTCACCGCCTGAACAAAATCATGAGGATTCTGGGCAAGCACGGGTTCGGTTTTGTTATTCAACGACTCCATCTGGAAAACTATGCCTTCGGCAAGAGCGTTATCAAAAACCGTTTTTTCAGATATTTTGCGGAAAAACAGGAACCCCGCTCCGTTCGTCTTAGAAAGGTGCTGGAAGAACTTGGCCCTACTTTTATAAAATTTGGACAAATCTTAAGTGTCAGACCTGATTTAATCCCCTTGGATCTTTGCGAAGAACTGAGCAAATTGCAGGACCGGGTGCCGCCATTTCCTTATGAAGACGTCAAAAAACAGATAAAGGACTCTTTTGGGAAATTACCCGAAGAGTTATTTTCTTCATTTGATCCCGTGCCGTTCGCTGCTGCATCTTTGGGACAGGCACATAAAGCGCGGCTTCACACCGGTGAAAATGTGGTAATAAAGGTACAAAGGCCAAACCTCAACAAAATAATTACCACAGATATGGATATCCTTAACACGTTTGCCCAGCTCGCAGACCGGTATATGCAAGATATAAGGATTCTCAACCCGATCACCATTGTCGATGAATTTTCGAAGGTTATCACAAAAGAAATAGATTTTACCTACGAAGCGCACAATATGGATAAATTCCGGAAGAATTTTAAGGACAACAAAACCGTACATATCCCGAAAGTATATTGGGATTACACAAGGCCAATGGTGATGACTACTGAAGAAATACATGGGATACGGCTGAATGAGTATCTGCTTCAGCCGCACACTACTGAAGAAAAAAAAACCGTAGCGGTAAACGGGGCAAATGCAGTGCTTCAGCAAATATTCATAGACGGTTTCTTTCATGCAGACCCCCATCCTGGCAATATTTTTGTTCTTCCCAATAATGTTTCCGCCTTTATCGATTTCGGGATTGTGGGCAGGCTTGATGAAGAGACGCGCGATGCTATCATTACGCTGCTCATTGCAGTATCTAAAAAAAATATACCCGGCATTATCAAGGCTTTAGAGCTGTTAGGGGCAATTGATGAAGAAAATCCTATCCGCGATCTAAAGAATGATATCAGCGAATTTTTAGAACGATATTACGATATCCCGTTAAAACAAATAGAAGTCCCTGCAATGTTACACCAGACCCTCGATTTAATGACACGGCACAAACTAAAAATCCCCCCCCAATTTCATCTTCTCTTTAAAACATTTGCCACCATAGACGGAGTTGCCAGACAATTAGACCCTGAATTCAATTCCATACTTCATACAAAACCATTCGTAGAAAAACTTGTGCATGAACGCTATGATCCAAGGCGCATATTCAAAGATATAGAGATGTATTCCAATGAATTGTTCGACATTTTAAAGTATATTCCAAAAGACGCCTTTGAAATCTTAAGGAAGATTAAAAAGGGAACTTTAAAAATAGAATTTGAACATCAGGGCCTTTCAAAATTTATCTCCGAAATGGACAAATCAAGCAACCGGGTTTCATTCAGTCTCGTTATTTCCGCCCTTATTATAGGCTCTTCCCTCATTATCATGGCCAATAAAGGACCGTTGGTGTATGGTTTTCCGGCACTGGGTATATTGGGATTTGTATTTGCGGGTATCCTGGGAATGGGGTTGGCAGTAGGCATCCTGAAATCAGGCCGTTTGTAAATACTGTAGTATTTTTCAGAAGGATTTTTAGTGCCGTGGATGAACTTATTGATTCCTTTATAAACTATCTTCTTGTTGAATGTGGTTCAGCCATGAACACCATTCATGGCTACCAAAGCGACCTGCAGCTTTTTATAAAATTCTTATTAAGCAAAAATATTCATGATTTCAACACTATCCGTCCGAATATCATAACAAGCTTCATTATTTCTGAAAAACAACGGGGACAATCGGTAAATTCTATTAACCGTGCAATTGTTTCCATCCGCATGTTTTATAAATTCCTTATCCTTGAAGGAAAACTGCAAAAAAATCCCCTTGTATCCCTCGACAGTCCAAAACTATGGAAAAAATTACCTTATGTATTGCCGATACACAAAATCGAAGACCTCCTTTCCGCCGCAGACGTCAAAACAAAACTAGGCATCCGGAATAAAGCCATTCTCGAACTACTCTATGCTACCGGCGCAAGGGTATCCGAAGTAGCCACAATATCGCTGAACGGAATAAACCTGGAATATGGATATATAAAATGCAAGGGCAAAGGTTCCAAGGAACGAATCGTACCTCTTGGGAAAAAAGCGTCCATCGCCATACAGGAATATTTGACGACCGTAAGGCCGCAAATCAAAAACAGCCAGAACAGTCATTATTTATTCTTATCGAGGACGGGACGGCCATTACGGAGAGAAAACATCTGGCTTATTGTAAAAAATTGTGCATTAAAAGCGGGAATTACCGAAGCTATTTCTCCACATAAGTTAAGGCATTCATTTGCGACACATTTGCTGGAAAACGGGGCAGACTTACGGGCTGTCCAGGAAATGTTAGGCCATGTAAGCATCTCTACTACGCAAATATACACGCATGTTAACAAACAACATCTTAAAGCCATCCACCAAAAATTTCACCCGCGTGCTTAAACAAATTCGTATATAAGAAGCGTAGGGTGGATTAAGCGACAAGCGAATCCATCAAAATAACGGCAGCGAAAACGAACAAATACCAAAGACTTTACCAGCAACACGGTTGGTATTCCATTACGAAGGGGTGCATTCCTGATTTTTTATAACTTCCGCCATATTTTAATGATACGTTACAATAGTGTTAACCCTGACAGGGTTGTTTCGTCCTGAACCCATTAACGGTTACAAAAAATCAGGGAAATATAGGGACACTTCCCTTATTTTTCCAACAAGATCAAGCAAGTAATATGGGAAGTGTCCCCTAATTATCCCTTTAACTCCGCCATTTATGGCGGAGATTCGCATGGTTAAACATTGGCTTTAGCCATGATTTTTGCAAAGAATTAGTTCACGATTCTTTGTTCTCCAAACTGCATGTATCCATATTTTGACGAATGACATATTCCATTCATTCAGGGCTAAAGCCCTTTTGTTTTGGGTTCCTTCTGTCCCCAGCCTAAAGGCTGGGGTTAGGTCATTGGATTCTTTCTGTCCACAGCCCCAAGATTGTGGTTGGTTCATCGGACACTCCCTACATCCCAACCTCAGACTGAAGGCCGGAGGTTGTTTCCCTCGTCTCTCGCCCCTCGTGATGGGGGCATTCCTCATTTTTTGCAAAAAAACAATTAGTAGGGGCTAATAGTAACCCAAACTTCCCTATCTGCGTGCAACGCACAGGCAGGCAGCTTGAGTGTTAAATAGCACAAGCATCTTGCTTGTGATACAATGTGTGAAAATTTACAAAAGACAATTTGCCTGTCTGCGTATACCGTACTGGCAGGCCAACCTGAACCCGCAGGGAAAGCCTTCTTATGGGCGGCCCCACATTGCTTGTCCCGTGCGTGGTTGGCCTTTTTTAAATATTGACAATGGAATTGCGTTGTCTATAATGCACGCACTATTTTACCCTATAAACCTTTACATATTTAATAAGGGCAATACTTATGAAAAAAAGGAGCCATATTTTTACCTTTTCGATAGTGCTTTCATTGCTATTTTGTTTTGCTTTTCCTTTTAATTCTATATTAAAAAAATGGAAATTATAAATTTAGGAGACATTAAACATGAGAGATAAAAACAAAAGCTATTTAAGAGAGGGCATTATTACAGTAATTTTGCTTTCATTTATGTTTTTAGTAAACATTTTGCAGGTAAGAATAGCGTTGGGGATAGAAATAATAAGCGGAGGAACTGGTGCTCTAAGCCTTAGCAAGAGCGAAGCCTTTCTTAATGGTGATACTATAATAATAACCTTAATTGATAGCGATCTAAATGTATCAAGCTCCGCAGATACTGGTACTGTGAAATTAATATCATCAGATACAGGGAGTAGTGGCATAAATCTTACAATGACAGAGAACAACTCCAATTCAAGTACGTTCTTAGGAACATTTATTACAGCTTCCTCCACAAATCAGAACATTTCTCCTGTTCAAGTAAAAGCTATTGCCAACGGGACTATTGCGGTAGTGTATCAGGATGCAAGTCCTGCGGCTGACGTTACGGCAAATGTAAGCACCAAAAATTTTGGTGCTGTACTTGATATTACGGCAGATCATGTAGCGATTGGCGGAAATGCCGTTGTATCCTTGTATGACCCGGAAACAAATGCCTCGATATCTTATGCAAATGTTGCCAATGTAAACGTTAAATCCACTACGGATTCAACGGGCACTACATTGAGGTTGACTGAAACGGGTAACGATACGGGGTCATTCCTTGGAACGATTGCCGTAAGTGCCAGCGATACATTGGTAAATACCCGTATTAAATCAGCGGTTGGCGATACTATAACGGTTTCATTTACCGACAATCCTGATGCGGATGGTGCTATTAGCATAGTTTCCGATACCGCAGAGGTTGTTGAGGCGGGAACGATTGATTCTAGCGCACCCTCTGGTTCGATAGCTATAAACGATGGCGATATATATACAAAAACCACTTCTGTAACCCTGAATCTTTCTGCAACAGACAACACGGGAGTTACTGGCTATTATTTGTCAGCAAGCTCAACGACTCCGTCATCTTCTGATTCAAGTTGGATATCAGTATCATCGACCACCAGCTACAGCGCAAACGTCTCGTACACATTAAGCAACGGAGATGGTTCAAAGACGTTGTATGTGTGGTACAAAGACGCCGCAGGGAATGTTTCAAGTACTGCCAGTGATTCCATCACTTTAGATACCACTGCCCCAACGGTATCAATAACCAGCCCAACACCCGATGCTACCTATTCAACCACAAGCAGTACCATAAGCCTAGCGTGAGTTTATCACGAAATAAGGTGTAAGACAAAGACATCAAGTTGCAATCCAATGATTTGTATCGGGTTGCGACTTTTTTTGTCTAAAAAATTATGTATACACTGAATAATACTATATTTATATTGCATTATATGCCTGTATATACTATTATACACGGAGTATTAATCTATTACGTATACACTAACAACTAATAGCCATGGCTACCATTCAATCTAAAAACTCCAGAGGTTATAAATATTGGTATATTGTCGAATCGCGGCGCGTTAACGGCAAGCCCAGGCCCATCGTCCTGGCCTATCTTGGCAAGGCAGACGATTTATTAAAACAACTGCAAGGTCTTACCGAAAAATTACGGCTCAAATCTTATTCACATGGCGCGGTAGCCGCATTGCTAAGTGTGGCCAATGCCCTGGACGTCCCTTCCGTGATTAATAAATATATAAAGTCGCCACGGCAGTATTGTGCTAAAAAACCTGTTCGAAATAATCTGACCGCCGGAAGTACCCTCTTGTTGGGTGCCGTGGGGAGAGTGTGTGTGCCTACCAGCAAAAGAGGATGGTGGGATTGGGCAAAGACGACTACTGCCGAATACTTACTCAGACACAGCTTGAGTAAAATAGACAGTCAGCATTTCTGGGATTTGATGGATGCACTTCCTGAAGAATCCATTGCAGAAATCGAGCGCGAATTAATTGAAAAGACATTTAAAACATACAACCTTCAAAGCGACACACTGTTTTTTGATACAACCAATTTTTTCACGTATATCGACACAACTAATCTGCGATGCACTATTGCCCGGCGGGGGAAAAACAAACAAAAGCGATACGATCTCAGGCAGGTCGGGTTGGCGATGGTCGTTACACGTAACGACATGATACCGTTGTTTCACCATACCTATCAGGGGAACATGGCGGATGCAAAGGTGTTCAGCGCGGTTCTTGAGACGATAAAAGACAGGATGACCGGATTAGGTTTCGACAGCAAAAAGCACACTATTGTTTTTGATCGTGGAAACAATTCCATGGACAATATGGCTATTGTAGAGAGATTGGCATTGCATTACGTTGGAGCGCTTACACCGTATCATCACAAGCAGTTGGTAGGGGATGCCATGTGTAATTTCAGGGAATATGACGTTGACGGCAGTAAGATACAGGTGTACCATGACAAACGGGTTATTTGGGGGCAGGAAAGAACCGTTGTCGTATTTATTTCCGAGAAATTAAAGGTTGGGCAATTAAGGGGAATGTCTCAGTCTCTGGAAAAGGCAGAACATCAGTTAAAGCTCTTACAGCAGCATCTGTGTAATCCAAAGGGAAAGATGCGGGACAAAGAGGGTCTGGAGGATACGATAAGAAGTGTAGTGAAATGTCAATTTGCGAAGGATGTTATCGATTGGTCGTTAAAAGAGGTATCTGAAGGCAAGTTTCAATTGAATTTTTCAATCGACCAGAAAAAGCTCGAAGAAATAGAAGGGGAACTGGGGTTCAGGATTCTTATGACAGACCATCACGATTGGGATACCGCGGACATTATAAAAGCCTACTATGGGCAATCAAAAATTGAACATGCCTTTAGAAATCTCAAGAACCCCTATCACCTTGCTTTAAAACCGCAATTTCACTGGACGGATCAGAAAATCAGGGTGCATTTTTTTATTTGCGTCCTCGGATACCTAATGGCGGCGATTGTGTGGTATCAGGCAAAAGCGCACGCACAATTTAGTGGAACGTTAGATACCCTGTTAGACACCCTTAATAATATAAGGCTTTCTGCTATGCTTGAAGAAACAAAGGCCAGAGGGAGAGTTAAGGCTACCTACAAATTGGAAGAAATGTCCGACAAGGAATCTCTGTTGATGAATGCGTTAGGCATTATGGATTTCCACAAACATCGGCTGAAACTTCAAGGACTCAGTGTATACAATTGATGTTGTGCTTAACGCATTGACTGTATTTATGTTACGTTGCTTCATGCCTTATTTTGTGATAAACTCACGCTAGGCGGAAGCGCATCTGACAGCACCAGCGGGGTAAGCAGCGTTGTATGGTCAAATAGCTCTACAGGCAGCAGCGGAACTGCAAGCGGCACAACAAGCTGGTCTGTTTCAAATATAAATCTTTCTGAAGGGAGCAACTCCATAATGGTAACGGCAACTGATAATGCGGGAAATACGGCAACGGATTCAATTACTGTTACCTATTCCGAACCGCAACCCACTCCTTCGCCAATACCTATAATAAATCCTCCAACAGTGGAAACTGATTCGGCAACAAATGTTTCAACCGGCTCTGCCACATTAAACGGTACGGTAAACGCCAATAACTCATCTACTATCGTATGGTTTGAATACGGAACAACAAATGGTGTTTATTCCTTTTTGTCATCAACACAATCCGTTAACGGTACGGCTGATACGTCAATAAGCATTAGCATCAGCGGCCTGTCAGAAGGCACAATGTATTATTATCGTATTGCAGGACAAAACAGCGCAGGTACCAGCTATGGAGATGAAAAGAATTTTACGACTGAATCGTCCTGCATTGATGATTTCGAACCTAATGATGACTTCGACGTGGCATACGGACCCTTGGAGTCGGGGAAAAGTTATGAGGGGAAATTGTGCAGTTCTTCAGACAGGGATTATTTTAAGTTTGAGTTGAAAAATCCAGATGTACAGTTGATGCTTACTGTGCCAACTGATAATGATTATGACCTTTACCTGTATGATTCCTCGAAAAGTGAAATAAGCAACTCCGCAAATCCTAAAGGCACGGAAACGATTTCACACAACGACCTCGAAGCCGGTATGTATTATATACAGGTATCAGGTTACAGTGGATCATATAATACGGAAGATGTATATGTCCTTGTTGGTACATGGACGGCTGCAACAAGCACGACACCTGTACCAACCCCCGCCGAATTAGGCACTATATTTGGAAGTGTGGTTGATACGGATGGAAAGCCTGTTGCAAATGCAACTGTATTTACTGATAAAGGTGGATATTCGGCAAAAAACGGTTCTAATGGCATCTATCAATTGAACGATGTTGCGGAAGGGAGCTATTTACTGACCGCACTGGCGGAAGGCTACGGGTCAGTATCGCAGACAGTAACAGTTAAGGCAGGAGAAACAACGCAAGCTGATTTTACACTATTACGTGCGATAACACCTCCAACGCCTGTTCCTTCGCTTTCACCTTCATTTAGCCCGGTACCATCAACAACACCCACGCCGAGTACCTTAACAGGCAAAATATTCGGGTATGTTATGGATGAAATAGATAACCCTGTCAAAAAAGCAAAAGTAAGATGTAAGGGGAAAAACACAAAAGTAAAAGCAAATGCGACTACAACCAAGCAGGGCTATTTTGAATTTAACAATCTTAGCGCAGATTCTTACAAAATTACCGCTAAGAAAAAGGGTTTTAATAAATCAAAATATAACGTGAATCTTGAAGAAGGAGAGGAAAAGGAAATTGAGATTGTGCTGGAAGAAAAGTGATTATTTTTAAGAACAATTTAACAGGAGAATGAGAAATGTATAAGATATTTATTTGTTTAGCAGTACTTTTTGTTAGCACGACAACTCTTTTTGCCGATAGGGTTAAAATTAATGATAAAGGTATTGCAGATGTTGAGTTTGAACCGATTGAGATTGGAGCAGGTAGTTTTGACTCACAAATATTTATAATTGGTAACATAGAGTCTGAAATTAAAGGTGTTATGGGATTTGCAGATATTGGTGGTGGTTATGGTAGTTATGAAAGACAATTACCTATTACATCTACGTATAATAACGCATCACATTATTTTACTGTATCTTTGGCATACTCAGAATCAGACAAAGCAGTTATATGCATCCGGGAATGCTGGAATAATTCAGAGGAGGATTATGAATTTCCAGAACTGTATTTTGAATTAAGGTGGATGATATTAAAATAGAAAAGATTTGATATGGAAAAACGTGGTGGGTGACTATTACCCTTAAAACCAGCGGATAACAGTGAAAAATATTCCTATCTTTTAACGTTTTCGCGTTATAGCCTCTTAAACCCTGTCAAGATTACTATGAAAAAGTGTTAAAGAATGCCAAGCCAGACAGAACAGAGCAGCCAAAATAGAGAGGACTTGTTAAGGAGATTAAACAGAAATTCATAATAGAGGTAAATGGATTTACCTGAATATAATCAATTCCAACATATCCTTGTGATCAAAACTGTTAAACGTATAATCGTTTTAGGAAGAAACACATAAAATTGTCAATAGATTAGGTTTGACCCCATGACCTCCCTTAAATAAATATCCTTGAATAAAATGAGCCAAAATAAAATGGTAGAATTTTTAGTAGAACACAAAACTTGGTTACTGATAGGTTCTTTTATCATAGCCTTGCTTCTCCCTGCATTACAACATTTATCAAATATTGTTTCAGAGCATAAAGCTCAAAAAGATCAAGAAAAATTGATGCAAGAAAATAAGGCTCTTCAAAAACAAGTAGAGGTCTTATCTACACAAAATGTTGAGTTGTCAAAACAAGTGTCAATTTTAGACAGCAAAGCAGAAATAATAAAAGGAATAGGCCAGAACCAATTGTTTGCTACATTTTACACAGAGGAATTAAGTCAGAACATAAGTAGCATGTGGCTCAAGATTATGCTTAAAGAAGAAATGGAATATGCCAAGCTGTTACCTCTTGCTTTTGCCATTGAAATTTCATTTGACAAATATAATTCAAATACAACTCGGTTTTATATAACTGACGCAGGTACGATGGCTAATTCAAAGGGTAAAAGCACTCCTGTTTCAAGCTATCGAGTCGTAAGTGGCGCATTAAAAAGAAAGGAAGACAAAATATACTCTGAAATGTTTGCCCCTTCACAGAAAAGCTTAAATGAAATTGTAGTGCCTATAACAATATTTGAACAGGACAAAATGACAATAAAACAATTTCAAGACTATTCAATCATTTTTTTTCTTCCTGATGCAATCATAGATATCGCTACTAACCTGGAGTTTATTATCAACGGTTGGGCAATATTAGATCAATCAATAAACAGTGCTGTTTGGGTCCGGAATCCTGCAAAGTATTCTTGGTATCATGTTGGCAATATTGAAAATTTAAAAAGATCTGCAACAAACGACCCTTCTGTTGCCCCCGCATTCTCATTATGGCCATTAAATCTTTTCCAAGGTATTCCAAAAAAATATTCTGGCTTCCCTGGTAGTGTACGACCAATTTTTCATGTAACACATGCCGAAATAAAAAGTGAACAAGACATTCAACCTGACCGCGTGGAATCCGGACATGTTGAAAAGTAACTTGACAGCTAGAATTTTCCTTATCAGATGCACCGATCTCACGGCAGCAGCTTATCTCGCACATTGTTCGAAGGAAAAGAAATAACCCTAGGGGAATAGAGGGACACTTCCCACATTTCATTCTTTTCTAAGGGGGGACTTTTGGGTCAAGAATGGGGTCACATCTTGATTAGTGATTATATTGTTGATAATCGGTTGATTCAGAGGACGCCATACTTAATTTGGCAGATTTTCATTCTTATTTTGTGACCCCTTCAGACACCTGAACCCATGAGTTTATTCGGAGAATAACGCTGTGTGCAGTCGATGGCAGAATCGATAATATAGAATGCTAGATTAAAGTTACAAACTTGATACCCACAAGCAAACCCGCAGAGGAGATAAAAAACCATGACAAAAGAAGTATCTCAACGATTAGAATCCGGCAGAAAAGAGTTGCTGGACCTTAGTATGCGCAATCCATTGCTAAATCAACGTAAACGTGCCAAGCAAGTGGAGGTTTCGGATGAACTTTCCAATGAGATATACCGTATATTGGTAACGCAAGGTAAGGAAATGAGCTTTGAAGCATTGCCAGAATCAAAACTTGCACAAATAGTGGAGACAAATGAAAACGAAGAAAACCAAAAAAACCATGACGAGGATATCAATTCGACAGATTTACTTGCACAACCTGAAGAGTCTCTTGCAGAAGGAATGCTGGCGTCTCGCCATACAGATAGAAAGCTACAAACTATTCTTTCATCGGAGAAGTTGCAAACAAGAGTACTATCTATTCATAACGATGCCAAAACATACATAGAGGAACAGGGTGTAAATATACTTTATTTGGCATTAGGTTTCCTCTATTGGTATGAATCAGATAGCGTCAAAGAACCCAGGCGTGCTCCATTAATTCTTGTACCTGTTGAATTGAAACGTATAAGCGCACAGGATCGTTTTTTTCTTCTTTATACAGGAGAAGAAATAGGAGATAACCTTTCACTCATAGAAAAACTCAAAACAGAATTCAGTGTTAACTTGCCAGAAATCGGAGATACGGATGATTTGAACCCGAACTCCTATTTTTCCGAAGTTTGCAAGGTAATTAATGCAAATTCTCGCTGGAAGGTGGAAGCTAATGAGATTACATTGGGATTTTTCTCTTTTGGAAAATTTCTAATGTATAAAGATTTGGATGCTAACGCCTGGAGCAAAGAAACAGCCCCTTGTGACCATAAAATACTTTCTACATTATTAGATGATGGTTTTAGGGAAGCAGACAGTTCATATGACGAAGGAACACATATTGATGAAATTGTTTCACCCTCTGAAGTACACCTGATTAAGGATGCTGATAGTACTCAGATGCTGGCTATCTTGGACGTAAATGCCGGTCGCAATATGGTAATTCAGGGTCCACCTGGCACTGGTAAATCTCAAACCATTACTAATATAATTGCAGAATGCATTGGAAACGGAAAGAAAGTTTTATTTGTATCAGAAAAGATGGCTGCGCTGGAGGTTGTTAAACGTAGGTTAGACGATGTTGGATTGGGAGACGCTGTATTAGAGCTGCACAGTCACAAGACCAACAAAAAGAAGGTGTTGGAAGAATTAAACCGCACCTTGCATCAGAAACAACCACTTGTAAAAAATACAAAAGATGACATTGAGGCTTTAACACAACTGCGTGACAAATTAAACACATATTGCAATGCTGTAAACAAGCCCATAGGAAATACAAAAATAAGTTTTGTAAAGGCGCTTGGCGGTGCTTTACAAATTACTGAAGGTATGCAAACAACTTCACTATTTAATTTTGCACCAATGGTTGAGTGGCCGGAATCCAACTATAAAAATGCGCGGATGCTCGTTGAAGAACTGGACCGATATTTAGAGGAAGCTGGTCCACCGGCACGAAATTGTTTCAAAGATAGTCGGTTGGATGAATCCCTACCTTCTCAACGCCAATACATAGAAAATATTTTGAAAGAAGCTTATACACTAACAAAAGAGTTAATAGGTAAAACTACTGTACTTGCAGAATCTGTGAAATTAAAAATTCCGGAAAATATTCAGGAATTGGATATGCTTATCCGTACCTCTAAACGAATTATTGAATCACCGTTTCTTGATGGTATTAAAATAGATTCCGGAAAATGGAAGGAACACAAAGACGAAATTGTTCAACTGATTGATGCCGGGTGCCGCCTCAAAGAATTGCATAAATTGTATGATGAATATCTGATCGATGACGCATGGGAACAAGACCTCTCTGAAGTCCTTCAAAATTATATTAAAAGAGGTAAAAAATGGTGGAGTTTTCTTTCTGGCAATTTTAGGCGATCTAAAGCTCGTTTACAGAGATTAAGTCGTAAGCAATTGCCTAAAAATTCAACCAAAATTATCGAAATAATAGAAGCCGTGCTGGAGAGTCAGAAGTTCTGTAAAATCTACAGCAACTATGAATCATTAGGCAAAACATTATTTGGAATTCAATGGAAAGGCAAGGAATCCGATTGGGATACGTTAGAAAAACTCTTCAAATGGATCGTGGCTCTTTATCAAGACATCGACAATAATGTTATACCGACAATAATTATTAACGTTATTTACGAACCAAATCTTGCTATTAGACTTAAGGAACAATTAAGTAATGTAGAGCCGTTGATACAAAAACATAATGAAGCCTTGTTTGCTGTTTCTGTTAACTTGAAATTGCAAAATGAAGATACCGATAAGAGTTATTGGGATATTTCGATGAATTCCATGAAATGCTTTTTTGAAGAATGGCAGAGTCGTTTTGATGATTTATATAATATTGTTCGCTACAATCAGATTTCTAATAATATGAAAGACCATGGTTTGTCTTTTATCATTGAGGTTACAAAAGAGTGGGATAAGGGCAGAGGATCGCTCGTCAGGGCATTTGATTACTGTTGGTATAATGGGCTTGTAGAAAAGGCTTATTCGGAAAATCCTTCGATAAAGTTGTTTGATAGAGTTCAGCATGAACACATCCTCAATAATTTTTCACGTCTTGATCATTTACTTTTTGAATACAATAAAGCCAGATTAATGTTGTCTCATTGGGAGACACTGCCAAGTTTGAGTGGAGGCGGGCAACTGCAAATTATTAGCAGAGAGATTCATAAAAAGAGACGCCATATGCCAATTCGCGAATTGGTTAATCAAGCAGGGCAAGCCATACAGGCAATTAAACCAGTATTTATGATGAGTCCAATGTCTATCGCTATGTATATTCCTCCTTCAGTATTGGAGTTTGATCTTGTAATATTTGACGAAGCCAGCCAAGTTAAACCTGTGGATGCTTTTGGCGCAATATTACGGAGTAAGCAGGCAGTTATTGTTGGGGATGACAAACAACTTCCTCCTACAAGTTTTTTTAATAGCTTGCAAAACTCTGATGATGAAGAAGACTTTGACAATCTTGGGGATATGGAAAGTATTCTAAGTCTATTTTTGGCAAAAGGTGCGCCGGAACGTATGCTAAGGTGGCATTATCGCAGCCGTCATGAGTCACTAATTGCAGTGTCTAATAACGAGTTTTACGACAATCGTTTGGTTGTATTTCCCAGTCCAGGCATTAATTCTAATGCAAGAGGACTCAGATTAAGACATTTTCCAAAGACTGCTTATGACAGAGGAAAGACTTGTACTAATCAAGAAGAAGCACAGATTGTGGCACAAGCAGTTTTGGAACATGCAAAAACGTATCCGGATCATTCACTTGGAGTGGTTGCCTTTAGCGTAGCCCAACGAGATATCATTGAATTGCAACTTGAACGGTTAAGGCGAATAAATTCAAAATGTGAATCCTTTTTCAATGAAAACAAAACAGAACCTTTTTTTATAAAAAATCTTGAAAATGTTCAAGGAGACGAGCGTGATGTAATTTTTGTCAGTATTGGATATGGAAAAACTGCTGAAGGTTATATGACCATGAGTTTTGGCCCATTAAACCGCGAGGGAGGAGAAAGGCGATTAAATGTACTTATTTCAAGAGCAAGGCTTGCTATGGACGTATTTTCAAATTTTATTGCGAGTGATATAGATCTAAACCGATCTAATGCCCGGGGTGTTGTATCATTAAAAAAGTTTCTTAACTATGCAGAAACAGGGAATCTTGATCAACCATACTTAACGGACAAGGAGCCTGATTCTATTTTTGAGGAAACAGTTATTAAAGCGCTTATACAACGTGGAATAGCAGTAGAGCCACAGGTTGGCACTGCTGGATTTTTTATAGATATTGGTGTAAAAGACCCTAGAAATCCAGGACGGTTTATTCTTGGGATAGAATGTGACGGAGCAACTTATCACAGTTCCCGATCTGCCAGGGATAGAGACAGGCTGAGACAGGAAGTCTTGGAAGGATTAGGCTGGAAACTATACAGAATATGGAGTACCGACTGGTATCGGAATCCGAAATCTGAATTGGAAAGGGTAGTAATTGCAATCAAACAGGCAAGGGAACAATCTCAGAAAACGTTGGAAACTCATAAAATATCAAGGGATGTAAGGATACATGTTGAACGTGGAGAAATCAGCAGACAAAAAGAAATTATAGATCAAAAATCAATCCCTTATACTATAACAAAATTAAATGTAATTCTTTCCGAAAAAGAACTGCATGAATTATCACCAGAATATCTTTTGGATTATGTGAAGGAGGTTGTGGAGAAAGAATCTCCAGTCCATAAAGATGAGGTTATACGCAGGATCACGGAAGGCGCAGGTTTGAGAAAAGCCGGAAAACGAATACAACAGGTAGTAAACAAATCTATACATTTCGGGATACAACAACAATGCATTATAGAACGGCAAAATTTTTTGTGGTCGCCAGATATGGAAATTCCTCAAGTGAGAAATCGTACATATTTAGAAAATGCTTCGAAAAAAATTGAATGGGTCGCTCCTGAAGAAGTTTCACAAGCAATCCTAACATCTGTGGAAACCTCTTTTTCTCTGCATACTGATGAGGCAATTCAAAATGCAGCTAAAATGCTAGGATTCCAGAGGGTTACTGAAAATTCAAAAACGATTTTTAATAAACAAATATCATTACTCCTGGAACAAGGATGGTTGCTGGAAAACAATAGGGTTCTTTCGATAGGGAAAAATATATAAACATTATTGGGACATCCATCTCCATCAATGATAAGCAATATTAAGGTGTTTATGGATATTTACCGTTTTTATATGTTCCAATACGCGTATAAAAGGCTGCGAATGAAGGATGTTTTTTATAAAATGCCACAAAACAAAATCCTTTTTGTACATTTATTTTGGGAGTTTCTGTCTTATGCCCATTAAATCTGATTGGATCAACGATCTTCCCAACTTCTTAATGCTTGCTGACGAGCTACATGTGGAGATAAATGCCTCAGGTGCAACTACTCGCACCAGCACCATATATAATAGCGATTGGCAGATGGTACAAGCCAAGCGGCATCTCCTTGCCATACTAAAGCACCTGCACAAATCGTATACTCCAACAACTGCTAGCAGTTCTGAGAGCAACAAGGAACGAATCCTCTTACTTGTTTCGTTCGTACAAGGTTTGGGGCATGTTGAGACTCTCATAGCGGAGGGGCAATATATCAAAGCATGTCCAGCCATCCGCCAGGACTATGAGTTTCTAACTCGAGTTCTAGAGCTGCGGAAAGGTATTGCGAAGACAGGTGTGATACCCAATGTTAAAAACGCACCGGAAGGCAGTCAACGCTTCTATGGACAATTGTCAAAGATTGTTCACCCGCAAGACCCAAAAATATTTTTGAATTTCCTTAAAAACTGGGAGGGAGAGTCAAACTCAATTGAAGTGTCACATCTTCCACACTTCGTTAAGCCAATTGCCTCTCATTTGTATATGATTCATGTCTGGTTAATTTTTGAATTCACACGAGAAGCAATTCTACTTTATTCTGATGTTTGCGGCCAAAACGAAACACTTGCTCGAGCCGTTTTCGAGCTCGAGCGTGCAATTCCCATCCTTCAATCAGTTGGCATTAAGTTTCATAGAATTTAGGGGACACTATACTTAATTTACTATTTTATTTTTATATAAGTTTTAGAGGACGTATATATGGAATTCCTTATTACATGGTTTTTATTTGGAATAGGTGCCGCAATGGTTGCAAATAGCAAGGGTGGAAATGCCATTAGATGGTTTTTTTTAGGTGTTATTTTTGGCCCGTTTGGATTATTGTTTTCATTCTTTTCTGGTGGCAAACAATGCCCTTATTGTATGAGCAAAATACATAAAGATGCTGTTATATGTCCAAAATGCCAGCAAAAGATTCCATGGCATAACGGAAAATCTGAAAGAAATTACGAGCATCTTATTAATAAAAGATAAGGTGGACTGGTTTGTCAAGGGGAGAGCAAAAGAGTCACATCTTAAATATTAGCAGGGTCAAAGGGTCAAACCTTATCTATTGACAAAAGAGCCAATAGCATAAACGTTCCAGGCATCTCTATCAGGGGCGATATCAGGCAATTCTTGTTTAAAAGGAAGATTAAACAGGGATTTATAATAGAGGTAAATGGATTTACCTGAATATTAATCAATTCCAACATATCCTTGTAATTAAAACGGTTAAATGTATAATCGTTTTGGGAAGAAACATCAAATTGTCAATAGATTAGGTTTGCCCCCCCACGACCCACCGTAAAATATCTTGATACATTCAGTTCATTAATTTTCACAGATCTGATTTAAATAATCATACGAAAGGAGTGAAATGGTGACTACTCGATTTATAGTAGATGAATCAGGTAATAAAACATCTGTTATTTTGCCGCTTGAGGATTATGAAGAACTGTTAGAAGATATTCACGACCTGACAATTATAGCCGAGCGCAAAGATGAACCATCCATTAGTCTTGAAGAACTTAAAAAAAGGTTAAAAGCCGATGGGCTCTTATAAGATTGAGCCGAGGAGTTCGTTAGAACATGATCCGGGAAAAGTTGATAGACAATTTATTCCAAAGGTTCTTAATGTTATTGAAAGTCTCGCGGAGAATCCTTTTCCAGTTCAATCCGGAAAAATGAAAGGCTCTGAGTCAAGCTATCGTTTACGAGTTGGAGATTATCGTATAATTTATCAAGTCGATACTGATAATAAGAGGGTAATTATTTATCATGTTCGACATAGAAGGGATGCTTATAAGAGGTAAAACATTACTGACTCGAGAACGATATGTTGAAATACCAACCGAGACGACAGCAGAATTCAGGGGACACCATATTTAATTATTGACGCAGTAATTAAGTATGGTGTCCCCTGAATTTAATCACCCTACTTAAATAAATTCAAATATGGCTCAAAGAGGAAAAGGCGATAGCGGGTCTTGCCGCTTACCTCTTTCAAAATGCCTTGTTGCACAAACAGGTTAACCAGTCCATTAGCGGCTTTTGTGCTTAGGTTGCATATTTCCTCTGCCTGCTTTACATGGATAAAAGGCTCTTTGAACAGATATGAGAGCAAAACGAGCGCTGTATGGGCGCGTCTGCCTGCTGTATTACGTAAGGTGTTTTCTACATTTTCTTTTAATTTTAATATTTCCGAAAGTGTGTTGGATGCCTGCCGGGCTGTTTCATCCACACCTGTCAAAAAATACTTTAACCAGTGTATCAGGTCATTTTTTTCCCGCACACGGGTCAGGTTGTCGTAATACAGACTTTTATTTTTCTCAAAAAATACCGAGAGATAAAGAAGGGGCTGTTGCAATATTTTTTTGCTTACCAAATAGAGTGTGATCAGCAACCGGCCTATTCGTCCGTTGCCATCCAAAAAAGGGTGTATGGTTTCAAATTGATAATGAGCAATACCGATACGGATAAGTGCGGGTACGTGTATGTCTTCGTTGTGTAAAAAATTTTCGAGATCACCCATTAATTCATTGACGTAAGGCACTGTAAATAAATAAAGGTATCAAGTAGATCAATTTCATGCTCTGGAAACATGCAATCAAGGCTTCAAAGTGAGACGTTAATTTATTTACAGCGCCTAAGTATACGCCGGCGGAATAAATACTGCATCATTCAAACTTGCTCCGCCAATCCAGTTTTGACTTTTGCGAAATGCACCTGGCATTTTATGTTTTCCTCTCACTCCTGGGAGGAGTCTCTCATGGGTTTTACAGAGCAGCCTGGATGAAAGCGGGAGTTTTTCCAAGTCTTTTATTGCATGTTTCATGGCCTCCGAATAGTTGCGTACTTCCAGCCAATCGTTCCGCCTTTCAGGGTTTATTTCCTCTTCCGGCAATAAAGCTTCGTCAATGTTGGTTTGCGTACCTTCAATCCGGCTTGAAATAACGGCCTCTTTGGTGACGTGTAATTGAATAAACAGGTCAATATTGGGCACCAGCCGTGCAAAGGAGTTAAGTTCGCCTAAGCTGATAGATGCTTTTTCCAGTAAAGTGCTGAGTTGGGCATCCTTCCACTGCCATTGATTATTGATAGGCTCTGGCACAAAATAGCTGTAGCCGGTACCTTTCTCAAAATGACCCGCTCTGAAGGATTCTATATCGAGTGTCTTTTTCATTATCACCTTAGGAAAGTAAATTTATTTTCAAATAAGTTTACTTTAACTTGAAAAAGTAAACTTATCAATATTTAAGTTTACTTTCCTTCCGGTAGTTTTATTTGGGATAAGTTGTTTTTTATCAAAGCATTAAGTGTAATTTCCTCATCAATCTGTTTTTAAGGCAATAAACCTTTCAGTAAAATTAAAATCATCTTCATCATCAGGCAAGCCGATGTATCTGCATTGTCTTTCGTATATCGCTTTCATTTTCGTTACTGGCAGATGTAAAGGGTTACAAAAAACCTGGAGTGTACCCGTGTCGAACCCAGGCAAGGTGATCCGGGGTTAGTTGTGCTGCCGCTACATTATTATCACTATTTTTATGGCGCCCTGAACCTTTACTTTAGATTATGCCGTCCACTTGCCGGGTCAAATTCCCGCTGGACATCATCTCTTTCCTGACGGCCAAGTCTGTTCCAAGTGGTTTTACTTCCCGGATGAGTAGTCGTATCAAACCCGTTCTGTGCGCTTATACCCACGAGATCGCTGATTATAAATCTATCGTGAAAGTTATCCCATATGAAGACATCAGCGAATAATCCTGCAGATAGCAATGAACTTGAAAGTGCGTGAAAACAACTTTTCCAATCGCTTTCAGGTAAAACTTGTCGAGAACGACCTGACCTTACATAACAAACCCTGTGAATTTCGATAGGTGGAGCAGGAGAGCGTCCTGCCATAGACGAAAAAACCCTTTGTAAATCTTGATACCGGGGTTTCGTAGGGTCAAGATGTGGATCAATAAACATCATCGAGTTGGCACACTTAAGTATAAGTTTAAAATTATCTATGTAAGAAGAGATGTAACGGGTGTATTCCCGATTTTTTGTAAAAAAGAAAGCCGTTGACTGATATTTTACTTGAATGTGTGTAAATTCATGGAGAGAGCATTCAAAATTATTCATTATAACGTGAACCCACCCCCTTACCCCTCCCAAGAGGGGACTCCAAGTATTCCCCTCTTGGGAAGACTAAAGGGTGGGTAATGAGTCCGCTTATGGCCATGAAAAATTGCTGCCAAAATTTACAAAAAATCGGGAATGCTCCCAACTTAATTGGTTGGAATAACCGTATTGGAGGCTTCAAAGAGGTAAAATAAAGGAGAATACCTGCGGTAAGGGGCTATGTTAGAGGCACAGCAAGAGGGTGGAAAAATCATATTAATACCAAAAACCCTCGTTAACAGTGCACCGGTACAAAAACTTACTGAACACGAACAAAATATCCTAGCTACAACAGCCGAGGATTAAACACCGCAGAAATACGGATGGCCGTTAAGGCTGGTCTTATTGACCATGATACAAGCGTACTGGTGGCACAAGAATTGGCAGAAGGGCGAAAGAGAGGCCGAAAAAGACATTACGGCAGAACGTGTTTCCGGGGCTGTATGATACTATTGAAGACACGCTAAAGGAATAGCGTTCTTATATTCCATGGCAAATAATATACGTTGGACACAGTGTTTTAAAAAAGATTTTCAGTTCCTTCCGGAGTATAAAAAAAATACCGGCTAACAAAACAATTGCAATTGCTCCAGTCGATCCTTCTTGTTGGCTATATCTTATGCTAATACCGTGGCTTCGCCGGATAAATACGCCATTTTTGGGAGGGGTGTTTGTAAAACTCCGTTTTGATACCACAAAACGGTTCTGTCCGTGCAAGCAGCATGGATTGGTCTTTTCCCGAGAGTTTTTCAAACTGTTGCGCATATGAAACATTTTCTTTAAGCTGTTCAATGCTGTCCATACCAGAAACCAACGTGCTTACCGACTGACTCCATGCATAATATAAGCATTCTTTTATGGTTGCCACTTTATCTTCCAGTAATACTCCATTTGCCGTTGTTTTCATTGCGAGGATTCCAATGTCATACTTTACGGCTTCCGGAATGACCAGTTTAATAAAACTCAAATAATGCGGATCTACAAGATTTATCGGCATCTGCACAGTTTCCAGGAGATGGTGGTATTTTTGAATGACATTCACCAGCGCTTCCGAATTCCGATGTCCGGTAACTCCCACATGGCGTATCTTTCCTTCTTTTTTGGCATTGATAGCCGCCTCAATAGCCCCGCCCTTGCTAAAAATGGATTCAACATCCTCCATCGTTTGCACGTCGTGAAATTGCCATAAATCAAGGCAATCAGTTTGTAATCGCCGGAGGCTTTCGTGCAATTCTTTTGAAGCGGCAACTCTGTCTCGTGCTCGCGTTTTTGTCATGATAAATGCCCCGTCACGCCTATCTTTGAGCGCTTTTCCAATTCTTATCTCGCTGTCACCATTATTGTAAGACCAGGCAGAATCAAAGAAATTAACGCCTTCATCCAGTGCGGCATGAATCATTCGGACGGCATAATGTTCATCTTTCATCCGACCGATGTGATATCCACCAACACAGAGCATGGAAACCATTCCTTCGGTTTTTCCCAAACGGCGTTTTGGCACACCTCCCCCTTTTCCAGCTTCTGAGGGAGAAGATACTTTTTCTCCGGGGAACATCGTATTTATACTTTCCGGAAAGTTCAAACCAAAGGCAACTGCAAAAGACCCTTTGAGAAAATTCCTGCGATTAGTAAGTTTATCGTTCTCAAGTGCCATTTTAAGAATTTTATAAAATATGTTTTCTGTATACATGGTTTTATTGGAGACACATCCCATTTATCAGTCTTCCCCGTGGCCTTAATTTAAATATCCTATCAAGTTTCCGCTCCATTTTCTTTATAAAACTTTGACTGCCAATGGAACGACCACTCCCTGTATGCGATTTGCTCCATCTTTTTCCCTCAACAATCGCAATCTCCTCCGGCGTGAGGTCGTGGAGATGTATATAAGGTATAACACCCCCCCGCCCCTTAAATCCCCTCTTTTTAGAGGAGATTTCTAACTTATTTGCTAAACTGCATGCGTACAAAGGTTATCGTTTTCCATACATCGGCTGCTGAAAGATTATGATCGCTGCCTGGTCCATAAGCATGGATGGGGGTATCCGGTATTCCATACTCTACTATACAGAAGATATCTCCATCTACTCTTTTCGAAAAAAAAACTCTTTGTTAAAAACCGGCATTGTGTACCCTTCCAGTATGGAACCGACTCCATCACTATTTTTCCCATGACACCTTGCACACTTCCCTGAAAAAATATACGTACCCCTCTCCAGTGATGATTTATCGCTCGCGGCAAATGGATTCCTTTTTACGAGGTATTCCTCCGGAGCTTTTCTAACCGGGTGTGACCCCCCGCAAATACCGTTACCGGCACTATCAATACAAATGAAATACGCACGGTTTTAACTGAGAAAATCAACGAACTCATCAATAACCTATCTTTTCAAGCTCCGGATAAAACGTTCCTTCCTCAAACGCTATCCTACCTGCAAGCGCACTTTTTATACCATCGAAGTCAGATACAAAATCACCGCTATCTACAGCATCAGGTGTTGAATATTTATTGAAGAATGGCAATAATGCATTTTCGGCAATCTTCCCGAGTTCGTCTATAAACGACTGTGCGGCTGATTTAAAAAATACATTGTCGGACTTCCCCATTGATTCTGTTATAACCTTATTTTCTTCTGCTACGTGTGCCAGTAAAGCATCCTTTAAGCTGTTAAGTGTATCCAACCTTTTTTGTCCACTCTGAGAATCAATTTGTCCCAATAAATCGATTGCTGCCTTGTGTGTAGCTTTAAAACTGTCTACAGTTGCCCCCATATGCCACTTCTCCTTTCTTTAATTTTACAAATATTTATCACGCTTGACTTGTAACTATTCAGCGTAAACGATACACGGCTCGTTCCCAAACCTTGTACTGAACATAGTGAAGTATCTGTTTGGGAACGCAGTTGTACTCTGATCTCCGGTAGTTTAATAAATTACGCTGAATAGTTACCCTCTGTTAATTCATAAACAGTTTTATTTAAGTTGATTTTCTTTGCAGCATTCACCTGAAGGTCATGTAATGCCCCGGCGTGTTCCTTCATATGCATCAGATGTGTTTCTAACATTTCCGGTGCAACTTCTTTTATTCGTTCAACAGTTGCTTCCTCACTGTATGCTTCAGATTCTTTTTCTTTGATTGTCAATGCACCTGTAGGGCAGGAGCCAAGACACGCCCCAAGACCGTCACAGTAAAATTCTTTTACAAGCTTTGCTTTGATGCCATCTTTAGTTTCAACAATTTGAATTGCCTGCTCCGGACAAGCGGGTATACAATTTCCACAGCCATCACACAATTCTTCAACAATCTGAATGATTTTCCTTTTTACCTTCATAAAAATATCCGTTTCAGATTTAACATTTATGATTCATCCGGCAATATAAATATCCCGGATGGAGTAGGAACTGTTATCTCGTCTAAGACCTTCCATTCATTTGTATCAAGGACTCTTACAGTATTATCAAAATAAGATGAGAGATAAAGCCTCCTGCTATCTTCAGAAAATCTTATATGCATTATCCTCTTTCCCGCCTTTATATCGTTTAAGACCTTTCTGCTTTTAGCGTCTACCACCGTCAGAAAATCTTCCTTATCACCGCTGTAGTTTACCGCAATATACCTGCCGTCAGGAGAGACGGCAACAAATACGGGAAGCCCTGTCAAATCAATATAGCCGCTGTGCTTAAAGCTGTTGATATCTACAATATGAAGCCTCCTCTCTCCGACTGCCGGGATAAATGCGCTGTCCTTATACACTCCCCACGTGCCAAAATGAGGTATCTTAAATATCGCCTCACCTTCGCCCCTCCTCAAATTCCTTCTGGAATAGTTCATGGTATTTACGTCAAGCATACCAACGCTTCCCTTATTAAAAAGTCCAACTATATATTTATTCTCAGACATAAGTGCGTCAAAAGGCATACCGCCCGCATTTTTTATCATCTTATGCACTTCAAAATTCTTTTCCGAATCAAGCACCCATATCTCATCTTTATCCATGAGGGCAAATATCAGAAACCGCTTCCACGATTTTATACCTACGTTTTTTGAGTTTGTCTCAATCTTTTTTAATGTGCTAAGGCTCTCGTCAAGTATAACCACATCATGAGGGTCATAGTTTGCAACCGCCACCATATCTCCGGTAAATATAAAGCCTATACCGCTTTTACCGACCTTAACCTGCTTTATGAGGCTGTCAGAGACTGTCTCTATTTGCGAAAGGTAGCCGTCCCTGCTTATCACATACATAAAGTTTTTATTAAATTTTACAGTTGCATGGTTGAGGTTTCCAAGATTTCCAATCTCCCCGGAAAGAACACCGTTCTCTATTACAGCAAGCCTTTCCCTCTCCCTTTCAACAACATAAATCTTCTCTGCAAAAGCAGACGTAAGAGTGTAAAGAATAAATATTCCTGTTGTAACTACCATAAAAATGGCATAAAACAATTTTGTATAAGAACACGGGATTGCTTCGTTTTGTCCGGAATGGCTGGTCTTACCGGATTTAAACCTTATATATGACATGCCGGATCCTCCTCAAAATAATCTCCGTATCTGATATACGCCCTTGCCCTTGAATTTCCGTTGCATATCTCAATATAAGCGCATTTTCCGCATCTGCCATGGAGCCTCCGCGGGCTCTCTCTAAGCCTTGAAAGGATGCCGTTTGAATTCCATATCTCACAGAAACTCCTTGTCCTCACATTTCCAACTGCATCAGAAAAAAACGGATCGGGTTTTACATTGCCTTCAGAGTCAATATTCACAAGCCGCTTTCCTGCCTGATTCCCTCCCCATGTCCTTAACCTTTCATAAAGTCCGTCATATATATAGGGGTATCTCTTTTTAACAGCATTAAGAAGCATCACGGCATCTGCGTCATTGTTGCCCGTCACAACATTTATCGGAATATTGTTATCCACATATTCAAAAGACTTTTCAAGTATAAAGCCTATCGCCCGCCTGTAGCCATCGCGGTCTACATCATGCAAATCTCCGGCCCTGCCTGAATATACCAAGTGTGATATATATATCTTCTGTATGCCTTCCTTACGGGCAAGCTCAAATATAAACGGAAGGCTCTTCTGCGTGTTTTCAGTAAGCGTGAATCTCACACCGACCTTCAGACCGTTTTTCAGGCACAATCTTATCGCCCTCAGCGAATCCTCAAATGCACCCTTTCTGCCCCTGAATGAGTCATGTATCCCCGTCTCTCCGTCTATACTTATGCCTATGTAGTCAAGCTGCTCTTTTATTCTGTTTATATTATCTTCCCCTATAAGAATACCGTTTGTTGAGAGATAAGTCTTTATCCCTGCCTTTTTCAGTTCGCAGGTTATATCGAAGATATCCTTCCTCATAAGCGGTTCACCGCCTGAAAGTATTGCTAATTTTACCGCTGACTGTTTAAACTGTTGTATAAGACTTATTGTATCTTCACTGCCAAGTTCTTTACCTTTTATCTGATTTGCATATGCGTAGCAGTGTTTGCATGTGAGATTGCAGTTGTTTGTAATATTCCATATAACAATAGCGCCGCTAAATGGTCTGCAACCTTTTTTGGAAAGAGAATCTTTTACGTATTCAGTTATCCTTAGCATTTGCGGATTCCTTTATAAAACTAAGAAGAAACTCCACCTCTTCTGCGCCTGTCTTTATCTCCGGCATAGTTGCCTTCGCATAGCCGAGGGTCTTGTATGCGGTCTGGGGGTTTGTTATATATGCCCTTATCATATTTTCGTTACTGTTTTCATATATCCATCTGAAAGAAGGGCCAAACGCCTCATACGTGGGATGGTGGCATCCCCAGCACTTTTGCCTGAAGACCTCCCCGCCAAGTTGAATTGGGTCATAGCGCCTGTTTTTATTTACAAAATTATATTTTCCAACAGGCAGGCTTGCGGGAAATCTCTTTTGCTCCTTCAATGTAAGCGCATCATACACGATAAGACTTCCGTCGTTTTCATAGATACTTAAATATGCAGTGCCGCCGTCTCCGCTTATTTCGGTATGCATCATCTTTTTGCCTTTTACAGGAACTATTCTTTTCTGTGAAAGTTCCCTTTTGTCTATTAAGACGAGTTCATCGCTGCCGTTATCAACCCATAAATACGGATTATTGGAGTTTGTCCTCACAAAAAAACCGCTCCCGCCAACGTCTATCTTCCCCAAAAACGCCCAGTCATACATCCGCCATATCGTCAGGTATGTCTTTCCTATATGCGCAGTGGCAAAATAAAACGAGCCTTTATCATACCAGTAGGATGCAGAAAAAAGATGTGGCATGCTTTCTATCGGATATTCAAAGATCTGTTTTCTGTCTTCAATGCTGTATACCTGAAGAAGCTTGCCGTTTCTTGAGCTTCCTATTACATAGGAATCAAGCGGATCTATAAAAAAATCATCAAAAGGATTCATGATCTTTATATAGTCAATAGAAAGACTTTTCGTATTGATTATCCCAATAAGCGGTTTATCCCTGAATGTAAATATCGCCTCATCCCTCGAGTGAAGCTCGTATATAGCATTGATCTTTCCTTTAACAGGGATAACCTTTAATACAGGGTCGCTGCCCTTCTTTATGCTTTCAACATCAATAGCAACGATAGCTTCCGGAAGAATACATGCAGCAAACAACCGACTTCCGTCTCTTGAAAGCGATATATTCCTTAAATTCACACATACCCTTATCCTTCCATAAAACCCCCTGTCGGTATCATACATTCCGACCCAGCCGTCTCTTGCCGGTATGAAAAACTTCTTCGCATCAGGCGTAAACTTCAGACCGCCGTGAATATTGCTGAAATCAAACTTATCTAGTATGCTGTCTCCTTCCATGACCCATACCCTGTTAATGCCCCTCTCAACAACTACAATGAGGTTTTTTATGTCTTTTATCTTTAACGGCTCTGCATCCCCACCTGTGATTTCAAGGCTTTTTTTTATGTCATCTTCTTTCCATTCCACGGACATAGGCTTTCTGATAAATGCCACAATCATATTTATTTCTTCATCGTTCAGGTAGTCGAAAGAAGGCATTTGTGTTGCTGGAAGCCCATTCTTAATAATGTCTGCAAGGTCTTTATCAGAAAGATTTTTTAAAAGTGCAGGCAGAAGCGCAGAGGCAGTTGTTCCCATCCTTTGAGGATGATGACACGATGAGCAATATGCCTGATAAAGCAGTTCATCTTTAGTAGAAGCATTCAGGACGGGCACTGTAATAAAGCTTGTGCAGATAACAATAAACAGTATGCCTCCTGCCGTTACGAATAAGCTTTTACCGTGTACAGGCATTATTTACCAAACCTCTCGCGCACAAAGATTATCGCTTTCCATATATCATCTGCCGAGAGATTATCACCGCTGTCGGGCCCGAAAGAAGGCATCAGGGTACCAGACAAACCCTGCTCTATTAACCAGAATATATATCCATCCTCTTTTTGTGAAAAAAACTCTTTATTAAAAACGGGCAATGCGAATCCTTCCAATATACCACCTACACCATCGCCATTTTCCCCATGACACTTCGCACACTTCCTTGAATAAACAGACCGGCCCCTCTCAAGCGCTACTAATTTACTACTTCCTGCATACGGATTCTTGATAGCAAGGTATTTTTCCGGAATTTTTTTAGCCGTCTGTACATCCTCCGCATGGACAGACATCGGCACTATCAATATAAACGCAATAATCGCTGTTTTGATTGCCATTAAACCCATATTACTACCCTCCTTAACATCTAAATTTTGGATGCCGGAAGGCTTCCCTTCCGGCATCCAGGCCTAAGTTTTAGTAAATATCAAGCCTTGTGTTATAGACATTAAATTTGCCCGTCGGAGTTACAAGTCTTGGATCTGTGATCCTTGCCTTCTCTGTAAGCGTTTCATCGTCAAATACAATAATCTCTCCTTCCCTATCCCAGACAGATATCCATAACTCATCGCCCCCTTTATTATATTCCATATGGACAATCCTGCCCTTGTCTGTAAGTTTCAATACTTTTGGTTCCTTGTCAAGATGCCTGATATCGTAAACCGTAACGCTTCTTTGTGCATCTACATCTTTTGAGAGTGTATGGTCTACCCACAGGTGGTGGCTCTTTGGATGGGTCTTGATAAACAATCCGCCGTCCCCTGCAACCTTGAGCTTTCTTACTACCTTCCATCTGTTTTCAGTCTTGTCATGTCTTGGTTTTGTGCATACAAGGGCCACTGCCGCTTCTCCGAGATGCGGTGTTGCATAAACCCATCCGTATTCGGGGTCCTTAAAGTTTGTCCCCCTTCCGGGGTGAGGTTTAATACCGGTCTCTACAATAGCCTCAAGCTTTTTTGTCTTTGTATCAACAACAACAAGCTTATCCCTCATGTTGGCTGCAACGAGAAAATATCTGTGTGATTTGTCCCATCCGCCGTCATGGAGGAATCTCTCCGATTCAATTGTAGTGACCTTGAGATTTTTTATGTCAGAGTAATCCACAAGCAGGATGAGTCCTGTCTCTTTAACATTTAACACCCATTCAGGGGCAAAATGCGATGCAACGATAGAAGCCACCCTTGGCTCAACATGGTATTCCTGTGTATCATAGGTGTAGCTCCTTGTGCTTACAATCTTCAGCGGCTCAAGCGTAAGACCATCAAGGATAACGTAGCTTGGAGGCCAGTAATTTCCCACCACGGCAAGCTTATCAACAAAGTCCCCCTTTCTGCCTTTATACTTACTGCTCTCAATTGACCTAGCATCAAGCCCGGTCTTAACCTCTGCAATAGTCTGTATAGGGTCCATCCAGAGGTCAACGAGTGTCGCCTTGGCGTCCCTGCCAATCGTATAGAGGTATCTGCCTGATTTTGAATACCTGAGGGTATGCACGGCAAACCCCGAATCCAGAACAGATACTACCTCTTTGGTATCGCCGTCAATTATGGCAATCTTACCGGCGTCCCTCAAAATTACTCCAAAGAAATTCTCCCAGTTTCTATGGTGCACAGGTTTTGTAGGTCTCTTTTCAACCGGCACATAAACTTTCCATGTCGCCCTGATGTCTTTCATGTTAAACTCAGGCGGAACCTCCGGCTCCATTTGGATATACTTCGCAAGGAGCTCAGCATCTTCCATCGTATAAATATTAACACCTGCGCCCCATCCTGGCATACCGCCTTTCGTTCCGTTAAAGATTATATTTTTGAGTCTCTCCGTGCCCATAGGCTTCGTCCTGTCAGGTGTAAGGGCATTACCCGTTGCACCTTTCCTTAGCATACCATGACATCCGCCGCATCTGTTAAAATACTCCCAGTTTGCCTTCTTATATTCTTCTCCTGAAAGCTGCACCTCCGCATTAGGTTTTGCCACCTGACGACCTTCTTCCGAAAGCTCAGCCTCAGCCTTCTGAACAACGTTTGCCTTCTTATATTCTTCTCCTGAAAGCTGTGCCTCCGCATTAGGTTTTGCCACCTGACGACCTTCTTCCGAAAGCTCAGCCTCAACCTTCTGAACAACGTTTGCCTTCTTATATTCTTCTCCTGAAAGCTGCGCCTCCGCATTAGGTTTTGCCACCTGACGACCTTCTTCCGAAAGCTCGGCCTCAGCCTTCTGAACAACGCCAGTACCCATAATCACAAATGAGAAAACGGATATCACAATTACCAACCATAACTTCATACATCCTCCTTTCGTTTACCGAAGTGCTTTGTGCAGGGCTTAAAAGCCTTGCAGATACCTTTATTACAGCCCTTTTTCTTTAATTAAAGGTAATATATGACTGCGATTTGTATTACCAAGGCCGAGAAGTAATCTGTACTATAGTCAAATAAATCTATTTTTCGAAAAACATTACAGGTAGGGGCGAAGCATTTGCCTGCATATAAGAGAGAGACGTAAAATGCTGTACATACGTCAACCCCGCTACGTTGAAGGAATTATGCTGTACGCATGCAAATGCTTCGCCCCCATTTTCCAAAAAGCCAAATTACCGCTAAGGTTCTAAAATCAGATTTGTTTGACTATATATCAGGCGGAGGGAGCAATTGACTATCAGAGAGGAACCATCGGCTTTTGCCCAATTACTGACAACTTATAATATTTTTCATCAGTCCCGGGTTTTCACTTAGCTGGTTATTATTTGTGAAGATCAAAAGTGAAAATCTATCTATATATACAAGTTGTTCAAATCTTCGGTTACGGTAATATCCCGAATTCAATGATGAAAACTTGCATACCATAATGATTAACACATTCTGTTCCTTATTTTCAGAAGTACATATCAATAGTCCTATTTCCCTTATACCACTGATCTTGCGGAATACGCCTTTTACAATATGAATTATAAAACTGTATTTCCTTTTGCAATATGTTATGCACATGTGAAAAGAATTTGAAGCTAACATTCTGGGGACATCATAAAATCATTGACTTATGTTGAAAAATAATTACAATCCCGTCGCTTTTAGGGCGGTTCACCAAGCACCCTTATTCAGGCTATTTTAGCCCCCTACGGAGCTTCTGTATAAAAATTGCCTATGTTGGTTATTTATATTTCGCTACCATTGTATTATTTCAAAATACTAAATATTTATAAATTCCCGCAACTAAACAACACAATCAGAATGGAAGGGATTACCATGAGTATACGCATGGTTGACGATTCTCCGGACGTACATTTTCAACTCAAATTTTTCCTGAATTCCAACGGTTACACCTCAAGAAAAATACGGAGGAGAAGAATTTGTCGCGGTCTTGCCTGATATGGAGTTAGAAGGTGCATGCCAGATAGCGGAAAACATACGTATAAACTACGTATAAACATTGATGCGCCAAAAATTGCCCTTCAGGAGTCGCATGTTTGCGGCCTGGTTACCGTCAGTATGGGGATTGCAACGACGATTTCCGATCCGGACTTAAACTCTGACATTTTGATTGATTATGCGGACAAGGCATATACCAGGCTAAAAATGAAGGACGTAACAGGGTTAAAATTTTTCAGCGCAGCGATACGGAGAAGACTTAGTATCTTATCAGTTACTTCTTTGTACTTTCAGGCAAAATACTTAATGGTGAAATCCGATAATTGTGAAATACGAAACAAATTCTAATGACAAAATGATTCGAAATTCTAAACAAATACATCTTTCGTGTCTAACATTTAGTGATTCATATTGCTGCCTGTCTGTGCGTGATCGCACGCAGACAGGTATGTTTTGGATTTGTTTTGAATTTTAGTAACTATTCAGCGTAAAACATTACACAACTCCCGGCGGGTTCACTCATTAGAAGGCTTTTGTCAAGGACAAAAGCCTTCTAATGAGTGAACCCGCGAATGGTGGGATAAGTGAGAATTCGGCGTAGCCTCCCAATTTATGATATCAGGCGAGGATGACTTCAGCTCAGGCAAAATCGTTGGAGGCGACTTTGACGAAAGCATTGTGAAAGCAAAGGCATATTTGTTGTTTCTTGGCATGAAGTATAGGTTTTAATATGCATGGGAGAAAAGATGCATTATGATGTGATTATTATCGGCGGTGGTTCGGCAGGGTAGACCTGATATTATTATGAAAAGATGTTTGCGTTACAAATGGCAGAGAAGGAACTCAGGGACATGCTGAAAGTTGTTTTAAAGACATTTGATTTAAGGGAATTAATCCACATAATACCAAAAGAAGATTATTTACTTGTCCTTGAAGAGGCAAAATATTTTATGGAAGACTCCGTTATCAGCGAGATTCACGCAATGCCCGGTTTCTTTTCCAAAAATAAGATTGCATCAAGATTAAATAATGGATTTGAGTTTGATCGCTGACTGGAAGTCACGGCTAAAGCCGATGTTTTCGTTATACTGATCTCCGCCATAAATGGCGGAGTTAAAGGATAACCAGCTTTCTTCTATGAACTAAACCCGACTTCCGGTCTGGGATGCGGAACAAAAGTCGCGTGAAGAAATCCAACCCGGAAATTTAAACGGAGTCAAAGTCCTTATTTTAGATGACAATGACACGAACCGCTTAATTTTGATGGAAATGCTTTCAGGTTGGGGAGCTATTGTATCGGAGGCGTCATGCGGAGAATAAGTGCTGGAGATGCTTAAGGATGCAACTATTGCGGACACACCCTTTTGGGTACTTCTGCCGGACTGCCGCATGCCAGGCATGGATGGGTTTCAGGTTGCGGAAAATATTAAAAACGATCCGAAACTTGATGGAATAACGGTTATGATGCTTAACTCTGACAACAGAAACAGCGATTCTGACAGGGCTAAAAAATTAGGGGTGCATTCCCGATTTTTTGCAAATATTCGCACCTACATGTTGGCTAACAGGTATTGTATCGCAAACATCTTGTTTGATTAACCCTGACAGGGTTTGGAACCCTGTCAGGGTTGTTTCTGTCATTTTCAAGCGGTAAAAGACAGGCTTGAAACCTGTCTCTACGTTACTGTTAACCCCTACTGATTGTTTTTTTGCAAAAAATCTGGAATGCATCCCATCGTATATTGTCAAGCCGGTAAAACGTAGTGAACTTTTAAATACCATCGGTCTTGCCGTGAGAAAAACACAAACTCTCACGAAGGAACCAATAAGAGAAGACTTGCCGAATAATCGTGAAGATATTGATTTATTGAATATCCTTCTCGTTGAAGATTATATTTATAACCGCATTGTCGTTCAGTCATATTTAAAAAACAGCGCCAACATTGATATTGCAGAGAATGGAAAGATCGGTGTAGAAAAATTTAAGTTAAAAAAGTATGATATCTTATTAATGGATTTGCAAATGCCGGTGCAGAACAAAGCGGGAGAAACGTAGTTACAGTAATCCCCGACCTTAAAGAATCTGAATTGGCAATGATTATAGAAGCATGCGCAAAGGAAAGACATTCAGAAAAGATACAAATACAATTAAAAGAATTTTCAAATTACATGGAAACCCTTAAGGTTGTTTATGGAAAAAACTGAGCACAAAACCATTCTGCCGAAACCATGTAATCTCACTAAAAAGATCTATTCCCCGAATAGTTACCAAAAAAGAAACACAATACATTGAATACATCTTTCTCATGAACCGTAAAATAACTTCCCATTAATGGAGATTTAAAAACAACTATGCAAAAAACACTTAAGACATTAGAAGAGTCATGCAATTATTATAAAAACCTTTATAATACTTCTCCCATTGGCTATGTCTCTTTAGATAGCAATGGTCTTATACGGGAAATAAACCAAACCGGGGCAAAGCTGCTGGGAGTAGAACAAAATAAATTAACAAATACTTCTTTTCTTGATTTTGTGACGGCAGAAACTTCTGATATTTTTTTAAATCATCTGAAACAATGCGAACATTCTATTGAACAGGTAATTTCTGAAATAATCATTTCAGCAAAAGGGCACCACCGTACAACCCTCCAATTGATCAGCATAAAAAACAAAGATGAGAATGGTTGCACCATTTACAGAACCGCTATAGTTAATACTTCGGGAGGTTTACAGCAAAGCATTTCCGGCAGGGACAAACCATTTGTTGACTATGAAAACGCCACAACAGAAGCACTTGCAAAAGAAAACAAGAGGCTTAGAGAGGAATTGTCCGGACATTTAAGGGCAGAAGAAGACCTGCGCAAATTATCACGCGCAATAGAACAAAGTCCATGCACCGTAGTAATCACCAACGCAAAAGGCATTATTGAATACGTCAACCCCAAGTTTACTCAGTTGACCGGCTATGCGCCTGAAGAGGTAGTTGGGAAAAACCCGAATATCTTAAAACCAGACAATATTCTGGCAGAGGAATTTGACCATTTATGGAAGACAATTACTTCTGGAAAAGAATGGCAGGGAAAATTTCGTAACAAAAAAAAGAACGGCGATTTGTATTGGGAATATGCATATATATCTCCCGTAAAAAACCAATCAGACAGCATCACTCATTTTATCGCGGTAAAAGAAGACATCACCGAACGCTTAAAAGCTGAGGAAGAATTAAGTAAATTTTCACGCGCCATCGAACAAAGTCCCGTCATCACCATTATAACCAATTCCAGGGGCATCATAGAATACGTTAATCCACGGTTCACAGAATCAAGCGGTTACACCGCCAAAGAGGTTATCGGGAAAAACCCCCGCGTTCTCAAGCCGGAAAACATTTCTTCCGAAGAGTTTGCAGAACTATGGAAGACCCTTCTTTCGGGGAAAGAACTTAATGGAGAATTTTGCTGCAAAAAGAAGAACGGTGAAATGTATTGGGAAAATGTATATCTCTCTCCAATCAGAAACCATGAGGGCAAAATCACCCACTTTATCATTGTAAAAGAGGATATCACCGAACGTAAACTGATGGAAGAAGAGCGGATCAGGCACATTAAAGAATTGGAAGACCTGATGTCTTTTTCTACAATCATCAACGAAGAAGATGTACAGGAAGAAGCTCTTTTTAAACATCTTGTCTCTGCACTGCAAAAAAACTTTGCTCCGGACATCGCTGCCGCAATCATGCTTGACAAGGAAAAAAACATGCTTTACCTGCCGGTCATTGACCCTGTAATGCACGCCGGGGAATTAATACATAAGGAAGCAATACTTGACCCTTCACTGTGCAAAGTAATGAATACCGGGAAAAAATCCATCGTAAATGATATTACCACCGAATCTCCGTGTGAATGTATTGTAACACACGGGAAAAGAGGCGGGTATGTTTGTTTTCCCATCATTATTGGAAACAAGACAGCAGGTATGGTGCTCATGATGAAAAAAGAATTCAGCACATGGAAAAACAAAAAAACCCAAAGGCTTATGTCTAATTATACAGAAACGGCAGCGCTCGCTCTGCACAAATTGGAACTTCTTGAGATAGCAAAACATACAAACGTGATGGACGAATTTCAAGGAATATACAATAAACGGTATTTTACAGAACTATTGACAAAGCAACTCGCAGTGGCAAAAAGAAGGGACGAAAACCTAAGCCTTCTTATATTGGGTCCCGACAATCACAAAGCGACAACCGAAACATACGGCTCCAATAATGCGGGGAATCTCCTCCTGCAGCAGATAGCGGGAGTCTTAAGCGACTCGGTCAGTAATTCCGATATTATAGCAAGGTATGATAAAGCGGAATTCGCCATTATTATGCCGGCAACCTTTGCCACAAGGGCGCTGGTGAAAGCAGACGGAATCAGACAACGCGTAGAATATACCGGTTTTCATGATCCGGCTTCAGGCAATCAGGTAAACATTACTATCAGCATCGGCATCTCCTCATTTCCGGAACACGCATCCGAAGTGGAACCTTTGGTGACGCTCGCAAATAAGGCCTTCTACAAAGCGAAAAACGATGGAGGAAACAGGGTTGAAGCCATTGTTACTTCCAGATAAGTTAATGCCCCCTGCTTTCTTATTAATGGAGAATATGACACGGTCGGCAGTCTACAGTCATCAAATTGCAGATTGAGGACTGCCGACTGTAGATTGTGGACTGCCGATTGAAAAGTTACAAGCCCTGTCTAAGGAATAATAATTTCCACTAACGCCCGCTTCGGTACATGGTGTATCATTTCCTTGTCCCTCCAGTATTTTATGTCCCCGTCGCTGCCCACCGGCTCAATAAGCACCTTCTCCTTCGGTTTTCCCAGCGCCAATACAAGAAGGATTTCATACTCACCGGGAATGTTCAATACGTTTCGCAATCCTTCTTTCTGTATTGATCCAATAATACATCCACCAAGCCCATTTTCCGTTGCCCCAAGGAGAATACTCTGCGCCGCAACGCCATGGTCGCACCAAAAGTTTTTGCTGATAGTGGTATCCCCAAGCATTACTATATATGCAGAAGGCCTCTCCCCTTCCACAGGCCCGGGCCAGTCCTGCAGGTAACCCGCCCAGGCAAGATGCGGGAATATTAAGGCATTCTTTTGTACGTCACAGGAAAGCATATATTTCAACGGCTGCATGTTGCCGGCAGATGCAGAAAGTCGTGCGTAATCTACAAGGGTTTCCAATACTTCCCTCTCTATCAGAAATTCCTGATAAAATCTCCGGTAACTTCTGTTTTTTATAATCATATCTTTCAGCATTTTTGCCCTCCTTCATAACTTCTCAAAAAGTTTAGGTTTTTATAATAATTTCGTAACACTTTAGTTTTTTGAAAAAACAAAAACGCTCGTTCCCAAGCTCCGCAGACTGGGTCAAATGAACTTTGTTGCCTCAAAAGTGGGGGCAACTCCTCGCATTATGCCTGTTTTCGACCCTATTTAGTGCTGTTTTTCCCATTAAAGTGGAGAATGCCTGTCGTAAAATAGGATAAATTGTCCATTTGACCCAGTCTGTCCGGCTTGGGAACGCAATGGTATTGGAAGCTCTCGCTTCCACTCAGCAAGCATTATTCGGCTCAAAATAGGACGCCAAATATCTTGATAATATACTGAAAAGTATAAGCTGACATGTGCCCATTCTCTTTTTCATTCGAAGCTGGAGCTTCTCAAACAATCCCGTTCCCAAGCCGGAGCTTGGGAACGAGCGTTTTTTTTTCATAGAACTAAAGTGTTACATAATTTCTACCTTCTACAGTCTGCAATCTACAATCTACAATCGGCAATATACCGACTGTAGATTGCAGACCAATGTCATTAAATTAAGCAGCCGGCAGCAAAAAGTCCCCCTTTAAAAAAGAGGATAAAGGGGGTTGCTTTTAATCAAATATCCTTAACTTAATGACATTGGATTGCCGATTGCCGACTGTCTTGTATCTGGATTTATTTAACCGGAATCATATTCCGCCTGTCTAACGGTAAATACCGGACAGTGCGCCTTGCGTACAACCGTTTCTGCAACACTGCCCATAATTGCATGGGATATACCCGTTCTGCCGTGCGTGCCCATTACAATCAGGTCGATAGCATACTCCCTTGCCGCCTTAACTATTTCAACAAATGGAACCCCCTGTACGATGATACTCTCAACGGGCATCTTGCTCCGGATGTCTTCTTGTACGCATCTGAGCAGTCTCTCCTTTAATTCTTTGATAGCACTTTCATCCCCGATATTGAAGCGGTAAAGCACCGGCTCATTGACACCATGGACACGCGCATCAAGTACGTGTATCAAATAGAGTTTTGATCCATATTTGCCGGCAATCTCTATTGCATAATTTAATGCCTTTTCTGAATATATGGAGTAATCTACCGGACATAGAATGTTTTTTGGTTCAGACTCAGGGGTGCGCGGATGAGTGACTTGGCAGTCCTTCCTAAGAGCGGTAAACAAGGCAAGGCACATGAAAACCATAATAACTGCGAAGGGAAGGGCAGTGACGATGGAGGCTGTTTGTAATCCGGCCAGGCCGCCGCTGAAAAGCAGTACCGCCGCGATGGAAGACAGGAGAATACCCCAAATCACCTTGGTCGAAGTGGGAGGGTTTGCACTGCCGTTGGTAGTAAGCATGCCCAGTACGAATGTGGCAGAGTCGGCAGAAGTAACAAAAAAGGTAACGATAAGGAGTGCAGCGAGGGTGCCGAGTACGATGCCCAGGGGAAATTGCTCCAGGGTAATGAAAAGTGCAGAGGTCATGTCGGATTGTACGGCATCGGCAATACTGCCATCCTGAAAAAGATCAAAATATAGGGCTGATCCTCCAAATGCGGCAAACCAGAGGGCGCCGATAACGGACGGAACGAAGAGAACGCCTATCACAAATTCGCGAACAGTCCGGCCTTTGGAGATGCGGGCGATAAAGGTACCGACGAAGGGCGCCCATGCAATCCACCATGACCAGTAAAACAGTGTCCACGACCCAACCCATTCATCACCCTGTCTGAAGGGAGTGAGACGGAACGACATCTTCACGAACTCGTGTAAATAGCTGCCGAGAACGGTGGTAAAAGAATCCAGGATGAACACGGTGGGACCGCAAACCAGGACGAATGCGAGGAGGAGTCCGGCGATAAGCAGATTAATGTTGCTGAGATAGAGAATGCCTTTGTTGAGTCCTGTGCTGGCCGAGATGAGATATAAAACCGTAACAATAACTATGATCAGCATTTGGATAGGAACCGTGTTGGGAACGCCAAAAATATGATGCAAACCACCGTTTATTTGTAGGGTACCTAGACCAAGAGAAGTAGCCACTCCACAAACGGTAGCAAGGACGGCGAGTATATCAATAAGTTGGCCGATGGGACCGTCCACTTTCCGTCCGATAAGAGGGCGAAAGACCGTACAGATCAATCCGGATTCTCCTCTCCGGAATTGGGCGTAAGCCATGGAGAGGCCAATGACCGCATAAATAGCCCAGGGATGGAGGCACCAATGAAAGAAGGAATAGCGCAGCGCCATCCGGGCGGCTTCTGGCGAATGTGGTTCCGCCAGCCCGTGAGGCGGGTGTGCGAAATGATTCATCGGTTCAGCCACGCCGAAGAAAACGAGGCCGATACCCATGCCGGCGGAGAAGAGCATCGCAAGCCAGGATGAAAAGGAATATTCAGGCGGATCATCCTGTTTGCCGAGTTTAATATAGGCATAAGGGCTGAAGATGAGATAGAGGCAAAAGCCGACAAACCCCGCGGTGGATAAGAGATAAAACCAGCCAAAATTGCTGATGGTAAGGGTGAGAGTACTTTGGGCAGTATCGGCCAGGTGCTCATGGGCAAAATAACCCCAGAATACCAGCAGTGCAGTTAGAACGACAGAAACATAAAAAACCGGCGTATGATGCTTCATGAGATGGCGAAAATGCGCCCCCCCTATCATTGAACCGGTCTGGAGCCTACAAAACTATCATGGAAAACATCCGGTTTTTGAAAAAGGAAAATGCCCCATTTGAGATACCCTTTCTCGCCGTTCTTAATCCAGTGACCCAATCCTGTTTTCATTCTCTCAATGTATTCCGGTGTGCACTGCCGGACGATTTCTGTTTCCCGTCCGGTAATTTCCTCTAAAACACGTCTATAATGAATGGGGAGTTGGGAAGACAAATCTTCGAATTTTAGCTCAATCCAACCAAGTTGAGCGGCTATTTTGCGATAAACACCGGGCGAGCCAAGCGATTCGAGGTGAATTCGCGCCAGCACTGGGGCGAGAGCTTCCTTAGGGCATTCGTCACTTTGCATGGGGTCTGTAAAGATGAAGACCCCGCCTGGTTTGAGGACACGATGAACTTCCTCCAGCACTTTTTTGCGGTCGTCGCTGTGAAGGATGGCATCCTGTGACCAGACAACCTCAAAGCTATTCGGGGAAAACGGGATATTTTCAAAACTGCCGTCAACAACTTCGATGAGTGAATCCAATCCGGCTTCTTCGGTTTGTTGGCGGTTTTTTTGATTCTGGACATCGCTGAGGTTGAGGCAAGTGACCTCACATTGGAACTGCATGGCAAGATACCGTGCGGAGCCGCCGTAACCTGCACCGATATCGAGTACCCGGGTAGAGGCGTTCAGCCGCGGAAGGAAGGCACACATGGTTTCGACTGTGCGCCTGCTGGCCGCGAATATAGACTCGGAAGGATACCGATAGATCCCTATGTGGATGTCTTCACCTCCCCATACGGAGTAATAAAAACGGTCTGCGCTTTGATCGTTATAATAATCCCTGGTGGTTGTTTCGGGCCGGGAATAAGTCATAAGGCAATTTTCTCTGGTTCATTTTCGTAACGTTTCTCAGCGAGATGAATAAAGAAATCGGGATCTGCCTGATGGTAAGTTTCCTCGAAATCACCGACGGTGCGAATTGTCTGGAAACCAACTTCGAACATGAGTCTGCGTGTATAATCTTTTCGGAGGGGAAACATATTCAGGTGAAAATTGGAACCGTCGGTGAATTCATAGCGAAACCGTGCCAGGCCTTCATCAACATATTCGGGTTCAGCTCTGACGTTTTCTCCGCAGTAATAGTAAGTGTGTTTGGATTTGAAGCCTTCGTCAAGAATAATGTCATAATTCCGCTGGTCGAGAACAAGAATGCCATCATGGCGAAGGACGGCGTAAAATTCCGCGAGGGCTTTGCGCCGGTCATGTTCATTGAATAGATGGGTAAAGGAATTTCCCAGGCAAATCACGGCGTCAAATTTGCCGTGAACATCCCGATTAAGCCAGCGCCAGTCCGCCTGCACCGTGCGGAGAATAAAGCCGTGTTCACGCCCGGTAGCAAAGGCTTTGGCAAGCATTTCAGGGCTTCCATCAGCACTGACCACTTCAAAACCGGCTTTGAGGAGCCGGATAGAATGAAAGCCGGTACCGGTCGCAACGTCGAGGATTTTACGGGCGCCGCGGCGGCGGAGTTCTTCGATAAAAAATTCTCCTTCACTGGAGGCACGGGCATCCCAGTCGATCAACTCGTCCCATTTCTCCACAAAACTGTGAACGTATTCAGCCTTGTAATTATCGGTTCGCCGGATAGATTGAGGATTTTTGCCGAAATCCTGGTGGTTCTTTTTTGTACTTGTATTCGTATTCATTTTCATAATTTATAGATATTCCTCCTCTGGAGATTTTTAATACGATAAAAAGATAAATAGGTACGTTTCGTCGATCGGTATTTTTATGCTAACCAGCATGTAAATTTTTGTCAACCATAAAAAACGCTGTTAAAACAGCCCTTTCGAGGTATTTCAGATTGCCGGTTGCCTGTATCAAGCCTGATAACGAGGACATAGCATTTTATAAATCAGTAGTTTTTTTATTTTTTGATAAAGTATTTAACGGTGAAATCCGAAACAAAATAACATGATGATTTTTTGAAACATTTTATTTTTTTGAAAAAAACAGAATACTCTTTTACAAGTTCCGCTGACAGGGTCAAATGTTCAATATTCAATTCTCAAATTATTGCTCATGTGAATAATTTTAATTACCTATGCACTTGACTGAACTGACCTTAATTATGTAGTATGCAAACAAAGTATTTTCATATGAATCAACATAGTCTTTGCAAACTGAGTATATTAAACCTGACGGGGTTCGAAACGGGTGCATTCACGATTTTTTGTATATCTTCACACATTTTGTTTTTTTACAAAGAATTGTAATACTTTAGTCCTATGAAAAAAACCGCTCGTTCCCAAGCCGAAGCTTGGGAACGAGCATTTTTGTTTTTCCAAAAATCTAAACTGTTACAAAAAATCAGGAATGCTCCCTTCGAAATTCGAAACCGTGTCAGGATTGCTTCTTTCATTTTCAGGTAAAAATTTGTATGCAATACGGTAAGATGCACAAACAATTAATTTAAAATAACGGGGGGGTTTTATTCAAATGGACAAAATTGAAGAGAAGATTCTGGAACAGGCGCTAAAGCATACTGCACACGTTGAAGTTATTTATGAAGAAGGGGAAACACGTTCGGTAAGCTTCGAAAATAATAAACTAAAATACATTAATACTAAATCCGTCCGGGGTGTAGGCCTTCGGGTAATAAAGGATGGAAGGATTGGGTTTTCCTGCACCACCGATTTCAGAAAGCCTGAAAAACTTGTAGCAAATGCGTTGGAGAGCGCTGAATTCGGACAAATTGCCATGTTTGATTTTCCCCCGCAAAATAATTATCCGCAGGTGACAGTTTTTGACAGGGATGTTATTGACTTTCCCATTGAAAAATGTGTGCGCATAGGCAAAGAGGCTATTGAAAGGGCTTTGGCAGTAGATTCAAGCTATGAGTGCAGTGCAGGAATAGGGAAAGGACACGGAAAACAGCGTCTTCTCAATTCAAAAGGCCTGGACATTACCATTGAATCCACCTCGTTGGGCATTGGCATAGAAATCTTACATATTAAGGGACAAAGCCTGCTTTCAATCGGCGAAGGGGAGAGTTCAAAGAGACTTGCAACAGATCTCAATAAACACGTTGATAAAGCGCTCAACGATTTAAAACTAGCAAAGAAGGAAGTGAAATTAAAAACAGGTGACTACCCTGTTGTTGTTACGGCAAAAGCCATGGACATCTTTCTTTCCACATTTGAAGCAGGATGTAATGGGAAATTATTGCAAAAAGGCGCTTCGCCCCTCACCAACAGGCTGGGAGAGAAGATAATAGACGCGAGAGTAAGTATTTATGATGACGCAACTATCGATTTTGCTGATATGAGCTATCCTGTGGACTCCGAAGGGGTGCCTGCGCGTCGCACGCCATTATTTGAAAAGGGTGTGCTGATAAACTATATTTTCGATCTGCAGACCGCAGGCATTATGAAAACGCAATCAACCGGAAATGGCAACCGGGGGTTTTCTTCCCAACCGTCTCCTGGATACTCCAACATCATCGTTGAAACGGGTGATATGCCGTTTGACTCAATGGTGAAAGATATTAAATGTGGCATTCTGGTTGACCAGGTGCTTGGCGGAGGACAAAGCAATGTGCTGGCAGGTGAATTTTCCGTAAACATAGATCTCGGATACCTTATCGAAAACGGAGAAATTATTGGCAGGGTAAAGGATTGCATGATTGCAGGGAACGTATTTGATTTATTTAACAATATCGTTGCGATTGGTGATAGGGCGGAATGGCATGGGTCTACAAAAGTACCACCATTTTATTTTAAGTCAGTAAATGTGGCGGGAAATGCGGATTAAACTCCTGCGACATAATCGATTGGCTCAATAGTACATTATCAGTAATTTTTTGTAACTATTCAGCGTAATTTATTAAACTACCGGAGATCAGAGCGCAACTCGTTCCCAAACGGGTGCATTCCCGATTTTTTGTGACTTCCGCCATGTTTTAATAAAACGTACAGTAGTGTTAACCCTGACAGGGTTTCAAACCCTGTCAGGGTTGTTTTGCCCCAACTCCATGAACACTTACAAAAAATTGGGAATGCAATTGCACTGGAAACTTTGTTTCCAGAGAGGATCAGACTTGACAAATTACAAACTGTCTTAACTCTGTGATTTTATTCCCTATCTATCAGCAAACAGGCGAGAAACCGGAGTTTCTCGAACAAATGCATTCCCAAACTGGAGTTTGGGAACGAGCCGTGTATCGTTTACGCTGAATAGTTACAATTTTTTTGCATTTTTTGGCAAAATAATTAATGGTAAAATCCGAAGCACGAAATCCGAAATCCGAAACAAATTCTAATGACAAAATGATTTGAAATTCTAAACAAGTGCATCTTTCGTATCTCGCGTTTCATGTTTCATATTTCATGTTTCATATTGTTGCCTGCCTGTGCGTGATCGCACGCAGAGGGATGTTTTGGATTTGTTTTGGATTTTATGCTTTGTTATTCGAATTTGTTTCGTATTTCGTATTTTTTATTTCCTGCTTGTTTGGTTCCGGCTATGCCAGCTTATGCTTAACTTGTTAGCGTCTTTTGCGGCAATGCCTCTTTCCGGAAAACACCGTAGTTCTCCCCTTTAAAAATTTATTGCTTAATCTGAATTTCTATTGTATGTTAACCTGTTTCTACTTTTGATTGAATAGTAAATTAAGTAATTATCATTCTTCACTACACGACCTTATGATACTTGCCGTTATCTTTATAATTGTCTCCGTCATAACGGGTTTTCTGGTTACCTACTTTCTGGCAGCAAAATATTCCCTTTTTGAAAGGGGCGCATATGGAATTGCCATAGGGTTAGGTTTGCAAACATGGCTCGTCTATCTATTCTCTTTAATCTGGAAGCTGCAATTTATATGTATCTATTTTTCCATAGCACTATCATTGTTATTTTGCATCTTATTTTTCATAATAAACCGTAGCGATATAAAACTAAAAATACTCTATGAAGCAACGGACATTAAAAAAGATTTTCTACTGAATAAAACGTCATATTTTGCACATATTGCCGTTTTTGCCTTTTTTACCGTGATCTTCTGCCGTCTGTTTTACCGCACCATTATATGGAAAGAAACCGGCATATATGTAGGTTTATCTAATAATTACGGCGACCTGCCTTTACACCTTGCGTACATTACCTCCTTTGCGTGGGGGGATAACGTTCCGCCTCTCGATCCGGTTTTTGCAGGCAAAAAACTAACCTACCCCATTTTGTCTGATTTCTTATCGGCTATTTTCCTAAAATCAGGCCTAAATTTCAGAAATATACTATTCATACCAGGTTTTCTATTAACCGTTTCCTTTTACGGCATTCTTTACTATTTTACATATCGCATAACGAAAAAAAGACTCGCCGCAACCCTTTCCACTTTTATTTTCTTTTTATCCGGCGGATTTGGTTTCTACTATTTCTTTCAGGACCTTGCGAACACCTCTGGTAGCCTATGGGAATTTCTCTCTAATTTGCCGCAAAATTATACAAAAATCCCCCCATTAAATTATCACTGGATTACCCCGTTGACCTGTCTCAATGTGCCGCAGCGGTCTTTCCTTTTCGGATTTCCATTTACTATGCTCATTTTTTTATTCCTCTACACCGGCATACAAAAGAAGCACTGGAAGGAGTTCTTATTTGCAGGTGTCGTTGCCGGGGCATTGCCGTTTTTCCACACCCATAGTTTTCTTGCCATGTTGATGGTAACAATACCATTAGGAATAATTTACTGGGACTGGCGAAAATGGTTTTTATTCTTTTTTCCGGCTTTTATACTCTCACTTCCGCAGGTATGGTATTTTTCCAGTCATGTCGACAGTGAACGTTTCTTTAAATTTCAATTCGGATGGATGGCGGGGGATGAAAATTTCCTGTGGTTCTGGATCAAAAACACGAGCCTATTCTGGTTTTTTGTAATCGGCGGGGGCGTCCTCTTCTTTTTAAAACAAAACACTACTGCTTTAAGCCGTTTAAAATATTTTCCGCTCACATTTCTGATACTTTTTTTAATACCAAACATCCTCCTATTTGCCCCGTGGGCATGGGACAATATAAAAATGTTTATTTACTGGTACCTTGGCGTTACCCCTTTGGCGGCGCTCGCATTGACGTATCTCTATGAAAACAAACGTTTGAAGATCCTTTCAAGAACCGTTTTTTTCCTTTCCGCGTTTTCCCTCATCGCCGCCGGTTTTATCGATGTTTTTAAATTTGCCATAGCCCCTATAAATGGCTGGAAGGAATTCAGCACGGAAGAGATAGAACTTGCCAAACAGATTGTCAATGAAACTCCTGCCGACGCAATTTTTCTCAACGCAACGGTGCATAACCACCCGGTATTTTTAACTGGACGAAAGTCCCTTATGGGGTTTCCGGGCCATGTTTGGAGTCATGGACACAGCGGTGGCAGGGAACGGGAAGTCGATATTAATGCAATGTTGAGGGGAAAACCCAATGCCATTTCACTTATTAACAAATACAAAACCGATTATGCGATTATTGGTCATCATGAAAAAAGAAAATATGCAAACAAGGATTTTTTCAAAAAGAATTATACCTGTATTATCAGTACACGAAGCTATCAGGTGTTTGATCTTAACAAGAAAATCACCCCTGATCTTACTTCTGATATAGCAGCCAAAAAAAACGGTTTGTCGGTGCGATATTATGACAACGAAGATTGGAGAGGCGCCCCTGTTTTTGAAGAAATTACTGCTGATATCAATTTCAACTGGGCAAATGATGATGATAAATTTGTGCCAAGCCCCTTTAGCATTGTATACGAAGGATACATTATCATTAAAAATACCGGTCAATATACCTTTACATTGGCATCGGACGACGGTTCATGGCTTTATATAAATGAAAATCTCCTTATTGACAATGGTGGCGTCCATAGGGTGCAATCAAAATCCGAAACTATTACACTGAAAAAAGGCGTCCACAAAATGGTCATAAAATATTTTGATAAAGGAGGCGGGGCGGTTTTAAAACTTACATGGAAACCTCTCTCCAGGGGGAGGGAATCCGTTATCCCCGCACGGGCTTTACTTCCCCAAAAGCCTTTGAACACCCTAAAAAACCGGCAAAATGGGCTGTCAGTTAAATACTATGATACTATAGAGTGGCACGGCGAACCCATTTACGAAGATATTGACACTGAAATTGAATTTGATTGGCCGAATAATAGTGTAAAGGTTTTTAACAGCCCATTTGGTATTATCTGGGAAGGGTTTATTGATATCGATACTGCTGATACTTATACATTCGTGTTATTGTCAGATGACGGCTCATGGCTTTACATTAACGATGCATTGATAATTGACAACGGCGGTTCCCATATGGTACGGGAAAAATCCGGCTCTGTTTTTCTCGAAAAAGGCAAACACAAAATTAAGATTAAGTATTTCGATGAAAAAGGCGGAGCGGTGTTCAGACTGTTGTGGAAGAATTCTGACGGCAGTGTGGTAAAAATACCTGTAGAAAGATTTTCAGTTCATGAAAATGAATCATCCGAAGCGAACGAAATGTAACAATTGTTTATAAATTAGCTAATGGCTCATGGCTCATGGCTCATGGCTTATGGCTCATGGTTCATGGCTCATGGTTCATGGCTCATGGCTCATGGCTTATGGCTCATGGCTTATGGCTCATGGTTCATGGCTCATGGTTCATGGCTCATGGCTCATGGCTTATGGCTCATGGTTCATGGCTCATGGCTCATGGCTCATGGCTCATAGCTCATGGCAGCAATCAGCTATCAGCAATCAGCTATCAGCTATCAGCTATCAGCAATCAGCTATCAGCTATAATTTGGTAGATCGTTTCTTTAAATTACTATAAAACATCCATGAAAAAACAAACCATACCATTACTCATTGCTTTTTTTGTGCCTGTCGTTATCGCATCGCTCTTCCGTTTTTGGGATTTGGATATTCGTCCGCTACATTCCGACGAAGGAGTGAATAGTTTTTTCCTGCGGAATCTGTTTGAGAGGAATCAATATCGTTACGACCCCGCAAACTATCATGGCCCTTTCCTCTACTATATTGGGCTGATCCCTTTTTATGTATTAGGCCAAACAGATTTCTCGTTCCGGCTTATGCCGGTTTTATTTGGGATTATGGTTGTGGCCTCACTTTATCCTTTACGAAAAAGAATGGGGAACATTGGCCTGCTCACTGCCGGGTTACTCATTGCCATCTCTCCCTCTAATTCTTTTTTCTCGAGAGATACTATCCACGAAACATATTTTATATTTTTTACACTGACAACTGTCGTCTCATTCTTTCTCTATTCGGAAACAAGAAAATCCAGATATATCTATTTCGCCGCATCAAGCATCGCTTTTATCATTACCATAAAAGAAACCTACATAATCACATTTACCGTATTTATCATATCATTAGTCTGCGCATATGGTTATGAAGTATTGCTTTTTCACCGAGGTACGAGAATCAAATGTATAAAACATATTTTTAGTGTTTTTGCGAATACCTGCAGACAAAAATGGCGCGTAATCTGTATCTGCATCGGCCTGTTTCTGTTCATTAATTTTTTATTTTATTCATCGTTTTTCACTTACTACGACGGCGTAAAAGGCATTTTGACTACGTTAAAGATATGGACAAAAACCGGCACTCATTCGGCAGGCGGCCATGCAAAACCCTTCTTTTATTATTTTAAATTACTCTATAAATTTGAGCTTCCCATGCTGGTTATGGGAATTGCCGGGATGTACTATTCATTCAGATACAGAAACAGATTCGCCATTTTTACCTCCGTATGGGCGGTACTTATCTATGTCATTTACTCATGCATACCATACAAAACTCCCTGGTTGATCATAAATCTTACCCTTCCGATTGCAATCTTATCCGGCATTTTTATAAATGGATTATTTAAAATTATCACACGCAAATGGCATTACGCAATTTTCTTCGCGCTATACACCGGTGTTTTTTGTTTCTTCTGCTATCAATCTATCATGCTAAACTTTGTAAATTATGATGATGAGCGATACGAGCTTGTGTATGTTCAGACAAAAAGAGATGTTTATAATTTAATAGACCGGTTAGAAACGCTTTCAGGCATATGCGGGAAGGACATGGAGATAAACATCGTTTCAAAGGATTACTGGCCGCTACCCTGGTATCTCAGGGAGTACAAACACGCAAATTTCTGGGGAAAAGTGATAGATAATCCCAACGCACCCGTTATTTTAGCGGATAAAAAGGGAGAGAGTGATTTAAAGGGAAAACTAAAGGGAAATTACAAAAACGAACGGTTTGTTTTACGTCCGGGCGTATGGATCACCGCCTACATACAACAAGGATTGTATGATAGTGCCTTTGCTCATGAAACCGGGAGAGAAACATCTACGCGATTGCCTTTGAACGTCTCCGCAGAGGAGCTTGATCCGGGATTAAAGGCTCTGTACTACTATAACATTGAATGCATTGGAAAACCTTTTTCCTCGTCCATTGAAAAAGACTCTATTTCTTTCACGTATAATGATGAGACCAAAAAACCCTACCGGTCTCCTTTTGGAATAGCATGGGAAGGCTATCTGCATATTCAAAAAAGCGGGGTTTATCAATTTGCCACAAGGTCAGACGACGGGTCTTTTGTCTACCTTGATGAAAACCTTGTGGTAGATAATGGAGAGCCGCATGCAGTGCGGTATATTTCGGGAACGACGTTCCTCGAAGAAGGGTATCATGCTATCAGGATTCAATATTTTGATATTGGAGGCGGGGCCATTATGGCGTTATTATGGAAACCGCCTGGCGGGCAAGAAACGTTGATTCCAGGCGATATATTCTTTCACAAAAAACCGGATTAGCGTAACACTTTGTATTTTTAAAAAATTTCAATAATCGCAAGGTAGGGACGAAGCATTTGCCGTAAATTGTCATAAAGGCGTTCACGCCCAAACGGGCAAATGCTTCGCCTCTACCTTTTCAAAAATACAAAGTGTTGCAGACTAGCCGTAATAGCCTTTCAAATCATTTATTTTTATCACTATAATATCCTTAAGCATTTGCAATGAATGCCTTACAGGACTTACCTTGCTTAGCGTGGAATTCCGCCATTTGATCGGTATTTCTTTCATCTTAAAATGAAATTTGTTGGAAAGATAGAGCGCCTCAACATCAAATGCAAACCCGGTTATTCTGCACTTTTCAAAGACCTTTCTCACTGCGTCTCTTTTAAACCCCTTAAATCCGCATTGCGTATCTACCACCCCCCCCATTAATAGCCACCGGATAATACAATTAAAGATTTTGCCCATCTTTTCCCTGTACCATGGCTGATGTATTATTATATCCGCTCCAAAAATGCTTCTCGACCCGATAATCACATCATAGCCTTCTGTTTTAAGATAGGGCAAACATTTATCAATCTCTTCTATTGGCGTAGAGAGATCGGCATCGGTAAAAAAAACATACTCGCCATTTGCCGCCAGCATACCCCTTTTTACAGAATAACCTTTACCCTTGTTTTTCTTATTTTTCAAAAGGATTATGCCACTCTTGTTTGCATGTGAAAATTCGTTTATCTTTTTTATGGTATTATCAACAGAACCATCATCCACCACAATAAGTTCAGAATGATACTCCTGTTTAGAAAGGAAGGCACAAACACTTTCCAGGGTAGGTAAGATTCTATCCTCTTCATTATAAGCGGGGATTATTATCGACAGGAAGCATTCTTTCATTATAACCATTCACAGAGAGGGTTAAGAGACTTGGAATTTTTTATTATACCGTAGCACTTGGCAGTCGGCAGATTGCAGATTACAGATTGTGGACCGGGAAGTACAGTATTCCACATTAATAAAGGGAGCAAGGGAGTTGTTTACCGCAACTTATTGAGAAGGTACCTTAGAACTTCATATCATTTACACTAAGAATTGCGGTAAGCATAGAGATAACAATAACACCAATGACTGCCCCCATGAGCAATATAAGCACAGGCTCCACCATCGTCACGAGACGTTTCATCCGGCCTTCTACATCCGCATCAAAATTGTCCGCAACCTTAAGAAGCATCCGGTCCAGTTTCCCTGTTTCTTCACCTACCTTGAGCAAATGGATTGCAATTTCCGGCAGAAAACCTCTCTCCGCAAGTGAAACGGTAATACCTGCGCCTTCTTTTACATTTGTCTTAACACCGACGAGTATCTCAGAAAGATGCTTATTTGACAAAACATCTTTGACAATATCTAAAGACTTCAGCAACGGAACACCGTTTTCTAACAATGTACCCATCGTTCTCGCGAACCTGGATATCTGCATTTTCCATAACAGATTTCCCATGAGAGGCAATTTCAATTTTTTCTGATCTATTTTGGCAGCAGTAGTATTATCCTTCATCGCCCTTTTATATATGAAAAATAACGCCATAATCACCGCAATAAAAATCCAGCCATATTTTATACCATATTGGCTCATTCCCATAAGTACCATTGTTGAGAATGGCAGTGAAATGCCCATCCCTTCGAAGATTTGAGAAAATTTAGGGATAACATAAACAATGAGAGCCCCAATCGACAAGAGACCTGTACTGCTTAACAACAAAGGGTAAATCATTGCCGAGATAATTTCACCTTTTGTTTTCTGCAATTTTTCCTGAAAATCACCCAATCTTTTCAAAACCTGCGGCAAGACGCCCCCTTCTTCTCCCGCACGCACCATGCTGATGTAAATACTGGAAAATAATTTTTCATGATTTTTGAGCGCCTCTGTGAATGACTTTCCCGACTTAATCCCATTCAACAAATCTTCAATAACACTCTTCATTGCATTTTTTCCCTGTCCCGACAACAAAATAGACAGGCTTTTATCAATTGGAATGCCGCCTTCAAGCAGCGTTGCCAATTCCTGCGTAAACGGTAAAACAGCCTTTTTACTTACCCGTTTAAAAAATAATTCAAATTTTTTTCCCTTGTTTATCTGATGTATATTTAAAATAATATGCCCTGACTTACGGAGGTCGCTTATTAAGCTTGTTTTGTTTTCGGCCTCTTTTTCGCCTTCTACTATATTGCTGGAGCTGGTTAATAATTTATATCTGAATGTACTCATCACTATTTATTTTCATAACAATTTAGTTTTTTTAAAAAGTAGGGGCGAAACATTTGCCAGTTTAGGTATGAACGCATTTATGACAATTTATAACAAATGCTTCGCCCCTACACTATGCAGCAAGCATCTCTATTATTGGAATTTTTCAAAAAACTAAATTTTTATTTATTTTCTAATGTTTGCCCTCATGACAACAACATGCTCCTGTCCATACCAATCGAGCTTAATCCTGTCTTTCTCAATATTCTTTACCTTGTAGTCAACAATCGACTCCCCTTCTTCTATAAAAATATAAGCACTTTTATTTTTTTCACGATCAGGATTGAGTATCAGTGCCTTTTTCACATCACCGAGTATTAAAATACCAAACAGCTTAATCGGTTTTGGGTTGCCTTTTGGTTTTTGTTCTTCAACTTTCGGTATGGGTTCTTCTTTTTTAGGCAAGGGATCTCTCTTTGCGGTTGCGGTTTTGATTTTTTTTTCTGAGGGCCTCCAATCACTGCGGTCCTGAGAAAATGGATTATTCGACAATAGCGTTTCATAATCATCAATCGTTTTTTTATCCTTGTCGAGAAACGTCAGTTGTTTTTTATTGTCGGGAGCCTTTTCAATAAAATCACTCCTTTTTATCGTATCCTCAGGAGGTTTATATACCAAAAGCACACTTATGCCAACCATGCCTAAAAAGCTGACAAGCAATATGAGGTTTATTACCGGTAAATAATTCTTCCAGCGCCTCAGCTTTTCAGTAAGGATTTTGGCAATTATTTGTAAATAGTGCGTATTTATTTTCAAGGTTTTTAATGTGTCTTAAGATTTTTTAAATACTTACGAAACATCTTTATTCTAACAGCGCATTCAGGCTTTTCAAGGCATTCTCGTTTTTGCCTCTTTTGATAATTCAGTTTCGCTTTGTTTGTGATGAACTTTTGGTTTGAAACGAAAATAAAACAATACCATATGCATAATACACAATTTTGCATTTTACCGCACCATACCCTTCAACAAAAAGGGGGAAAAAATGTTGGCAACGGCTATAAATGGTATTATTAAAACACAGGACAGGAACTCTGGCGCACTACAGCCGTTGCCATTATTACGTTTATAGACATAGCGGCACCGTCAAGTTGAGAAAATAGACATCTTAAACAACTGGTTCAATGAGACGCGACATTAGTTTTTTCCCTTATTCTTGACATCCATGTTTCAATAATGAGACGGGAATATTTCTCGTTTAGATTACTGTATTGATGTTAGTTTCAATTCCTTATAGGTGCAATGAGACGTCACTTAAGTCTTTTTCACGCAGGCGACTTGTAGCTGTTTCAATTCCTTATAGGTGCAATGAGACAAGCGTCGATGAACAATTTAGAATTGCCCGTGATAGGTTTCAATTCCTTATAGGTGCAATGAGACAGCTAACGCCTCATAATCCCTGTTGTATATCTTTAGTTTCAATTCCTTATAGGTGCAATGAGACTGGGTAATCTTAAGAAAAAACTTCCCGACCAAATACTGTTTCAATTCCTTATAGGTGCAATGAGACTGTACAGAAGCAAGGCTTTTCATTAATTCCACTACTGTTTCAATTCCTTATAGGTGCAATGAGACGCCTTTAAAACCAATATTATTGCACTTCTTGCACCCGTTTCAATTCCTTATAGGTGCAATGAGACTGGTAATGGTGCAAGGCGTGATATCGGCATTGTAACGTTTCAATTCCTTATAGGTGCAATGAGACGCATGTCAAATGCCTTGTCTATTGCACGCTCAACAGTTTCAATTCCTTATAGGTGCAATGAGACCCACCGTGGTGGGTGGGTCACGCCCCATAAGCGCTAACTTGTTTTATTGACAAATTTTATTCATCATGGTATTTTTATGTTAATTATCCCGCTAATCACTCTATAGGAGGATAAAGCCATGATGAGAGAAGATTGGGATCTTCTAAGAACTTTCTTCCCAAACGATTGGAAAAGTTTAGCCGTTGATACAAATGCTTTAAAAGGCTTGCGCAAGGATAAATCTGAAGAAAAGCTTCTTCGAACATTATTAATTCATTTAGGATGTGGCTATTCATTGCGTGAAACAGTAGTTCGAGCCAAGCGTGCTAACTTAGCAGATTTATCCGATGTTGCCTTATTAAAGCGATTAAAAAAGAGCAAAGAATGGCTATATAAATTATGTTTATCTTTATTCCGTGAGCGTGGCCTCCAAATTAATAAACGGAATAATTTTCATCTTCGCTTATTTGATGCAACAACAGTAAAGGAACCTGGGAAAACAGGAAGTCTTTGGCGCATTCATTATAGTATTGAGGTTCCTTCATTATCTTGCGATTTCTTTAAACTTACGGGAACTGAAGGAGAAGGCACAGGAGAATCTTTTCGGCAGTTTCCGATGAAAAAAGATGATTATATTATAGCTGACAGAGGTTACTGTACTGGCCAAGGAATTCATCATGCAACAAGGAAAGGCGCTTATCTTAGCGTTAGAGTTAATTCGCAATCTCTACGGATATTCGGCGAAGAAAAGAAACCCTTTCCTTTATTGAAAGAAATCCAATATTTAAAAAGACCCCTTGCTATAAAATCATGGAACGTTTTTATTCCAAACGTTGATAATACTGAATATGTCAAAGGGCGTCTTTGTATAATACGCAAAACAGAAGAAGCCATTAAAATAGCTCATAAAAAACTTAAAAGACATGCAAGCAAAAAGGGCATTGAACTAAAACCGGAGACCCTTATTTATGCCAAGTACGTAATAGTATTCACAACGTTTCCTGAAAATCAATTTACCGCTTTTGATATCTTAGAATGGTATCGAGTTCGATGGCAAATTGAACTGGTCTTTAAAAGATTTAAACAAATAGCACAATTTGGACACTTACCTAAATACGATGATGATAGCTCAAAAGCTTGGCTTTATGGCAAACTATTCGTTGCTCTTTTGACAGAAAAACTAATAGATTTTGCTACGTCTTTTTCCCCCTGGGGATACTTCATTGTCAAGCAAGAAGACTAAAAGCAAATGGCGTGAATTTGCTTTTATGCTTAATCAAGTAAAACGGGCTATAGAACCAGCGTTATCATTACAGGAAGTTCTTAAGTGCTGGAATGACATTGCTTGTTCTTTAGCAGAAAATACAAGAATCCGAAAAACACAGATATCAAAATACTTCGAGCGCACCTAAAACAAGTTAGCGCTTATGGGGTCACGCCCTGTCATTGCGGTTTCAATTCCTTATAGGTGCAATGAGACAATTACCGTCGTATCTTTCCCCGTTTTCCGGGATAGGTGCAATGAGACGTTCCTTCCCTCTCCAATTGTAGAACACAATACCGAGTTTCAATTCCTTATAGGTGCAATGAGACTCATCAATATTTTCATCTAATGTAGTGGATGCGAAGTTTCAATTCCTTATAGGTGCAATGAGACTTTATCGACGAGGCAGTGCTGTACTGCCTCTCTGACGGTTTCAATTCCTTATAGGTGCAATGAGACTTTTCGTTTTTCGGCCTGATAAGCTCAGTGATAATGTTTCAATTCCTTATAGGTGCAATGAGACTCTGCCTACATAGTTTTGTTGTAGGATTATAGATAGTTTCAATTCCTTATAGGTGCAATGAGACGCTGAAGGTGGTAGATGAGGGGTCATATCTTATTGGTTTCAATTCCTTATAGGTGCAATGAGACTCGGTTTCCTCGGCTCCGTACATGCCTCCGAAATCCTGGTTTCAATTCCTTATAGGTGCAATGAGACCCGCCACGCCTGCGGCAAGTAAAATCCTTATTGCTGAGTTTCAATTCCTTATAGGTGCAATGAGACAAATAATTATACTCAGAACTAAAAATCAAATTATCGTTTCAATTCCTTATAGGTGCAATGAGACCGCAGGCGAGTCGTGCCTGGCGCGGCATGACAACGCTGTTTCAATTCCTTATAGGTGCAATGAGACTTGATTCGCATATAGACGATACAAGCGACCCTCGTTTCAATTCCTTATAGGTGCAATGAGACTTGCGGGTGAGATAGTACATTGCGGCTGATGCGGCGTTTCAATTCCTTATAGGTGCAATGAGACAATAGAATCCAGTATCGACATGGCCATGTTTTCAAGTTTCAATTCCTTATAGGTGCAATGAGACATTATTATTGTTTGTGGTTAGTCGTTGGTTGATCGTGTTTCAATTCCTTATAGGTGCAATGAGACGTGTTTGGGAATTTCTTTTCACGCCCTTCCGAGATTGTTTCAATTCCTTATAGGTGCAATGAGACTTGATTCGCATATAGACGATACAAGCGACCCTCGTTTCAATTCCTTATAGGTGCAATGAGACCCTACTAGCGTGAGTTTATCACAAAATAAGGCATGAAGCAACGTAACATAAATACAGTCAATGCGTTAAGCACAACATCAATTGTATACACTGAGTCCTTGAAGTTTCAGCCGATGTTTGTGGAAATCCATAATGCCTAACGCATTCATCAACAGAGATTCCTTGTCGGACATTTCTTCCAATTTGTAGGTAGCCTTAACTCTCCCTCTGGCCTTTGTTTCTTCAAGCATAGCAGAAAGCCTTATATTATTAAGGGTGTCTAACAGGGTATCTAACGTTCCACTAAATTGTGCGTGCGCTTTTGCCTGATACCACACAATCGCCGCCATTAGGTATCCGAGGACGCAAATAAAAAAATGCACCCTGATTTTCTGATCCGTCCAGTGAAATTGCGGTTTTAAAGCAAGGTGATAGGGGTTCTTGAGATTTCTAAAGGCATGTTCAATTTTTGATTGCCCATAGTAGGCTTTTATAATGTCCGCGGTATCCCAATCGTGATGGTCTGTCATAAGAATCCTGAACCCCAGTTCCCCTTCTATTTCTTCGAGCTTTTTCTGGTCGATTGAAAAATTCAATTGAAACTTGCCTTCAGATACCTCTTTTAACGACCAATCGATAACATCCTTCGCAAATTGACATTTCACTACACTTCTTATCGTATCCTCCAGACCCTCTTTGTCCCGCATCTTTCCCTTTGGATTACACAGATGCTGCTGTAAGAGCTTTAACTGATGTTCTGCCTTTTCCAGAGACTGAGACATTCCCCTTAATTGCCCAACCTTTAATTTCTCGGAAATAAATACGACAACGGTTCTTTCCTGCCCCCAAATAACCCGTTTGTCATGGTACACCTGTATCTTACTGCCGTCAACGTCATATTCCCTGAAATTACACATGGCATCCCCTACCAACTGCTTGTGATGATACGGTGTAAGCGCTCCAACGTAATGCAATGCCAATCTCTCTACAATAGCCATATTGTCCATGGAATTGTTTCCACGATCAAAAACAATAGTGTGCTTTTTGCTGTCGAAACCTAATCCGGTCATCCTGTCTTTTATCGTCTCAAGAACCGCGCTGAACACCTTTGCATCCGCCATGTTCCCCTGATAGGTATGGTGAAACAACGGTATCATGTCGTTACGTGTAACGACCATCGCCAACCCGACCTGCCTGAGATCGTATCGCTTTTGTTTGTTTTTCCCCCGCCGGGCAATAGTGCATCGCAGATTAGTTGTGTCGATATACGTGAAAAAATTGGTTGTATCAAAAAACAGTGTGTCGCTTTGAAGGTTGTATGTTTTAAATGTCTTTTCAATTAATTCGCGCTCGATTTCTGCAATGGATTCTTCAGGAAGTGCATCCATCAAATCCCAGAAATGCTGACTGTCTATTTTACTCAAGCTGTGTCTGAGTAAGTATTCGGCAGTAGTCGTCTTTGCCCAATCCCACCATCCTCTTTTGCTGGTAGGCACACACACTCTCCCCACGGCACCCAACAAGAGGGTACTTCCGGCGGTCAGATTATTTCGAACAGGTTTTTTAGCACAATACTGCCGTGGCGACTTTATATATTTATTAATCACGGAAGGGACGTCCAGGGCATTGGCCACACTTAGCAATGCGGCTACCGCGCCATGTGAATAAGATTTGAGCCGTAATTTTTCGGTAAGACCTTGCAGTTGTTTTAATAAATCGTCTGCCTTGCCAAGATAGGCCAGGACGATGGGCCTGGGCTTGCCGTTAACGCGCCGCGATTCGACAATATACCAATATTTATAACCTCTGGAGTTTTTAGATTGAATGGTAGCCATGGCTATTAGTTGTTAGTGTATACGTAATAGATTAATACTCCGTGTATAATAGTATATACAGGCATATAATGCAATATAAATATAGTATTATTCAGTGTATACATAATTTTTTAGACAAAAAAAGTCGCAACCCGATACAAATCATTGGATTGCAACTTGATGTCTTTGTCTTACACCTTATTTCGTGATAAACTCACGCTAGAGCACTTAAGACCTATTGTACCTCACAAGTTTCAATTCCTTATAGGTGCAATGAGACGTAGGAAAAAACTTGAAATAGTCCGAGACCACCACAGGTTTCAATTCCTTATAGGTGCAATGAGACAATCCTTTTTGGAATACCTGTTGTTCCCGCAATCAAGTTTCAATTCCTTATAGGTGCAATGAGACCTGTTGTTCGCCTTCGTTATCACCCTGAACACTTTCGTTTCAATTCCTTATAGGTGCAATGAGACGATATCACAGAGTGTGAAATGGAGGGGGTCTTTATAGTTTCAATTCCTTATAGGTGCAATGAGACCCTATACTTCTCAATAATTGGGAGAATTGTTTCTACGTTTCAATTCCTTATAGGTGCAATGAGACCAGCAGAAATGATCATGCTTGAGAAAATGTGCCACAGTTTCAATTCCTTATAGGTGCAATGAGACAAGGGTGCTATATAAATACGAGTGTATCTCTTTTAGTTTCAATTCCTTATAGGTGCAATGAGACATTCTCCCGTTCCAAGCGACGACCCAAAAATTCTCCGTTTCAATTCCTTATAGGTGCAATGAGACGGGGCAACTCTCAATGCAGATGGTACGGTAACGGGGTTTCAATTCCTTATAGGTGCAATGAGACTGTATGTACTCCAAAAATGTCTTTATTTTTCTGTCAGTTTCAATTCCTTATAGGTGCAATGAGACTACGACGCAGTGTATATATCTGCGCTTGCCCAATACGTTTCAATTCCTTATAGGTGCAATGAGACAAGTGCAAGCCACGTATTCGTAAGATGGAATGTAAGCGTTTCAATTCCTTATAGGTGCAATGAGACGCCTCTCTAACATCAGAGGTTAGATCCCTACGTCCGTTTCAATTCCTTATAGGTGCAATGAGACCAAATTCGGTGTCCTTACTGTATTTCTTCTACCACGTTTCAATTCCTTATAGGTGCAATGAGACTTGTAAGTTTTCGCACGTAATTCCTGCCTTTTTTCAGGTTTCAATTCCTTATAGGTGCAATGAGACAGGGGATTCTCAGGCTACCAGTTCTAACATATCACGTTTCAATTCCTTATAGGTGCAATGAGACTTGATTTTATTTAGCCATGTATAATCTCCCCACGGCGCTGTCAAAGTTTTCCATAAGCACATAATATACAAAGATATGTAAAAAAACGTGGACATTCCCCCTAAAATATTTTATATTATAGGGCATGAACCAGCATACAACACCAATCGATAACACACACAACGAACTACTTCATTCAATTACCGTTCGTCCTGTTTCACAAAACGACCAGGCAAATTGGGACACACTGATGCGCCAGCATCATTACCTTGGATTTCGTTCTCTCGTAGGAGAATCAATTCGCTACGTAGCGGAATCACAGGGACAATGGCTTGCCTTGATCGGCTGGGCTGCCGCAGCATTAAAATGTACCGTTCGCGATAAGTGGATTGGATGGCCGCCATTTTTAAAATCACAACGCCTGAAACTCATAGCAAACAACTCACGTTTCCTGATCCTTCCTCAGATACACGTACCAAACCTTGCCTCCCGTATTCTTTCTCTTAACCTTAAACGCTTATCACAAGACTGGACTAAGGTCTATGGGCATCCAATCTGGCTTGTGGAGACCTTTGTCGACCCTCGTTTTTTTAAAGGCGTCTGCTATAAGGCCGCAGGATGGATTTTTTTAGGACATTCAACCGGTTTTGCCAGATCATCACAAGGCTATCTTCTGCACAATAAGCCAAAGATGGTCTTTGTTCGCTCATTGAAAGCACAAGTCCAAAAACAACTTAACAACCTTAATCTTACCATACAATTAAGAAAGGAGACAAAGCCTATGAAATTATCTTTAAAAGATGCGGAATTTCTTGACGAATTATTGCAGCAAATCCCTGAACATCGCATGCCCAGAGGCGTTCGCCACAGGAAACGTTCTATCCTGGCAATTTCTATCTGTGCTATCATCTGCAATGCCTGGAGCTTTGCCGCCATTGCAGAGTGGGCAAAGCGTTGTCCGCAAAATATGCTCAAACGTCTCTCCTGCCGTTATAATACAAAAACGAAACGATACGAACCACCGAGTGAACCTACCATCAGGCGTTTCTTACAGCAGGTGGATGCAGAAGCAGTTGATAAAGTCCTCTCGCGTTGGTTTCAATCTGTCGGTGATAAAAGCCTGCCCATTGCGGTTGACGGGAAAACCCTTTGCGGTGCAAGACAGCCTGACGGCAAACAGGTACATTTGCTTGCCGCTTTTCTTCATAAACAGGGTATAGTTCTCGCACAAACTCAGGTAGACCGCAAAACAAACGAAATACCGATGGTTCCGGTATTGTTTGATGATTTAGACATAAAAGACCGTGTCGTTACTTTCGATGCCTTACATGCGCAAAAGGAAACCGCCCGTTATCTGGTAGAAGACAAAAAGGCAGAATATATATTCACGGTGAAAGATAATCAAAAAACCATAAAACAAGCCATCAAGGAACTGAATCTCAGTTCTTTTCCCCCCTCAGCACGAAACAATTGAAAAAGGCCATGGCCGCATTGAAATCCGCAGGATTTGGACCAGCACCGAATTAAACGAATATCTTGATTTCCCCTACGTTAAGCAGGTATTTTGCATTCATAGAATATTTACAAAAGTCAAGACCGGCAAAAAGACCGAGGAAATTGTTTACGGTATTACCAGCCTGACACAACAAAAAGCAAGTCCCAAAACCATTCTTAAGTTTTCCCGCGGACACTGGTCAATAGAAAATGGACTTCATTATGTGCGTGATACCTCCTTCCGTGAAGACCATTCTCAAATACGCACACAAAATGCCCCAAGGGCAATGGCTTCTTTGAAGAACCTTGTGGTTGGGCTGTTTCATTTTCTCAATGTACCAAATATTGCAAAGACGCTCAGAAATTTTGCGGCAAGACCTTTTCTTGCACTTCAAATGCTTCGCTTGTAATGTAGAGAACAAAAAAAAGCCTTTATTTTTTTACTATCTCTTTCATTACTACAGGGATACTCCCGCTCCATTTTGCTTGTTTTGCTCATTCTTGCCCGTTTACATGAGAACCCTATCGTTTTTAACTTTCTTCTCCACTTATTGACGGGAGCTTTTGGCACAAATTCTTGATCCGCGTCTTTCGTAGGGTGACTTTGACGTTGCCGTGATAATCTCCCGAATACCGTTTCAATTCCTTATAGGTGCAATGAGACTTGTTGCGCAGAATGTATCATCTGCTCTCGTCCTCAGTTTCAATTCCTTATAGGTGCAATGAGACTAAAATATGAAAAATAAAATATTGTATTTTTTATTGTTTCAATTCCTTATAGGTGCAATGAGACTCTATTGAGGCCTATCTCCGCTTTTCCATAAATTATGTTTCAATTCCTTATAGGTGCAATGAGACGGTTTCCATCGAGGGTGTCGGAATCGCCCCTGAGAAGTTTCAATTCCTTATAGGTGCAATGAGACATATGCCATTTGTTTTTGGCGGGCAGGCGCAAAAAAGTTTCAATTCCTTATAGGTGCAATGAGACAATAAGGCTGGATACCTCCGATAACCTCGGTATAAAGTTTCAATTCCTTATAGGTGCAATGAGACGTTGTACAAAAACTTAATTTAGATTTATTTAAACAAAGTTTCAATTCCTTATAGGTGCAATGAGACCAGTTTTGTGGGTACAAATAATACAGAGACTTATGACTTTTTTTCGTATGAAAAATGGCCATTTTGCTCGTCTACCTCTCATTATGTAAAAAACCCGGCAGGTCGACATGTAGTACTTAAACTGTCATCTCATGACGGGATAACCTTCATTTCAATGTATCTAAATAGACCTGCAGAGACGTACGAACAGGTATTTACCCTAAGGTCGACAGGTTTTTTTATAATATTTAGCCATCACGAAACACTTACTTATCCAAACAATGAAATACTTTTGTCGTATCATTGTATTCCAACAGTCAAAGCAAACCTAATAGTCATAATATATTATCAACCGGTCTTTTGTCAAATCCAACAATCTCTTTATCCAGCCATTTTTCATTTCTTGATTTGAATACAATGAGTGAGTCCTTATCCTCCTCGTTCATGATCTTCTTTGCCTTTATCTTCAATTCTTCCAGTCTGGCTTCGGTAATTTCTCCCTCAAACACAGAATTTTGTATATGATGGAGGTAACCCCTGCAAAGCTTTAGCATCTTCGTGCATCGTTTCTGGTCCACATCGTACACAACAACAACGTACATTGTTAATCTCTCCGTTCAAACAGATGAAACCGTTCAAGCCGGTTAAAGCCGTTTAAACCGCTTAAACCGTTTAAACCGTTTAAACCGCTTAAACCACTTAAACCGCTTAAACCACTTAAACCGCTTAAACCGCTTAAACCGCTTAAACCGCTTAAACCGTTCGAACGGTTATGAAAATTCACCACCAGATCTTAAATCCCTCATACCCTTGCTCACCAATCAGGTGTTTAACCAATTTATAACATTCCAGTCTTATAAGATACCGGTAAGAGACCTGCCTCTCAAGTTTCTTATGGCTGATAATTGTCTTCAGTTTCTCATCATATTCTTTAACAACGGTCTTTCTTCCCTTCTCATTAAGGTAACAGCAATTAACATCTGTCATAAAATCCTTCTCCGTAATCTGATGTCTGTTAAGTATGGTAAATATGGTTCTGTCGCTGAAAATAGGCTTAAAAACCTCCGCCATGTCGAGACTCAGGGAAAACCTCCGTTCACCCGGTTCATGGAGATAAGAGATCAGGGGATTTAACTGCGTATGGTATATTTCACCCAGACATGTCGTATAGACCATCGAGTTTAGATACGAGATCAAGGCATTAATCATATTGTCCGGAGGCTGCTTTACCCTGCGTTCAAATGCTATCTCCTGGTCAATAATGGTGGGCCACGCCTTGTAATACGTATTTCGGATGTTTCCTTCTATTCCCATCAACTCCTCCACGACCTCTGTTTTTTCGATCTGTGACCTGAAGCCTTCAATCGTACTGATATATTCATCCACTCCTTTTCCCCTGTTGCCATAATATCTCAGGTTCTTCAGGATATTGAAACTCGCTGCTTCGATAAACGCCCTTGCCAGGACAATTCTCTTCTGACGGCTCGTATAGTGGTTCACCTGCTTCACCAGGAGTTGCCCGGAGTTTAAGTATTCCCGCGGATAATAGCTGCCGGAATAATAACCATAGTAGTTGAATACATGCACCGGTATGCCTTTCTGCGCAAGATAATTAAAGAGTTTCGTATTGAAGTCAATCTCACCGAAAGCATAGAGGGCTTCTGTGTTCTCAATGGGTATTACGGCCTTAGAACCGTCTTCCTTTTCAAAGAAGATGGTATTTTCCTGTCGTTTCAAACGGCCGTTGTTAAAGATGTAATAGTTCTGTTTCATAGTTTTAAAAATAGTTTAAGCCGTTCAAACAGTTTCAACCGTTCAAGCAGAAAAACCATATCGGTTTAAACAGTTTGAACGGCTTAATCGGCGTAGATTGTTCTTTATTACACCCAGCACATATCCCCATAACTACAATTCTTGCACATCTTCATCCTTTGTATCGGCGGAGGTAATTCGGCTTCTACAAGCACTTTGATTTCGCTTACTATTGCATGAATCTTCTCATCATCTCCCGGTTCCAAAAACACGTCCAGGGTCTTTCTGAGCTTTGGATAATTAATTTTACCCGTAATGCCTTCTACGCCCTTCTGTTTCAGATACCAGAGGTAATACTTCAACTGCCAGATATGCGGCTCTTCCACCTTGTCCGACTTCTTTACCTCGTGAATGACCCTGTCTTTCCCGATGAAATCAATCTTGATAGTGCCGTCAATCTCGATCTCCTTATTCTCCCGTTCGTACGATGTCTCGTGGATCAGCTTACCGAGGTAGACCGCATCGCTGTTGTGCTCCATTTCAATATTTTTGGTAAAATACCAGAGCTTCTTCCTGCAGAGGAAGTAATAGTTAATCTGGGTGCCGGTGAAGCGGATAGATGTTTGTTCTGTAGTGTTCATTATTTATATCCATTCATTCTTTCAATTTTCTCAATATACTGGCAAACTCACTTTTGTTAAGCTTTCCCGTTGAAAGGTCCAGCATAGCATCGTAGAGTTTCCCCTGAGAATCTGAAATGCTGATTCCATTAAGTTCGGGAAAAACCAGCGCAGATACCAGAGCGGTTCGCTTATTACCGTCAACAAAAGGATGGTTTTTACTGATGTGAAATGCATAAGCCACTGCCATTTCACAAATATCGTTATGCAAGTACTCACCATGAAAAGATGCGTGGGGCATTGCAATAGCTGAAGATAAGAGGTTTATATCCCTTATCCCCGGCAATCCTCCATACAATCTCATCTGATTGCTATGTATATCAATGACTTCGGCAAGGGTCAGAAAAAGGATATCTTTCATCATTCAGCCAGCTTCTTAAGTGTTTTTTCGTGTTTTTTATTTATTTTCACTAAAGCCGCTCTAAACTTTTTATCTCTATCCTTGTCATGAACCGGAGAAATAATAAGATTTTTCCCGTCAGTGGTGATTTCAAGTGGTGTATTCATATCAACCTTGAGGATTTCCAGTATGGGTTTATCAATAATTAATGCTGCGCTGTTACCGTGTGGGACCAGATTTTTAAGCATATTACCTCCTGAAATGTAGCATTTTGTAAATTTTTAATGCCACTAAGACACCAGGCATCAAAGAAAATACTGATGACTTAGTGACTGTATAGCAACCTCGAATTTTCTTAACGTAAAATTATGTATATACATTGTACTACCATAATATACTTCGTTCAATATTTCTTCCTATTTCAGTGTCTCAAAATTATTTTTGACAGGATTCACGGGATAAGCAGGATATTTTAATCATGTTCATACTGTCCATCCCTGTTTTGTGAAATTCGTTTTTCTTAGTGTCCATTCGTGGCTAAACCCCTCGTCTTCAACTTTTGTATAGAGAAGATTCGTTGGTTCGTTGTCATTTAATCCTCCTCATCGGTGAGACGTACCAATTCATTTGTAATACCCCTCAAACAATTTTCTTATATTGTGTGAAATGTTTGCTGCTCTGGACAAAACTATAAGGAATAACTGTTTTTACCAATATTCGATGTTCACCAAGCTTAACTGTCCCTGAGCCATAAGTACTTATACGATCAAAACCATCTTTGGCCTTACACAATACTTCCCCAAAATCATCCAGGTATTGAACCCATTGAAACTTACCGGTCAACAATCGCTCCTCCGGCTGTGGAAGTGTGTATCCTTCGGGAAGATTACCTTTGCAAATCGAATCCTTAATATATTGCCAGAAAGAGCCTCTCTTTCCTATGCAATTAATGTGACTACCTACCCTTCTTATCAAAGATACTGCATCTCCTGAAAGACCATTAATCCCTATCGCCACTTTCAGTTCAGCATCGGTATAAAAGCAAAACTCACGATAAGCAATGGTGGGAACATAGAAGCCTTTCGGGGCATCCCTTTCTTCCTGACGAATTTTTATAAAGGTATTCTGCACGATACAACCTGCCGGTGGGCTAAATCTTATTTCGCAGCCTTTAATAAGATCAAATACCTGCCGTGCCTTGATTTCGGCATTATTTTCATCAAAGCCCCTAAAGCAAGCATCAATCAAGGTCATCTTAAAAGCATAGGGAGTTGGAATCAAAAGGGTCTTTCCGCCCTTGCTTGTAGCATGGGTCATTCGAAGGGAAAAAAGGCTCACCGGTAAATAGCTTAGAATGAGCCATTTCCCTATTCCCCGGTCAATTAATTTTTCCTCAACCATGTTAGCCTCCATAAGGTTGAACCTTGCATATTATATCTGCCATTACCCCGCTAAATGCACCAAGCCCGTCAAATGGTGTAACTGCTATCGGGTCGCCGGTTGTGGTCCTATTCAGATTACCGGCAATCTTTTTTATCTCGTCTCGATAATTTGAATTCAGTCCGCTAAGAACGGGGGCAGGCAACGTGCTTGTAGATGTGGCTATAATGCCAGTGAAATCAAGGATATGCGGGTGTTGCGTATTGCGGTGCGCGCCGGTTGGTTTGATAAAGGTATTGAGCACACTCTTCAAAAGGGCTTTTATCCTGGCCTGCCTATCAATACCATCCACATAAGCAAGCGTGATATCATTCCGGCCAACCTTATAAAGGTCTACATTCACTACTACTGCGTATTGACCGGAAGATGCGGGACGGTGAAAGATATTCTGCCCAAGATTTTCTCCTGCACCGGAGCCTTTTCCACGTCCTTCAGGCACATATTTGGCGTGGAAGTATGATTCTGTCCGTGTATTATCAGGACATCCCACAACCCAGCCAAACTCAATGGCTGATTTGCGGGAAAGTGATTTTGTCCCGGCCCATCCTGTAAGCATTATCCCTTCGCAATCATCAATGATACATTTAAAGAGTATTTTATCTAAGATAAAAGGATCCTTTTTATTCTGTCTTTCAGCTTCCGTATATTCATTTAAAGACATGACATCTTTCTCGTACTCTGCATCAAATTTAATTCTATTTGCGTTGAAAATATCGCAGCCCTTGCATAAGGGAAGGTTATTTGATTTTGCCTCCATAAACAAATGTTCTGCCTGAATATGCTTGAACATGTCACCGGAAACGGCATTGACCGTATGATTCTTGCCTGTTGCATCCACAATTTCAACCATCCGCGTCATCATGGTGTTTCCTTCGCTGCCTTCATTGTTAAGGGCGTGCATGTTCATCGTTACAATGCCTGAAATACTTAAAGAGTGCAGTTTCATAATTATTTACCCTCCTTGTTTGTTATCGTTGGATTATCGGTTTCAATCTTTGGCGCTCTTGCGTAGCCATAGGCCAAAAGAAGCATACCGACTAGTTCACTCTGGTCTTTCCCGTTATTTTCAATAAGAGATATTACCTGATCAAGGTCTTCTTTTGAAACGGTATGATATTTACCTTCAAGCCTGTTTGTAACTTCCCAGTTATAATCCTGAACAAACTCGGCCAACACCGGGACGAATTCTTTTGCCCCACCTTTAATTTTTTGCTTCCATTTTTGGGCTAGACCGAAACGTACATCCCATTTCTTGTTGTTTTGTTGCTGTAACCACAGGGCTGTTATAGTAGCATTTCTAATAGCCCAGGCAACACTTAAGAATCCCGTATTTTCTACAATCTCTTTCATTCCATATCCCCTTTCAAAAAGTATCGTTAGATTTTCAGTAGAAAATTCTTTTACCCCTTCTTTTTTACCTCGTTTTTCCATAGTATGGACTGCAAATTTCGCCAAAAAATCAAGCAGGTCTGACACGCTACCAGTTGTAAGCCATTTTCTGTATTGCTGGAGAATGGGAACATCGCCGGAATGGGTTTCATTCAGAGAGCCAAGACATCCAGGTTTTTTCTGAGCATAGTCTCCGATATGCTCCCTAATTATTTCGATAAACGCAATTGCATCATCTTTATTTTCAATGCGAAACCAGTTTGGAATAGGCAAAAATGCATCATTCATCAAGGCTGCCGCTGTTCCCATGCTTTTGAAATATGCTTGCCGCAATCCTCTTATAACCTCAGCAGGTCTACGTCCGCGCAAACTGATCTTTCCCATAGTATCTTGTACAACATCCGAATGTATTATCAGTTCTTCAGCCAGACGCAATGTGGCCTCTATGTCAAGCCTTATTCCACCCCACAGCCTCAGATCGAGAAGTTTTCCCCTGAGCATAGACAGCGCCTTCGGCCCTATTTCGGCAGGCTCAATGACAAAGAGTTTAAAATCGTCGCCATTACGGTAAGGGAGCATTGCAGCAGAAGCCCCTCTAAATTTCATCCACTCGGCGAAAGGTTCTACGACTTCACTATTGATAGCGCTAGGTGATTTGTAAATGGTCTTGGTTGCATGCAAACCTTTTCCTGATGAAGGATTAAAAAACTGGCTGTTGCTTACTTTAGGTATTTCAACCTGTTCAAGGCGATCCAACCGATTGAGGCGTTCAAGCCATACTAGTTCAGATTGAACCCATTTAAGGACTTTTTCAGGATTTTGAATCACCCATAGATAGACGTCTTTATCGGAACTCCAGCCTTTTCGCATTGACTCAAGGATTGCCGAAGGACCGTATTCGCGATTAACGCTTTCAACTGGAGATAAGCCTTGCTCTTCAAGTGCTTTGTTTAATGCTTCTTTTTTCTTTTTACTACCCTTTTCCTTTGCTTTTACCCGGCCTTGTTCCTCCTCATAATCCAGCACCATAGTACCCTGTGGTTTTTCCTTTTCCTTGCTTTTTCGCCAAATGTAGTAAAACCCGGGAGACGGTGGTCTCCATTGTACATCAGGCACATCCGATGAATACTCAATTTTAAAATGAGTTCCCCTATCTTGGATAATTGTTCCAACCCCGGCTACTTCTTCAAGTAGGCCTGCGGTGCCTATGGCTCTTAAGGAATCGGCATAAGTCCCCGTTCCTTTTGGAATTTCCACAACCTTCATCCCTCTCCTCCTTTCTGGCTTCTTTGGTCTGCCAGCCTGAGCCTTCTTACGAGAAATACATAAAGAGGCCACAACCCGGTATCTTCGCTGTTTGGACCACTAAAAATTAAAAGATCGTCTTGAAAACTACGTTGGGTTAGTTTATCGGGGTTGTCAGTCAATGCAATGCCCTCAATAGAGGATGGCAATGTTTCACTGACCCATTTCTTTGTGTCGTTAATAAGCCTAAAGTCTTCCAGCGATGCCGTAAATGCCCCATGATGTCTTGCTATAGCTGTCCAGGTTACAACTGCATTAACACCAAAATTATCTCTCAACCACCCTGCCACTGAATATGCGCCTTCAGAAGCATGAGGCGGCTGTTTAGGAAACTTTTTCTTATTTTCAAAATCCATGTCTGGCGCGTAATCTGAATGAGCAAGGGGCTCGCCAGTCAACATCTGAGGGTTCTTGTGCTGCTGCCACTTTCTTACAGCCTCCTGCCACTTCATGGAGAGCTTTCCCACATCGTGTAGGGCGCAACAGACATCAGCCAGTGTTTCCAATTGGTTGGCTGACATTTTATATCGTTCGGCCAGTCGTGTTGCTGCATAGCTATAAAAAGGCTTCATTGCCCGGCACGCTGCAACTACTCTTTGAACATGCTCCCGGTAAGTTTCATAACTGATTTTGTACCGGGGAATAAGCGGCCTATCGAAGTATCTGATCTCTTCGTGACACCCCTTTACACCGATTTTCAAGCCAACGTCAGGGGAATAAGAAGCAAACTCCGGATTTATAACGACAAGCCATGAAGCGTTTCTGATCTGGTCTTTTGAAGTAATTCGTTCCCATCCGAAGGATGTCTCGGTTTCGTCTATAATATTGGCATTTTCAATAGGATACCACGCAACCGTTTCCCCAAAGTCACGGCATTCTTCAAAAAACGGAGAAAGCTTATAAAGGCTCGAACGGGGAACTGACAGCATCCTCGGCCATTTGTTTTTATCAAATCTCAAAACTGAAGGGTCGTTACAGATAACCACATTTATGGAAGCCACGTCCCGCACCAATTCTCTGACGGCAACTTCGTTGCGTCCGTCCATAGCCTCGTGAATCTTGGTTTTTAAAGAGTATTGATTTTGCCGGTAGGATTCCAGATGCCTTTCCTCAATGTTCGAATGCACCTTATCAAGTCTTTCAAGCTCTGAGTTAAAATCAAGGATTGCGCCATCCGACGGCAGCCGTTCCAGAACCTCTCTGGTACCTGAAATCAAGGCCTTATGGTCGTTCTCTCGATAGGGACCAAAATCAGGCAGGCCTTTTTCATTTGTTAGTAATTCATAAATCCAGACAGTTCCAATGCCACGCACACCTTCATATCTTGCACAACGCCCGGCACGCTGTATAATGCTGTTCAGAGGGGCAATTTCTGTATGCAGGTTGTCCGCAGAAATATCTATACCTGCCTCAACAACCTGCGTGGTTACCAGGATTACATTCGTTTTAGTGGCTTCTTTTCCAAACCAACCCTTGAGTTTATCTTCTACCTTTTTTCGATCTTCTGAGTAAAACCTGCTATGAAGCAAGAAAACAGTGGTGTTGCTACCTTCCAGGCGTTTCGCCATTTCTTCGTAAATATTCTGCGCCCTCGTAACGGAGTTGAGGATAATGATAGAACGGTTACCATTATGATGATCAAGGATATCGTTAATCGTGAGTGGTCTGTTTATCCAGCGGTACGCACGTTTTTTTTCTTTGTGAGATGGCAAACTCATTACTTCATCAGGAGTTAGACTGACAAACTGTCCTCCCAGTATCTCTTTTAATAAATCCAGACTCTTCGTCGTAAGTGTAGCCGTCATGATGACAAACTGGGAAAATGGTTTAAGCCTGTCCAGCATTTCTACGGCCGTTCTCATTGCTTTATCGGACTCCAAAAGGTGGAATTCATCAAATACAATCAAACTCCCAAGCAATGCTCCGGCATTGATATTCCCAACTCTCTGCGGAAGAGAGACAGGACAATTAAGGTAAGAGGAAAGGCACTGGTCAACGGTTGTAAATATTACATCGCCTTCAAAAAAGGGATCGTCCTTTTGTTCACCGGTTTGTATTGTGATTACAAGTTCGCCTTTTTCACCCCTACGGGCATTTGGATCACACACTACCCTGAAACCACTTTTGCAACACGCTACCGTTTCAGCGTAAAGGGTAGTAGCTAATGTTCGAAGCGGCAAGACATAAATTAATCTATCAACAAACGTCGTGCCTTGTTTTTTTGCCCAAAGATACGGCAAAATAGCAGCCCATGTTTTCCCGCTGCCAGTAGGAGCGCGGAGAAAAATATTTCTGCCATCAAGAAGACGTTGTGCAACTTCTTCCTGATAAGGATAGGGGGCAAGTCCTTTATTGCTCATTAATTGATCGAAAAGTATTCTCAAGAAAAAATCTTTCCCAAAGTGTTTTTTAATTCATCTAAAACCCGGTCACTATCTGGTAACTCTCTCAAATGGCTACCTAAAGATGGTTTCCAATTTTCTTTTACTTGTTCCACCCCATGAAAAAAAGAATCAATTCTCTTGAATTCAATTTCTTTGAGTTTGCATTTCTTTTCAAAAAGTAATGCAATTTCCTTAAATCTTAAACTCTCTGAACAAAAAATGGACAAATACCACAGGTCGTAATAATCGCGGGGCCATCCCCGCTGCAAAATGGTACGAAGCTTTTCCGCATATATCTCTTCGATACTATAACTTTGAATTTTTGCCGTGATATCTTTTGAATCAGAGTATAAATGGAAAATATTCTTTGAAACTGGAGGGGACAATATTGGTTCTCTTAGTGAAATATCGATCTTAATAGATGTCCTCCATCTTTCAGGAGGAACTATCTTGTCCCTATGTTTAGCTCCCCAAAAAGGGATTTTGAATTCATATCCCATTAACCGATCATTAGATTGCATATTTTTAATCTGAATAGGCCCAAATAAAATTCCTGCATTTTGGTAAATTATGTCATGTATTATCTCAAGTTCTTTTTTTATTTTTTCTCGCTCAACCTCTATTAGGCCAGAAAAATCAAGGTCTTCAGAAAATCGGAAATGTTTGAAATAAAGCTTGCGCAGGCAAGTTCCACCTTTAAAACGAAAGCACTCTTTAAAAAGACTGCGATTGTATAGCCCATTAAGATAGTGCCCAAGCACCCAGTCTTTATCTACTGTTTCTATAGGAACTCCCCATTCTACTGATTTTTTACTTAACTCCCTAAAAGGAATCATTATAAAGCAGTCCTTGCCATAGCATATATCTCTGATTCTGTATGATTAACGATCAATCGCCACTTTTTCAGATGTTTACCCTCAGCCGAAGACAGAGGGTCGAGTAACGTATACTTAGGCAATAGAACCTGCGCAGCATTTGCCCGAAAATCTTCGAACCCTTTTAATTCTAATATTTCTGATAAATAGCCTAACCGCTTGATAAGTGTATTGTTCTCCATTTTTAACGCATGGTGCCATAATTTTCCCTTATCTAATCTTTCGTGCGATATAAAGAGACCTTTGACAGCCTCTGTAAAACCCCCAGCATATTCTGGTAAATCGAAACAATCAACAATGGTCTTTTCCATATCAGTGATAAAATAAAAATCCCGACCAACCCATTCTTTTCTAATTCCAAAAAATTTATGCGGGCTTATAGTTATGAATTGGTACCGAACATTGAGTATTTCCTTATTCTGCTTTCTCTTGCTCGTTTGAATATGAACAATGTTAGAAATTTGTTCTGTTAGCCCATAATAATTCAACGCTGAAGAATATGCTATCGCCGATGGTTCTATTAGTCTTGTCCCGATTAAGAACGAATCTACATCCCTATTGGAAAGGATATACTTTCCACGCTCTACCTGAGTAATCAATCCCTTTCGTTTAAGGTTCATTAACAGAGTTGTGCAATTCTTAAATAACCTAAAGGCTTTTATTTCTTTTGTTGAGAAAATAATGTTTCCTTTTTCAGAAAGGAAATTAAACAAATTTTTTTCTTCTACTGATATCCCTTGGGTATAAACACGTCTCATAAGTTACCTTTTATGTAAACATTCCATTGACAAAAACATAATTTAAATTACACAAAAGGGTATATTTTGTCAAACCGCCCTCTTTCTTGTCAACTCTTTTTTTGCGCCATCCACCCACGGATTTCCTGTCCAATTGAATAATGGAACGATTATCTCCAATAAAAATAAACGTTCAAACAGATAAAACCGTTTAAGCAGTTCAAGCCGATTAAGCCGTTCAAGCAGAAAAAGCAGTTCAAACTGTTTAAACCGAGGAAACCGTTCAAGCCGAGTAAACCGTTCAAGCCGTTCAAGCTGAAAAAGCGGTTTAAGCCGTTTGAACGGTTTAAACTGATTAAGCGAATTAAACTGCTGAATCCTTTTTTGTATTCATTTTATTCATGATTTCATCCAGTGTCTCTTTCACACTCTTTCTCTTCGGCATCTTGTACTTGGATCCTTTGTACCTGCTGCCTTTCAGGTGATTCATGAAGTTGTTAATCATTATTGAGATACGCTTGCATTGTTCAATGAGGGGTTTTAATTCATTCTGGTCAATATAGTTCTGATCTCCTGCTATATACAACTGGCATCGTACCTCACCACAAGAACCTTTAGCAATTGATAAAAACTGTATGAATTCCTGGTTGCCGCCCCTTTCATAGCCTTCGGCTATGTTAGACATGATGGAGACAGATGCACGCCGGATCTGGTCTCTGAGGCCGTAGTCTTTTGAGAAGGTACCGTCTTTTGTAATCCCGTAAATCTTGTTTGTTAGTTCTCTTGCTGACTTCCAAACTTCAAGGTCTTCGAAGTACATGTCTGCCTCCTTTTAGAAAATTAAGCCGGTTAAAAATGGTTTAAGCAGTTTAAGCAGTTTAAACCGCTTAGACCGTTCAATCCGATTAAACAGTTTGAGCTGTTCAAGCTGTTTGAATGGTTTCCACAGTTTGAACCACTTCCACATACCCACACCCCATGCTATTATTTTGCCCAAAGCCGCATTCCAGACCGATCCTGATTAATTCTTTTGGGCCGGTTACGGTAAAGGGCTGTAATGTCCCTTTTATATGGATGGGATTCACACTGCCGTCCAATCCCTTCTTGAAGACGGTAAACTGTTTCACAGACTTCCCTTTTGTTTCAAGAAAACAAAATTTCAGAGTTTCTCCCTGATACGGTTTACCAAAGAGGGTCTCGTACTTATGCATAAGGTTTTGATTCAAGAGTTCTTCGTATCCGTTATCACCCGGGAACAAATAAATATCCTGCTGACCCGGAGGCATGGGTTTTTTAATGAAGAGGGGAGATTCTAAGGGTTTTAATGATAAACCGTTTAAACCGTTTAAGCCGTTTAAGCCGTTTAAGCCGTTTAAGCCGTTTAAGCCGTTTAAGCCGTTTGAACTGTTTACGCTGTTTGAACTGCTTGAACCCGTTGTTGTCTCCAACGGATCCGTCAGGGTTTCTACCCGACATACGCTGAATGTTTGTTTGCCAAGCCGCACCTCCTGGCCCTCTCCGAATATACCCTCTATCAAGTGTTGAATGAATTTATCTACGGGTGATGCAATCTGAAAGGAAAGGGTGAAGGGGGAAAGATGAGAGGATTTAAAGGAGAAACCGTTTAAGCCGTTCAAGCCGAGAAAACGGTTTAAACCGTTTAAACCGTTTAAGCGGTTTGAACGGATGATTTTGATAGGACAGTAGAATGATATACCTGAAAAGACAAAGAGCTTAAACCGCTTGTCTTTTTTATAGGCGAAGCCCTGCTGATGAAGCCATTGGGCATAGTCAGGGTTTGACATGGACAGGAAACTATAGATGATGGCCTGTATCTGGTGTTGATAGTTGAAGTCGATGATGCCGGATTTATCTGCCGTGAAGGTTATTTTTATCCTCATAATTAATGACACCAAAACTTGCTCTTGGCTTGTATAGAGATTACAGGAAATAGACAGGAAAATCATTTTTCAAGGGTAGCTGGCTAAGTATAATAGCACTTTACAGGAACAAATCAATACAAAATCATGTTGCTACGTCTTAGAATAAATGCTCCAAAAATGCCCAATTAGTCTCAGAATATTTGAGTCTAATACCCAGCAAATGATTTGAAAAATCTTACCCAGCTACCCCGCCTTTTTTTTATCCTGCGTAAGTATTTCACTTGATTTTTTGTTCACGTTAAGAAAAATACATCGTTTACCCCGTTAGAAAGAAGTTCCGTCCGTAAGGCGGAGTAAAGCCTCATTAAATAGTTTGGAAGGGGTTAAAACCACTTCCAAACTTCCTAACGGCGGTTTACTTCCCAGTTCCCCGTTTTCACGAGGACAAGTTTTGTAAGATTTTTCCGGAACATAAAAAACTCAGGGCAGGAGGACCGAACGTTGGGAAACTTCATCCTCCTGCCCATTTCCCCCCTATACAAAGGAGGCAGTGCGTGAATATTATAGAAAAAATCCACAAGCATGAAAAGCTTATTGCGACAAAACAGAAGCCATGCTTTTGTCCAAAGTGCAAGAGTACCCATGTCAATTTCACCCTTCATGAATGCAGATATCGGTTGTTTCACGTTATTATCGACTCCCTTGTTCATACGATAGAATCTTTCCTGGGACGTTGGAAATGTTCCTTGTGCAAGAAGACGTTTACTTCCTATCCTGAGTATGCGCTCCCTTACAAGCGGTACGTAAAGGATCACTGTCTCTCCTTCAGTCAGGCTTATGTCAAAGATGATACAGAAACCTACCGGAGTGTCTCCTCTGCCATCGGATATACTACCCGAACACAGGAAATAGACAACCGCATGCTTGCCTGGTCAACCGTTTGGAGGTGGCTGCGTTTCTTTGGCTCACTGAAATACACACTCCGCAACGCCTTTGACCTCATCAGGCAGGCCGACCCCAACTCTCCGGTTTTTCGCCAAATGTTTCCCATTTACCACGGAAAGTATAAAAGCAAACAACGAAAAACCTCCCTCGATCAATCGATTCAATTGTTCAGCGCCGAGCCGGAATATCACCGAATTTTTGGGCATTCATTTTTCCCCGAACTGGCAACAAAAAGCGGCTGGTCTTGAGTTACAATCACCTCCACACTTAAAAAAGGAGGTGAATTATGAAATCGAAAGACGAAAAATGGGCTTTATTCTGGTGCAATCTTCTGCATCCTGTCATCTTCGGTGAGATTGAGAAGGAGCAGACCAACCTTTTTCTGAAAAAACTCTGCCTTCAGGAGGTCGTATTCCCCAACGGAAAGCGGAAAAGACCCACTATCTCTACCCTCAGGAGAAAACTCAACCGCTACCGCAAAGATGGATTTCAATCTCTTGCAAGAAAGGCGAGGAGCGACCGTGGCGCATCCAGAAGGTTTTCTCCTGAAATTATCGACAAAGCCGTTGAACTCAAAAAAGAACAACCACGCCGCAGCGACGATTGCCTCAACCGCTTTCTTGAGAAATACTATGGGAAAACGATCCCCAAATCCACCCTCTACCGCCATCTCAGACTCGCAGGGGCGACCCGGCTCAAACTCGGCGTCTCACAGCAAAAGGTGCGTATACGCTCTTAGCCGTGAGCATACCCACGACCTCTGGATTGGCGACTTCCAGGAAGGCCCTTTCGTGCTCGTTGACGGCGAGGCGCTTCCCACAAACCTCTGTCTCTTTATCGACTGCTACAGCCGTTATGTGGTCGAAGGACGGTATTATCTCAAACAAACCCTCGATATCCTTATCGATTCTCTCATCAGGGCCTGGACTATCCACGGCTCGCCCAAAGAACTCTACCTCGACAATGCCAAGGTCTACCACTCTGACGCCATGCGCTCTGCCTGTTACAACCTCGGCATTAAACTCATCCACAGACCACCACGCGACCCTGCTCCCGGCGGACTGGTCGAACGTTTCTTCGGCACCAGCCAGACACAGTTCGAGTCGGAAGTCCGCTCCGGCGACATTATCACCCTTGATGCCATTAACCAGGCCTTCTCCGCTTACCTTGCCGTTGTCTATCACGCAAGAATCCACTCCGAAACCAATCAATCTCCAAAACAACGCTACGACGAGGGGCTTACCGTCATCCGACACGTCGATATGGACGCCGCTCTTGCCTTCTTCATGAAACGCATCCCCAGAACCGTTGACAGAACCTTTGCCGATGTCCGCATTGATAACCGCTTTTACCGTGTTGACCCCAAACTCAGAGGCGATAAAGTAGAAGTCCGTTACGACCCATACGGCGATCTCAAAAAGGTCTTGATCTATTCCGCAAACGGTGAATACCTCGGCTCGGGAAATCTCTACCTGCGCGACCAGGGCGCTGAAACTCCAGCCGCCTCACCTTCAAAACCAAAACATAATTACCTCGACCTTATCACTCAGAAACACAAATCCATTCTCCAGGCTCAGGCCAAAGGCATTGATTACCACCAAATCATCTCCGAACGACCCTGGCCATTCATGGCATTCGTCCAGAAACTCGCACTCCTCATGGGACACAAAGGCTCTCTCTCCGCCTTCAGCTCTCATGAACTCGAATCGCTTAAAAAATGCTACAACCGTATCCCCGCTCTCAACGAATCATTGCTCACGGAGGCATTCCAAAATGCCTCCGTGAAAACCTTACCCTATATCATTCGTGAATTACAAATCGCTTACTCGAAAAAGGAGGTCTCTTAACCATGTTTACTTCTCATTTTTCCATGACTACTCAGCCGTTCTCTGAAAGAATCAACACCAGCCTTATCATGAAAGACGAACGCTTTACCCAGGGGCTTGCACGACTCCAATACCTCTTACACTCAGGCTCTATCGCCGTCCTCTACGGACAGACGGGAGTCGGAAAATCCACACTCCTCAAACTCTTCCTCTCACAAATCCCCCAAAACCTGTTTCTCCCCATCTACCTCCATTTTACCCACCTAAAATCATCCAGCCTTCTCTCCTTAATCGTCTCCCAGCTCGGTGAAATACCAAAACACACCAAAGACCGGCTCTTCCTCCAAATTATGGATAAATCCTTGCGCTCAAATCTCACTCCCATTATCGTTATCGACGAGGCTCATCTCCTGAAAACCGACGCCATCACAGACCTCAGACTCCTTGTCAGCTCTCCGCTTGATTCTTCCACTCATCTCAAAATCATCCTCTCGGGACAGGAACACCTCAAATATATCCTCAAAAGAGACATCCATGCCGACTTCGCACAACGCATCTCGGTACATTACCACATTCATCCCCTTACTAAAACTCAAACCGCTGCATACATAGACTTCCATCTGAAATCTTCCGGCGCATCCGATAAAATCTTTGACTCAGACGTCAAAGACCTGATCCATGAGTTCTCCGCCGGCATCCCAAGGCAAATCAACGCCATTTCCACCGCCTGCCTGATTAACGCTTCCATCAGACAATCACAGAAAATTACCCAGGATATCTTCCATCAGGCTCTTGCTGAAATTCAATCTTTTTAAGGAGGTCTACCATGGCCCGTCTCTTTTCCCCTCAACTCTTGCGCTCATTACGAAACGATATCCCCATCGATCGACTCATCGCTGATGTCCTCTCCATACCTCATAAATACTCCGAAGGCTATTTCCGCTTCCTCTGCCCTCTCTGTTCTGAATTTAATTCCGCCACCAACCCAAATACGAACCTCGCCAGGTGTTTCCGTTGTAAAAAAAACTTTAATACCATCGACATCGTCATGGTAGATTCCAACTCCTCTTTCCCAGATGCTGTCTATCTGCTAAAATCCGTTTTACCTCAATATATTAATTCCACTTAATCTGAGAATTCCAGGTTCATTTATTGTGGGGCTTAGCATCATGTAAACGAAAACACCTCTATATCTATTCTTAAAGGTCTTGCTATAAGGCATAATCTATCTCTTCCACAACCTTGTAGTAAGACAAAAGATCAGCCTCTATAGGTGCACTACCGATTTTTTGTAACTCTTTACACCAGACTGTCGGCAGACTGGTACTGTATTACAAGTATCCTGCTTGTGATATTTTTAGCTCAAGCTGGAAGTTTGAGTTACTATTCCCCCCTACTTGCTTTTTTACAAAAAACCGGGAATGCATCCGTTTTAACTATTGGGAACTTACGACCCCTGATTGCTCAGACCACGCTCCCTTGAACTGCCGGGATGAACAGATAATTCCCAGGACGGGACTTTTACCCGTATGAATAAACAAATGTTACTACGTACGGACACTTCCCATATTAATTTTTGAAATAAGGGAAGTGTCCTTCTATTCTCAAAAAGAGGGAAAATATTGTTGGCAACGGCTACAAGATGGTATTATGATGACGTATAGAGGGAACTTATGAATCGTCCATTTGAAATATTGACAGACAATACACCGTCGTTGCCATTATTACGTTTATAGACATCTTAAACAACATACATGAGGGTTTGTTATGGGAAAAGTTATCTCTTTTATTAATTACAAAGGCGGCGTAGGCAAAACTACCACCACCTACCATATCGGATGCGCCCTTGCAATGTACCACAACAAAAAAGTGTTGCTTATCGATGTAGATCCTCAAACCAACCTGACCTTTTTATGTGCTACGCCTGAAAGATGGGAGGTATTTAAAAACAATAAAGGAACCATCGCAAAACTCTTTGAATCGTATCTGAAGGATAGTTTTGATATCTGTCAAACTGAACATATTATATGGAAATCACCTGTTGAATTATCTGCAAAGGGCAAAATCGAAAAGGATGTGGTGAGAAATCTTGACCTGATTCCCTCTGATATTGATTTACTGGGAATCGATATTGAATTGGCCTCAAAAACATGGCGGAAGATAGAGTCTGGTTTTTATCAGGAACAACTTCAAATCTTCAGGCGAACAATCAAGGGTTTAAAAGACTTGTTTCGCATAGATACTTCTGGTGATATACGAGATGCACTTTTTTATATAGAACAGCGCCATGTACTGGAAAATGCCCTTCACAGGATAAAAAACAACTATGATTATATCCTCATTGATTGCCCCCCAAACCTCTATCTGGCAACTCAAAATGCACTTGCCGCAAGCGATTTCTATATCATTGCAACAATACCGGACCATATGTCAACCATAGGGATAAATATGCTCCTCCAGAAAATCGGGGAATTACATACTACACTGAACCGTAAATGTCTTTTGACGAACACGGAATCACATGATATAAAGCATAAAGGGGTCGTATTCACCATGGTACGTACCGCCGGACAGGGTATTGTAAGTACCCATAAGGATAAAATAAACGACTTGCGTACAACTTATGGCTCATTATGTTTTGAAAACTATGTTTCATGGGGTACCGGCTATACCGAATCCTCTGCGCTGGCGGTTCCTGTGTTTTTAATGGATGAGGAAAATGCAAGGCGAGTGGCGTCACAATATAAAGGGGTTACAAAAGAATTTCTGGAGAAAGTGAGCGGCGATTAACATGGCAAAGAAGACAGGAAAGACCGGTCTGGCAGATACTTTAACAAAGGCAAAAGAATGTTTGTCATTACTCCCGGACAAGGATGAATGGCAAAGAATATTGCAAATCATCCAGGAGATAACACAAGAACTTGAGGTATTGCGGGAAAGCATTGGGCGTTTTCCCGATAAATCGGAATCTCTCCATGTGTCCAACTCCATCCATTCATTGGTATCATTTTTTGACACACTGAAAGAAAACCCCCTCCTTGCCGAAATGATCTTTCCCAAGAAGGCCAAATCCAGGAAAACCAAAAGCAGTCCCATTGATGTTAACGCTTTACAACAGCATTTAGAAGGTATTCCCACGGAAAAAATCCTTGAAGAACTAACAAAATATAAAAAGGACATCCTTATTGAGTTATCAGCAAAGATGAACATAACAGCAAATAAGAAATTGACAAAAGATGCCCTAGCAGACAGGCTCTTTAAACTTGGATTTGCAAATAAGAGAGGCTATGAATTGCTGCGCAAAGCTTAAAACTAAAATGTTACGATTTGTTTGACTATAATAATTTTTACAAAGATGGATATTAATTATGCCGAGCAAGGAAATTATCCGAAGCATTCTTTCGCATGCCAGGGATGCACAGGGTTATATCGTAAAGATGAGAAGGGATTTTCACAAGTACCCTGAATTGAGTTTTAACGAAGTCCGCACTTCTGAAGTCATTGCCGCGGAATTGAGACAATTGGGGTTCAATGTACAAACAGGTATTGGAAAAACAGGCATTGTCGCTTATTTACCAGTTGATAACGCCACACGAACAGTAGCCTTTCGTGCGGATATGGATGCCCTTCCCATTGAAGAAGAAAATGATCTGGACTATAAGTCTTCGCATGAAGGAATTTTTCATGCCTGTGGGCACGATGCCAACATGGCAATGCTATTAGGGGCGGCAAGGATTATCGTATCTTTGAAAGACCTATTAAAACGACATGTAAGGTTTCTCTTTCAACCCGGTGAGGAACAGCCGCCAGGGGGGGCAATTTATTTAATCGAACAAGGCGCTTTACACGGCGTGGATGAAATTTACGGGCTGCATATTGATCCTACCCTCCCCTCTTCAGTTTTTGGATTACGTTCAGGCGCTACAATGGCGTCAACAGACCGTATTATTATAACGATTCATGGTAAAGGCGGGCATTCGGCAACCCCGCATTTGTGTGTAGACCCCATTGTTATCGCTGCAGAAATAATATTAGCGATACAGACCATTGTATCAAGAAAATTAAACCCCTTATCCCCGTGTGTTATTTCCTTATGTCAGATTTCAGGAGGTACGGCATTTAATGTTATTCCGGGTCGTGTAAAAATTCTTGGCACGGCAAGAACCCTTGATGATAACGTGAGGAATGCACTACCATCACTTTTAGAAGATACCATTAAAGGTATTACTTCGTACAATAATGCTTCCTATGAATTTGAATATCTTGGGGGGTATCCTGTTTTGTATAACCATGAGGAACAGGTCGATTTTGTGCGCGGAAGAATTAAAGAATTGTTTGGTGATGATGCGGTAAAAAATATAGATCCGATACTCGGAGGAGAGGATTTTTCTTACTATTTGGAAAAAACAAACGGCGCTTTTGTTTTTCTTGGTTCGGGGAACAGGGAGAAGGGAGCAAACCAGCCGTTGCACAGTCCTCAATTTCTGATTGATGAAGATATTCTTTACAAAGGCTCTGCCTTGCTGGCTTCCATTGCATGCAGTTCGTAATAAAAAATGGGTTAGCTAATTTATGGGGAAATGGAACAAAAAGTGTAACTTCTCAACTTATTGAAAAGTTATAAAAAAACACCATTTGTCGGCTATATGCGTTTTACAATAGTGGGTTTACTGGAAAAACGAAAGTGCCTTCCCTGGGCTTAAGTTGGCTTGGGAAAAAACCGCCGCAGATGACTGTTGTTGCTGTTAATGTAGAGACGCATTGCATGCGTCTCTTTGTTGTGTCAACATTTTCTTTACGCATAGCAGTTTCCAGACGCATGCAATGCGTCTCTATAAAAATATTGAAATTCTTAAACATAAATTTAAGCGGACGTTATTTTCCGGGAATACATTTTTTTATTATATAGGCGATAAAAAATATTGCGCCTAATAATGCCACATCTATAGGGCCAATGGGCAAATCAAAACAATAGGAAATATAAAAACCGGTAAAGGCGGCAAAAACACCAATGATTGAGGAAACAATACAAAAGGGGAAAATTCCGCGGGTAATCATCCTTGCGGTTATTGCGGGCAATAGCAAAAACCCAAAAATAACCATTGGGCCTACCGCCATAACACCAAAAGATATAACGATACCGATGATTAAAAAAAGCAAAATGTCCCATAAAATAACTTTTTTCCCCATGACAACTGCCATATCGCTATCGAATGAAATTAACATAAAGTTACGGTGATATCCGGTGAGAAAAATAAAAATAATTCCATAAATTGCGAATGTTGCCCATAGATATGCATCCGGAATTGCAACAATTTCTCCCTTTAGCAAAGAAATTAACTCCGAATGTCCGTGTGGATTCCATGAAACAAATAAAACAGATGCAGCCCCTGCAACGGCATACGTAAATCCAATGCGATTTTCTGTAAAACCCTTCCCTTTCCTTTCTAAAATGGCTAATAGAAAGATGGCAAGGATGGTAAAAAAAATGGAACCTGTAAGTGCCATAGCCTTTTCAGATTCAACATGAGGAAAAAAATGCCATCCCAAAGTATGCATAAAGAATGCAAAGGTAATCCCTGCATTTGATACCTGGGGAAGCGCAATGCCCATCAATATCATGCGACGCAATACAAAGAAAATCCCTACCTGTGGACAAACAAAGCCTATCACCAGTCCTACATAGAAAGAATTTCTCAGGAGAAAGTTCGGGTTGAGTATTTCAAAAAGGTATTCCATACATTTTGTGTATAAAAAGTAATTTCTTTAAAAATGTTTCTTCTTCTCATTTTGCATTTTCTACCACCGCCGCATTATTTTTGATGTGGATTTTTTTGTTTACCCATGCCGGTATACTGAAAGATTCATGCGTTATCATCATGACAGTAAGATGATGTTTCTCATGCAACATTGTGATAAGTTCCATAATCATTTTCACTGCATCGACGTCAATTCCTGCGACAGGTTCATCCAGTAGTAATATATTCGGATTTGTTGCCAGTGCGCGGGCAATGAGCACCCTTTGTTTTTGACCGCCGGACAATTCCGAAAACAATTTTCTTTTAGATTCCAGCATTCCAACATCCATTAAACATTGTTTTGCTAAAATACGACTTTTTGCAGGAGTGAATGAAAAGGGTTTTATTTGCCCAAATGTACCCATCAATACTATATCTAGTGCCGTAAACGGATAGATTTCGTCCAGGGACTGGCTTTGCGGTACATAACCAAACCTTTGCGGTGTATTGTTCTGGTAAATAATATTACCATGTAAAGGCGGAATAATGCGGAGGATGGTCTTGAAAAGCGTTGTCTTGCCGGAACCATTTTGTCCAAATAAAACAATAGCATCCCCTCTGTTTATGGAAAAATTTATGCCCTCCAGTATCGGCGTCCCGCGATACCCAATGGACACATTTGCCAGATTAATACAACTATTCTCATCCATATTTACCATTTTATCAATCTGATGTTAGTTCACTAATAATATTTTCCGGCTTATAAATAACCGGGCATATTACTTCGTTATCACAAAGTCTGCGCAAATACATAATCAAAAGGAAACTTATCTCCGGGACATTCTGTGGTTTTACAGTCTTTATGCATAAGAATATTTTCCGCAGGGATATTGTATTGCTTTTGCAGATATTGTACCAAAACAACAAGTGACGCCATTTGCGCCCTTGAAGGATATGATTCGTTAAAATTTCCGACCATACATATCCCTATACCATAACGGTTATATTTATTTATTCCAACGTGCGCCCCGCTTAGTTGTTTTACCCATCTGTTCCCAATTTCAATCTCGCCTTTTCCGGAGCCATTTCCATTACCCACCACAAAATGATATCCTAACCCATTTTTCCAATGTCTTGTTTCTCTGTGATATTTATCAAATTCAGCGGCATTTCCTGACTTTGTGGCGCTATGATGAATGACAATATATTTCCATTCACGTACTTTGTAGTGTTCAATTTGTCTGTTTATACCGGCCAAGCCTGCTTTAAGATGTTCTTCGGCAATAGTTGGTCTGTGTACCGGCAGTATGAGATAAACAAACAAACAGGCAATTGCAGGGAAAAACAGGTAAATATACCGGTAACGTTTACATTGAACACGCATGATGCTGTTATAAAGAAGACGATTACCGTTTTTCATAAAAACCATACGCATGTCCCTAAGCTGGCATAGCCAGAACCAAACAAGCAAGAAATAAAAAATACGAAATACGAAACAAATCCAAAACATACTTATCTGCGTGCGACCACGCACAGGCAGGCAACGATATGAAACGCGAGATACGAAAGGTGCACTTGTTTATAATTTCAAATCATTTTGTCATTAGAATTTGCTTCGGATTTCACAATTATCGGATTTCAACATTAAATATTTTGCCAAAAAGTACGCACTTACGAATGGAAGTGTGCAAAGAAATTACTGCATAAGGTACTAACTAACCGAAGAAAGATCATTTATTATTACTTTTTCAACGATGATACAATTTTATCAACATTATAATCAAAAAGAGAGAGATAGTCCTCTGTTTCTTTTTGCCCACCCGGCATAATTGGCAGTGCGATAATGGTTGCTCCTGTTTTATCCGCTACAAATTCAGACATCCTGCGTTCCCGAAATGGTTCAACAATAATAAGTTTCACTCCCTCTCTTTTCATCATGGGAATAAGTTCATTAATATGTGTGGGAGAAGGAGGAATGCCAGGTTTAGGCTCAAGTGTCCCCACCACATCAAGATTGAAACGTTTTGCAAAGTAAGGATATGTTTTATGATAAGTGATTACTTTTGTCCCCTTAAAAGGCGCTAATTTTTTTTCCCATTCAGCCAGTTTTATTTTCAGTTTTTCAATAAACGCATTATAATTGCCTTCGTAATACGAACAATTTGCCGGGTCAATATCGCATAATCGTTCACTTATTTGTCTTGCAATCGTCATTCCGTTTAAAGGATCGAGGGTAAAATGAGGATTCCCCATAGAATGAACATCCCCCATCGAACGGTCGGACATCAAAGGATCCGGTATTTCCAGAGGATTGATTCCTTTTGAGGCAAGGATATATCCGGAATGTCCCGGAAGTATATTTTTATTTCTTGCCCCTATTATGAGATTCCGCAGCCAGCCAATCTCTAATTCCATCCCCACTTCAATGAATAAATCCGCTTTGTTCAGCTTTACGATAAAGCTTGGCTTCGCATCAACAAAATGCGGATCTTCCGTGGGTTTTGCAATGCTTGTTGTTGTAACATAGTCCCCGCCGATTTCTTTCGCCAAAGATTCCAGGTCAGCGGTTGACGTTACAATCTTTATTTTATCTGCGTAAGAAAATGTTTGCAGAGACACGAGAAATAATAACCATAACCACAGATAGGGTAGAATTTTTGCTTTCATAGATTTACCTCTTTTTATCGTTGATTTTTCAATAAAATGCTAAAAAACATCTTTAACGTGGGGGTTCAGGTTGCAACCCGCCTGTGGGAAGATACGTTTTTCTTGTTTAGTAATTTAGAATTTATGCGCTCCATGCGACCCTAACAGAAATTCAAACTGGAGAATTACGGAATGTTCGGTACTGTCATTTCCCAGTATATTATCATAGTTATATTGAAGCCTTATCTTTGAAAATTCGGATGGGTAAAATGTGAGATTGGGGGAGAGTCGCCCGCGCTCAAAACCTAATGGGTCTGATGCTTCTTTTTCTCCATCCACATAATCACCGCGAAGTCCGACAACCCATCTTCTTTTAAATCCCCAGCATACCTGAGAATAGGCGCCCCAGTTATTCATTATTTCATTAGACATTCCTGCATTTACATCTTCACCCGCCTCGAAACGTCTGCCCATAATCTCCGTTTGCCACGTTACAAAGGGGAATCCCCCAGCGGCATATTTAGATTTCCACTTCCAGAACATATCAAGACCGTAAATGATTGTATCTTTATCCCTTCCTGTAGAATTTGGGCCAAATGTCGCCGAGGCGCCTAATAAAACAGTCGTTTCATCCGTTACTTCGAAAGAAGTTGTAATACGTGGCGTATACAGCATGTCTTCCATGCCGCGTACGCGGGTTTCAACTGCCTCACGCCCAAACAGTGCTTCTTCATTCCTGAAACTGTGTGCCGTTTCTCCCTGACTGTTCTGCACTGTAAAAAATAATTCCGTATAGTTGCTTGTGGGCGCCAGCCATGAAAGTCTTGCCCCTGGCCCTCTCATCCCATCAGGTCCCAGAAATCTGCCATTGACTAATGGTTGGTCTGCAAAGTCCCATGCGTGGGGATGGAATGGATTCAGCCTCCCAAATTCGGTAAAGAAGGTGCCTGCTTTTGCCTGCAGGTTAAGCGGAAGCGACATGGATGTCAAGAAAGCCTCTTCCACCTCAAGAAATGATTCACCATCATTGTCGATCTGAAATACAATGTTTGCTTGTCCCTTAAAGTACGGATCTACTGCCCCATCAAATGTAGTTTCTAAATTTTGAACCGTAAACCCACGCTGATTAGCATCGTGTCCGCCCATGTTAAGGTTTTCCAAATCTTTAGCAGTCGAGCCTGCTGCGGCAAATAGACCATCAAATGAAATATTCATATAACTCTTTCCCATGCTCCACAAATTAATCGGTTGTGCCGTAGACCATTTTCCCGGAGCCTGATCAGGAGTAAGTTGCGCAGTAGCCGTGTAATCCAGTTCCTCTTTCTCAATAGCATCATATTTTAATTCCATGTCTTTAAGCTGTTTTTCTTTATCCTGAAGTTGTTTTACAACGTCTTCAAATTCTTCTTTTTTTACGTAAACGCCTTCAAGGCCGGCAAGCTTTGCGTCAACTTCCGCAGGCAGCGATTCTTTTTCAGTTAATTGCGCCTTTTCTTTTTCTAAAGTAGCAATTTTTTCCTGCATTTTATCTAAACGGCTGTTGTAATCCCGTTTCATTTCTTCAATAAGCATCTTCATATCCTGAAATTGATTCATCATCGCATCGAAATCCTCTTTTTTCATATGAACACCATCTTCGGCAAGATTTAATTTTTCAGCTATGTGTTCCGAAGACGATTGATTTCCAAATTTTGAAAAATCTTCAGAAAATACCATGGACACACAATTCACTGCGAAAAACACAAAGAAAAAAATTAAAAATGGCATGTATTTCATAACAATCCTCTCCTGTATTCCGGGTTTATTACTCAGTAACGTATAATTTGATTGCGTTTTTTTGAGCGTATGTGGAAATATCCAGACAGGCAGTTTGCGAAAAATATGCCTCGTTATGAGGCAGCGCTGCTGCATATACATATTATTTTGCGGAGGATAAACCATCAGAAACGCGAAGGCAGTGAACGCCTTTTGTACGTATATCAGTGGTATATTTTTTCAGGTTTTTACCCGCAAATGCCTGTCTTTATGATAAAAGAAATACAGGGATATTGGGTGGAGGACGTATTGTGAGTTTATGAATGGTGGTTGAAGTGAGAACAGAATGTGTTGGGGCGGAAATGATAGAGGTGATGCCGGCAAATGTTTCGAACGTAAGAAATTGGCACGTTAGGGAGGATGTTTTTAACCATTGGCATATTTGGCATGTTTCAGGGTTGTGCTGCCCGGCATCTTCCTGATGTTTAATTTGTGCGTCTGTTGTTTCTTCTACAACATGAGCTTGGGTATGGTCACACTCGCTTACCCCAAAACTACTATTATGAAAGCCGCCTACGGTAAGCGTCAGTAAAAGATAAGGAATAAGGAACGTCAGAACTGAGGTATTGATAAATTTTTTATTTTGCAGACTATGTTGAAGAAACATGGCATGAATTCAGTGTAAAAAAAGATTTTTATTAAACACGATAGTTATGCTAGATACTTTTCTACATCAAGTCAAGCTTAAAATATGGTGTTGTTACATTATAAAATAATTGTGACAGCAAGTGGAAATCCATAGTTCCCGCCAATAAAAACATCTTTTTCTTGTAAGTTTTTGAAAGGCATGTGTTTTTAATTGATTATATGGGGCTTGCAATCCAAAATTGTATGTGATAAAGTCGGAACCTTTGTCATGCTATACCTTACTGGTTCACCAATTGTGATTTCTTAAAAGTTGCTGTTGTAGAGCAAAGAGACTCTTCGCTCTACATTTCGTGATTTGCGAACCTGTAAGATATACTTTCTTAATTTTACAAAAAAGGACTTTTGTGCATAAAGGCGAATAAATGACACTAGATTTTAAAATGTGGTATACATTATCATTGCTTATCATCATGAGCATTCTGCTTATCTTTGATATCATAGAGCTGGAAGTATTGTTTTTTTCTATATTACTGCTTTTGCTTATGGGAAAAATAATCACATTAGAGGAGGCGTTCGCGGGATTTTCAAACGTCGGCATGCTCACCATTGCCCTTTTGTTTGTCATTGCAGGCGCATTAAGCAACACCGGTATGTTAAAGCAAATTAGCCCAATTATATTGGGAAAAGAAAATACCCGTATTAGTCATACATTATTAAGACTTTTATTCCCCGTATCAATCATCTCTGCATTTATAAATAATACCCCTGTTGTGGCGATGTTTATCCCAACGATACGTGCGTGGACGGAAAAACATCATTACGCTCCCTCTAAATACCTGATTCCGCTTTCTTATGGCGCGATATTGGGTGGGATGTGTACGCTTATCGGCACAAGTACAAATCTGATAATTCATGGGTTAATGATTGATTATGGCATGGAAGGATTGGGATTTTTTGAGATTTCAAAGATAGGCATACCTGTCACCATTTTAGGTATTTTATTTATGAGTTTTTTAGGCCATCGCTTGCTTCCTAACAGAAAAGAGCCATTGATTGAATTAGGTGAACACACCAGGGAATTTGTCATAGAACTGAAAGTTACACAGGAATATGAAAACATAGGAAAGACCATAGAAAACGCCGGACTGAGAAGGTTGAAGGGACTCTTCCTTTTTCAAATTGAGAGAAATGGGCGGAGAATCGCTCCTGCAAAACCGGATGAAAAAATACTATTAGACGACAGATTGTTTTTTACCGGGATTCCAAAGACTATTTTGGAATTGCAGAAGATTCCAGGATTGCAGTTGACGAAGGATTCACACTTTAATCTCAAACAATATGATTCAGCGGAAATAAGGACATTTGAGTGCGTTGTTTCCCGAGGTTCTCCCTTAGTAGGGAAAACGGTTCGTGATAGCGATTTTCGTTCTAAGTATGAGGCGGTTATTATTGCAATACACCGGCATGGGGAACGTATTGCAAAAAAAATTGGCGATATTGGTTTGCGTCCGGGTGATACCCTGTTGCTGCTGGCAGGAAAGAATTTTTATAAAAGGTGGTACCATTCAAAGGATTTTTATCTCATTGCGGTTGCAGAGACATTGCCTTCTAAACCTCAGTGGAGGGGATATGTTTCTTTGGGCGTATTTTTTATGATGATTATTTTGACAGTGGCAAATATTCTTCCCCTCTTGTCTGCCGCAGGTTTAGGGGTTATTATTCTGGTTTTAACCAGAACGGCAAATGCCGGTGAAGCCAGAAGGACGATTGATTGGCGGGTGCTTATAATCATTGCAATGTCCCTGGGAATTGCAAATGCCGTAAAACAATCCGGCCTTGCGGATGTTTTGGCGCATATAATCGTCAGGATTGGAGATCATTTTGGCGTGCTTGGGGTATTGGCAAGCATTTATTTTTTCACAAGCATTTATACATTAGTCATTACGAATAATGCGGCGGCTGCAATGTTGTTTCCGATAGCTGTTTCTGCCGCTTCCGCTATCAATGTAGACCAGCGCGGATTTGCCATCGCCATCATGATCGCCGCCTCTGCCAGCTTTGCAACTCCCATTAGTTATCAGACAAATTTGATGGTATATAGTCCTGGTGGTTACAGATTCAGGGATTATCTGATGATAGGGGCGCCTTTGCAGCTTGGGATTGGGGCAATAGCGATAGCCTTGATCTATTGTTTTTATTTTTAAATGAACCCGCGATACTGTTCGATGGCCAATTGTTTTTTTGCCGGCATGCCAAAAACAATTTTATTACATCATTACTTTGTTAAAATAATATGCAAAACAACCTTAATTCCCTCTATTTAAAAGGATTTATGCTTTGAAAAATCCTTGATTAATACCATACAATAAGTAGGATGCCGAACGCAAAGGCATACAAAATATATCACTTTATGAACGGTTTCAGTGGTTTTTAACAAAGTAATGTTACATTATCAATATTTTTTTGTTTTTTTGGCAAAATATTTAATTATGAACTCCGATAATTGTAAAACACGAAACAAATTCTAATGACAAAATGATTTGAAATTCGAAAGGAATCTGTGTGTATAAGTTGCCAAATGCCTGTTTGTTTTTTCCTATTGTATTTTAACTACCATAAATTATAATGAAACCGCTGTGGCTTGCTAGTCACAAAACTAGCGTGGAATCTGTACTAGTATCCATCAACTTCTTGTTTTTAATGCTAGTTTTTCAAAATGCATAATCGTAAGACATTGATTAGATGAGGTTTCCGTAAAGTTTGTAGCGTTGGTTTTTTTGTCATTTGAATTTGTTTCGTATTTCGTGATTGTTTGGTTCTGGTTATGCCAGCTTAGCTTGTAATGCCCGGCAAAGCAGGGAATTTTCAGTGTCACTCTTCTGCCGGAACAACAATTACAGTTGATAACCTACGGGATTGCCTCTTTTTTTCTATCATTTATCGTATGTCTTTTCCTGTCTTGAAAGATACCATTAAAAATATTCTCTCCGTTTTTATAGTTATTTGCCTGACAACATTTTTTTCCGCTATAGAACTGTATGCGGAGTTGCCTTCATTTCTCATTCCTCCAAAAGAGTTTTCAGCCTTTGACACACCAAACGACGCCGGAGAGACGGTGTCACTCACATGGGAAGCTTCTCCCAGCGACTGTGCAGATGTTTTTTATGTAATTTATGCGGATAAAGAAAAAAATGGTTCCTTTGAAAGGGAAGCGTTGCATATTCAATCAAATACTTGTTATCGAAAAGGTGTACCTGAAATTTATGGCTACAAGGAAGACAACGGGAATTATCACTATGTGCAGATAAATCCGCGAAAGGTTTTTAACGAGGAGACCTTGGGAAAAAGGCAGCATTTTTATTTTAAACTTGCTGTAATTTCAGGGGAGGAAAAGGTTTTTTCAGAAAGCATTGCTTTCGCCACGCCACGCGGAAACTGGCTGGACATGAAAAAGATCAATAATTTTGCTATTATGATTGTTTTTTCCGCCATTGTCCTCTATTTCATCCTGCATGCCAGACGGAATCCCGACATGTTTTTGAGGAAGATAGGAGGGCTTGATGCGGTTGATGAAGCCCTGGGACGCGCCACGGAAATGGGTAAACCGGTGCTTTTTGTGCATGGCTTGACGCCAATGGGTACAATATCAACGATTGCGTCCACCAATATTCTGGGCAGGATTGCCCGCAAAATTGCTGACTACGATGCTACCCTCAAAGTGGTGAATAGTGACCCGATCGTCATGTCCGTTAGTCAGGAAGTGGTAAAGGAATCTTATCTTGAAGCAGGAAGGCCTGATGCTTACAATCAGGATAACGTATTCCTCGTTGCCGCTGAACAATTTCCTTATGTGGCAGCAGTGAGCGGTATCATGACGCGCGAAAGGCCTGCAGCCAATTTTTTTATGGGATACTTCTACGCAGAGGCTTTGCTTTTAGCCGAAACAGGCGCATCCACAGGGGCAATACAAATTGCCGGCACTGACGCATATACGCAGTTGCCGTTTTTTATCACTACGTGTGACTATACATTGATAGGAGAAGAACTTTACGCTGCAAGCGCTTATTTATCAAGGGAACCAATGCTTATGGGTACGCTCAGGGCGCAGGATGTAGGGAAAGGGCTTCTCATTATTATATTACTCATAGGTACTGCGCTTGCCAGTTTCGGGCTTACGTTTATTACGCATTTGTTTGAGGCTTTTTGATCAGGATTGCTTGATCAAAAACAATTATATAAATTTTAGTAACACTTTAGTCTTTTGAAAAATTCCCGTTATAGAAAAAATACCATGTAGCCCCGTCAGGGGCGGTCTGTTTGTAGCGCAATAAAATTCAATAAGGTAAATAGCTCCGTAGGAGCGGCCTGTCCGTATTCAGGCAGACCTGTTTAATATGGATTTACAAGAGACAGGTCGCTCCTAATTGCAGAGACAGGTTTCAAAACCTGTCTCTACGATCTTTTATAATATTCTATTTTGCTACAAACAGGCTGCTCCTACGGAGCTTATATGTAATACATTTTTCAAAAAACTAAAGTGCTACAAATTTCATAATATTTTGGTTTTTTGAAAAATTCCAATAATAGCAGTGTTTGCCGCATAGTGTGTAGAGATGAAGCATTTGCATGTTTGAGCATAAACGCATGTATGCACGTTCTCGCAAATGCTTCGCCCCTACGGTTTCATAGAACTAAAGTATTGTAACACTTTCGTTCTATGAAAAAAAACGCTCGTTCCCAAGCTCCGGCTTGGAAACGGGATTGTTTTGAGAAGCTCCAGCTTCGAATGGAAAAGATAATGGGCCCATGTCAGCTTGTACTTTTCAGTATGTTATCAAGATATTTGGAGTCCTATTTTGAGCCGAATAATTCTTGCTAAATGGAAGCGAGAGCTTCCAATACCATTGCGTTCCCAAGCCGGAGCTTGGGAACGAGCATTTTTGTTTACGTTTTTTTTCATTGGGATTTTGTATTTTGGAATTTGTTTCGTATTTCGTGCTTCGTGCTTTGTATTTTGTATTTTTTATCTCGTGCTTGTTTGGTTTTGGCTATGCCAGTCTGGGTTTTATAAAGGATGTTTTATTATGATTACCGACACTGAAATACGGATAAAGGGAATAAAGGCACTTACAGAATCTCTTGGTGATGTTGAAGCGGATCGTTTTATTTCTCTTATTCAAAGAAAACTATTTGATTATACAAAATGGCGTCAAGGCATGGATGAAGAATCATCAATAGAGGAAATCAGCAAAAGGGCAATGGCTGTTAGTAATAAAAATACCAGGCAATAGAACCTATTTGTTACAAATAAACGTAATTTTTTAGAACGGCTTTTGTTTTAGCAGGCAATTATTTATGAATCTTTTAAAACGAACAATTCCACTTATCATTGCCTTTGTTATGGGCGTACTTATGGCAATACAATATTACGTCCCCCACAAACTCTCGCAAAATCTGCTTGAAGTTGTAACACGATGGGACAGGATTATCGCCGGTTTTGCCGTGTTTATTGGCGCATACAGCTTATTCCATCTGCATTGGGCAAGGATCAGGAGAAAAGTCGAAGGGTGGGGATACAGTGTCTTTGTCTTTTTTGGGGCAGCAATTACTATTACATTCGGACTCCTGAATGGAGGAAAATTTTTCTGGCATAATAAACAGGATGGGACGATGCTGGATTGGATATACTATTATGTGCAGGTGCCTGCCGGGGCGACAATTTTTTCCATTCTGGCATTTTTTATTGCTTCTGCTGCATACAGAACCTTTCGTGCGCGTACAAGAGAGTCTGCTGTGCTGCTCATTGCAGCAATTGTTGTTATGCTGGGGCGTGTTCCCATCGGAAATTATATTTCTCATTACATACCGGCAGTCGCCGATTGGATCATGGCAGTTCCAAACCTTGCCGCAAAAAGAGGTATTCTGCTGGGGGTAAGCTTTGGGGCTATTGCTACTTCAATAAAGATAATTTTTGGCATCGAGCGGTCTTATCTTGGCGGAGGGGATTAGTGGAAAGATTATTGCATATCGACCGCCGTATCATTTTTGCAATTATTACGGTTGCAGTCATTGTCTCTCTTATTTTACGATTTGAACTGCCAATACCCGCCTCAATACCGGTTCAGGGAGTATACAACAAGGTGGAATCCCTTCCTGAAGGGTCGCATGTTCTTATATCATTTGATTATGACCCTTCTTCAAAGGAAGAACTGCAACCAATGGCAATTGCCTTTCTCCATCACTGTTTTCAAAGGAATTTAAAGGTTATAGGGATGACACATTATCCTGGGTCTCCGGGTCTGGCAGAGCGGGCAATTGTATCCGTAGCGGAGCAGTATCAGAAAGTAAACGGTAAAGATTATGTATTTCTCGGCTTTAAACCCGGTTCTGCATCACTTATTATAAATATGGGAGAGAATTTATATTCCGCCTTTCCAAAGGACTATTATGGGAATGATACTTCTACTTTACCGATATTGCAGGAAGTTGAGTCGTTGAGGGATATTGAATTATTGTTTGACCTTGCTGCCGGCACAACAATAGAACTTTGGATTGTTTACGGAAAGGAAAAATATAAATTTGAACTCGGCGCCGGCTGTACGGCCGTAATGGGACCTGATATGTATCCTTTTCTCCAGTCAAAGCAGTTGGTAGGATTGCTCGGGGGGTTAAAAGGTGCGGCAGAATATGAAGCGTTGGTAGGAAAAGAGGCAAACGCGGTGAGCGGAATGAGGCCGCAAAGTGTTGTGCACGTAATAATCATTTTATTTGTCATATTTGGAAATGTTATTTATTTTGCCTCCGGAAAGGCACGGCATGCGTAAAGATTCTAATTATTATATCCTTGTAGGCTCTATTATCCTGTTTATCATTGTAAATATTGTATTAATGACATCGGGAAAGCTGCCTTTCTCTTCAGATGGATTTGGTATTATTTTAGGGGCGGGGATAACCCTGGCAATATACAGCTTCCTTTATCGGGACAATCCTGCGTTTAAGATTACCGAAAATCTTTATGTTGGCGTCTCATTGGGTTATACCATAATCATAACGTGGTATAATTTTTTAAAACCCGATTTATATGACCCGCTTATTGTGCCGTTGTTTTCTGCCGCAGCGGAAAAGGCTCCGCAGTATTCATTAATCATTCCATCTATGCTGGGAGTCTTTATGCTCCTGAGATTTTCAAGGCGATTATCATGGTTAAGCCGTTGGACATTTGCATTTGTGGTTGGACTCGGTGCGGGCGTAAGTATCCCAAGGGTGATTTCCGCCTTCATCCTTGAACAAATAAAACCTTCCCTACACCCGGTATTTTCCGGAGGAGAAACCGTATTCTCCAGCATTAACACATTACTCATCCTGCTTGGGGTTATTTCTGTTCTTATTTATTTTATCTTTTCAGTAGAACATAAGGGTTCGATTGGGACAATCTCCAAAATAGGGATATGGTTTCTTATGATTTCTTTCGGCGCATCTTTTGGATACACTGTTATGGGGAGGTTATCGCTGCTTATCGGAAGGATTCAATTTTTACTAAAAGACTGGCTTGGCGTTTTGCAGTAAAAAATATGCGGCACTGGCGCGTAACAATGCCCCGTACTTGTAGTAGCGCATTTTATAACAGGGGAAAACTATGGGGTTCAAATCATTGCTGGGTATCAAGAAACACCAGTGGAAAAAAACAGTTAATAAATATATTGTTAAAACAAAAACAGCGTTTCCCCGGTATCCCTGGGATGACTTTTACCGGATAACGGAATATTTCTAGGGACTGGGACTGTCTTCACTGCCCGAACGCACCTTCTTGTTTCGTCTGTGGCACTATCTCCAGGCAAATGCAAAAATTGTTGAGATTGGCAGTTGGATTGGTGAGTCGTCCTGTCTCCTGGCGTCGGGGCTAAAAGGTGAGGATGCAAAATTATATGCCATTGACAACTTCAAAGGGCAGGCAAGCGACCCTGCAGCCAGAATGAGGTATCAAGAGAGAATGTCCCGGTTGAAAATAAACAACACGAAGGAAATATTTGACAAAAATATTGCCCATTTTAAGCTATTATCGAAGGTCGAATCGATTGCTGCCGATTCTCTGGAGGCTGTAAAGTCGTTTCGGGAACCACTCCATTCAATAGACCTTTTGTTTATTGACGGCGACCATTCGGAAGATGCAACAAGAAAAGACATTACGACGTGGATGCCGTTTCTGAAACATGGAGGAACTGTTGTTTTTCATGATTTTTCTTCTAACCACGGCGTTCCGCAGGCCATCTGGTGGGCGATACAACAATCATATTTTTCCGGACTCGTGGGCATCTACGGGACGATGATCGCCTTTAGATCCAGCGAAAGCCTTGAGAAATGAGTCTGAGAACCAGCCCTCTCGTGAGGCAAAAGCTTCGGGACTGATAAGAAGAGATTGAAACGATGGATTTCACAGGTGCTTGCTTTTGTTGAGTATACTGCATCGAGCTTGAGTTGTTTAAGTTTTGTGAACGGAAAAAAATTATACTACTTAGCGGCAATTCTTTTTAATCCCTACCTCAAACCATTTGGGCTAATTTTGGAGACACCATACTTAATTCTGCAGATTCTCTCGTTCCCATGCTCCAGATTGGGAATGTGCCTGTGCCATGTGGTAAATGCATGGACACATCCCTTATTTTCTCACCAAATCAAGCAAGTAATATGGGGTGTGTCCCTAATTCTCTCTAATTCTCTGAGGCAATGTTGGATTTCCATTTTGACGGACCGTTCCCTTTGTTAAATGATACAATTAAAACTACTATACAAATATGTTTTGTTTATACATTATTTGTAATAGTATATTTCGGTTGCAATAAAGCATATGCAATGGAACATAGACCTAATATTCTGCTTTTTACCATTGACGCCTGCCGGCCTGATCATCTTGGATGTTACGGATATTCTAAAAACCTGACTCCGAATATTGATTCCCTTGCAAAAGAAGGGGCGCTGTTTATCAATGCATTTAGCCAGTCGGCATGGACTACGCCCGGGATGATTTCGATATTCACTTCCTTATATCCGTTTACCCATAAGGTGGAAGCCCGGGGAGATTCGCTGGATACAAAGGTAGTGACATTGCCTGAAATTCTCAGGGAAAACGGATATGCCGTGCCCGTGCTGCCAAGGTTTGTTGATATCCCCAATTACCGGAACCTGGGTTTTGATGCGGTGGAAAAAGGGCAATTCGAGGGAAAAGAAGTCGGGGATTTGTTGAAATTATTACATGCCTACAAAGATCAACCGTTTTTTATATGGTATCATTATCACGGACTGCATTTGCCCTATAATCCCCCGGATTCTTATCGCAAGGAAATTGCTGAAGCTAATGGTATGAAACCTGAGCACGAATCCGAAGGGGTTTCACTGATAAAAACGAAGTCGGTTATCAAGCATGATGCCGTTGTTTTTACCGATGAGGAGAAAAGCCTTGCGGTTGCTTTGTATGATAGCCAGTTACCGCCATTGGACGATTCTATAGGGATACTGGCCGCGAAACTGAAGGAATGGGAATTGTACGAAAATACAATAATTATCATCACTTCCGACCATGGGGAAGAGTTGTTTGAACATGGGTTTGTTGGCCATGCATCGACTTCGTTAAACGCAAAGCTGTACGATGAAATAATACGAATACCGCTCATCATTTTGTGGCCGAAAAAAATAACATACAAACGCATCGGCGCAAACGTGCAACAGATTGATATTATGCCCACAATTCTTGATATGCTTGGTATTGCAAGCACAAATGCATCAGAGGGACGTTCACTGTTGCCGTTAATGGAAAAGGATCAAGGCGGGGAATCATCGATAGTCTATTGTGAAACCATTATGGGCGGATATCAAAGCACCGAAGTATTGCGAAATATCAGATTGCGCTGCATAAGGACGGAGAGATGGAAGTTGATTGCCAAAAATGGCAATAATGTGGATACATATGAGCTGTATGACCTGAAAAACGACCCTGGAGAAAAAAATAACGTTGCCAAAAAATACCCGGATATTGCACTTGATTTGAAAGAAAAACTCTTTTCAAAAACCGGCAATAACAAATAGTAACGGCGATGCATTTGTATGTTTTGGCGTGAACGCATGTATAGTCAAAGAAATCCGATTTGGGAAATTCCTGGTAACCCGGCCGCTTAAAACACACCCCGCCTGCCTGTGCGTTACACGCAGATAGGTCAGCTACGCTGCCATCCCTCTTTTTAGAGGGAAAAATGAGAAGTCCCATCTATCAAGAGGGGATTTAGAGGTGTGTTTATTATTATAAAACCAGTCATCATGTTTCATTTGCAACACCCAGAAACGATGAAAATGGTTTTATAACCATATCGTGTTGTAGTATCTGTACTTAAGTACCTGCCCATAAATAACTCCTACAAGTTTTGATTGCAAAGTAATTTGCCGTGCGCTATTTTCCAGTGCATTCGGATAAGAAGAATCCACAGTTATATGATTTATTTATGGACAATTCCTAAGCTATTTTTTGTAGTCTTACTTTCGAGTTGGAAACATCTGGCATTTCTGTTTCTGTACCGGTTCAAATGTATAGGGCCATCCAAAAGGTATCAGCTTGTCATTGCTAGGGTATCGGCTTGTCATTGCGAGGGTCTCCACTTGTCATTGCGAGGGTCTTTTCCGAAGCAATCAGTATACTACGAGATATTTCGTGACGTAAGAAACGCCATATCACGGGAGAAGCAAATTAAGGGTGGCTCAAGGGCTAAAAAAATAGCATTAATTAATGGAATGAATGCAGGATGGAAGGATCTCTATGACGGTCTATGAGATTGCTTCGGAAAAAGCCCTCGCAATGACAAGCTGATACCCTTGTAATGACAAGCATGTGGTTTTGGTATGATGGATAGAGCCTCGGATTTCTAATCCGCTTCCGCTTGTAATGACAAAATAAGTCATCAGTCATCATGTTTCATTTGCAACACCCAGAAACGATGAAAATGGTTTTATAGCCATATCATATTGCGGTACCTGTGCTTAAACTATCTTTTGTAGTCTTATTTTCGAGCCAAACGCCTTTGATTATACAAAAAAGAAAATAATTATTGCAGGCATGAAAAAACATCATATCAGGTACGACGGGAGGAAACTCCAGCCACCACGAATAAAGCATTCCTTACGGTTATTAGCAGTGTATTGCGGTTTCTTTCTGCTTATTTTAGCCCTTAATGGCGTTGCCTCTGTACAAACCAACTGGGCAGATAATTATCATCGCCCTGAAAATATTTTTGAAAAAGGGTGTAACGAGACACCTGCGCTGTTTACCGGGATAAATAAGTACCTATTGGCTAACAATGCACCTCACGATTTAGTCGCTATGCAATGGTTCTTAGACGGCAACGTCATGGCAAAACAGGCGGACATATTTACCGTTGAAGCGGCGAGTTTTGCAGAAGTGGAAGATGCAAAACAACATACCATGCGTGTTTCACGCATGGTACCCTTTCCTGTGTGGTTAGAACAGCGGGATCATATCTACGTTATTTGCGCAGGGTACTCCACCAGACAGGATGATTTATTGCCCTATGTGGAGTCGATTAAAAAAAACGGCTACCCAAAGGCGTCTTTGGGCATTGTCTCCTTAAAGGACAGAAAGGTTATTCTGGAGGCATCTCCTTCGCTTGAAATAAAGAGGAAGGGTGATGAACAATCTTTGGAGATTATGAGGAAGAAGCAGGTTGGTACGGGAAGGGTGGATCTTTCTGATGTGGAAGAGAAATTGCTCGAAAGCGATGAAGCATCTGAGGAATTCTTTCAGACGTACGAAGGAGACTATTATATTGGCAAGGCATGGAGAAGTTACCACGCGGGCAATTTTGACATGGCAATTGAATTTTTCCAATTTGCCGCTTCATTTACTGAAACCGCCAACGAAGCATATCTTGGCACTGCATATTGCTATATCGAACAGGACAGGAAAGACGAGGCGCTCTCTATTTTTGATAAATTAGTGGCAGAAAGATTTAAGTTAAAAGAGATTGCAGGCGTTCTGGCAAAAATAGAATATTTTGACAAAGCCCTCGAAGTGTGCAATAAGGTGCTGTACACCGACCCGTTTAATGCTGATTTCCTGATGTTGAAACTAAATATTCTTCTGCAAAGAAAGAATTATGACGAGATGAGGACCATTCTGGCTGGAGTGCCAAATGATAAAAATACCCTCGAATTATTATTGCTCGGTGCAGATATAGAGGCGTGGTCGAAAAACTATGAGAAGGCAATAGAAAAATATCAGCAATTAACAGAACAGTTTCCGGAAGAAGGCAAGGCCTGGCTGGGATACCTGAAGACGGTAACATGGTCAAAAAACTGGTTATTATTGTCGGACATTTTACCGCAAGGTATCGAAAAGATTGAAATGACGGATGATGACCGCCCCTTTTTTGTGGATGCCTTTCTTGCATTGGGGAATATTGAAAAAGCGCTGGCGGTGTGGGATGAAATGGATGCAAATGCAAAGGACTGGAGCAAGTCTTTGTCAGCAATAGTTGATAAATATATGTCATTGGGGAAACTGGAGGAAGCGACACATTTACTGGAAAAAGTATTGGCGACCAGGAAGAAAGATATTCACCTGGCGGAACAGTTGGCGTTAAACTATTTTTACTCGGAAATGCCGGAAAAGGGGTTTGAAGTAATCGGACAGTTTCAAACCGATCCGGAGGCGCAACTAAATATTGAACTCACAAGGGCGGAAATCTTCGCCCTGTTAAAAAATTATGAAGCGTCTTTGTCCATCCTGCAAACAATTGACGTATCAAAAGAAGAAGGAAATCGGGCAGAAACGGTGGAATTAGAGAGTTATTACGGATTGGAAAAAGATGAACAGCTTTTGGAAAAAGCGGCGCTCTATTTAGAAAAACCGCCGGAAGAGGACATAATTGACAGGGCAAAAATACTGACCCTTTCTATTCTCTCCCGGATAAGAATCGGGCAGTACAAAGATGCGGAAAAAGAGATTGAACTATTATCCACTATGCTGCCGGAAGATTACGGCGCGGCGATTCTCAGGGTCTTGCTCAAAAATGCAAGTAAACAGTTAACTGATCGCGATGAATCGATACTGGCACTGGGCAAACAACTATCAGAGTATTCAAAAGACGTCGCTATGGTACGACCACAGCTCCTCGGTGATGAAACGCTGTATGACCAGACAAAGATTTTGTCAATGCATATTCTTGAAGCATGGAGAATCGCCGGTGAATTGTCAAACTATAAAAACAAAGACGTCCTGCAGCAATTGGCAAGGGCGGAATATAAAGCGGGCAATTACCAGCAATCTTTCGACATTTATACAGGACTCTATGAAGAAGAGAACAATGAGCGGTATAAAATGGGGATGGTGGAATGTATGCTGGACTATGGCAATATAAAAAAGGCAACCGAATTATTTGATGAAATTCAAATGCTGCGTTTGCCGCCGAAAGACGTCCCCCGTTATTTCGAGAGTATGATTCGATTGCAAAAGGATGAAGTATTATTTTTTAATACAAAGCTGTCGCAGCTCCCTGAAGATAGCGCCGCTACGGTCACAATGAAAACATTGGTTATTATTGAGCGATTAATGAATGGCGATGAAGTTTTTGCTGATAATGAAATAAAGCGCTATCTTACAGAACGTCAGGAGGAGGTTTCCATCTTCCGCCTGACTTTGTCAAGAATGGGATATTTTGAAAAAGGGTTAATGGGGAAGTGTTATGCATTTGTAAAGAATCAGTACCTTAAAGCAATAGAACAGTATCCTGAGGATACGGGCATTCGCTATGAATATGCAAAACATCTTGCTTCGCATCGTGAATACGCACCGGCAATAGAACAGCATTTGGCGCTGTATGAGCTTGACCCAAACGATTACCGGACGGTGAAATGGCTGGCGCGATTGTATAGCTGGACGAAGCAGTTTGTAGAAGGATTGCAGTGGTATGAAAAATATGGAGAAATACGTCAGGGAGACCTTGCGGTGCGTCATGAGATTGCGAGGGTTTACGGCTGGGCGCTGATGCTTGAAGAGGCAAACGAGGCATATGAAAAACTCTGCGAAGATTTTCCCGATAATCATGAACTCTATTGGGAATGGCAGGCAAAGAAAAATAACTGGTTAAGGCGAAAGCGAACGGCGGTTTCTTATTATGAAAAATTAGTGGAGCGTCACCCGGAAGATGCGGAGCTGGTATTTGATCTGGGGCAATTATATTCGCAGCTCAATTTGAGCCGGAAATCGGAAGATACGTACAGAAAACTGCTTGTTTATGAACCGGGACATAACCGGGCGCTATTTGCAGCGGATTCAGAGAAATGGCGCAGAAAACAATCAGCCGGATTAAAAATTACGTACATCCATCAGGATGGAACAGGCGATACGTTCGGGAATTTTGAAATAACACGGTTCAGAACAGATGCGAATTACAAGCCGGCACGGATAATGGAGGCAACAGACGTTTCGTTGGGTCTTGGACATACCACATTCAATTTTTTGGACCATACCGGATCTACGGCAGATCATCTTTGGCTTAAGGGGAACAAAGATTTCCGGAATGGCGTTATGATATATTTAAACGGTGAATTGTCCACCTATACGGAAAACAATAAAGAAACGGTTCAATTTGAAACAGGCATACATTATCAAATAGCCGAATTGTTTGATGCTACCGTGTTTACAGGGAGAGAGGATGTCCTTGAGAATTTTATCACATTAAGCAATCACAGGGCACGCTACTATACCGGCGGGCGGATTATGTGGGATATTGATAAACGTGTTGACGTATATGCGCAGGGGAAACAGTACTGGTATAATGACTGGAACGATGGCTTTGAGTATGACGTGTCTGTTGGGTATAAATTTTTTGTATATCCGAGGATTTTAAAATTATCCGTACTACTATCCATCAATTTCTTGTTTTTTATGCGTGTTTTTCATGCCGCCATTTCCGTAAGTGCTTTAATATCAAGGGCTGAAGCGGTCATCAGTGAACAAGAGAACTTCTGGCCTTTCTCCGTCAAAACATAGCGGTTGGCCCTCGGAACTTTGCGGATTAGACCGTGTGCCCGCAGCATCTTTATCCGTCGGGTCGTTCGTCCGGAATATTTCTTTTGCTGATCCTTGCCGGATTGTTCGGATTCCCGGTAAAGCCACTTACGCAAATCATGGTTGCGGAATCCATTTATCGCGTTTTCGCCTTTGGACAGGAACATCAGCATCTGGTAATCATCCTGCTGCCAGGGATTCAAACCTCGATACCTCTTGCCCTCTTTGACAACCTTGTTACAAGCGCTGCTCACCACTTCTTTCAGTTTCTCCTCTACCTGAGCCGCCGCCAAAGCATCCCCATAACGATCATTGCATTGTTGGCTCACCTCACACCGTCGATGAAGATCGCTTACGCCCTTACGCATCTTCTGCCATGACGCCGGTTTGCCTTCATCATCATTGGGACTCCGAAAGACCTTAAAGTCCCGCGTATTATTGATCGTTGTCTCAATACGCAAGAGACTACCGCTCTTGTTATACATCTTCACTGAATTATAATTCACACTGTGCTTGACCCGTATACCTTCATAGCGTCTTCGATAGTCGCTGATAACCTCATCAGGGGCAGCGCCTGCAAGGTTACGCCTACCCAAATACTTCATCACCGAAGAACTGTCGCAAACCCGCATCGCATGATGAACAAACGATGGAAACAACTCCTCCAATGCCTCAACCGATTTAAACATGATGTCCGTCGCCCACTCCGTCTCATCCGCAGACCAGTAATACTCCGGTTCCAACGGACGAAGAATCTGCGACAATGCCGGGCAACTGCCCAACGCAAGCCCGTTCAGCAGCTTCGCCCAGTCAGTCTTAAGCTGCTCATGGAGCAGAACCTGCGCAGCCGCAATATCCTCTATACGCACAAAACAGTTGCCGTCCTTAACATAATCAATACCTTGCTTCTGAAGTTGCCGCTCCAGCCAATGACGACCATTGAGACAAATGAAAATATTAAACGGCGCCCAACTCTGGATACGAACATGACCAAAACCAAACACTGGATCGTTAAAATAATGATACACAAAGACACACTTGCGGGGCGCCATTACCAACTCGAGCTTCTTGCTGGCCTTGTTGCCCTTGACCATCGGCGCAATACAAGGCTCTACCACACTCAACAGGCAGATGGAACCTTCCGTAATCCTCTTATCCGCCGCGATCTGGCGAGCCAACTTCTCCTTATCAACACCGCTGCTCATCAAATACCGCACCTCGATACCCAAATCTTTCGCCCGCGATTCACAACTGTCTCGCACCTGTGCCGTAAGCCCATTGACCCAACCGGAAAAATCCTTAAGCAGAATTCTCGCTTGGTTCATGAATGTTCCCATCCCACGCTCACTGGCCAACCACCGCAATGTCCCGCGAAAACGAATCCTGTCCAGACCGCTTATTGCACCCACGATCCTGTCTCGATATAATTCCATCAACTTATTCATAAGTAGTGTCCTCCAAATTGTCTGATTACTATTTACGAGGATACTACTATACTTTATAATAAACTAAAAATCACCTTTTTGGTTGCGGCCAAAGGCCGCGCTAGGAATTTAGTGGACTTAGATAATAGAAATTTTTAAATTTTGAATTACCGGTAATTCAAAATTTAAAATTAAACATTTCGTAACACTTTTGTTTTTTGAGAAATTTAGGGAGACACAAAAACAATGTAGCTCATGTAGCCCCGTTATGGGCGATCTGTTTGTAGCGCAATAAAATTCCACCATGGTAAATAGCTCCGTAGGAGCGGCCTGTATAGAATTGACAGGAAGACAGGCCGCTCCTGACGGAGCTTATAGGGCATACGTTTTTCAAAAGACTAAAGTGTTACAATATTTCTATAATGCTTTTGGCAGTATTTCTCTTTATCGGAGAGTAGCTGATTTTAACCCTGACAGAGTTTGGAACTCTGTCAGGATTACGTAATAGCCTAATAAGAATGGATAGCCATTTTACCGATTTACTGACGTTACTAAGTAATTGCAAATGCACAATTCGTTAGATAATTTTAAATTTTAAAATTGCAAATCTGATTACATTTTGTATAATTTGGCAATCCATTTTGTTAAGATACTTACTATATATCGACTTCTACTATAACTTTGCGCAACATCCACTATCTCATCCTGTTGCAGGTGGAATTACAGAGCCTTACGATTCAAATTCCATAAGATTAGCAAGATAATCTATCATACTTTTCATATATATTGTACTTCCCTGAGTGATGTCACCGTTTTGCTCTCTAAGAGAACAACTAACAACTGTAACAAAGCAATTGCGGTTTAATGATACTAAATAAATGTTTTGGATATGACAAAAATTACGCACCTATACGGGATTACAGTGAATAACCTGACAAGACATTTAAAAACTATATTAATCGTATGCCTTTGGGCAGTTATTTTTCCCGCTTCCCTTTCAAGCATTTACGCCTTCGATAATGATAGATTAGATCTCACTATCACCCGGTTCCTTGATGCTCTTTCCTATAAATACAAAGGATTCGATATAAAGATTACAGAGGTTTCAGTTAAAGAAACATTTGATGACAACATTACATATGCCAACAAGAATGAAAAGGAAGACTTCATCACAAATGCCCGACTCGGGCTAGGGGTAAATTACGAAGGGAAAACCAGGACATTTGAACTAACCGGTGACATTGGCTATCAGGCCTTTACAAAAAATTCTAATTTCAATAATATCACCCAACACATAAATTTAAATTTCAAAAATGAGTTTTCAAAACGTGACCGCATAAACCTGAAAAATGTCCTTACACACATCGAAGCGCCCTCCTCGGATGAAGAAGGTTTTACCTCGCAGCAATTTGGGAGGTCAAGGGGACGATTTGAATTTTTTCAGAACAAGTTTGACATAAATTACTCAAACGATATTGCCAAACAGATTTCTCTCTTTGTAAAATACGCCAACGAGATAAACATATTTCCGGGATCAAACAGGTCAAATTCTTTTCTAAATAAACCAGGCATGGGTCTAAGTTATTTGTTTCGTCCCACCAAAACTATTTTTTTGTTTTCATACGACTTCACCAGTGTACAATTTGAAAATGACCAGGATGCCACAATACACACCATCGGACCTGGCATAAGACAATATATAACAAAAAAACTTTTTTTTGATGGGGGAACGGGGGTAGATTTTATCGATTCTTTTGACGACGAAAACCTCACCAAACCCTTTGTTAAGACATCGCTGACATATATCGTAGACGAAAGGACTCGTGCAAGACTTTCGTTTGACAAAAAATATACAACAAGCCCTTACTTTGCGGACATCTTTAATAACTGGCGTACTTCCGCTTCTTTAACAAGACAAATGTTAGAAAGACTTGTTTGTTCCTTATCAATTTTTTATGGTGAGGGTGAATATGTTTCCTCGTCCTTTGAACAAAGACTGTTGGGGGTAAATTCCTCACTAAACTACGATATTAGCAGAAACTTAAAGGGAAGTTTGGCATACACTTATTCACAATTAGGTTCTAATTCTGAAACTGCCGAATATTCAAAAAATACCATATTCCTGGGATTAACCGCGGGGTTTTGAGATGATAAACTGGCGCCTATCCTGGTAGGCATATGGAAGAGGCAATATAAAAGATTTCAACGAATGGATGAGGCTTGATTTATAGTATATTTACAATTAGTGGTTATTTTTGCCCGATTATGAAATTCTTTTAAAAGCTACACTGGTTGTATTTTTTGGAATAGGTGCGAAATAATTCCAATTTTATATTAAAGTCTTTCCCGAATAAATATAGTAGCTACAATATTAACCCAGACAGGTTCACTCATTAGAAGGCTTTTGTCAAGGACAAAATATCTCCGGTCGCAAAAATATCTACATTTTCACGTTTTGAATACCCCTCCAAGTACGGAATCGCTCTTACTGCTGTTTACGAAAATGACTATACCGTTCACGTTTATCTACGCCCGTGGTATTTCGCAATTGTTTTGGTATCGTTCTCATCCGCACCATTCACCCATCGGGATCAAGGCTTTGTGAAAGACTTTCTCACCGCCCCTGACTTATCTTCTGTCCCAGAAAACCATCGGTTCCATACCAGTGTCCAATCGTTATTCACAGAATATTCGGCTCTACGGCCAAAACCTCACGGCTCATGGTATGGGCAGATCAGAATGGAATATTCTTTTTCGCCGATTCCTTTACCGGCACAACTCATAATAAAAGGTGGAACAACTTCCAATCAGGTTTCATGGATTGGTTACCTAACCCGCAACCGGTTCCTTGCACCACCTAATCTGCTTGCTACCCAAACATTTTTTTCTCGTCGTAGTTTACTTGCTCCTTTATTATGTAATAACATGCCCTGGCCAGCTTATTGCTCAAGGCTTTCGTTGCCAGAACTACATGGCTCTTTGACGCCTTCCTCTGATGCCATTTCCTTCCCTTTTCGCAAAATCTTACGTGAAAATGCGCTGCCTCCACATACGCCCACGCAAGGTATTTATTCCCGTTCTTACGGTTTCCTTTCCCTTTGCTCTTACCATTCGATAATTTTTTTGCCGATACGCATCTGCAATAAGATGAATACATCCCCACATCACTAAATCGCTCTATGTTCCCAGTCTCCAGCATTATCGTCATTGCCAGGATTTCGCCTATCCCTGGCACCTTGAGCAATTTCTTATACGGCTTCTTTAGCTTCACCTCCTTTAATACCGCTTTCTCTATCTTGTATATCTGCTTATTTAATACCTCTATTACCTCGTGATCGCACTGTGCTGACATGGTCAAATGCACGTCGCTGAACATCCCCATTACCTCTTCGTTACTCAGCTTCTTTATCGTATCACCGCTTATCGGTACTCCTTTGTTACGGTTTACCATCGTTTGCATACTCAATATATGCGCTGTCCTTTGTTGTACCAACATCATCCGCTTCCTCAGTAAATCCCTCACTGACCGCGTCTCTTTGGGATAAATATATCCCTCTGGTAATATCTTTAACCGTAACATCTTTGCCAACCAAAACGAATCCCTCGTGTCGTCAATGTACTTTAATCCCTCATACTGCTGCATTGCCGATGTATTTGCCAGGTGTACCTGATAGCCTGCCTCCATCAGACCATCCACTATCCAGTACCAGTTAAAGGTCGATTCTACTACTATACCCTTTATTTCTTTTTTGTATGGCTCTAATACGCGCTTTATTTCATTGATGTCATTACGGTTTCTCCTCTTGAATACCTTCCGATCCTCCTCATCGAGTATTCCAATATAATTATTATCACCATGTAAATCTATTCCTACGAAATATCCCATTGCTCGCTCCCTCCTTACTTTGTTATTATTTAACAATCGCCTTTCACGGTATCCTCCATTTTACCATGAAGAGTGCGCTCGGAGGTGCCTTCTATATGATTATCAGGTTTGTAACCCAATGTCATTAAGTTAAGAATTATTGTAACACTTTGGTTTTTTAAAAAAACGTATTACCGATAAGCTCCGTAGGAGCAACCTGTTTGTAGATAGGATACCATACTCCGTCAGGAGCGGCCTGTCTTCCTGTCAATCATATACAGGCCGCTCCTACGGAGCTATTTACCTGTTGAATTTTATTGCGCTACAAACAGACCGCCCCTAAAGGGGCTACATTGTTTTTTATGTCCCCTTGGATTTTTCAAATAACTAAGGTGCTATGAATTATTTGATCAAAAACAACCCCCCTTTTCCTCCCTTAATAAACTGGGGATGACCCATATTTTTTGCTGGACACCGTGTTAACCGTATGTTACACTGTGTACATGCATAGAGTAGGAGGTCGAATATTTTCAGATGATGTAATAAAGCGTTTATCAGAAACTATCCAAAAGGAACCGTGCCTATCGCGTCGTAAACTGTCGCGTCTGGTATGTGAATGGATGGACTGGAGGAATCAAGCGGGCCGTTTGCAAGAGATGAGTTGTCGCAAGGCGTTGTTGGAATTGGATCGTCGTAAAGAGATCAATCTTCCAAAGGTTAACAGGCATTATGCATTTCAAAAAGTCAATAAACCTGCGGAGGCGCCTCCGATTGCGGAAGTGTCATGCGAGCTAGCGGAGTTGGGGGACGTAGAGATTATACGGGTTACAACGAGAATCAATTCGAAACTTTGGCGTAGCATGTTAGAAGCGCATCATTATCTTGGAAGTGGGCCCCTATGCGGGGCGCAACTTAGGTATCTTGTACGCAGTGAACATTACGGATGGATAGGAGGGCTAAGTTATAGTGCCTGTGCCAGACGGGTGGAAAGTCGCGACGAGTGGATAGGATGGACTGAGGAAGCACGTAAGCGGAATCATACGTTTGTTATCAATAACAGTAGGTATTTAATAGCGCCTACGGTAAGAGTAAAATGTTTGGCATCGCATGTATTGGCAAAATGCCAAACACGTTTGGTAGATGATTGGGAAAGAGTGTATAAATATCGTCCTGTACTTTTAGAAACCTATGTGGAACGAGGACGGTTTTCCGGAAGCTGTTATCGGGCAGCTAACTGGAAGTATGTAGGAGGCACGGAAGGTCGAGGGCGAAAAGGAACAGGTGCAACGGTCAAAGACGTTTATGTTATGCCGTTGCAAAAGAAATGGCAGGCGGTGTTGTGTTGTTGTGCCGATGGCAAAGTACATGTTCGCCAAAGAGTGGCACAAAAAGAGCCTCGGGATTGGATAGAGGCGGAACTTGGAGGAACAAAATTGGGCGATGCACGATTGACATCAAGACTTTTAGAAATGACAGGTATGTTTTATGACAAACCTTTGGCAAACATTCCGCAGGCGTGCGGCTCAGTCAGTGCGACTAAGGCTGCATACCGATTCCTTGACAATGAGAATGTAGATTGGAAGGCGATATTGCAAGCTCATTATGAGGCCACGGAAGAGCGTGTGAAGGAGAATAGTTTGGTTTTGGTAGCGCAAGATACTACGACTCTGAATTATAGCACACATCCGAATACGCAGGGGTTAGGACCGATAGGTACTAAGAGTGAAAAAGTTCGTGGACTGATGGTGCATGATACGATGGCGTTTACTGAAAGTGGTACACCCTTGGGACTTCTGAATGTGCAATGCTGGGCGCGGGACGGAATAGGCAGCAAACATGAACGACACAAGAAGCCTATCGAAGAGAAGGAAAGCTGGAAATGGGTGGAGAGTTACCATGCAGTATCGCAAGTACAGAAACGCTGTCGAAACAAATCTTTACTGGTGGTTGTGGCAGATCGTGAGGCCGATATTCACGAGGTATTCGCTGAGCAGTATAATACGCCTGATGGCGCTCAGTTGCTGATCCGCGCAGAACGTTCGCGCAATAGAAAGGTTGTTGATGATAAAGAATCATGCGAGTTTTTGTGGACTAAACTGGAACAGCAACCGGTTATAGGTACCCGCGAAATATTGATACCTCCGAGTGAGAAACGCTCCGCACGTCAGGCAATACTTATGGTACGAACGATGCCTGTTACGCTGTGCCCACCTATGCTAAAAAAGAATATGCCTGCGGTCAGGGTGTGGGCGGTGCTGGCGCAGGAAGTCAATCCGCCTATCGGAATTGATGGGTTAGAATGGATGCTGTTAACCACAGTTGCGGTTAAGCAAGAAAAAGATGCTTACGAACGTTTGGAATGGTATGCTCGCCGATGGGGTATTGAGTGTTATCATCGTATTATCAAGAGCGGTTGTCGTGTCGAGGCCCGGCAGTTGGAGAGTGCTCGTCGTCTGTGCAACGCTTTGGCCATTGATATGATTATAGCTTGGCGTATCCATTACCTGACTACTTTAGGACAAGAAACACCTGATGTCCCTTGTACTGTCTACTTCAGCGATTCTGAATGGAAAGCATTGACAACTTTTGCGAACAAGGTCAAGGAGCCTCCTGATTTACCTCCAAGCCTCAATGATGCCGTGCGGCTTTTAGGTAAACTTGGCGGTCATCTGGGTCGCCGTGGTGATGGCCATCCCGGAAGTGAAGTACTTTGGCGAGGCATGTCACGTTTGGCTGATATTGAAGTTGCTTACGAACTTTACACCACTTAGCCTTCAGCTCAATTGGCCGTACAACTACGGTGCTCTTGAAATTTGTGGGTAAAGATTAGCTTTATTAAGGGGGACTTTTGCGGCCGTTTGTTTAACTTAATGACATTGGTTTGTAACCTGATGAACCCTTAGTTTATTTGGCAAATAGCGCTCTATAGTATTACCTTGTAAAAACTTCTTTTTTTGTAAGTTTTTCTTCGTGCCCTTTGTGCTACGTGTTCTCATGGTGGTTAAACATTTTTTGGTTGCAGTTTTGCTGCGCTATGTATTTAATGGCGAAATCCTTCCTGCTAGCAGTGTCAGATACCAATATAAAACGTGGAGTTCAAGTTGCAAACTTGAACCCGCCATGAAGGCTAATTGGCAATTCATCACCGAAAAGGCCGGGATAAAACTATCTTGTCTCTATCAGGCACTTGAGAGTTGACGAGACATTATTGAGAATTGTCCACGAAGTTTATAACTTTCCAAATAGTATCTCCTGTTTTACTTTTCCCTTCTTTGAGTTGAACTTTTGTAACACCTTGATATCCGTCAGGAAAGCGAACTCTCGTATCAACGAATACCATTTCCTCCGATTTCACAATTTTTCTTACCTGGAATATAGCATCACGATAGAAATTTCTAAGAAAATTTGGATATTCCTTGTTTTGTTCTAATAAGACTTTATTTTTTTCATACACATCGTCAGAAATGTACTCTTTTATTGCATCAACATCACCATTTTTGAAAGCCCGAAAAAGAGGAACAAATGTATCACTCTTAACATTTTTATATAACAAATCGCTCCTTGAAATCTCTTGGGCATTTAGTATATTAAATGAAACACAAACGAAAAAAACAAACCATACAAAAAAAGCCACTCTCATCATTTTCCTCCTTTATTGAGTTAATGTCTGGAACCACAGATTGGACATAGACCTGTACCCAATTCCATTTGGATGGAGTGTGTCCGCATATTCGTCTTCATAGCGACGACGTTCTGTTGGCAAATCTAAATAGTTAAAATAACTGTAGAAATCAGGAGGAATTATGAGAATATTGTTACTGAAATTACTTTTTAATTCATCGATGACCTGATTATACTCTTTAATCAATATATTTCTTGGCGCCTTGTCAGGGTCATGATAAGTTCCGGAACTGTCTCCTAAAGCGATTGGCACTTTTGCTAAACAGACTTTCTGACCTGCAGCATTTATTGCCTCTGAAATTTTTTGCATATTATCTTTAAAAGTCCCGGGATATCCGGGATCACCAGGATTCAAACCCAGCCCGCTTGGGATGGGTAACCCTAGCGGATTAGCATCATTTGTTCCATACTGAACCAAACATCCACTAGCGTTGGGATGTCTTAGAAGCATTCTATTAATAGAAGAAGCTCCATCAGGTGAGGTAGACCCCCCAACTCCTTCATTAAAAACAGTGTGTGGATACCCTCTCGCCGCTGTAAGTAAATTATTTAATATTGGTGGGTAACCACCTCCCGCATTTCGCCCATCTTGTGAAGTGTCGTCAGAAACGTCATCGTCTCCAATTCCTATTGTAATACCATCTCCCATTCCCCAATAATAATCACCAATGCCAATTTGCACTCTTTTATCGTGTGCATACTCTCCGGGAATTTTATTACCCTCAGCATCCACAACAAAAGCATCCATTACATATTCACCCCGAGAAAGGTTTGTAAATACAACTTCATAAGGCGCTGTGTAATCGCGGATACTTTGCGCATAAGCAGTTCCGCTATCGAGCACAAAGAGAATTCCCTGATTTTGCTGTAAATTGTTGGTTTCCGCCTGAACAGAGAGATCTGAATTTTCCTGTAAATAATAATTATCGGGTGTAGTAATCCTCACAAGCGGCGTTGTGTCAGGCGTTGTAGTGTTATAAAATCTTAAGGACAATACCTCCACGGCGCTAAGCGCCCGGTTGTAAACCAGAACCTCGTCTATCTTACCGTCCATATGGCCATAATTAGAAGTTGATGCCCCTATAGCCATATATGATGCTGCTGTATATGGCACTATGGTATTTCCCGCCGGGTGTGTTTGTGTATCAACGAGTTGCCCATCTACATATAATTTCTGTTCACCTGTAGTTTTGTTGTAAGTGCCGGCAACGTGATACCACTTGCCAGTCGAGGTGACCAAGTCATTGGTTGCGTGCTTTTGCGTTTTCGTACCTTCGGATGTTTTAGTGGTTAAAATAAATCTTATGGTGTTTCCCGAAGCGCTATACTGATCAAAATATAATCCATATCCTTGCCCTCCCGAATTCCAGGACCAACCTCCAAAAATAGTATCTGGCGCTACCGTATCTACTGAATATCTGTAAAACCACGCAGAAACCGAAATTTCGTCATAATTTAAAGGCGGAATCGATACATAAGTACTTTCGCCGTTAAAACTCAGTGCCCTTCCGAATTTCCCTGTAGTCCATGTGGATCCGGTAAAACCTGTAATTGTGCCGTTTTTATTATTATCCGAAAAATCCGTTGCAATCGCTCCAGTACCTTCATCAAATGCATAGTGGGCCTGCTGACCACCTGTCTCTTCACTCAAGCTCATGGTAATCGTCGCTGTGCCGTACATATAGTCCGTAGTAAAACGCCATATATAGTCAGATGCCATCGCATTGCCTGTCAGATCCTTTACCCCAGTGATAATCATAGCCGTGTAGGTGGTGGAAGAGGACAGGTTGCCCGACGGGATAAAAGTGGCAGTCGTCCCGCTGTACGATACCGTTCCATCTATAGTATCGATCCCGTCACTCACCAGAAATGTGGACAGTGTTATGCTGCCGGCATCCATCTCCTCATTAAATGTCGCCGTTATCACACTATCTACCGCTACACCTGTCGCACCACTTGCAGGACTCCATGCACTCACCTCCGGTGGTGTTTTGTCGGGAATTACAGTGTTGCTAAATAAGGACAACACCGCCTGGTCACTCTTGTTAAACAAAGACAACACCTCCTGGTCGCTCAGAGCCCGATTGTAAACCCGAACCTCGTCGACCTTACCGTCCATATAACCATTATTAACCCTTGAATACCCTATCCTCATATCTGAATAGGACGTCAGTGGCACTATTGTGTTCCCCGCAGGATGGAGTTGGGTATTAACTAGCTGTCCATCTACATATAGCTTCTGTTCTCCTGTAGTTTTATTATACGTACCTGCAGCGTAATGCCAATTACCAACTGAATTGCTAAAACTATACGTTCCTGTCTTAGTTATCCTGGTTCCACTCACATTTTTTGACGTTAATATAAAATTAAGTGTGTTCGGGGAACTCTGATGAAATCGTAAATCAAAACCCTCCTGCTGTTGTAAGTTTGAACTCCATCTCCATCCACCGAATATGGCATCAGCGTTCGTCGTGTCATTTGCATTTTTATAAAACCACGCAGAAACCGAAATCTCGTCATAGTTTAAACGGGGAATCGATACATAATTGCTTGTACCGTTAAAACCCAAAGCACCGCCGATTTTCCCTGTTTTCCATGTAGCTCCGGTAATTGTGCCATTTCTGTTATTACCTGACGAATCCGTTGCAGTCGCTCCCGTCCCTTCATCAAATGCATAGTGTGCCTGCAGAGTTGAGTCAGGCGCTGCTCCCGTGGTAAAGCTCCAGACGTAATTAGCGGTCATACCATTGCCCGCCACATCCTTTACCCCGGTGGTAATCGTCGCCGTGTAGGTGGTGGATGATGACAGGTTGCCAGTCGGGGCAAACGTAGCAGTCGTACCGCTGTATGATACCGTCCCACCTATATTACTGCTCCCATCACTCACCAGAATGGTGGCCGTCGTTATGCTGTTTGCGTCCATCGCCTCGCTGAACGTACAGGTGATGGCACTGTTTACCGCCACCTCCGTAGCATCACTTACCGGACTCGTTGCAATCACCTCCGGCGGTGTCGTGTCGGGCGCTCCCGTGGTAAAGCTCCATGTGTAATTGGCCGCCACCGCATTGCCCGCCACATCCTTTACCCCGGTGGTAATCGTAGCCGTGTAGGTGGTGGAAGATGACAGGTTGCCAGACGGGGTAAACATGGCAGTCGTACCGCTGTACGATACCCCCCCATCTATATTACTGCTCCCATCACTCACCAGAAAGGTGGACGGTGTTATGCTGCTCGCGTCCATAGCCTCGCTGAACGTGCAGGTGATGTCACTGTTTACCGCCACCTCCGTAGCATCACTTACCGGACTCGTTGCAATCACCTCCGGCGGTGTCGTGTCGGGCGCTCCCGTGGTAAAGCTCCATGTGTAATTGGCCGCCACCGCATTGCCCGCCACATCCTTTACCCCGGTGGTAATCGTAGCCGTGTAGGTGGTGGAAGATGACAGGTTGCCAGTCGGGGCAAACGTAGCAGTCGTACCGCTGTATGATACCGTCCCACCTATATTACTGCTCCCATCACTCACCAGAATGGTGGCCGTCGTTATGCTGTTTGCGTCCATCGCCTCGCTGAACGTACAGGTGATGTAACTGTTTACCGCCACCTCCGTAGCATTACTTACCGGACTCGTTGCAATCACCGTCGGCGGTGTCGTGTCTGGACTTACAGTGTCATTAAACAAAGACAACACCTCCTGGTCGCTCAGAGCCCGATTGTAAACCCGAACCTCGTCGACCTTACCGTCCATATAACCATTATTAACCCTTGAATACCCTATCCTCATATCTGAATAGGACGTCAGTGGCACTATTGTGTTCCCCGCAGGATGGAGTTGGGTATTAACTAGCTGTCCATCTACATATAGCTTCTGTTCTCCTGTAGTTTTATTATACGTACCTGCAGCGTAATGCCAATTACCAACTGAATTGCTAAAACTATACGTTCCTGTCTTAGTTATCCTGGTTCCACTCACATTTTTTGACGTTAATATAAAATTAAGTGTGTTCGGGGAACTCTGATGAAATCGTAAATCAAAACCCTCCTGCTGTTGTAAGTTTGAACTCCATCTCCATCCACCGAATATGGCATCAGCGTTCGCCGTGTCATTTGCATTTTTATAAAACCACGCAGAAACCGAAATCTCGTCATAGTTTAAACGGGGAATCGATACATAATTGCTTGTACCGTTAAAACCCAAAGCACCGCCGATTTTCCCTGTTTTCCATGTAGCTCCGGTAATTGTGCCATTTCTGTTATTACCTGACGAATCCGTTGCAGTCGCTCCCGTCCCTTCATCAAATGCATAGTGTGCCTGCAGAGTTGAGTCAGGCGCTGCTCCCGTGGTAAAGCTCCAGACGTAATTAGCGGTCATACCATTGCCCGCCACATCCTTTACCCCGGTGGTAATCGTCGCCGTGTAGGTGGTGGATGATGACAGGTTGCCAGTCGGGGCAAACGTAGCAGTCGTACCGCTGTATGATACCGTCCCACCTATATTACTGCTCCCATCACTCACCAGAATGGTGGCCGTCGTTATGCTGTTTGCGTCCATCGCCTCGCTGAACGTACAGGTGATGGCACTGTTTACCGCCACCTCCGTAGCATCACTTACCGGACTCGTTGCAATCACCTCCGGCGGTGTCGTGTCGGGCGCTCCCGTGGTAAAGCTCCATGTGTAATTGGCCGCCACCGCATTGCCCGCCACATCCTTTACCCCGGTGGTAATCGTAGCCGTGTAGGTGGTGGAAGATGACAGGTTGCCAGACGGGGTAAACATGGCAGTCGTACCGCTGTACGATACCCCCCCATCTATATTACTGCTCCCATCACTCACCAGAAAGGTGGACGGTGTTATGCTGCTCGCGTCCATAGCCTCGCTGAACGTGCAGGTGATGTCACTGTTTACCGCCACCTCCGTAGCATTACTTACCGGACTCGTTGCAATCACCTCCGGCGGTGTCGTGTCGGGCGTTGTAGCGTTGTTAAATAAGGACAAAACCTCCTGGCCACTCAACGCCCGGTTGTAGATACGGACGTCGTCTATACTTCCACGGAAAAAACCAAAATTGGTATACCTGCTTCCTATGGCCATGTAATTCCGCCCCGTTAATGGCACTATAACATTCCCCGATGGATGTGTTTGTGTATCCGCCAACTGCCCGTCCACATATAACTTCTGTTCTCCCGTAGTCTTGTTGTATGTACCAACAACATGATACCAACTCCCATTCGAATCGGTAAAATCCTTTGTTGCATCTTTTACTGTCCTTGTCCCGCTTGTATTCCTTGTGACCACGACAAACCGAAGTCTGTTGGGCGTACCCGAATTAAAATACAAGTCAAATCCTTCCTGCAATTGCACATCAGCATTATATATAAAACCACCAAATATAACGCTAGTGCCGGATGCATTTTTATTGAACCATGCAGATACTGAAATCTCATCATAATTCATACTAGGAATTGTTACATAATCATTCCCGTCAAAATTCAATGCGCCACCGATTTTTCCTGTTGTCCATGTGGCTCCTGTACCGGTAATTGTGCCATTTCTGTTATTACCTGACGAATCCGTTACAGTCACTCCAGTACCTTCATCAAATGCATAGTATGCCTGAAGAGTTGCGTCAAGCACTGCTCCCGTGGTAAAGCTCCAGACGTAATTAGCGGCCATACCATTGCCCGCCACATCCTTTACCCCGGTGGTAATCGTCGTCGTATAGGTGGTGGATGATGACAGGTTGCCAGTCGGGGCAAACGTAGCAGTCGTACCGCTGTATGATACCGTCCCACCGATATTACTGCTCCCATCACTCACCAGAATGGTGGCCGTTGTTATGCTGTTTGCGTCCATCGCCTCGCTGAACGTACAGGTGATGGCACTGTTTACCTCCACCTCCGTAGCATTACTTATCGGACTCGTTGCACTCACCGTCGGCGGTGTCGTGTCGGGCGCTCCCGTGGTAAAACGCCAGACGTAATTGGCGGTCATACCATTGCCCGCCACATCCTTTACCCCGGTGGTAATCGTCGCCGTATAGGTGGTGGAATATGACAGAGAACCAAATGGCATAAACATGGCCGTTTGATTGACATAATACACAATTCCACTTACAGTAGCGATCCTGTCACTCACCAGAAATGTGGACGGTGTTATGCTGTTTGCGTACATCTCCTCGCTGAATGTACAGGTGATGGCACTGTTTACCTCCACCTCCGCAGCATCACTTACCGGACTCGTTGCAATCACCGTCGGCGGTGTCGTGTCGGGCACTCCCGTGGTAAAACTCCAGACGTAATCGCCTGTCATCCCATTGCCCACCACATCCTTTACCCCTGTGGTAATCGTAGCCGTGTAGGTGGTGGATGAAGACAGGTTGCCAGTCGGGGCAAACGTGGCAGTCGTACCGCTGTATAATATCGCCCCACCTATATTACCGCTTCCATCACTCACCACAAAGGTGGACGATGTTATGCTGCTTGCGTCCATCTCCTCGCTGAACGTACAGGTGATGGCACTGTTTATCTCCACCTCCGTAGCATCACTTACCGGACTCGTTGCACTCACCTCCGGCGGTGTTGTGTCGGGCGTTGTAGCGTTGTTAAATAAGGACAAAACCTCCTGGCCACTCAACGCCCGGTTGTATATCTGGACGTCGTCGATGAGTCCGTTGAACGCTATAGAGGTACCGGCTAGCGCACCTATGCTTAATGGCACATCATTAAGTATAGAGGCGGAAAGATTGTTTCTAGTTACTGTTCCGTTGGACAGATTGCCGTCAATATAGATGTTAACACCACTAGCGAGTGATGTTCCATCGTAGGTAAAAGCAACGTGGTGCCATACATTGTCGTCAACCTGGATGGCGCTATCTTTTACGATTCCATTAGAGGGAGAATTCCATTTATTAGTAAGGAATACACGCAACGAGCCGGGTTCAACATAAAAAGACCAACCAGTATAAGAAGGCGCAGCTCCATCTTTACTAACTATTGGGTTTTCAAGCGTAGTAGGAGCCAGCTTAATCCACGCCGAAACGGAGAAACTGTTTGTGCGTTCAAAGTCAAATGGGGTATCTGCTGTACTCACATAATCATTCACCCCGTCAAAGGAGAGGGCGTTGCTGATTTTACCAGTTGTCCAGACAGGACCATTGATTAGAACGCCGTTGTTGCCATTGCCTGAAGAATCTGCGGCGTTTGTTCCAGAGCTCTCGTCAAAACGATAGTAGGCGACCTGCGGAGTCGTATCGGATATAGTAAATGCGTTGCTCACGGCTGACATCAATCCGGCACTCGTTGCCGTCAGGTTCTTTGAACCCGCAAGATCGATGCTCAAACCACTAAACGTTGCAAGGCCGCTTGCATTCGTTTTCTGCACTGCCGTACCGCTGAGCACTCCTGTCCCTGAAGACAATGATATCGTAACCGAAACGTCGGAAGTGTATACATTGTTACCGCTATCATCCTGTAACTGTACCGTCACCGCAGGACTAATTGCGGCTCCTGCCGTTGTGTTCGTAGGCTGTTGGACAAATGCCACCTTCGTTGCCGTTCCTGCAATGGCGATGGCACTATTCATTACGGAAAACACATCTGTATTATCAAGGTAAGGACCGCGAACAGAATCGATATTAATTGCGTAATGTACAAAAAGCTCCGAGCCTGTACCTCTTGCATATAATGGAACCAGTGAGTTTGTGTGATTTCCAGAATTCCAGTACCAGTATACTGTCTCACCGGTATCAATTAGGTAGTTACTATTTGCGTCCTCCCAACTCGCCTTCCGCCCGCCGGTATTATAGACTATTTTCTCTTTGGAAAGAGTTGTAGAATCCACATTGCCAAGAGGCTGATCAGCCAATATCCCTGGCCCTGCAGTCAGATACCCAGTTTCATGATCAGCAGTTACAATAACCAGAGTATTGTTCCATGTGGCGTCATTGCCAGTATCATTTACCCAATCAGTTACAGTCTGAATAGCATTATAAAAGTCTTTCGCTTCACCGATCATCTGATTCATGTTATTTGCATGAGATGCCCAGTCAATAGCACCTCCTTCTACCATTAGCACAAAACCGTTCGGGTTTCTGCTCAGCACCTTAACTGTCGCCAATACACTCTCGGAAAGGGTGGGATTATCTGAATTATACCCCCCGCCATTTGCATTGTGATATACTTGATTAAATAAACCGGCTAATTTCAAAGTGGAAGATGTATTCGCGGCAGACATCAAGGCATTACCGCCGTTAACACCTGTCTTCCGCTCAACCAAAACATGCTTTCCCGCCTGGCCGCTTTCGGTTCTTAACTTGTTCAATATCTGGTCGCTTATGTAATTTGTGACGTTACCGCCAATCATAACATCCGCAGGAGGCATAGTTGAACCATGGCCTCCTCCGTATTTTGTATTAGTAGTAACTGAACCGGTGGTATTAGGATTTCCAAAAAACCCCTCGTCTGCTATGGCAAAAGTATTTATGCGAGAGTCATTATGAGCTACCCACGCCCCTGGTGTGGCATGTGATGCAGGAACCGTGCTAATTGCACCAACTGCTTTTCCTAATTCTTTCGCTCTCTCCCCAATGGTAAACAATCTTGTTGAACCATCTGAAGAGACAGACATCCGTCCGAGAGAAGTTTTAGAACCACTATAAATAGCTGAAGCAGTGCAAGCGCTATCCTGAGTATCAGGAGTAGTATTTACATAATCAAAATCGGACCACGCCTCCGTCGTATTATAGCTGCCCCCTTCAGGGAAGGTGGATACCATATATTTAACCCATGGGGGCCCTGATTGATATAAAGGCGCGGTGTCGCCGTTGTATTTATTTACTGCCTCAATATGTTTAGAGCCAAATCCGTCCCCTATAAATAAAATAATATATTTTGCATTTCCACCGTGCGCAAATCCACCGCCGGCCAGAATGAGTAAAACCAAGGCAAATAAAATAATACCTAGGGCTTTTTGGGAGAATTGTCTTACCCACTTTTGTTTTCTGTAACGGCTGTTATGCGTCATTTTATTTGTCCAACCTTTCCGTTAATTCGAAATACGGCGTAAAAGAAAAACTATCACTGTTTATATCATCATTGCTACCTTCAACAGCCAATATATTTTCACCGGGAAACAGTTCTTCTATAAATCCGCTTACATCTAACAGTTCACCGGGTAAACCAAACGGGTTTGAGATAATTGGTATGCCATTAAGATACGCAATGAACGGACCATCACACTCAATGAATAGTGTCATTTTTGTAACTGCATCTGGGTCATTGACTGTAAAATCCTTGCGTACATAAACAGTTAAATAATTGCCCTGCATATCTTCCAGATTGGTCGTAATCCCCTCCCGTCCATATCCAAAATATGAAGGTCCACTCTGCCATCCGCTATCATCAAATACACTGTGTTTCCATTCATCCGGAGGTTCTTGTACTCCTTTAAAATAGTGCCATTCATCACCTTCCTTGATACATACTTTTTCGGACAACAAGGCCAGCACCTCCCCTTCATCTAATGCATAATTGTAGATACGAACGTCGTCTATACTTCCACTGAAAAAACCCCAATCGTTATATCTTGCTCCTATGGCCATATAATTCCGTTCCGTTAATGGTACTATCACATTCCCCGATGGATGCGTTTGTGTATTCACCAACTGCCCATCCACATATAACTTCTGTTTTCCCGTAGTCTTGTTGTATGTACCAACAACATGATACCAACTCCCATTCGAATCGGTAAAATCCTTTGTTGCATCTTTTACGGTCCTTGTCCCGCTTGTATTCCTTGTGACCACAACAAACCTGAGTCTATTGGGCGTACCCGAATTAAAATACAAGTCAAATCCTTCCTGACATTGAACATCGTCATAATATCGAAAACCACCAAATATAACGTTGGTGCCAGATGCGTTTTTATTGAACCATGCAGATACTGAAATCTCGTCATAATTCATGCAAGGAATTGTTACATAATCATCCCCGTCAAAATCCAATGCACCACCGATTTTCCCGGTTGTCCATATAGCGCCATGAACTGTGCCTTTCATGTCATTCCCGGAAGAATCAGTTGCAATCTCTCCCATCCCTTCATCAAATGCATAGCAAGCGTCAAAACCCCACGGATATTCGTCGATACCAGTAGTAAAACTACAGGTGTAATCAGTAAGCATCGCATTACCTGCAATATCCCTTACATCTGTGGTTATCGTTGCCGTGTACTTCGTAGCATATGACATAGGATTTGCCGGTTTAAAAATAGCCGTCATATCGACAGGGTTGTAGTCTACTTGGCCCTCTATGGGACTGCCAATCCCGTCACTTACAAGAAAGGTAGATGTTGTTATGGTGTCTGCGTCCATTGCCTCGTTAAATGTAGCCGTTATCTCCTCAATATTTACAGACACCCTGGTCGCACCATTAACCGGATTCGTACCGCTTACCTCCGGTGACGTCTCATCAAACATATCTTCTGTCGTAAAGTACCATGTGTAATCAGCAAGCATCGCATTGCCCGCAATGTCTCTTACATCCGTAGTTATCGTTGCCGTGTATGTCGTGGCATATGACAGAGGAATTGCCGGTTTAAAAATAGCCGTCATATCGACAGAGCTGTAGTCTACTTGACCCTCTATGGCACTGCCAATCCCGTCACTTACAATAAAGGTAGATGTTGTTATGCCGTCTGCGTCCATTGCATCGCTAAATGTAGCCGTTATCTTTTCGATATTTACTGATACCCCGGTCTCATTCAGGGCAGGACTCGTTGCGCTTACCCTCGGGTATGCCGTGTCGGATGGCTGAGTGGCCCTCAGCATCAGCGCATTAGCATAAAACTGGCCGTTTGGAGACGAAACGGTGAACAGCATATCACCGTCAGCACCAAGGTTGATGTTGGTGAAACGTGCAACGTACCCATTGACGGTATTATCGCCATTTACTATTGTTACCGCTGGATCTGTTTCTCCTGAAAAATCAGCGCCTGGTGTGCTTGCGTTTGTAAAGGACACAACATCCGAGATGGTGGTTGTCGTCATCCGGTCGGTATAGGAGGTATTATTGCGGTTACCGAAAAGAACAAATTCATAGTTCAAATCCGGATCAAGACCGGCAAAGGCAAAGGTAAGATTTGTTCCGCTGTAACTGATAAGCCCCGCACTATCCACAGGGCCGTTGAAAATCGCATATGCATCGGTTCCGCTGTTTGCATTACCGCCTTGAGCCAGTATATTGCAGTAATCTATGTATCCTCCAGCAATAGTTAGGGTGGCCGGGGTATTCGTACCGGTAAAGTAATCCTTCAGCAACCCGTTTTGCCCTGTTGTGTAAAGCGTGATCCTGGTATTCGCCTGCCCTGTAGACCATGAAAGGTCATTGTAAGCAGTAAATACATGAACCCCCTCAACGACCGCTACCGTCACGATTGCCTCATTGGATGAGGCCCCCTCGTTATCCAGCACTGTATAGGTAAAACTATCTGTCCCCGTAAACCCTGCATCCGGCGTATAGGTCACTGTGCCATCATCATTTAATTCCGCTACACCATTGGCAGGATTACTTGCGATTATCACCAAGAGCGGATCAATAGCACCTTCAGAATCAGTATCATTGGCAACAACATCTATCTCAACCGGGGTATTCATATTCGTTACAGCCGCACCATCATTAGCAATAGGTGGTACGTTGCCAGCAAAAACATTATTCATTGTTTTAGTAAAACCAGGCGCAAATCCACTGCCAATTAGAATGAATAAAACCAAGACAAGTAAAATAATATCTAAGGGTTTTTTGAGGAATTGTCTTGACTCCCTATGTTTTCTGCGATAGTTGTTATGCTTCATTTTATTTGTCCTGCCTTTCAGTTAATTCGAAATAGGGAGTAAAAGAGAATTCATCACTGTTTATATCATCATTGCTACATTCAATAGCCAATATATTTTCACCGGAAAACAGTTCGTGTATAAATCCGCTTACATCTAATAATTCGTCCTTCAAACCTGACTCATTTCGGATAATTTCAATGCCGTCAAGATACACAATGAATGGGCCGTCACAGTCAATGGATATAGTCATATTTGTAACTGCGTGTACGTCATCAACAATGAAATCCCTGCGTACATAAAAACTTGAATAACTGCCCTTCATATCTTCAAGGTTGGTAATGTTACTACCACTTTCACTTCCCTTTCCATTTCCATTTCCTTTACCATATCCAAAACCTGACCTTCCCTTTTGCCAATCGCTATCATCAAACCCGATGTGGTACCATCCATCCGGAGGTTCTTGTTTCCCTTTAAAATAGCGCCACTCATCCCCCTTATCGATCTTTACTTTTTTTGAAGAAGATGCTGAGGTAGCCTTAGCATATGCATTCTGCCCAAATATCCCGCTCATACCTAATATGAAGCAAAAGGATATGGTTGTATAAATTATGCAGTTAATCAAATAAAGCCACCAGCTCTTTCGCACGTAACATTTCGATTCCCTTTCCATTTTATCCTCCTCCGTTTTTTTATTCAATTAGGCTGTCTTTGGCAGCAACTTTTTTAACTCCCCCTCTAAAAAGAGAGGCATGGGGGATTAAAGGCATTTTTACACATGTCCTTCCCCTTAATCCCCTCTTTCCAGAATGGAAACCATGATTGAAATTCCTGAGCATTTAAATTATAAACAGGCAAAATTCCCGGTGCAAAGCATACCGGAACAAGGTTTGTCAGTGCCGCCCGTCCGCCCAGTCTCTATTCATCAAAGCAAGAAGTATTAAAATGCATAACCCTGCCATATTCGGTATAGGCGCTCACCCTTGGTGTTTTGAATCCAGGTAAATTCTTATTTTCCATATCGTACCGCCCTTCGATTTTACATTCTTTAACGACCATACATAGCGACATAAGTTTTCAAGTTTTCAACAGCCTGTCATTTACAGGCCAGACCATGAATCCATTATTTTTATGGATTCCCGTTCCCCGTTTTCACGATGACAAGTTTCATGGGAATGACATTTATGTTTCTGATATATGCCGCTATCGTATTACCCTGTAAAAACTTCTTTTTTTTGTAAGTTTCTCTCTGTACTACTATCCATCAATTTCTTGTTTTTTATGCGTGTTTTTCATGCCGCCATTTCCGTAAGTGCTTTAATATCAAGGGCTGAAGCGGTCATCAGTGAACAAGAGAACTTCTGGCCTTTCTCCGTCAAAACATAGCGGTTGGCCCTCGGAACTTTGCGGATTAGACCGTGTGCCCGCAGCATCTTTATCCGCCGGGTCGTTCGTCCGGAATATTTCTTTTGCTGATCCTTGCCGGATTGTTCGGATTCCCGGTAAAGCCACTTACGCAAATCATGGTTGCGGAATCCATTTATCGCGTTTTCGCCTTTGGACAGGAACATCAGCATCTGGTAATCATCCTGCTGCCAGGGATTCAAACCTCGATACCTCTTGCCCTCTTTGACAACCTTGTTACAAGCGCTGCTCACCACTTCTTTCAGTTTCTCCTCTACCTGAGCCGCCGCCAAAGCATCCCCATAACGATCATTGCATTGTTGGCTCACCTCACACCGTCGATGAAGATCGCTTACGCCCTTACGCATCTTCTGCCATGACGCCGGTTTGCCTTCATCATCATTGGGACTCCGAAAGACCTTAAAGTCCCGCGTATTATTGATCGTTGTCTCAATACGCAAGAGACTACCGCTCTTGTTATACATCTTCACTGAATTATAATTCACACTGTGCTTGACCCGTATACCTTCATAGCGTCTTCGATAGTCGCTGATAACCTCATCAGGGGCAGCGCCTGCAAGGTTACGCCTACCCAAATACTTCATCACCGAAGAACTGTCGCAAACCCGCATCGCATGATGAACAAACGATGGAAACAACTCCTCCAATGCCTCAACCGATTTAAACATGATGTCCGTCGCCCACTCCGTCTCATCCGCAGACCAGTAATACTCCGGTTCCAACGGACGAAGAATCTGCGACAATGCCGGGCAACTGCCCAACGCAAGCCCGTTCAGCAGCTTCGCCCAGTCAGTCTTAAGCTGCTCATGGAGCAGAACCTGCGCAGCCGCAATATCCTCTATACGCACAAAACAGTTGCCGTCCTTAACATAATCAATACCTTGCTTCTGAAGTTGCCGCTCCAGCCAATGACGACCATTGAGACAAATGAAAATATTAAACGGCGCCCAACTCTGGATACGAACATGACCAAAACCAAACACTGGATCGTTAAAATAATGATACACAAAGACACACTTGCGGGGCGCCATTACCAACTCGAGCTTCTTGCTGGCCTTGTTGCCCTTGACCATCGGCGCAATACAAGGCTCTACCACACTCAACAGGCAGATGGAACCTTCCGTAATCCTCTTATCCGCCGCGATCTGGCGAGCCAACTTCTCCTTATCAACACCGCTGCTCATCAAATACCGCACCTCGATACCCAAATCTTTCGCCCGCGATTCACAACTGTCTCGCACCTGTGCCGTAAGCCCATTGACCCAACCGGAAAAATCCTTAAGCAGAATTCTCGCTTGGTTCATGAATGTTCCCATCCCACGCTCACTGGCCAACCACCGCAATGTCCCGCGAAAACGAATCCTGTCCAGACCGCTTATTGCACCCACGATCCTGTCTCGATATAATTCCATCAACTTATTCATAAGTAGTGTCCTCCAAATTGTCTGATTACTATTTACGAGGATACTACTATACTTTATAATAAACTAAAAATCACCTTTTTGGTTGCGGCCAAAGGCCGCGCTAGGCCTTTCGTGTTTCGTGGTTAAACTTTTTTGGTTGTGACTTTGCTGCGCTATCTGTATTTCAGGCACTTTAAGGAGTATTATACATCTTTGTTCAAATGCTGTAAATACGCCAAAACGGATATACTCTCAGGAGTACACCCGAAAAGGTGCATGCCACGTTGCAAATAAAAAAGCCTTACTACGAAAATATCTTTAAATATCTCCGGCAGGACTCGTTGCCATTTCACGTCGGCCAATTCTTATCGTGCTTTCTGCAATAACGGTTGCTTTTGAAACGGCAGCCACGCCTCCATATCCTAATGATTGCGCTTCGGCGGCTGCCCACATTCGACGCCCTCTCTCGCCAAGCTCGACTTTCAGAGTGTCATATTTAACTCGAATTACATTTATTGTCTCTTTAGAAATCATCCATGGAATGGAATATAATATAAATGAAAACCAAAAACCTGTATAAACCGATGAGTTATTCATTTACTATACCTAAGTATTTGCACTCATAATTTGTGCAATGCGGCCTGAATCAAGAAAAACGATTGCTCAACTCTTTTGTCCCAGGTATTTTGCATAGCTATGGATCGTTGCAGTGCACCGCTTGCGGGAGTAAAGGATACCAGCGCTTCTTCCAATTTTTGAACAAAGTCATCTCCATCTTTAGCTATATAAACTACATGACCGTGTTCACGTATGACTGGAATATCAGTGGCTACAACTGGTTTCCCGCAGGCGAAATATTCATAGAGCTTGAGTGAATCAATGGCCTTTGTATAGTCATCCCGACGGTGCGGTATTATGTGCAGGTGTTTCCGGATCATGATACGGGCCATTGCATCCCTGGGGAGACTAGCCGTCTTTCGCCTGCAATTGTAGTGCGGCCCTGCCTGACTGCACGATTATGTCGCTCAAAAGCATATTACCACCTATTTGATTGATTAGAATATGTTTCTTTAACGCTGCTTTCGTAATAGAACAGCGTTGCAATTCTGTAAACGGTGCTTATGTATGTCCCATATTGAGAAAGTTCTGCCGGGTCAGAGGCCGGCGACGTAATTTTCTCAAACAACCGGCGTTCCGCAAAATTCCAAATAAATGAATCCTTTTTATCCAGACAAAACTCCCGCATTTGTTCACGCCTTGCCTCGAACCATTTTGTCAAGTCAAACATGTCGGTTTGGAGATGTAATCTTTTGGACGTTTTTACCGATTTGGAATAATAACCGAGAATATTCAAAATTCGTTGCCGGACGCTTTTCAATTTCTTGTAACTATAAAAGTTTATCAAGTGCGTTACAGGGCTTTGAGAACGCCAATGTCCTTTATCCCTCGGCATTCTGTGCAAATCCGGCGATAGTAACCGAATCAGATTATAGTGAAATGGCTCTGTATAGCGTTGTGCTGCCGACATGGAAAATGCGGCCTCAATAAAGGCGCGGGTAATAAAAGGCGAAAAGAAATCCTGCAATTGCATACACATACGTTTATTACTACCACGTTTTCTGTGAATCGCTGAGTAAAGGAAAAAAACATCGGGGATGTCGTTCAGTGCAAATCCGTAGTCAGAATACAGTTTTACAAAGTTGTTCATACAATTTCGCGACTGTTCTATTGCCTCACGACGGATTATTCCACCGCTGTCGTTAACAATCTTCCTGGTAAGGGAATGCTGCATCTGTGCAATATCATACCTGTTCAAAAATAAATCCAGGTCAGGTGTGCTGTAAAAACCCCTTGCCAATTCGCCGCCGCTGCCTCCCAGATCTATAATCTGTTGCTCATTGGACAAGACCTGACATGCCAGCAGCGCTGAGACGTAATCGATGATGACCATGCCGTCTGACTGCAATACAATCTGCCGGCATCCTTGATCCCAGTTGTTTAGAATGTCAGACAACGGTATGTCTATCAATTTGTAATTAAGGTTAAAAGTATCCGCAATCTGTTTTGCGATTTTCGCGTCGGCACCGGATTTTTCACCGAAGGTGTAATATTGTACCGGCAGTCCCGCATGGATAAGTAAAGCTGTCACAAAGCGAGTATCAAGCCCGCCAGTCAGGGCACATTTCACGTTATCAAAACTCTGATTCAGGACGCTCAGGATTTGGGTCAGGTTATCGGCCAGGAGTTTATAATGTGCATCTGTAAATTTTTTATGGCGGAGGCAAGCCAAATCCGAAGGTTTAAAATAACATGTCCGGTCAGGCTCATCGCGGCCCTCTTTCCATGTCCAAAGTTGTCCTGCTGATACTACTCTGATATCTGACAATAATGTACGGTCGTCCCAAACCCAGCCCGTACTGAGGAACAAACTTACTCCAAGCGGGTCTAGTGCGCGGAGCTTACAGATACGTCCGATAAGACGCACACTGTTGCTGATTATCCATAAATCACCCTGATGAAAATAATAGACCTGTTCCATACCGGCAATGTCGGTCATTAATTCGAGTCGCGCCGGTGTATCTGCAGCGCGTATAATGCAATACATTCCTTCGAGGTTTTCAGTGAGGCTGTCCCAGTGTGAAGATAAGGCTTCGGCATGGTGCGCGGAATAAGTGCCGCTTGCATTAACAGGCAAACCGCTGTAGAAAACGACGTCAGAGTCACTTTGTGCGACATAACGCCTGGGAGCGGCAGTAAGGTCTGCCGTATGCATTGAAGCAGTGAGCATAGAGCCTGAAATGCTTCTACGATGCCATAGTGTAGTGGAATCCAATCGCGGATAGATTTCATTCATCTTTTTTAATTCCGCCAATACTTCATGATCACGCCCTTCCGGTAAATTCCAGCCAATAACAAATAAATTCATGATTTTCCTCTTGCACAAAGAAAGATAGACATTCTCCTGGAAATAGAATGATTATGTAAATTGCTCAAATCTTTTTTTATCTCTTAAATAGCTCTTAATACGCCTTAACAGTGACACAAAATATTTTATGATATGTTTTGGAAAATCTCTGACGAAGGTTTTCTTTACCTCTTTCTTAATATCCTCCGGGATATTTCCCAACATTCGTTTTATGTCTTCCCATTCAAAATAAGCACACTTAGTTATCAAAAAACTCACGATTGCACGAGCATAATACATTTTTAGATAATCCATCTCGTCCTTGTCAAAACTGATACTTTTATAATTACTTAGATTTTTATATCCAAAATCTAAATACTCCAATATATGAAATCCATGCTTAACCAAATAATAAAATCCGCCTTTTTTATCTCTCCCCGATTTTGTCAGAACATAATGAACAAAACCAAACTTGTATTTATCCAGTAGTTTAAATACTAATTCCACATCACTCTGGTTATATTTGCTGTTAAATCCATTGAACTCAAAAAACACACTTTTTTTATACATGACAGTATTTGGGGAGCCGTCGGCAACATGCAATTTCAACAGGATTTGCTGTTTCAGTATCTCAGCGCCGTTAAAAACATTCTGTTCAATCGGTAAGCCCATGCTTGTTACATAACGGCCAGCTATACGATATGCGGATACAATACCAATCTGCTCATCCATCTCACCGACTTTGACCATTTTTTCAACACAATCCGGAAATAAATAATCATCAGCCAATGCATACTTTATCCATTTGGAATTGTCCGAACAGTAACCGGCGCATATATTAAAGTTATCATCCATACATACTGTCTTTTCATTCCGGTAAACCCTGATGCGGGAGTCTTTCTTTCTGTATTTTTCTATAATGGATGGGGTGTTATCAGTAGAAGCATTATCTACGATGATATATTCAAAATTCTCATAGGTCTGAGTAAGTACGCCTTTAATGCAATCTTCGATGTGATCCTCTCCGTTATACACAGGACTGCAAATACTGACTAATGTTTTAGTGTTCAATTTCCCTCTATTCCGGAACCGGAGTATTAAGTTTATTAAAAAACCTGTTCATTTCTGCATTTTCTCAGCGTTCTCTGCATATATCTCTTCGTAAGAATTAAATACTTCAATATAGCTTAGAATAGTATCCATGATATCAAGCTTTGTGTCATATCTCTCACGTACTACAAGCATAAAGATCCGCTCAATATAAAAAAACCAGCGATAAATCCTCTCAAAAGATTTCAGGCTCCCGGAAACGGCGGGAGTTATAGCATCTAATTTGGTAATAAGATATGGAAGTGCTGTTTCTATCTCTGCGCTTAATTTGTCAAGTGGAAGTTTCTGATGAAGGGTACGGAAAAAAAAGTAACTGTAAAAATCAAATAAGGCAGACCGGAAAGTTGCACTTTCCCAATCGATGACTTTTAATCCATGTCTTGTATTCAGCATATTAGCTGGGCAGAAATCTCCATGGGTAAGCACAAGAAAAATGAGTGAACTATCTTCGGAATGCACACGCTCACCCATCAAGTGAAAAAAACTTAATATTTTATCAATATTCTTTACACCTAATTCTTTCCTCAGTAAATTGCCAGACACTAAAGTATTTTTAATCTCATAAATATAATTTATTGTGTGTTTCTTTATTGGAAACTGACGTAGTATCAAACTCTCAAGACATGGCACAATATCTTTATAAAACTTTTTTAGCAATATCTTAGAATCTCGCGGATTATTTGAATGGTCTTTAGCGCCACTAATATACTCTTCTTCACACCATCGTTCTTTGATATTTATTCTACTTATAGAGGGAGCAAAATCAAATAGAGCTCCATTTTTCAGACATTCCACTTCTTTTGTAATAGTTGGAATATCGACATTATTTCGGTACACCTTTATTGCTACTCCGCTACGAATATTAAAAATTTTGTACCCTTTATTGACGAGTACACATGTTTGCCCGTAAAAAGGCAACTCTACTAACGAACCAATTTTTTGAATACCAAATTTGTATTTTACAAAACTGATAAACGTAAAAATATTTCCGTGAAAATAAGAAATATATTCGCGAATCTTGCGCTTAATCCATCGTATCGAACATTTTTTTAATCCAATTCCATTATTGGGACGTATGCTATTTTTTTTAAAAAATAGCACACAGAACAACATAAATGGACTCTGTTGCAAACAAAAATAACGACCATGTTCCATGAATTTTATATACTGGTATTTACGTAACATAATTTGGTTTCACTTAACAATTGGAGATTTTCTTGCTAAAAAATACTATCGAATCAATGGTAATTAACTAATAAAGACATGCTTTACCTATTCGGTTATTTAGACAAGGTTGCTAAAACAGACTTAGCGCTCTCTGAATGATATTGTGTCTTCCACTTCAGTAGCGGCCTTATGACTCCTCCGACATTCCCGCCATAATAATCCCCACGTGATAAATTGCCATCGATACTGTCAACAACCTGAAAAGCTGCCGCATCAGGCACCTTAAAGCGGCGGATATTTGGATTTAAAGTTCTTAGAGTTGGTGTAATATAAAAAATTCCTTCTCCCAGAAGATTCCCGGGAATCTGTGCATGAGTCACATATCGTCCCGACAAGCGAGGACGATTTCGCCACTCGGGATCATTTTCAAAAGATATAAACAATTCAATTCCTTCTTCGTTAATCAGGTGAAAATATGAAAACATATTAAATCCATGCCGAAACACTTCGTATACCATCTCAATAGTAACCGGTTGTCCTATGTCAATTGCTTCTGATACGCAACCACTTTCTGAAAGAACCCGTACAGAGTATAAACGCACCACTTCATCACCTGGAGCTTCTTCAGGTTGCCAGGTTCGCTCTGCCCTCGTTCCTTTTTCTGATCCCATATAATGACTAATAACCTCATGAGACGGTCCATCATGCAAGATACCGCCTTTATTGATTAAAATGGTACGAGGACATATTCTTGTAACAGCAGCCATATTATGCGAAACAAAAAGGATGGTTCTTCCGTGCTTCCCGATCTCTTCCATTTTATTTAGGCATTTTTTTTGAAACTGAATGTCCCCAACTGCCAGAACTTCATCAATAAGAAGTACTTCAGGTTCAATGTGGGCTGCTACGGCAAAGGCAAGTCTGACCTTCATACCGCTGGAATACCTCTTTATTGGGGTATCAATGAATTTTTCAATGCCTGAGAAATCAACGATTTCATCAAACTTGCGATCCAATTCTTTTTTTCTCATGCCAAGTATCGTACCGTTAAGATAAACATTTTCTCTCCCGGTGAGTTCCGGATGAAATCCTGTTCCAACCTCAAGAAGGCTTGATATTCTGCCTTGAATTTCCGCTCTTCCACCAGTCGGTTCGGTAATCTTAGAAAGTATTTTGAGAAGCGTTGATTTCCCCGCACCATTTAGTCCTATTATGCCAACAATTTCGCCCTGCCTGACTTCAAAAGAAACATTCTTTACCGCCCAAATTATATCAGAACTGTCATTCTCACGGTTCAGGTCATTAAATCTGTAGAGGGAACGATATTTCCGGTAATTTTCCAGAGGGCTTTTTATAAAGCTGAATATGCTCTTTGCAAAACTGTCGTGCATATTCTCTTTTAGCCCGATCCGATAACACTTACTGATATTTTCAACTTTTATTACTATGTTTTTGTCTTGCATATTATTCCTCATAAGCTGAAATAGCCAAATCAAATTACATCTACAATAATTCTCTCCATACGTCTGAAGTAGTATGCACCGCTCAAAACCAGAAAAATGGCCGTGATTATTCCAGGCCATATGAATGGCCAGGGCAACGGCGTACCAAGCAGGCTCGCCCTGAAACCTTCGATCACGCCTACTATAGGGTTAAAAGAATAAATAATACGATATTTTTCCGGAATGGTGGATGCTGAATAAACAATAGGCGCCGTATAGATCAGTAGTTGCAGCAGAAAAGGTATTGCATGCTTAATATCACGAAACCTTATAGCAAGTGAAGAAAGCCAAAGTCCTATAGCCGCAGGAATTGATGCCATAAGGAGTATAAATAACGGCACAAAAAGAAGATTGAGGGTAGCCGGAACATTATAATAAAACATAACTGCCAGTACAATTACTATGGATATTGCGAAGTCAATAAGTCTTGATAGTATTGGCACAAGGGGGAATATCAGTCTTGGAATATAAACTTTACCCAGCATTTGCTGCCCTGACACCAGACTCTGACTGGATTCCTGCATCGCCTGTGACATATACGTCCAGGGAATAATTGCCACAGTTGAAAAGAGAAAATATGGTATACCCTCTGTTGACACGTTGGCAATTTTCCCAAATATGATGCTAAAAACAATAATTTGCATGCCCGGTTTGAGTATGGCCCAGAATAATCCCAGAATTGTCTGAGCATACATAATCTTGATATCTCTCCAGGCAAGAAAATAAAACAGGTCTCTGTATTCAATAAATTCCTTCAGATTCAATATTTGCCAGCCCTTTTTCGGCTTAATAACAGTCAACTTGGTGTTGCTTGCGTTCAACATATCCCTTGATCTCCTTGATTCTCTTTTGCTAAGTTTACATATAAAGCCTTCATCAAATCTTCGGGTGTACCAATGTCCAGACAATTACCCTCTTTGAAAAGTACAGAATCAATCCGTATCTTATTCTCTATAGCGGCCTGAATAACATCTCCTACAAACAATTCTTTTTTATATCCTAAATTATCGCTCTCTTTTCTGCCTGATACATAATTATGCATGTAATCTGTAAAAGCCGGTGTCCATACGGCAATCTGCCATGTATAAGTCAGTTGAGTATTTTCCGGTTTTATATGAAGCGCGCGAATCTGGCTATTAGTATCGAGTTCTACCATATCGTTTTTATGAGGACGATCAGTGGGAAAAAGCCCAAGCACTATGTCAGAACCTGTCTCTGCCTGTTTGTCAAGTACGCGCACATATGCATTGTCCGGTTGAAATATTATATCAGGGAATCCTAAAGCAACGAGGGCATCCTGCACAAAGGGATATGCCTGATCCAATGTATAAGGTACTCCGTAAGGTAAACCCATCATCAAATATGCAAGGTGCATATCCAGCAATTTACCATCACCATAATAAGTGGGGATATCCCACTTCCCTTCACGTAATATAATATACGCCTTCGTGATGTTGGCCATTCGCATCTTCTCTAAAATATAATGACTGACAACTTTTGGACGCCGGGCATTATTATTTTCTACATAACGAAAGCCGATAGGATACAATTCCTTGCTGCAGGGCAATGGGGAAATCCTGGAGGCTTTGCCACCAGCAGGTATAAGACCAACAATATCTCTTTTAGTTCTCATCTATCGATTTTTTGATTCCTCTGGCCAGTCGTCCTTCCTGTTGTCACAATGTATCTGTAACCGGCCCTCTTTCATATATCTTTCAATGTTGTTATACTGGAATTTAATCGTCATGTCATTAATTGCCTTTTGAACGTCTGATCATATTTTATTTTTTTCTCCAGCACCCCAAATAGCTATCAAAATATTTTGGATCACTTGTAATCTCATCAAAGGAACAATACTTTTTTGTCTGATGACTGGCAAATTTCTCATCAACAGATTCTAAATTATTACAAAAACCTCTGATCAACTCGAGATTGTAAACTCTGCATCTGTTGAATAAAATGGTTGGCTCACTTCTGGCAATTAATGTGTTAAAGATCAAAAATCCGCCGGGTTTAAGTACCCTTTTCATCTCATTAAATGCTTTGACATCGGCGTCTAAATCAAATTCGTCCCCATATCTTCCCAAACCAAAATGAGTAAATGCGCCCAAAGATATAACCGCATCAAATGATTTATCCGGTAAATCGAGTGATCGTGCATCACATGTTATAATTGTCTCATTTTTCAACATCGACTCTCTTTTACGGAAATCGATAGTCGTTACGTCGGAATGAGCCAACATTCCTATAATGAATAATCTCCATGAACCAATATCCAACACCTTTGACGGTTTTGTTTTGTATAAGTGATAGGCAGCAAAATCACAATGAACATTGCTGATAAACGTCGGATGTTCTCCGCCCTGATAACGGAAATCCTTTAAAACGCGAAAACCCCTGTTATTTCTCTTCACTTGTTCAAAGTCGCGATCACATTTTTCCATGGCTTCCCTTATTTCATTTCTTAACTTAAGAGGTTCTTTCTTATACTTGCTCAATCGGAGACCAAATAAGGATAAAACGTTGTTAACGGGATTCATTGTATTACCTCCTTTTTCAATAATAGTTTGTAAAGTTTCTGAAAATATCCAATCTATCTACGGCTTATATTTTTACATTCTGGCAGGTGCCGGCATTCCCAATCATGCCGTAGCAGGTAAACCAGTCTGCTCCGTCTAAAACTTCTACTGCCTTCAAATTCCGCCTGGCAACTGTTATAACATCACAGACCGGACCGACAAAGAGAGCCACGAAAACATTACTACAAATGTTAAACATGTCTATCGTGTTTCTTCACTCGCTACAATCAATCGGTTTTTTATAAGTGCATTGGCAGCATCACTGACTAAGCAGAACTCCATGCCTGATTTTTCGGCTATGTCCAATAAGGTATGAGTACCATCTGAATAGTTCAGCACCCATAGAATTGCCATCTGATCTATTATTTTATCGCTTTGCCCCCCTACTGAATCATAAAGCCCCCTTTTACCCAGTTGTGGTTCACACTTTGGATTAGTATTAAGATATGTCCTGTTATTCTCCAGGACATTTATAACTGAAAGATATTTCTTAAAAGAATCATAAAGATATTCAGGGCGAACAAAATCACAATTATCAGCAGAAGTGTGATATTCAGGATACCTGCCATACGGTGTCCTTTGAAGGGACCCTACGGGTAAATTAAATCCGGGTGAACAAAACTGCCTCTCATCATAACCATACGGTGAAAAATTCATTATATGATACTCATCACCAGAATGTTTCAGTACATGTTCAACTGCCCTGTCGATCTCGGCATTGCCGATTCGTGATCTTTTGTAAGTAGTTTTTCCGGGATCTCCTACGCATGAGACTACAAGTCCATGCTTAATTTTTGTTACACACCCTTCATTCATGGCCAGCCATGTGATAGCCCCGATTGTTGCCGGAATGATAATAATTCTGATCGAATAATAATTGTTTATCGAACGAAGGTATTTCCCCAGCAGTGCGACTAATACCATCCCCGAAACGTTGTCATTGCAGAGAGAAGGATGACATGCATGGCATGATAATAAGATTTCCTTTGAAGTCTGTCCCTTCAGGTAACATTCGCCGTATGTTAAATGCCCCTCTTTCAGTTCAGAGTCGATATGTACTTCATAATCGTCTTCTTCAAGCTGCATCATTTCATTGTAACTCATACAGAAGCCCCAATGTTCCTTGTAGTAAGACGTGCGATAGGGAATCCAGTCGGGATGTTCGGGTAAGGTAATCAAATGCTGTTTTAATTCTGAAAGGGACACTGTTTTGTGTATAGGAACACTATAACCCACAACATGAAGATTTGACTTTTGAAAATCGATAACGCGTTTTCCTTTTGAATTTTTAACATATGCGTCCTTTATGTTCCATTCCTTAGGCACTTTCCAATCATAGACATCAGTCCCTGTTGGCACCTCTACAACAGACAGAGATACGTAATCGTCAATAATGTTTAATGATTCCCTAAATCCTTTACCCGTAATACTCCGGCATATAGGATATAACCTCGCCATTAACCCGACCATTTCATTTTTTAGGTAATCTGAACTTAATGATTTCTCAAGGTCTGCAATATTCATATTATCTGTCCCGATATGTACACAAGGCAGTCTCTGCTCACGTCATTCGCGATTCTCATTACCCTGCCCTGGATGATTGTATAGAAGATTAATGTCATAATTCTATTCATAGACCTTTACTTCGGGAATAAATACGACAAATTTACCACCCCACTCCCGTATATATGACATCTGGGACATTATTTCATCCTTAATGTTCCATGGTAGAATTACTAAATAATCAGGTTTGGTTTTCTTTACTTCTTCCGGTAAAGTAATTGGAATATGAACACCCGGTAAATAATGTCCCTGCTTGTGAGGACTCCGGTCAACGGCATAGTCAATAAAGTCCGTCCTGATACCGCAATAATTTAAGAGAGTGTTTCCTTTGGCGGGTGCGCCATAAGCGGCGATTGACTTGCCGGCCCTTTTTTCTCTGACCAGAAAATCGAGTATCTTTCTCTTTGTTTCTTTTACACTCTCACTGAACGTAACATAATGTTCTAACGTATTAAGCCCTTCTTTAATTTCTTTACTGATAAGCGCATTGACTTTATTTGAAATATTCCTGGACTTATCTTCTTTGTGGCAAGCATAAATTCTCAGTGAGCCTCCATGTGTTTTTACCTCATCAACGTCAAAAACTGTCAGTGCGTGAAACTCAAACACGTCTCTTACTGTCTTGAATGAAAAATATGAAAAATGTTCATGATAAATTGTATCAAACAGGTTTTTCTCAATTAAGCGCATTATATGAGGAAATTCCATGGTAATAATTCCCTCCGGCTTTAGTGCAACTTTTAATCCTTTAACAAAGTCATTAAGGTCTGGAACATGCGCCAATACATTATTGCCAATCAGCAGGTCTCCCTGAATCCCTTCTGCAGAGAGTTCTGACGCTGTCCTGGCACCAAAGAACTTAGATATAGTTTTTATTCCATTTTCGATTGCAGCCCTTGCCACATTTTCTGCAGGTTCAATACCTAAAACAGGAACTCCCTTTTCTTTAAAATACCGGAGAAGATATCCATCATTGCTGGCGATCTCTATAACCTGACTCCGGGAGCTAAAGCCGAATCTTTCTATCATCATTTGGACATATTCTTTTGCGTGTTGTAGCATTGAATCAGAAAAAGAGGAAAAATAAGCATAATCACTAAAGATACTCTCCGGTGATTCAAATTCAATAAGCTGTACCAGAAAGCATTTATTGCAAATATACGTATGAAGTGGATAAAAAGGCTCCATCTTATTAAGTTGAACATCTTTTATGTATGAGTTAGCCAGAGGCGACATACCTAAATCAACAAACGTGTACTTTAAAGAGGCATCACAAAAACGACATCTGTTAGCAATATTCATTTAATCAACTCCGCATTAAAATTTTCAACATTATTGTACTAATGCCTTACTATACAGGGCATTTAACAGGAACAAATGTCAACCCTACAAAAGGATGAGAAGATAAACCTCTGACAATTTGAAAATATTGGTTTTGAAGTCTAACAAGGATATCTGATTTTTTATTAAGCGGCAGCCCCTCTATTGATTTAACCAAAGTTATTTCAGCAAGTGTCCCGCAGAGAGCAATCTCATCTGCAACAAGAAGTTCAGTACGGTCAATCGGACGGCGAACAAACTTAATGCCCTCAGAGTGTGCTATAGCTTCAACAATATCTATTGTTATACTTTCCAGCGCTCCTTCCGTGGCATGCGGAGTATAAATAACTCCTTCACGAACAATGAGAACACAGGAAGTTGTTGCTTCAGCGACGCGTCCCCACTGATTAAGAAGCACCATATCCTGACAACCCAGCGCCTTACCCTCAATCCTTGCGAGACGAGCAACCTGGTAATTTGTACTTGTCTTAATTCTTGCCGGAAGTGAGACATCAGAACTTCTTTGCCACGTGCTCACACCAAGATTAATCGGTTCGGGGATACGCTTATCCATGTGATAAGCAGTTACAGCCAGGTCAGCAACAGTGTTTTCCCCCCAATACCCTTCGGTAACAAAGAGGGTAGTACGTGCCCACATATCACGGTCAGGACCCAGCAGCTCTCCGAGCAACTCATAAATCGCGCTACAGTACTCTTCATATGTGTGGTTAAATGGAATATGCAATAATCTGGCAGACCGGCATAGCCGTTCATAATGGTGACTAAGCCGTACAACTCCAAAACGTCCATCATTCTGCCAATATCCCTTAATCCCTTCAAATACATTGAGACCACGATTCACAGCCTCACATCCGATGTGAAGCGAGGCTTCATCCCATAACCGAAGCTTTCCGCCCATATAAACAAACTTCGGTTGTTGCAGTTTTACCATTTTTGCCTCCTGATGATTATGTTTTAAATATGTTGAATACAATCATTATAATTCCCGGCTTAGAGGCCTATTCCCTCATATCTTTTAATGAGATGCTTTTTCAACATCCTGCGGCCGTCTATAATCAGAGGCTGCTTTTCGCACTTTCCGATAATCTGATGGAGATTCTCGAACTCATCCCAACGGGTAAGCACCAGGATCGCTTCAGCTCCATGAATTGTTTGATTAAGATCATCACAAAAAACAATATTCTTATCTTTAAAGAGTTTCATCGCTTCTTTCTTCGCAACAGAATCATAAGCCCTAATATTCGTATTCCTGGCTATAAGTTCTGTAACAATGGGGATTGCCGGAGACTCTCTCATATCGTCAGTTCCCGGTTTAAAAGACATCCCCAGTACTGCAATCCTAACTCCTTCCAAAGATGGAAAGTGCTTTTCAAGCATATGAATAATCTGCCGGGGTTGCTGCTCATTGATCTTCATCACCGCTTCCAGAAGCCACATTGGCTTGCCCAGTTTTTTCCCATAGGCATTTAACGCATTTACATCTTTCGGGAAACAACTCCCGCCGAAACCACAGCCGGCCTGAAGATATGTAGTAAACGCCGGAGTAATACGTTTCCCATTGTCCATGATAGGACTCAGTCGTTTATCCAGATGCAACCCACGCATGACATCAACAACATCAGTTCCACCAATTGCCGCACACAGATTCCCAATTTCATTTGAGAAGGAAATCATGGTAGCCAGCAGGGAATTAGAGGTGTACTTAATCATTTCTGCCGTTTTGTTATTTGTCCTCAGCATGTCAATATTATCGAATACGCTATACATTTTTTCTAGTACACCAATACTTTTATCATCCATTCCGCCCATAACTATTCGGTCCGGGAACATAAAATCCTCGATCGCCTCTCCCTCTCTGAGAAACTCCGGGTTCATTCCAACACCAAAGTCTTTGCCGGCTTTCTTTCCAGAGGCATGTTCAAGGATGGGAAGAACAACGTCATCAGTTGTTCCAGGGACAACTGTACTCTTGACAACAACTACGTGATACGAGGATTTATCCCTCATGGCCATCCCAATCTGACGAGAAGCCTCTTTCACGTAATGCAAATCAATTTCTGTCCCGTCAAATGGAGTCCCAACCGCTATGAGTGATAAATCTGTTTCCAGGACAGATTGATAAAGGTCTGTTGTTGCCCTGAAATTTGCATTGATGTTTTTCTTTAGTAATGCTTCCAGGTTTTTCTCGTATATGGGAGGAATCGCCTTATTAATCTTTTCTACCTTCATTTGATCCACGTCAACGCAAATAACCTGATGCCCTTTTTCGGCCAGGCATATGCCGGAAACCAATCCAACATATCCGGTACCAATGATAGAAATTTTCATTATGCTTCCTCCGCTTCGCGATTATCGTTATACCAGATCAATGTCCTTTTCAAACCTTCATCTAAAGATACGCCCGGAGCGTATCCTAATTCCTTTCTGGCTTTTGTTATTACAGGACAGCGTCGGTTGGGGTTATGAGTCAGGTAGTCTTTATCGGTGCTTACTTTATAAACAACTTTGCCTTTATAATTAAAAAGTGCTTTAGAAAGAGACACCACTTTTTCTGCAAGCTCTGCTACGGAAATCTCCGGTTCTTCTTTTCCTATGTTATATGATTCCCCGTTCTTTCCATTAGTAAGAACCTTATAGTAACCGGTTATCGAATCTGCAATATAACAAAAGGTTCTGGTTGCTGACCCATCAGAAAGAAGTACAATATCTCTCCCTGTAAATACATCTCTCGCAAAATCAGGAAGCGCTCTTTTATCGGTAATCTTCAACCCGGGACCATAATTGTTAAACGGTCTGGCAATTTTTATGGGGAGATTGTACTTTATGGCATAATTGACACAGAGTGTTTCTCCGTATCGTTTTGATTCATCATAACATGCCCGGGGGCCAGTGCATGATACATGGCCAAAATATGTTTCAGGTGTAGGGATATTTTCAGGTGTCGGATCCCCGTATATTTCACTGCTAGAAAAAAATAAAAAACCCTCTACCGGTTTATTCTTTTCTTTTTGCCTGAGACAGTAATCCAGTAAATTACGCAATCCATTTACATTAGCATCCATAGTTTCTATTGGATACATTCTGTAAAAAGAAGGTGATGCAATAGACGCAGCGTGAATAACAAAATGAAAATCATCCATATCAACCGGGAGTGGATGTGTAATATCATGCCTGATTAATTTTATATTCTCATTGTTTTTCTCTATAGTCGTAAGCCAGTGAGGTACACCACGGATAAAATTATCGTATACTGTTACATTAATCTGCCTGGTTTTATCCACCTTTGTATTCCAATGTAAAAGAGCCTGTACCAGGTAATAACCAAGAAAGCCGGCTCCTCCGGTTATTAAGACTTTTTTCCCTGATAAATGTGCAAATTCTTTATTTAAGTTGTAACAGATTAATTCCAGATCCTTATTAATAATGTCCAGAGAATTTTCCATAATAGTTTTATTATCAGTTCCTGATATATTCATCCATTACCATACCTTCCAGGGCGCTTTACCCGATTTCCATAATTCCTCAAGCTCATACTTATCACGCAGATTATCCATCGCATGCCAAAAACCACTGTACCTGTATGCCGAAATAGCACCGTCACGGGCAAGATTCTGCATGGGATCCTGTTCCCAAACCGTTGAGTCGCCGGATATATAATCAATAACACCAGGCTCCATTACAAAGAAACCCGCGTTTATCCATGCGCCGTCACCGTCCGGCTTTTCTTTAAAACTCGAAATCCTGGATTCTTCTTCATTTATTTTTATGACCCCAAATCTGCCGGGCGGCTGCACAGCGGTAAGAGTTGATAGTGAATTCTGCTTCCTGTGAAATTCTATCAGCTCTCTGATATTGATGTCCGAAACTCCATCACCATAGGTCAGACAGAATGTTTCTTTGCCCACATAGTCTTTGATCCTTTTTATCCTGCCTCCGGTCATTGTTTTTTCGCCTGTATCAACCAGCGTGACCTTCCACGGTTCCACGCCATTATTATGAACCTCTATCCTGTTATTTTTCAGGTCATATGTAACGTCAGACATATATAAAAAATAATTTGAAAAATATTCCTTGATAACATGTCCCTTGTAACCAAGACAGATAATGAAATCATTCAATCCATAGGCAGAATAGATTTTCATAATATGCCAGAGAATAGGCTTCCCGCCGATCTCCACCATTGGCTTAGGACGTATTGTACTCTCTTCTGATATGCGCGTGCCATAGCCTCCGGCAAGTATCACAGTTTTCACAATAATCACTCCCTTTCTGTATTAAAATCAGAATTGTCTTGCGCAGGTGCATGATGTTTTATCCTAAGCAAACCAAAGACCAAAAAATTCGTAACGGATATTTCGATTTCATTGCTAACTGTTTAAAGCGAAAAAATATAAATATAAATTTGGAATAAAAATAATGATTCTCCGCTATTTTGCCGGAACTCCTGTCGATATCCTGTGAAAACTACTGTATGCTTTATAGAGAGCACGTCCGGTAGAATAGTTGAGGATTATACTACACATAGACAAGACAAGCTTAAGTGAAATGGTTTCAGGAAAATATTCTTATGCAGAATTTGCGTGATTGTATGCAATACCACGAAGTAAATGATATGCTGATATGACTGGTTATTGGAGGATATTCCATCTCCACAATGCTAAGTAATAATAATATTACTTAGGTTTACTAAGCAGGAATTTGTGTAACAACAAATTTTGCTTATTATTTTTAACGCATGATTTGCGTGACTACAGATTTCTTCGATATTAATTGATGCAGTTTGGTAATGGCAAGCCCGGGAAAAATATCTTCATTCCTTTTCGAATGTTCAGGATGTTGCAGATAATGACAACGAGACCATTGTTAACAGAAAATATCAGAGAAGTTGAGATAGATACTTAAACTCCAATGAATAGGTTTCCTCTCAACATTTTTAACGCAAGATTTGCGTGATTATTGATTTTCTGTAAATATTTAGTATTTACAAAGGACTGAAGATGCACCGTAACTATTCAGCGTAATTTATTAAACTACCGGAGATCAGAGCGCGACTCTTTCCCAAACCTTGTACTGAACATATTGAAGTATCTGTTTGGGAACGTAATTGCACTGGAAACTTTGTTTCCAGTGAGGGTCTGACTTGACAAATTACAAACTGCCTTAACCCTGTGATTTTATTCCCTATCTATCAGCAAACAGACGAGAAACCGGAGTTTCTCGAACAAATGCATTCCCAAACTGGAGTTTGGGAACGAGCCGTGTATCGTTTACGCTGAATAGTTACGATGCACCTCTCTCAAACTTGCTGTTCGGGAACGTAAAGGTGACGGAAACTACATTCGTGGGTTCACTCACTCATTAGAAGGCTTTTGTCAAGGACAAAATATCTCCGGTCGCAAAAATATCTACATTTTCACGTTTTGAATACCCCTCCAAGTACGGAATCGCTCTTACTGCTGTTTACGAAAATGACTATACCGTTCACGTTTATCTACGCCCGTGGTATTTCGCAATTGTTTTGGTATCGTTCTCATCCGCACCATTCACCCATCGGGATCAAGGCTTTGTGAAAGACTTTCTCACCGCCCCTGACTTATCTTCTGTCCCAGAAAACCATCGGTTCCATACCAGTGTCCAATCGTTATTCACAGAATATTCGGCTCTACGGCCAAAACCTCACGGCTCATGGTATGGGCAGATCAGAATGGAATATTCTTTTTCGCCGATTCCTTTACCGGCACAACTCATAATAAAAGGTGGAACAACTTCCAATCAGGTTTCATGGATTGGTTACCTAACCCGCAACCGGTTCCTTGCACCACCTAATCTGCTTGCTACCCAAACATTTTTTTCTCGTCGTAGTTTACTTGCTCCTTTATTATGTAATAACATGCCCTGGCCAGCTTATTGCTCAAGGCTTTCGTTGCCAGAACTACATGGCTCTTTGACGCCTTCCTCTGATGCCATTTCCTTCCCTTTTCGCAAAATCTTACGTGAAAATGCGCTGCCTCCACATACGCCCACGCAAGGTATTTATTCCCGTTCTTACGGTTTCCTTTCCCTTTGCTCTTACCATTCGATAATTTTTTTGCCGATACGCATCTGCAATAAGATGAATACATCCCCACATCACTAAATCGCTCTATGTTCCCAGTCTCCAGCATTATCGTCATTGCCAGGATTTCGCCTATCCCTGGCACCTTGAGCAATTTCTTATACGGCTTCTTTAGCTTCACCTCCTTTAATACCGCTTTCTCTATCTTGTATATCTGCTTATTTAATACCTCTATTACCTCGTGATCGCACTGTGCTGACATGGTCAAATGCACGTCGCTGAACATCCCCATTACCTCTTCGTTACTCAGCTTCTTTATCGTATCACCGCTTATCGGTACTCCTTTGTTACGGTTTACCATCGTTTGCATACTCAATATATGCGCTGTCCTTTGTTGTACCAACATCATCCGCTTCCTCAGTAAATCCCTCACTGACCGCGTCTCTTTGGGATAAATATATCCCTCTGGTAATATCTTTAACCGTAACATCTTTGCCAACCAAAACGAATCCCTCGTGTCGTCAATGTACTTTAATCCCTCATACTGCTGCATTGCCGATGTATTTGCCAGGTGTACCTGATAGCCTGCCTCCATCAGACCATCCACTATCCAGTACCAGTTAAAGGTCGATTCTACTACTATACCCTTTATTTCTTTTTTGTATGGCTCTAATACGCGCTTTATTTCATTGATGTCATTACGGTTTCTCCTCTTGAATACCTTCCGATCCTCCTCATCGAGTATTCCAATATAATTATTATCACCATGTAAATCTATTCCTACGAAATATCCCATTGCTCGCTCCCTCCTTACTTTGTTATTATTTAACAATCGCCTTTCACGGTATCCTCCATTTTACCATGAAGAGTGCGCTCGGAGGTGCCTTCTATATGATTATCAGGTTTGTAACCTGAACCAAACGTTTTATGCTTTCAATCCCGCCTTCTATTAGCAGAAAAATGGCAAAATGTATCAGGAGCATCCCTGCTCCTGATTGCAACCCACCGGGAATAACTTAGAAATGGTTTCAAAACACGTCTTTACCGCTTGAAAATGAAAAAAACAACCCTGACAGGGTTAATCCTAATTCATCATAACCACTTCCAGCGGAATCGTGTCGGACAATGTGTCTTTATTAAACAATAACAACACTTCCTCTTTACTTAATGCCTGATTATAAATGCGGACTTCATCTATGCTTCCACGGAAAAATCCCCAGTCGGTATATCTTGTTCCTATGGCCATATAATTCCGACTCGTTAATGGCACTATCACATTCCCCGATGGATGTGTTTGTGTATCCGCCAACTGCCCGTCCACATATAACTTCTGTTCTCCCGTAGTCTTGTTGTATGTACCAACAACATGATACCAACTCCCATTCGAATCGGTAAAATCCTTTGTTGCATCTTTTACTGTCCTTGTCCCGCTTGTATTCCTTGTGACCACGACAAACCGAAGTCTGTTGGGCGTACCCGAATTAAAATACAAGTCAAATCCTTCCTGCAATTGCACATCAGCATTATATATAAAACCACCAAATATAACGCTAGTGCCAGATGCATTTTTATTGAACCATGCAGATACTGAAATCTCATCATAATTCATTCTAGGAATTGTTACATAATCATTCCCGTCAAAATTCAATGCGCCACCGATTTTTCCCGTTGTCCATGTAGCTCCGGTAATTGTACCATTTCTGTTATTACCTGACGAATCCGTTGCAGTCGTTCCTCTCCCTTCATCAAATGTATAGTAGGCCTGCTGAGTCGTGTCCTGTGCAGCACCAGTGGTAAAGCTCCATGTGTAATTGGCCGCCATCGCATTCCCCGCCACATCCTTTACCCCCGTGGTAACCGTCACTGTGTACATTGTAGAATATGCCAGTGTACCTGACGGTGTAAACGTGACCGTCGTATCACTGCACGATACCGTTCCTCCTATAGTACCGTTCCCGTCACTCACCAGAAATGTTGACTGTGTTATGCTGCCGGCTTCCATCGCCTCGCTGAACGTGCCGGTGATGACACTATCAATGGCAACATTGGTCGCACCATTTGCAGGACTTGTTGCGCTCACCGTCGGCGGCGTCGTGTCGGGCGCTGCACCAGTGGTAAAGCTCAATGTGTAATTGGCCGCCATCGCATTCCCTGACACATCCTTTACCCCTGTGGTAACCGTTACTGTGTACATCGTAGAATATGCCAGACTACCTGACGGCGTAAACGTGGCAGTCGTACCGCTGTATGATACCGTTCCTCCTATAGTGCCGCTCCCGCCACTCACCAGAAATGTTGACTGTGTTATGCTGCCGGCATCCATTGCCTCGCTAAACGTGCCGGTGATGACACTATCAATGGCAACATTGGTCGCACCATTTGCAGGACTTGTTGTGCTCACCTCCGGCGGCGTCGTATCGGGCGCTGCATCAGTGGTAAAGCTCAATGTGTAATTGGCCGCCATCGCATTCCCTGACACATCCTTTACCCCTGTGGTAACCGTTACTGTGTACGTCGTAGAATATGCCAGTGTGCCTGACGGAGTAAACGTGACCGTCGTATCACTGCACGATACCGTTCCTCCTATAGTACCGTTCCCGTCACTCACCAGAAATGTTGACTGTGTTATGCTGCCGGCTTCCATTGCCTCGCTAAACGTGCCGGTGATGACACTATCAATGGCAACATTGGTCGCACCATTTGCAGGACTTGTTGTGCTCACCTCCGGCGGCGTCGTATCGGGCGCTGCACCAGTGGTAAAGCTCAATGTGTAATTGGCCGCCATCGCATTCCCTGACACATCCTTTACCCCTGTGGTAACCGTTACTGTGTACATCGTAGAATATGCCAGACTACCTGACGGCGTAAACGTGGCTGTCGTTCCGTTGTACGATACCGTTCCTCCTATAGTGCCGCTCCCGCCACTCACCAGAAATGTTGACTGTGTTATGCTGCCGGCTTCCATCGCCTCGCTGAACGTGCCGGTGATGACACTATCAATGGCAACATTGGTCGCACCATTTGCAGGACTTGTTGTGCTCACCTCCGGTGGCGTCGTGTCGGGACTTACAGTGTCATTAAACAAAGACAACACCTCCTGGTCGCTCAGAGCCCGATTGTAAACCCGAACCTCGTCGACCTTACCGTCCATATAACCATTATTAACCCTTGAATACCCTATCCTCATATCTGAATAGGACGTCAGTGGCACTATTGTGTTCCCTGCAGGATGGAGTTGGGTATTAACTAGCTGTCCATCTACATATAGCTTCTGTTCTCCTGTAGTTTTATTATACGTACCTGCAGCGTAATGCCAATTACCAACTGAATTGCTAAAACTATACGTTCCTGTCTTAGTTGTCCTGGTTCCACTCACATTTTTTGACGTTAATATAAAATCAAGTCTGTCTGGAGAACTCGGATAAAATCGTAAATCAAAACCCTCCTGCTGTTGTAAGTTTGAACTCCATCTCCATCCACCGAATATGGCATCAGCGTTCGTCGTGTCATTTGCATTTTTATAAAACCATGCAGAAACCGAAATCTCGTCATAGTTTAAACGGGGAATCGATACATAATTGCTTGTACCGTTAAAACCCAAAGCCCCGCCGATTTTCCCTGTTGTCCATGTGGCTCCGGTAATTGTGCCATTTCTGTTATTACCCGACGAATCCGTTGCAGTCGCTCCCGTCCCTTCATCAAATGCATAGTGTGCCTGCAGAGTTGAGTCAGGCGATGCTCCCGTGGTAAAGCTCCAGACGTAATCGGCGTCCATACCATTGCCCGCCACATCCTTTACCCCTGTGGTAATCGTAGCCGTGTAGGTGGTGGATGAGGACAGGTTGCCAGACGGGGTAAACGTGGCAGTCGTACCGCTGTATGATACCGTTCCTCCTATAGTGCCGCTCCCGCCACTCACCAGAAATGTTGACTGTGTTATGCTGCCGGCATCCATTGCCTCGCTAAACGTGCCGGTGATGACACTATCAATGGCAACATTGGTCGCACCATTTGCAGGACTTGTTGTGCTCACCTCCGGCGGCGTCGTATCGGGCGCTGCATCAGTGGTAAAGCTCAATGTGTAATTGGCCGCCATCGCATTCCCTGACACATCCTTTACCCCTGTGGTAACCGTTACTGTGTACATCGTAGAATATGCCAGACTACCTGACGGCGTAAACGTGGCTGTCGTTCCGTTGTACGATACCGTTCCTCCTATAGTACCGCTCCCGCCACTCACCAGAAATGTTGACTGTGTTATGCTGCCGGCCTCCATTGCCTCACTGAACGTGCCGGTGATGACACTATCAATGGCAACATTGGTCGCACCATTTGCAGGACTTGTTGTGCTCACCTCCGGTGGCGTCGTGTCGGGACTTACAGTGTCATTAAACAAAGACAACACCTCCTGGTCGCTCAAAGCCCGATTGTAAACCCGAACCTCGTCGACCTTACCGTCCATATAACCATTATTAACCCTTGAATACCCTATCCTCATATCTGAATAGGACGTCAGTGGCACTATTGTGTTCCCCGCAGGATGGAGTTGGGTATTAACTAGCTGTCCATCTACATATAGCTTCTGTTCTCCTGTAGTTTTATTATACGTACCTGCAGCGTAATGCCAATTACCAACTGAATTGCTAAAACTATACGTTCCTGTCTTAGTTATCCTGGTTCCACTCACATTTTTTGACGTTAATATAAAATTAAGTGTGTTCGGGGAACTCTGATGAAATCGTAAATCAAAACCCTCCTGCTGTTGTAAGTTTGAACTCCATCTCCATCCACCGAATATGGCATCAGCGTTCGCCGTGTCATTTGCATTTTTATAAAACCACGCAGAAACCGAAATCTCGTCATAGTTTAAACGGGGAATCGATACATAATTGCTTGTACCGTTAAAACCCAAAGCCCCGCCGATTTTCCCTGTTGTCCATGTGGCTCCGGTAATTGTGCCATTTCTGTTATTACCCGACGAATCCGTTGCAGTCGCTCCACTACCATCGTCAAACGCATAAAAAGCATGCAAAGCGCTGGATGTATCAGTTGATGGCATACCACTTGATGTTGTAAAGGACATTTTACTCCCATATGTCGTACCAGCACTGTTCTGCGCCGCTATCCTGTAATAATAAGTCTTTCCTGCCGATAATCCACTTATACCGATGCTTATCGTTGCCTCGTTCGACCCACCCGCACTCTGCGTTGATGATTTACTGCCATAAGACCCGCTGGTCTCTCCATACTCGAACCACACCGTTGTCAATAACCCACCGGCATTCACCGTACCATTCAATGTAGCAGTGCCAGACGTTACATCAGTTGCTGACCCTGTCGTCGCCGTCGGAATGGTGCCGTCAGGAGTGGTAGCACCAGTATAGATCACGGTAATCGTGTCTGTCTCCGTATTGCCTGCCCCATCTGTGGCTGTTATCGTGATTATATTCTCTCCACCTGATAAGCCTATGCCGGAAATATTCCAGCTTGTGCTTCCACTGGCCGTACCGCTTACACCCTTATTATTACTCCACGTTACACTGCTTACACCACTGGCACTATCTGAGGCATTGCCACCCAGGTTTATCATGCTGCTGGTAGTCTCATAGGTAGCGCTTGAAGTAGGACTGGTTATGGTTGCCACAGGATTGACCGTATCCAGAATGATAGAATCACTGGACGCTTCTGACACATTCCCTGCGGCATCCTTATACCACACATAGACCATCTTAGTACCATCCCCGCTGCTCAACGTATAGGAAACATCTTCGGTGTAACTGATAGAAGAAGTGACGGACGTCCACCCAGTGGCTGATGCTGATGGCGTCATGGAACTGGTAGAAAGGAAATATCCCGCCACCCCTACATTATCCGTTGCCGAAAGCGTCAGGGTTACTGTCCTTGAACCGATATAGGCATCGCCACTGTTTATACTGATCGAACAATTCGGCGCGGTGGTATCAGCGACAGAGGTTGATGACGGTGGCGGCAATTTCCATGTGCCGGCGAAAGAGCTTATGTAGACATAACTATTGTAAGGATTGACTGATATACCATGGATATTGATATCTGAACCCAGATTCCCATTAATATTCGTCCAGGTCATTCCATAATCGGTTGAACGAAAAATACCGTTTGAATGACCATACCATGAAGCATAAGCGGCTGCATACACCACATTGGGGTTGTTTGGGTCTACGGCTACTGAATTGATATCTTCGTATCCGTACCTGCTTTTAGTAATACCGTTGGCATTACCTCGGTATATCGTCTCTCCGCCATTGGCGCTTGTGTCTGTTATGATATAGATACCTTCATTCCTCACCGCAGCATAGATTCTGTTTTGGTTTGTGGGGTCTATGGCAATTTGTTTAATATGATTACCACTTTTAACAGGTATTGATGGATATAGGTTTGTCGCCGACCACGTGCTTCCTTTATCTGTGGATTTTTGAATATACCAATTACCGGTAGTACCATCTTTCCCCCAGGTATATACAATGTCGCCATTCCCCTGAAACATGCCAAGGACGACTTTTGAATTCGCTACTGCAACATACGCATTAGATGTTCTTATATTATCAAACCTGTATTTGCCCGCATAAAGAATGTTATTATTTTGCGGATGGAAACTCATTAAACAATTTAACCAGTCATTTTCCCCCCCTTCAGTCCCGGATATAGCAGCAAAGGAATCTCCGCTATTTCTTGATACGGCAACTTTATATTCACCATCTGTCCAATTTCCATTAATTTCAACAATAATATTCCCCTTTATTGCCCCGCCAGCCGCAGATCCTTTTGGCGTGGCGGTTGAAATACTCTTAAAAGTATCCTCGCCATCCGTTGTTAGCATCGGCCCAAAGTCCATATGGAAAGTTGCCAATACATTTGGATCATCTCTATCCCATCCAAACAGAGACGGACTGCTCACTATCCCAGCAGAGCCGGTATAGCCTGTATTTGAATACTTCCAGGTAACACCTCCGTTAGTAGTCTTTCTTACAATACTAGCATGCCCACTTATTAACGCCGTATTTTCAATGGTTGGATGAAAGGTAACCGGGACTGCCCATTCTCCTGAACCAGAAAAATCTTGAGTCCACTTACCGCCTTCAAACTCGGAGCCACATACCCAACCATCGCCATTTTGCTCGTCCATTGTATCCGTCAAAGTCCAATTCGTTCCTCCGTCGTGAGTATAATAAAGCTGTTTGGTCGGCCATAACCCAAGAAACCCTACCATTAATTTGTCAGGATTTACCGGACTCATCGCAATTTGTTGCGCTTGGCCGGTCGTTCCGTTACTAACAGGAGATGCCTTTGTTTGCGTGAATGTCAACCCCCCGTCTTTTGATTTATAAACGCCATTAGTATTTGCCGTTGCATACATAATATTGGGATTGTTGTAATTAATTACCGTCGCGTATGGATGAGATGGTAGCCCTGTTCCTATTTTTGTTACTGTTGCGGAACTGCCGTTATCCACAACCTTGTACAAGCCCCAGCCGGTTGATACAAATAGGATACTGCTATCAGTTGGATGTACTTTTATATCATACAACCCGTCATAGGCGTCTAAAACATACCCGCCTCCCGATTTATTGACCAAATTCCACGTCGTGCCGCCATCGATTGATTTTAAGAGTCCGCCTTCACTCTGCGCCGCGTAAATCGTACTTCCCGCAAAAGCAAAATGAATACCGCCCACGGCTTTGTATCTATGAAAATGCGCATCTTTAACCATTGTCCAATTATCGCCACCGTCGGTCGTCCTAAATATTCCTTCCGCGTCATGCTGTTTGGATATTGGCGTGCCACTGGCACTCATCTCACTTCCGGCAACATAAACGATATTCGGATTTGTAGGATCAACGACTATAGAAGCCCCGCCATTGGCAAAGAATCCATTTGCCTTTCTTTCCCATTTAATACTGTAAGGGTCTGCATTGGCATTTGTGGTTTTCCATACCTGATTTGTGTCGGAAACTAAATATGCAATATTGGAATTGGATGGAGCATAAACAATACCACTTATCAACTGCCATCCCTCGCCCCCTGAAAGCCCCGCCGTCTTCTGAGCTTGCGTTCTTTTGACTACCTGCTGCCATGTCTGTGTACTGCCAGATTGTTTAGAGATTATGGCTTTTGTACTCTTTTTTGACGATACACTGTTGCGTGATCCGCCAGCAGGATAGTACTCAACCAACGTCGTATGCGTCAACTCACTGCCATTTACTGTTTCATCCGAAGTCTCCGAACCCGATGTCACATCTGACTCTGACTCTGTCTCTGACCCGGTCTCTACTGTCGACAAAGCACCATCTCCCGATACGGTAAAGATGTATCCTTCACCTATGTTATCCTTGCTCTTTAAACTTACCTCGTTACCAACAATGCTGACATCGGCGCTCCCATCCCCTGACTCAACAAAATAACCGTCAGTCCGCTGCACCGCGGTTACCGTCTCACCCACATTAAGCGTTATAGCCCCTGACAACGTCAAAAACACAGCAAAAAGCTTTCCTGTCTTTGGATGACGTGAATACATGACATCACTCCCCGCATAACTCTTTGTACTATGATAAACACTGCCATCCCATGTACGTTCACTGAGCGGCACATTATTAAGATTATCCCAGTTGGGTATGCACCTTATGAGTTTGAGTCGGGGAGAAACCTCGGTAATACTCTTAAAACCCGACATATCTCCTGTGTCGCCAAACCACCCAAACCAATTATACCAGCCGCCGTTAATGCCAGCCTTGGCTGCAAAAAGACGATTCCTGTATTCATCTGCTTCGTTTGTTTGGGAGTTGCCAACCTTGTCTTTTGTAATATCTACCCCGGCATTAAAATTGTTGGCATCATCTACATAATTTGTATTTTGCGGGCTTTTTTGGCTTAGCATATCCGGCGTTAGCTCATCCTTGTCTGCCCGGACTTTTACCTGATATATCCATTCATCATTGTCCGACTCACTATAGAGCAACGTTGGTTGAACGATCCATTTAGAATTCGTGAATTCCTGAGAAATCCTTGTCCTTAATTTCTTGTAAAATGCAGCCATTCCCTCTGAATACGTTGCATACTCATGGGTAATGGCGCCATGCACCAAACCCAGATCCGCTCCTGTCCAATAAGACAAATCTACAGATATGTTATTCCCCGTTTCGTCTAATCTGTAAAATTCACCTGCAAGCTTTGGCTCATCAATTATATATCCGCCAAAGGTGAACGGCAACCCTGGGTTTTCATAACTCTTTGCCAGGCTTATAATATTTTCAACTACCTCATCAATAACCGCCTGTTGCTGAAAATCCCACATTACGTAAAATTGCTCTGAAGACCCGGCAGGGTGATAACCTGTCGCCAGATTGTAAGGAAACGGATCATGGCTTTTCCATACCATACGCTGATTGTAAAATTCCTTAGCTTCCTCTGAAAGAGGCTGCGTAATGTCTATCGCCCTGCTATATCCTGATAAAATCTGTGGATACCATTGTGGGTTGATCAGATAATACTTAAGGCCTGTGCAATTGGGATTATTGTGATAGTCTGTAACTTCTGAGGATGGATTTATCGCAATGGAATCATACCCCATCTGCCTTGCATAGCTAACGTCCTCAGATGGTTTATCATTCCAGTGTATGCCATAAATATTTTGATATGCTTTTTCTTCCGCAAAATTCTTTTCGTTGAAAATAAAAATATGGGCAAATATTAAAAAGAAAATACTTACGCTGCTGATTCTTAGCTTCATTGCTATTGCTCCTAATAAAAGATTAACTAACAAACATGGTGACCTGGCGAGCTTCGGTATTTCCGAAGCCCCATGGCTTTGCGTCCCAACCTCACGATTGGTTTGCCTTTTTCACGTCTGCTATCTCTTATCAGGAGTTAGCAAACATAAAACTCAATATTTAGATTTGGCGATTCCTCCCTTCTCACTTAAAAATCTTTATTTACGATTTATCTCTACAAATGAGTCCAGTTTTTTTAAATGTAACTACAACAACTGCAGCTTTCGCAGTTCGCGCAGATTTTGTAATATTAAATTCCACAAATTATTTTTATCTTTTGTCCCTGTAATCTGTGAAATCTGCGGTTACAAACACTTTTATTGGTCTGAAGTTTTACCTCGTTAACTGTTATAAATATCGACAATTCTTGAAAATATTTAATAAAATTATAAAACTATTTTTAAGAAAAATATTCTCAAAACTAAATATACTACAACCTAAATTCTGCAATGCAATAGCACGTAGATGAGCGCTGACAAAAGCGGATTAAACAAGGTGCAAAGGTTGCACATTCTAAAAGCTCATAAGAAGTTAAAATTCCCTTGCACTGCCCCTCCTGGTTATGTTTAATATTGCTTGTAATTTTATTTTCTCAGTTGGTTACACTAACAACATCCGTTTTACAAAGCATAAGGTATTATGATGAGATTACTATTAGATATCGCCCGAAAATATCGTAAAAAATTTCAACATTATCAGACTTACCAGAAAATAAAATATTTTGAATCTATCAATAATTTTGACCCAAAGAAAAATATAATAATTACAGGATCTCCGAGAAGTGGTACTACGTGGCTACAAGAGTTGTTTTGTGACATTGAAAAAACGTATCCGTTGTTTGAACCACTGCATCTTGATGGCTCCCCAAAGTTTAAAGAAATAGGTTTTGAGTGGGGACAGTACATTCCAGAAGATTATAATTGGCCTGAAGCAAAGGAGTTATTCGAAAGCCTTTTTAGAGGACAATATTTAACACCGTTCATGATTTCACATGCCAGGGTAGCGCAATTAAAAAATGCAGATTTCTTAATTATTAAATATGTAAGAGCAAATTCATTATTACCTTGGTTCGTTAGGCAATTCGATATCAGGCCACCTATTTATATTCTTAGGCATCCATGTGCTGCAATTGCTTCACAGATGAAAATGAACTGGTACACATGTTCAAAATTTACCATACCAAAAACGAAGTTCCCTGAAAAATATACAAAATATGAACATATATTAAATAATATTAATACAACACTAGAATATGTAGCAGCCAAATGGTGTTTGGATAATATAATACCATTAAATCATCATGGAAATAATAGACTATGGATAACCGTTTTCTATGAAAATTTAATTGCGAACCCTCATGAAGAAGTACCCTATATTTTTAATAGGCTCAATCTGGAATTACCTCGAAATCTATGGTATAAGGTTAATGTACCAAGTGCTATGACTGGTAGCATCTCGCCATTAAGACAAAACAAAATAGAACAATTAAGTAAATGGAAAAATGAGTTATCAGAAAGGGATATTGACTCTATCCTGGGTATGCTTAAAAAATTTGAGATAAAAATTTATGATGATAACATTTTCCCTGTTAAAACCAAGCAAACTCCAGCGAGGTAAAACCTCAGACCAATAAAAACCCCCATTTTTTTGTATAGTTCCTCAAATTCTTCAACCGTGGAAACCTTGTATTTCACTCGTATTTCAAATATCTCTGTTTTTATCTTTCACCATTTTTTGCAGTGCAGAAAGACTTTCAGACTCTCCCTGAACACTTCTTCCTTAAATTTTCAACATCAAAGCGTACCTCTATATACATCCAGAGTCATTTCCGCTATCGTTTCCCAATTATATTTTTCGGCAATAGTATTTATCTGTATCTTCCTTTGTTCTTCGTTTAATGATCTTTGAATAAATCCTTGTATCTTTAATGCAATAGCATCAACATCTCCGGGCTTAAAAAATCTGTCGCTTTCCAACCATACTTCTCTGTTAGCAGGAATATCGGATGCAATACAGGAAAGACCATAGCTCATCGCCTCAAGCAAAACTATCGGTAAACCCTCATAGTAAGAAGGTAATACAAAAAGCCCTGCGTGGCTATAAAGCTCCCACAGCGGTTCACCAGTGAGAAATCCTGTCAATATAATATTACTACTTTGGCTCGCCTTATTTTTTAAATCCAAGCTATATTTATCTTCATGATCAGCCCTGCCCACGATAACCAGTTTCCACTTTTCTGTTAGAAGGTGGGGGTTAGCAGTTGTCAGTTTATTAAAAGCGACAATCAGGTCGTGAAACCCTTTTTCAGGCACAAAGCGCCCTACAGCAAGGATATATTTCTCTTTTGCGAGGGCATACTTTCTCAGGGTATTATTACCCGGTAAAATTGCTGGCAACACTACCCCGTTGGGTATTATTGTTACGCTTCTCTTGTATTTTGCATGAATATGATCCGCTATTGTTTGAGAAATAGTGATTATGTCGTTAGCCCATTTACTCCCTGCAAGCTCGCCGAGTTTCAAAATACCCTTTGCCAGTATCCCCCACTTCTTTCTTTGATAATCAGGCCCATGATGAGTCATAACTACTTTTAGTCCAAAAAGCCGGGCGAGTGGTATGAACAAGGATGGTCCTATTGCATGGATATGCAGGATATCCGGAGAAAACTTTTTTGCAGCAAAAATTCCGATAAAGGTATGTAAAAATGTCTCAAGGAATTTATTCTTTAGGCATGGCAAAGGAATTAATGTTACCCCTTTATACTCAGTAATATTTATATCAACGTAGGGTTTTCTGGTAAAAACTATTACCTCGCAACCTTTTTCAACCAATTGAGGATAGAGATTTTCGCAATGTGCCTCCACGCCACCCTGTATGTGCGGAAATCCACGGGTACCTAGAACGGCTATTTTAAGTTTAGAATGGTTCATGGATGATGGCTCTTGGCTCATGGCTCATGGTTCATGGTTCATGGTTCATGGCTGATGGCTCATAGGTTATGGCTCTTGGCTCATGGGTTTTACATCTAAAATCAGCCATCAGCCATCAGCTATCAGCTAAATAGTTTTCTTTATTGCATTTATAAGACTTGAAAGCTGCTTACCGATTGTATCTCCTGCTATTCGTAAATCATTAAGGTTTGAACTGGAAATCCATTTATTTTTGTAAAATATAGTTAGAAAAGTAATTGTTTCAAATAGTGACCCACGTGCGATGTACAGGTATTGGATAAATTCTTTTTTAGAATTACGCCCTTTGCCTTCGGCAATGTTTGCGGAAATTGATGCTACAGATGATTCTAATTGTTCTATAAGCCTGTAATGATTCCGATTAGTATTCATTATTTCAGCAATATCAATGACACTTACTGCAAAATCTACAGCTTTTTGCCAAACCTCCAAATCCTCAAAACTAAACTTTATTCCACTCATTTTCCTCCCCTCCCTTGACCATCAGCCATGAGCTATCAGCTATCAGCTATCAGCCATCAGCTAAATAGTTTTCTTTATTGAATTTATAAGACTTGAAAGCTGCTTACCGATTGTATCTCCTGCTATTCGTAAATCATTAAGGTTTGAACTGGAAATCCATTTATTTTTGTAAAATATAGTTAGAAAAGTAATTGTTTCAAATAGTGACCCACGTGCAATATACAGATATTGGATAAATTCCTTTTTAGAATTACGCCCTTTGCCTTCGGCAATGTTTGCGGAAATTGATGTTACAGATGATTGTAATTGTTCTATAAGCCTGTAATGATTCCGATTTTTATTCATTATTTCAGCAATATCAATGACACTAACTGCAAAATCTACAGCTTTTTGCCAAACCTCCAAATCTTCAAAACTAAACTTTATTTCACACATCTTCCTCCCCTCCCTTGACAATCAGCCATCAGCTATGAGCCATGCGCTAAGAACCATCACCCATATCCGGCAAGCACAATTCAGGTTCTTTGTTCATCATAACACGTAGTTTATTTTTTACAATCCACTTCATTGGAATACGTATATGCTTCTTTATCACAGGCGCTGCATTACCAACCATCCAGCATCGTTTATCGCATGTATCAACGGCACTACGAACTATATCTGCCCCTTTGCTATTCCAGATATCTTCAAATGAACTTTCTCTAATATTTCCCATAGGCATTTTACAGTTCATGCCATTGCAGGGAAGAACGTCCCCTGATGGGTCTATAAAACAGGATTCGGAACCCATTTCACATTTTAAAAACCTATTGCCATCATAGATGTAATTCATAAGACCGTAATTAAAATATGCACGGAACCATTTCTTAATAGATTTCGACTTTAATAATTCTACGATCAGCCTGGAGAACTCTTTACACACCACATCTTTATTTTCAATGCGGTTATCCAGTTTGTAAAAATAGTGTGAGTTGTGAAGCGTTGCAGTGGCAAACTCATAGCCAAGTACATTTGATAACTCATAGAGTGGTATAAGATCTTTACAATTCATATCCTGGACTGTCATACCAAAGCCAATGTCCTTTAAACCCATTTTTCGCAATGTGAACAGTGTTCTCAACCCTCTGTCAAATCCCTCCGGAATTCCTCTAATAGTGTCATTCGCTTTTTGGAATCCTTCGATACTTATCCTTATTCCAAGATCAGGATGCTTTTGGCACAGCGCTACAATCCGGTCGGTAAAAAATCCATTAGTACTTATAACTATTCGCCTTGTCTTAGGACGTATTGCTTCAATAATTTCAGCAATATCCTGCCGGAGAAAGGGTTCTCCACCGGTAATATTTATAAACCTCAACCCGGAAGGTAATTTTTCGATATCATTTATAGTAATTTCTTCGCTTGATTTAGTGGGATAATGCCACACATCACACATGTTGCACTTTGCGTTGCATCTGTAAGTAAGTATGATACAAATTTCCCTTGGTAGTGGCATTTTCTGATTCACCATAGTTTGTCCTTTTTTAGTAAAAAGAAGTTTTTAAAGTAAGTGAGTAACTTTACGCTGGCATAGCCAGAACCAAACAAGCACGAAACAAATTCTAATGACAAAATGATTTGAAATGCTAAACAAACGCATCTTTCGTATTTCGCGCTTCGTATTGTTTTGCCTGCCCGTGCGTGATCGCACGCAAACAGGGATGCTTTGGATTTGTTTTGAATTTTATGCTTTGTAATTAGGATTTGATTCGGATTTCGTATTTAGCATTTTCGGATTTTACCATTAAATATTTTGTCAAAAAAATGTAAAGGAATTACTGATAAGGTACTATTACATATTTATTCGCCACACTAAGATACTAAAGGCGCGAAGCATTATTTCTTCTTTTCTTTGAGGCTCTGTGGCTTTGTGTGAGCTTATTTTTTTCTCGCCATTAGCATAACACCAAGCATTTTCATTTCTGAAGAATCCAAATTCCTGAATTTTTTATTTAGTCTCAGCTTAACTCTTTTTAAATATTCTTCTTCCACAACAATAACAGGTTCAATTATTACATCAACCCAACCTTTTTTTTCTAACATATCTTTATACTCAAATGCCCTTACTCTATTTGGAGAGCCTTTAAACTTAAAGGTATTCCAAAACCAATCACTGTACCGATATATATTTAAAGGGTCACGATCTCTTATCCAGGAGGTGTGTGTCTTCAAATCAATTAATGTAACTAATACCCCCCCCCGATTAACTACATTGCTAAGTTCCATGAGAGTTCTTTCGACATCTGTAAAATGTTCAAAAGCCGCCTGGCTAAAGACAACATCAACCTTCTCTTTAATTTTTGAAATCGCAAAACCTTTATCTACAATATAATTTATCTCAGTGTATTCCCTTTTATGGCACTTACTCAATGTTTCCTTTAAATGTTCAATATTACAGTTTGTATAACGTTTCTTTAATCGTTCAAATAATTTGTCATAAAATTCTACTGGGGACGAAAAGGCTAACTTATTAACATCCAGTGCAATATACTTTTTCGCGCCAAGCGCCAATAATATCAAACCGACTCCAAAATCCGGACCGGGACCAAGCTCAAGGACTATTTTGTTCGTCAAAGGTTTTTCATCATTAGAATAAAAACGAAGATATTCAATCCAACTATCAACAACCTTGAAATCATAATCAATAGACCGCTCTATTTCATTGATAGAAAAAGTTCTGGGCGTCTTATAACCAAAGAAGCTATGTCTCAAATAATTCAGTATAATAAATACTGCACCAATAAGATGGTATCTAATATTTTTAACGTCTTCCGGTTTGACTGTTTTTATGTTCATGTCAATATTTTCCTATCGCTGATTGATAAATGTTTATTAATCCCTGATAATACTTTTCAGCGTTCAAATTTTGCTCTACAAATACCCTGGCATTTTCCCTCATCTCTGCGACTTTACCAGGGTTATCCAATACGTATCTTATCTTTTCAGCCAGCTCATGGGCATTTCCTGATTCAAAAGTCAATCCTGTTATTCCCTCTTTAACTAATTCCGGAATTCCACCGATTTTTGCCCCGATAACTGGGACGCCAAGGGCAAAGGCCTCTAATACTGACATGGGATTATTTTCATACCACTCGGAGGGAAGAACAACAGCCAAACATTTTTTTATCTCTTTATATAACGCCTCGCCTTTTATATATCCAGGGAATTGAATATTATTACTCCCATCCGATTTAGCCTTTTCTTCAAGGTCCCCTTTTATTGGCCCATCACCGATTATCTTAACCTCGACTTTGCGGTTAGTATTTAGCAACTTTGTAGCTTTAATGAGTGTATATAATCCTTTCTCCGGCGCTAGTCTACCAAAATAAACGAGGGAGTTCTCACGACCATTTTCCCCGTCTTTCACTTTTCCAAATTTCTTTATATCAATAAAATTAGGCAAATGAATGATTTTCTTCCTGAAACCCATCCCCGCCAGCTTTTTTTTCAGGAAAAAGCTTGGGGAAATGAAGGCATCCACATTGTCGTATATGTCAAAAAACCTGTGATGCACATACATCTCCAATGCAGCAAGACAGCTTTTAGCAAGTGATCCTTTGACGCATTTGTTTTTGATTACTGCTAAATAGTTCCCCCCGGAACAGACCTCACAGTTTTTACCATTAGCCATCATCAAATAAGAGGCGCAAACCATCTTATAGTCATGAAGCGTCATCACAACAGGTATCTTTCTTTTTTTTAAAATATGCAAGATTGAAGGGGAAATCTGATGGTGGATGTTGTGGAGGTGTGCAATATCAACGGGGTATTCATTCAACAATTTAGAAAGCAATTTCTTTGCCTTCAGAGAATAAAGAATCCTGCCTGTGCTTTTTAGTTGGTTTATCACGCCATTGCTACTCGTATTCAAGTCTACATAAGGCATGAAATAATCCTTGGTTTTACAGGATAGATTTTCCGGATGTTGCATGGAGAAGAATATAGATTTGTGACCGTGAGATTCCAGTATTTTTGCCGTCTCAAAGTAAACAGTCTCACACCCGCCACGCATATAATGAAATTTATTGATGTTAAGGATATTCATTTTTACAAGTATTTTTTGAATTCGATATATCTGGCTTCCCAGGAATTTTCACTTATAAAGTGTTTAAACTGGTCATCCGGAATTGCGCTTAATTTATTTTCGCCTTTAAACAGGGAATCCTGGACAAATTTAATGAACTCTTCTCCTGTATGGGCAACATATAAATATTTTTCATATTCAAGGATATCAGGTAATGCGGTTGAAACTATGGGCTTTTTAAAATACAGGTACTCAAAGAGTTTCGTTGGAAATACCCCCTTCCCGTGCTCGCTCAATGCATATGGAATAATAAACAAATCCATGCAGTCCATATATATTGGAAGCTGCTTGAAATGTTTCCAACCAAGAAAAACAATATTATTACAATCGAGTTTCTTCTTTGCTTCGGATGTTTCACTTCCAATTAATATCACCGTAGCCGCAGGTATATCTACTGCAAGTTTTCTAACAAGGTCGAAGTCAAAGGTTTGATGGAAACTGCCGATATAACAAATTCTATTATTGCCCATATTTGCCAAATCGCCAGGTATTCCAACATCTTTTATTCTGTTAATATTATAATTCCCGATATCTATTCCTTGAGGTATGCGTACTACATTTTTATTCAATTCCAGTTTTTCACTAAAAATGGTTATTGAGTCAGCGATAACCAGATCAACCTTTTTTGCTATGTTTTTATCGTTAAAAACAACTTCTGGCGGAAAGTATTTATTGAATTCAAATCTCTGTACACAATCGTATATTCTTTTTACGGCAGGAATTTTATCAAAAATATCGTTCACATAATTCGCTGGATGGCTAATAATAACACTATCAAAATGGTTTATTTTGTACTTTTTCATTATTTTTCTTATCTGCAAAAGTGCTAACTTCGCATTGAGGAATCGAAAGATTCCTCTTTGAAGAGGGAATATCTTTAATTGTATAAAACAAAGATGCTTCATAGTAAATCGGCCTTTTCCACCAACGTTTCTAACCAAAAAGAATCTTTTAATGAATGCTTTAAGCATTTTGATAATTCCCACATTTTTAGCACTTATTCTTTCAATGTAAAATACATTAAAATCTTTAACCAAGAATTCGACTATTGTTTGTTGTCGTTGTTTTAATAACTCCCAATCACGAATAGAAAATGAACCTATAATCAAAATATTTTTATTTTTTGTATCCATTAAAATCTTTTCTGGTTAATCACCTCTTAAAACGAGCTACTATTAAAGTGGTACAATAATTAATTATTTAAAATTCTTACGCCGCCTAAAGATACCGTAGGATATTCGTATGATTCATACCTTTCTCCATTCATACTAATTACTCTCAAACTCAAGACCTGAAGAAATATTTTTTTGCGGGTTTTCCCGTACGATTACCCCATTATATATTCCTAGTAATCCCCAAAATATATGGCCGTTTGCAAGTGCGTTACCTGTTATACCATATACCAGAAAACTAACAAGCATTAGTAATGCAACCTTTGCAAAATCGTTTTCTTTAAGGTTTTTTACGGCAAAAACAAGCATAGTAAATAATAGGGTTAGATAGCCTATTCCTCCGAAAATCCCCGTTTCGGCAAACATGAGCATATAATCCCCATGTGCAGCTATATTTTTACCGAATTCGTGGGCGGATAATTCAAAAAATGTCCCAATCCCGCTACCAAAGATAGGATGCTCTTTGAAGATACTCAACGCATATTGAAACAACTCCAACCTTCCTAATGCAGAGCTATCAACAGTTGACGCACGAGAAATAATCTTGTTCGATATAAACACAAAGATTATCCCTAGCGGTAAAGCAAATCTCAATATTTTCTTATATTTGAACAAGAAGAAAAAAAGAATTAATTGGAGAGCAACTGCAATCCAGGTAATTCTGGTAAAAGTGAGAAGTATATTTAATAAAAATAAAAACGGTAGAAGACGATAAAGATATTTGCCGTCTTTCTTTCTCATGAAAAAATAGAGGTACAGCGGTAAAAATATTAACAAGGCAAATGAATAGCCCGGCGCGTGCGGAAAGCTGGTTCGTATTCTTTCAAAACTTTGGATAATTTGATAATCCTGATAAATCAGATTAGTTATCGAACGTCCATAAAAGATATTATACCCAGTTATGTACTCAATAATCCCACAGATTAACAATGCGATAAAGATAGCCGTTATAAATTTGAATATCTTTTTTTCAATGTTATTGTTGCTGACAACAACAAAGTAGGTTAATAAATAAAAAGAAAACGCTGCAAGTACCCTGGTTAAACCCCTGACGGATGTCGACAGGCTCACTGAAAATGGTGTCGTTAATACCAAATAGAGTGAAAATAGAAGTATCGGATATATGATGCTTTTATTCCAATACTCTCTTCTTACCTGAATAAAGTCTTTTAACCTTATATAAAAAAACAAAATCATCATTATATTTAGAATCCCCAGCAAATTAATGCTTTGGCTTCCCGATAATGAAATACTCAACCTATCTGCAAATCCTGCAAAAGCCAGATAGACAAAGAAATAAATATTTATAACTGCCAGTTCACTCCTCAAAATAAAGACGATGGTTATCGTCATTAACAAAAAGACAACCGCTAGTTTGGCATTATATAATAAAGAAACTGCAAATAGAGTTGAAAGCATCGCTACCGCAAAGACGTTCTTTCCCATTTCTTGTAACTTCTCAATAAATTGTGGTAGTTGGTAGTAAAAATACAAGTAACACCTTAGTTTTTTGAAACCGTAGGGGCGAACATTGTTATTGTTGGAATTTTTCAAAAAAATAAAGTGTTACAAAATGAACAAAGCTGGCTGCCTTTGGCAGCAACTTTATTATGTTTGGGTAAGTTATCAGTTCTTCAGGGATATTTTTTCGTTTTTAAAAGGCGGACGATCCCTTCTGTAAAACCTTGCAGTTGCCTATACTTTTCCTGATTCCCATTGCATAAAAATTCGATACCATAGATTATCCATAAGCCTGATAATGAATAGAAAAATACGATATGGGATGCCATTGTTTTCTTTGCATGTTTTTTATACACGTAATAGTAGTTTTTTACCTCCATTACCTTTTTAGGCTGAATATCCATGCGATTTGCTTTACTACAATTGTGATAGAGTTTGGCCTCCGGAATCATTTTTAAAACCGCTTTCCGTGATATTCTGTAGGACAGTTCTGCATCTTCCCGGTAGCTATAGCCGGTAAACCATTCATCAAATTTATCATTCTTCAAATGTTCGCTTCTAAAATTCATGTTACAACCTGAGAGCATCTCCACTTGCATTGGCCTGTCAATTGCTATTCCAACGATGGGATATCCAAAACCGGAAACGGTCATCTTACCATCATAATTGTGGAGCATAAATATTTTCAGCATTGCCAGTCGAAGTTTCCATTTCCACCCCTGAGGTTCACATTCAATCATTACGTTTCCACCAACTCCGCCTAATTTTTCATCATTTCTAAAATAACGGAGTACCTGTTCATAATAATCCTCAAACAAAACGACATCGTCATCTAAAAAACTAACGATTTCTCCTCTTGCGATATCTATGCCCTTATTTCTTGCAGCCACTAAACTTTTTTTTGCCTGATAGATATATATAACCTCTATCTTATTAGATTTGGTTAACAATTGCTTTCTGCAATCTTCTATGTACTTTTTTGTATCACCGGTATCGCTTTGGTCAACGATAATTACTTTTAATGGCAATACAGTCTGCAACAAAATTGAGTCAATAAGTTTTGCTAAGTCATTTTGCCGATTACACGTCGGAACGATGATGGAATAATTCATACTTGTTATTTAGGGAAATGCTTGCCTTTCCTGTATTGAATAAGTCCCTTAAAGTACCCTAATGTTGAAACCCTATCAAGATATAAAAAGTATACCATTTTGCTTCTGTATAGTAAGAATGCAGAAAAAAAAATTGCTTTCCCTACATATTTTCGAAATATTTTCAGATATAAAATTAATTTATTATTTAGCTCTTTTATTGTCTGAAATTTATTATCATATTTCGCATTCAGTAAACAAGCGCCATACGCATGCCTTTTACTTTGCAGATATAATCCTTTCGGGCTGGATCTATGATGATGATATACAACACAATCAGCAGCATACATTAATTTCATCTTGCCATGGATTTGCATCCTCCATGCAAAATCGGCATCACCGCCGGAGACCCAATGTGTTTCAAAAAGGCCTATTTTATCGAATACAATCTTTTTGTAGCATACATTTGCAGTTACGGCGAATGGATAATAGGGATGGTTGAAATATCTTGATTGGTCTAATGCCCCCGCGAATAATTGATATTCTTCCACCAACGTTTTTGGTTTTCCACACCGAATCTCCCCTGCTACACCCCCAGCATCTTCTGCAGCAAAATACTTTATTGCATTACACAACCAATATTTATTTACTACACAGTCGCTATCAGTAAATGCCAGTATCTCACCTTCGGCATTTTTAACCCCTAAATTTCTTGCTGCATAAGAACCCTTCACTTCTTTTTCTATTAATAATTTAACCGGAAATGCCTTAATACTTTGTAATGAGTTATCCGTGGAACCATTATCTACTATAATAATTTCCAGTTTTTCTTTAGGATAATTTAGATCCAGCAAAGACCGTATACATTCCGAGATCCTGGAGGCATCGTTATAATTTGGTACGATTATTGAAATTTTTGGCATCATGAATTAACCCCTTTGAGCATGTATATTTTATTATCTCCTGAATCCTGCACTAAATTTTGATACTATTTTATAAACCCTTATTAATAAAGGTTTAGAGAGAATTTTGTTGGTCTTAATATTTAACCCATTAGTACCTTATCAGTAATTTCTTTGCACACTTCCATTCGTCAGTGCGTGCTTTTTGGCAAAATATTTAATGGCGAATCCGAAATGCTAAATTTCAATCCTACCCCTTACCCCTCTCCAAATCTAATCTTTACCCACAAATTTCAAGAGCACCGTAGTTGTACGGCCAATTGAGCTGAAGGCTAAGTGGTGTAAAGTTCGTAAGCAACTTCAATATCAGCCAAACGTGACATGCCTCGCCAAAGTACTTCACTTCCGGGATGGCCATCACCACGGCGGCCCAGATGACCGCCAAGTTTACCTAAAAGCCGCACGGCATCATTAAGGCTTGGAGGTAAATCAGGAGGCTCCTTGACCTTGTTCGCAAAAGTTGTCAATGCTTTCCATTCAGAATCGCTGAAGTAGACAGTACAAGGGACATCAGGTGTTTCTTGTCCTAAAGTAGTCAGGTAATGGATACGCCAAGCTATAATCATATCAATGGCCAAAGCGTTGCACAGACGACGGGCACTCTCCAACTGCCGGGACTCGACACGACAACCGCTCTTGATAATACGATGATAACACTCAATACCCCATCGGCGAGCATACCATTCCAAACGTTCGTAAGCATCTTTTTCATGCTTAACCGCAACTGTGGTTAACAGCATCCATTCTAACCCATCAATTCCGATAGGCGGATTGACTTCCTGCGCCAGCACCACCCACACCCTGACCGCAGGCATATTCTTTTTTAGCATAGGTGGGCACAGCGTAACAGGCATCGTTCGTACCATAAGTATTGCCTGACGTGCGGAGCGTTTCTCACTCGGAGGTATCAATATTTCGCGGGTACCTATAACCGGTTGCTGTTCCAGTTTAGTCCACAAAAACTCGCATGATTCTTTATCATCAACAACCTTTCTATTGCGCGAACGTTCTGCGCGGATCAGCAACTGAGCGCCATCAGGCGTATTATACTGCTCAGCGAATACCTCGTGAATATCGGCCTCACGATCTGCCACAACCACCAGTAAAGATTTGTTTCGACAGCGTTTCTGTACTTGCGATACTGCATGGTAACTCTCCACCCATTTCCAGCTTTCCTTCTCTTCGATAGGCTTCTTGTGTCGTTCATGTTTGCTGCCTATTCCGTCCCGCGCCCAGCATTGCACATTCAGAAGTCCCAAGGGTGTACCACTTTCAGTAAACGCCATCGTATCATGCACCATCAGTCCACGAACTTTTTCACTCTTAGTACCTATCGGTCCTAACCCCTGCGTATTCGGATGTGTGCTATAATTCAGAGTCGTAGTATCTTGCGCTACCAAAACCAAACTATTCTCCTTCACACGCTCTTCCGTGGCCTCATAATGAGCTTGCAATATCGCCTTCCAATCTACATTCTCATTGTCAAGGAATCGGTATGCAGCCTTAGTCGCACTGACTGAACCGCACGCCTGCGGAATGTTTGCCAAAGGTTTGTCATAAAACATACCTGTCATTTCTAAAAGTCTTGATGTCAATCGTGCATCGCCCAATTTTGTTCCTCCAAGTTCCGCCTCTATCCAATCCCGAGGCTCTTTTTGTGCCACTCTTTGGCGAACATGTACTTTGCCATCGGCACAACAACACAACACCGCCTGCCATTTCTTTTGCAACGGCATAACATAAACGTCTTTGACCGTTGCCCCTGTTCCTTTTCGTCCTCGACCTTCCGTGCCTCCAACATACTTCCAGTTAGCTGCCCGATAACAGCTTCCGGAAAACCGTCCTCGTTCCACATAGGTTTCTAAAAGTACAGGACGATATTTATACACTCTTTCCCAATCATCTACCAAACGTGTTTGGCATTTTGCCAATACATGCGATGCCAAACATTTTACTCTTACCGTAGGCGCTATTAAATACCTACTGTTATTGATAACAAACGTATGATTCCGCTTACGTGCTTCCTCAGTCCATCCTATCCACTCGTCGCGACTTTCCACCCGTCTGGCACAGGCACTATAACTTAGCCCTCCTATCCATCCGTAATATTCACTGCGTACAAGATACCGAAGTTGCGCCCCGCATAGGGGCCCACTTCCAAGATAATGATGCGCTTCTAACATGCTACGCCAAAGTTTCGAATGGAATCTCGTTGTAACCCGTATAATCTCTACGTCCCCCAACTCCGCTAGCTCGCATGACACTTCCGCAATCGGAGGCGCCTCCGCAGGTTTATTGACTTTTTGAAATGCATAATGCCTGTTCACCTTTGGAAGATTGATCTCTTTACGACGATCCAATTCCAACAACGCCTTGCGACAACTCATCTCTTGCAAACGGCCCGCTTGATTCCTCCAGTCCATCCATTCGCATACCAGACGCGACAGTTTACGACGCGATAGGCACGGTTCCTTTTGGATAGTTTCTGATAAACGCTTTATTACATCATCTGAAAATATTCGACCTCCTACTCTAAGCATGTACACAGTGTAACATACGGTTAACACGGTGTCCAGCAAAAAATATGGGTCATCCCCAGCTCCAAAGGGGGACAACCACCCCCTGCGCCCCCGCCAGCGGGGGGGCATTTTCCCTCTTTGGTGGGGGAATTCGTGCTTCGTGTTTCTTATCTTTTATCTCATGCTTGTTTAGTTCCGGCTATGCCAGCTTAGGTATAGTATAGGTATTTTGTGCCAATACTATAGCGTCCCCTCTACAGCCTCTTATAAAGTATCCTTGGTATAACAAAGGTGCGATTATTTAAAATGGCGCCAATTATATTGGCCTTTTTTTGTACCAGAGGTGCAATTAACGCCTTTATTACGGGATGTTTGGTCTTGCTTTCATTTACTACCAGGACTGTTCCATCTAATGAAGAACTCAGTATATCCGCATCGTGAGAATTTCTTAAATTCGCATAGTCAACAAAGACAAACCCATATTTTCCTTTAGCTTCTTTTATGGTATTGGCCATACGTGTGGAATCAAAAAGGAGCGTGGGGTTAAGTGTTGTGTTGCCGGCAGTTAATACCGACAGGTTGCAATCTATCTCTTTGATAGCCTCTTCCAGTGCAATTTTTCCTTCGAGTACGTGCGTAAGGCCGGATTTATTCGGAATCTTAAACATTTCGTGTATTTCCGGGGATTTCAGGTTCGCATCAATAACCAGTACCTTATGGCCTTCTCTCGCAAGGGAAAGGCCGATGTTTGCAACTATGGTGGTAGAACCTTCCAAATGAGAGACGGCGGTTATCAAAAGAGCCTTTAGCTTTTTATCTTTCATCAATAGATATATCTGGTCAGAGAGGTCATGATAGGACGAATTCAAAACAGTTGCTTTTTTAGTGTTGCGGAGCAATGATTTATTTCTAAACCATTTTTTTGGAATAGCGCCTAAAAGTGGCAAATTCAAGAATGTCTCAACATCTCGCGGCGATTTGAATGTATGGTCAATATATTCCAGTCCAAAGGCGAACATAATTCCCAGGAATATGCTCATAAAGAAGGCGAGGACAATGGATATTTTTTTCTTATCACTCGTTGAGCGAAGAGGTACCAGGGCCTGTTCAATAATTTTGACGCTTGCCGGGCCTATTGCCTCTATATCAGGAAGCGTTGCACCAGTAAGGTTTTGGGTCAACTTTTCAATATTTTCTCTTAATTGTACAACAATTGGCTGTTTTTCCCCATATTTTAGCTGAAGTTCTGCCAATTGTTGTTCAAGATCAAAGATAATATACGAGCGGCTTACTACGTTGGCAATCATAGCTGCAGATTGCGGGTTGAAATCGGTAGCGTGTATTGTAAATAACAAGGTGCCCCTTATTGGTTCTGCAATGATATTTCTTTTGAGTCTTTCAACCGCCTTACGGAATGCATATGGCTGTTCATGTATGTTACCGGAAGGATTTGCCAGCTCACCTTTGGTATGCAATATTCTGATTTGTCGATTATCATTCAAATCACTATAAGATAGGGACTCATTTTCGGATGAGACAATATCTGATTTCAACTTCGACATCTTAAGTCTTAAATCTATCAAGTACGCTTTAAGTGAAGAGCAGTAATTCTTTTCATAGTCAGGCGGGCGCTCGTGAAGATTAAGCGCCCTTACTGCACGTTCGATTACGGGATTAGAAATTACAATCTCACTCTGAGTAAGAGATGCTTCGGATTGTTCATAAGCACCAAAACCTCTATAATAAGGAGAATCAATTTGTTTTTGTGCAGAAACAAGTATTTTAACCTGCGCCTCATAAACAGGTGTCCTGAGTTCCAGGCCGACAAAGACACTTATTATAACAGTAATAAATGTGGTTATAATTACCGCTTTGTGTCTGAATACGACCCGCAAATAATCCCGCAATGTACTTAAATTTGAATTCACATTCCCTCCATAGTGCTTAGCAATTAATAATGTAATCTTAACGAGTGCTTTTATTTGCGATAATAAACGATAGTATACAAAGCACTGGAATAAGCGAAAACACAGGTATTCGGGCACAAGTATATTATCGACAGCTTATGCAATTAAGCATTAGCCTGAAATAATAAAATATTTAAAACACTAAAGTATTCCTTCTGCTGCAACCACTATATCATCCGGCTCTAATAGGATGTCTTTGCCGACGTCTCCTTTCATGGCGCCTTTAACGTCTACTTTAATGCTTTCATATCCCGGTTTGCCAGGGACTATTCTAAGGATTTTAACCCTGTCAGGAGAACCATATTTTGCAAAGCCTCCTGCCATGGAAATTGACCGAAGGACTGTCATATTATCCTCAAGTGTGAATTTGCCGGGTCTCATTACCTCGCCATACACAAAGAAATATCTGCTCTTTTCTACTACCAATATATCCCCAGCCTCAAGGTGCATATCAATGTTCGTACTGCTTTCTTTTGTATTTTTAAGGTCTATAATGAATTCCTTATATTCCTTATTGTCCTTCAGCTTACGTCTGAGTTTTACACCTCCATAAAGGCCGTCCAGAGTTATGCCTCCAGCTGTCGAAAGGGCCTTTAGTACGGTAATATCATCCTCAAGTACAAATCTTCCGGGATTTTTAACCTCACCATACACAAAATAATTAATGCTTTTAGACTCTGACAATGATACGGACACAACAGGATATTTTATGTAACCAGTAAGGCTTTTTGTGAGTTCCTTTTCGATATCGGGCAGCGTCATCCCTTTAACATAAATGACACCAACATAGGGAAAAGATATAGCTCCATCTGACGTCACGGGAGCTGTTGTTCTAAGGCTTTCATGCCCCTGTACGATTATTTGAAGAACATCATCCACATTTACAGTATATTGTTCCCTAGGCTCATCTGCATAATTTGTTTTCGATATAATAAATAGACTGAAAAATACAAATAACACTACCAAAAAGCTTTTAAACATCGCTACCTCCTTTAAATAAAATATGCAATGACATTGCTTTTTAAGCTTTCACCGCTTCGCACAATTCCTCTGTCTTTGCAAGTTGAGTATGATATTGGGTCGCCTTTTTTTAGCCATCTTCAAAGGGAACTTACGGCATCCATATTGGTTTCTCTCCGCGTCTTTGAAAAGCAATTCGTAAATCACAATTATCTTGCGCCGGTATATGATGTTTTACTGATAGCAAACAAAAGACCAAAAAGTCCATATCGGATTTACGATTCCATTGCTAACTGCCAAAGATATAAGAAGATAAATACAAATTTAAAATAAAATAATGATTCTCCATTATTTTGCCAAGCGCACTCTCTATAATACAAACTGCATAATGTATGCAGTAGTTTTAGCAGTATATCCACAGGAGAAGGCCTGTTAAATAGTGGAGAATCAACATAAAAATAATATGGCATACAGACAAGATACACTTAAAAGAAATGGTTTTAGAAAAGTATTCTTATGCAAAAATTGCGCGATTGTATACAATGCCACGAAGTGAATGTTATTACTATAACCCTGCATTTTGAAAAATGTATTGGAACGAATGGTATGCTGATATGTGTTGCTATTGGAAAATATTTCTTCTACAAAATACCTAAGTAAAGAAAGTCTTATTACTTAGGTTTACAATACTATAATTTGTGTAACAACAAATTTTGTTCTTTTTTTAAACGCAATATTTGCGCAATTACGGATTTTTTCTGAATGAATTGTCACAATAAGACGAAATTCGAAATACGAAACAAATTCTAATGATAAAATGATTTGAAATTCTAAACGAGGTTGAAGCACGATCAAAAATCATTGTTGGAGATTTCGAAAGAGATTATGCGAAAAACTATCTGATGGTGTATGTGAGGGAAACCCTGTTATTGCTATTTTCGACAAAAGGTGGGAATTCGAAGATACTGCAATTCGTATGTTTTTATCTGTATTAATTGATATAAACTGTGATATAACATATCGCTAAAAGTATTGTAACAATCTCTGATAATTTATTTTTTGAAAAACCTCAATAAATTTTATGGAAAAGGGGGATGAAAACCTGGAATGAACTGACGTAAATACTATGAAACATCACAAGGCGCTGTAAAATAGTATCCCACACGGAGCCTTACGTCTTGGCGCTTCCAATGTGATATACATCGTGTGGAATTTAATTTCTAAAAATATTCAGAGGGAATATATGAGCAACTCAGAAAACGAACAGGAAGTACTTGTAGTTATATCAAAATTGAAAAACTATATCCGCTCAACCGCCGGAATGAATACGGCCGGCAATGTTGCGTCGAAGTTATCTGGCATCGTCCGCAACTTGTGCGACCAGGCAATTGAAAATGCTAAATCGGACGGACGCAAAACGGTGATGGAAAAGGATTTTTCCTGAACGTCCGCCTGTTTTTAGAAAACAATTGGATGCGCTAATGATTATTATTTACAAAAATAAATAACCCTTGTGCCTCAGCAAAACATCTTAAGCGGGACGGCAATTAAGCCGTCCCGCTTAAACCTGTTGTTGCAATCTATGGCCTTGATGCTTATCCCATTTATCTTTTTGTCTCTTTCTTCATTCACAGTCATCATGTTTCATTTGCAACACCCAGAAACGATGAAAATAGTTTTATAGCCATATAGTGTTGTAGTATATGTGCTTAAGCTATTTTTTGTAGTCTTACTTTCGAGCAAGGTAATTGTAATGGATAAATTATACTCCGCTTACATAATGACGAATAAAAATAATACCGTACTCTACTCTACACAGGGGTTACGAATAATCTTAAAAGAAGAGTATATGAGCATAGAGAGAAGAGGGTTGAGGGGTTTACAAAAAAGTATAACGTTACAAAACTTGTAATCGCAAGGGTCCCCGCTTGTCATTGCGAGGGTCTTTTCCGAAGCAATCAGTATACTACGAGATATTTCGTGACGTAAGAAACGTCATATCGCGGGAGAAGCAAATTAAGGGTGGCTCAATGGCTAAAAAAATAGAATTAATTAATGAAATGAAGGAAGGAAGAATCTCTATGACGGTTTATGAGATTGCTTCGGAAAAGGCCCTCGCAATGACAAGCTGAGACCCTCACAATGACAAGCATGTGGTTTTGGTATGATGGATAGAGCATCGGATTTCTAATCCGCTTCCACTTGTAATGACAAAATAAGTCATCAGTTATCATGTTGCATTTGCAACACCCAGAAACGATGAAAATGGTTTTATAGCCATATCGTGTTGTAGTATCTGTACTTAAACTATTTTTTGTAGTCTTATTTTCGAGCCAGTTTGGGTACGAGTTGTGCTTCGGTAGTCTAATAGATTACGCTTAATAGTCACAATCCATTAATATTATTTATTTGACTATAATTACAAAAAAGTTCGGGATAAATATTATATGGCATTGTAAAATATTAATGTAGAGACACATACAATGTGTCTCTACATTAATATTGAAATTCCTAAACTTTAAATTGTTACTATTTTTTTAACATAAAAAAGCAATTTCAGGCGGGTCATAGATGAAAATTACATCAATAAATCCCTATACAGAAGAGATTATCGAAGAGTTTGAACTGCTTACGGAAAATCAGTTGCATGTGGAAATAAAGAAATCCCGCGAAGCCTTCCTTAAATGGCGTAATGTAGAAATAACCGAAAAAACGAAACTCGTTCAAAATTTAGCCATGGAATTACGGAAGGAACAAAGGAGATATGCTGCCACCATCACAAGGGAGATGGGAAAATCTATTACAGAATCCACGGCGGAGGTGGAAAAATGCGCGAAACTGTGTGAATATTACGCAGAAAATGCCGCGGAGTTTTTGAAGACAGAGTACATTCAAACCGGAGAAAAACAATGCTACGTAAACTTTGAACCTTTGGGAATAGTGTTGGCAATAATGCCATGGAACTTTCCTTTCTGGCAGGTATTTCGCTGCGCCGTGCCTGCAATCGTCTCCGGAAACTCCTGTGTGCTGAAGCACGCCTCCAACGTTCCACGGTCTGCCCTTGAAATAGAAAGCATTTTTACCAATGCAGGGTTTCCGCTTAACGTATTTAAGACCGTATTGATCGACGCAGGATCCGCAATAAAACTCATTGATGGAGATAAGGTGGACGCAGTTTCCCTTACCGGCAGCAATAAAGCCGGAGAACAAATCGGGGCAATCGCGGGGAAAAGGATCAAACCCATTGTCCTTGAACTCGGTGGTTCAGATCCGTTTATCGTACTGAAAGATGCGGATATTGAAAGAGCTGCGGAAACTGCGGCAAGGGCGCGGATGCTGAACGTCGGACAAAGCTGTATTGCGGCAAAGAGGTTTATTGTTATTGAAGCCGTCGCCGGACAGTTTATCAGCAGGTTTACGGAACATTTCCGGTCTTTAAAAATGGGAGACCCTATGGATGAGAATACAACGGTATGCCCCCTGGCGCGAAGGGATTTTGTGGAAGAATTGGAAGGTCTGTTAAACGACGCAAGACTAAAAGGCGGAAAGATTGTTTTTCCGGATGAACCAAGACCCCCAAAAGGGTTCTTTTTTACACCATGCATCGTGACGAATGCAACCCGCGAGATGAGAATTGCCAGAGAGGAAGTATTCGGGCCAATTGCCCCTGTTTTAATAGTAGCAAATGAAGAAGAGGCTGTTTTGGTTGCAAATGATACGGAATATGGTTTGGGCGCATGCATCTGGAGCAGAGACGTTGATAAAGCGCAAAGGCTTGCAACGCTCATTCAGTCGGGTATTGTGGCAATCAACGACATGGTAAAATCGGACCCCCGAATGCCGTTTGGAGGCATAAAGAAATCAGGGATCGGAAGGGAATTGTCCCATTATGGTATTAAAGCATTTGTCAATATAAAAACTGTAGTGGTAAAAAATTAAGATGAAGGCATCTGATTTATTCGTTCACCAGTTGCTGGAAGAAGGCGTTGAATATATTTTTGGTTTGCCGGGTGAAGAAAATCTTGATTTCCTGGACTCCATTCGCAAGGCAAAGATAAAACTCTTTGTTACGCGACACGAGCAGGCGGCGGCTTTTATGGCGGCAACATACGGAAGGCTTACCGGAAAAGCAGGGGTTTGTTTTTCAACCCTAGGGCCTGGCGCCACAAATATGGTCACCGGAGTCGCACACGCCCAGCTAATCGGCGCCCCATTAATCGCTATTACCGGACAAAAGGCGCTGGTAAATAACTGGCAGGCAAAATTTCAGGCAGTAGATATCGTCAGCCTAATGAAACCAATTACAAAACAAAGCGTGTCAATCATTGACCCAAACAACATTCCGACAATTGTAAGAGAATCATTCAAAATTGCAGAAGATGAAAGGCCGGGCGCCGTTCATGTTGAACTTCCCGAAGATGTGGCGTCTTCAAAGGCAAACGCCCCGACTCAAAAGAGGGGATTTATCAGAAGGCCATCCCCGGACCACCGCGCGATTGGTGCAGCAGCGGAACTTATTAATAAGGCAACACATCCTTTGATCATCCTTTCTTCCGGCGCAAACAGAAAACGAATCACAAAACATCTTCAGGACTTTATAAATAAGACGCAGATTTACGTAGTACACACACAAATGGGGAAAGGGGTAATCGGGGACGACTGTCCATACAGCCTGTTTGCCACAGGGATACACAAAAGGGATTACGTAAATTGCGGCATCGATTTGGCTGATTTGATTATCACCATTGGATATAACACGGTTGAGTATCCTCCTTTTGTATGGAATAAAGACCTTCATAAGAAGATTGTAAATATCGACTTTGTTGACGCACAAACGGATAAATATTTTAATCCGGATATTGAGGTAATCGGGGACATCTCCCATTCATTAAGAAAACTGGCGGTAAAGATAGAGAAGAAAACCACTTTAGAATTCGAAAAACTCCGCAATTTTCTGGAAAAGAAACTGGAGGCAAAAGAAGAGGGAAAATATCCCTTTACTCCCATGGAAATTGTGTACCACGTCAGAAAAACACTCGACAGGGAAGACATCGTCACGCTGGACAATGGCATTTACAAGCTATGGTTTTCGAGACTCTACAGAACGTATGCACCTGACACCCTGCTTCTTGACAATGCGCTTGCTACCATGGGCGCTGGATTGCCATCAGCGCTCACGGCAAAGCTGCTCAATCCCGGGAAAAAAGTGCTTGCGGTTGTTGGCGACGGCGGTTTCATGATGAATTCTCAGGAACTGGAAACGGCCGTCAGGTACAAAATACCGGTTGTGGTACTCATCGTAAATGATAATGCCTTTGGTTTCATAAAATGGAAGCAAAAGAATATGAAGTTAAGGAATTTTGCCCTCGATTACAGCAACCCCGATTTTGTAAAGTACGCAGAGAGTTATGGCGCAAGCGGTTTTAAGATAAACAAAGGAGAACACCTTTCTGACGTACTACGCCAGGCTTTTTCCCTGAACAAACCGGCAGTCATTGAATGCCCCGTTGACTATTCCGTAAATTACGACGTATTTTCACAGGAACTTCAAAATTGTGTGTGTGAATTGCTGTAATATTACCTGCTGCATAAAGCGCAGTCGGCAGTTCGGCAAATTGCAGAGTGTAGACTGTTGAGTGATTACTTTACCCATGAAATTTTTCAGGAAGGTGGGGGAAACGAAGACTACTTAATAGGAATTTTCCTTACCTTAGAACGAAGCATAAATAAGCCCTGATGGTGAATTTGTGAAACCCGTGATTCTGAAATATCCAGCATTTGGCTGATTTCCCTCAGCATTAAGTCTTCGTAATAATAGAGTGTTATTACCAATTTTTCACGAGCCGGCAATTCTTTAATCGCCGCAACTAAAAGTTCTTTTTCTTCCTCTGTCTCAATATTACTTAACGGGTCGCCTATTTTTGAGTCAGCAAATAGCATTCCTACCGCTTCTTTATTACCATCCTCCGACTTTGCATTCATTTCTTCGAGTGAAAGAAACATGCCGAAGTTAATTTCCACCAGTAATTTTTCCCACTCAGCAGTATCAATCTCTCCAAGTTCTGCCGCAATTTCTTCCGGGAGTGGATGCCTGTTTAATTTTTGTTCTAATGTTGCATATGCCTCTCTCGCCAATGAGACCTTCTCACGAACGGAGCGCGGGCAGCCAATCTTGTGCCCTCAGGTGATCCAATATCGCTCCACGAATTCTTGAGACGGCAAATGTCCAAACTTCGTGTCCATGCAGGGGTCAAATCTCTCCGATGCTTCCAGCAAGCCAATAACACCGTATTCGAAAGATCCTCTTATCACAAAAAGAAGGTAAATAAATAATAAATTTGTTTACTACATACTTTACCAGCGATAGATCTCTGTAACTAATTTTTCTCTGTCTATTAGATTTTTATTCTTGTAATTTGCTTTCCCTTCTTTTTTAACCATATACTTTTTTGTCCTAACATAGATTTTTATCCTCATTCGTAACCTAAGTCATGAATTTTGTTTTATTTAAAAGCAATTTTCGCAAACCATACAACCATCGAATCATCGTTTTTCAGATTCGATACTCTCCAGATTATAAAAATCAATACGGTATTATCTGCCCATGCCTCCATTTTTTCCTCTATTGCGTCAGTTTCTGCCTCATTTATCTGGGATTGTTCAGGCGCACTTCTGTATCTTCTTTTGCGTGTCAGTGGTAAATACGCTAAGTATGTATTTTAGGAAAAAATGGCTTATAATACCCGTATTCCCGCTATTATAATACTTCTGAGCGCCAGTGCAGGCAATGATACTTTTGAGTTCAGCCCGAGAAAGCAAGAGACAAAAAATACAAGTACTATGAGATATATTCGTGCCTGAGCAAATATTTGTTCCATAGGGAGCATTCCTGATTTTTTGTAACAGTTTAGATTTTTGGAAAAACAAAAATGCTCGTTCCCAAGCTCCGGCTTGGAACGTAATTGCGTTGGAAGCTCTAGCTTCCATTTAGCCGGCAAGCGAAGCTTCGTGTATTATTCGATTCAAAAGAGGTTTCCAAATATCTTGGGTAACATACTGAAAGCCTCCAAGCTGACATCATGGGTTCATTCCCTTTTCCATTCGAAGCTGGAGCTTCTCAAACAATCCCGTTCCCAAGCCGGAGCTTGGGAACGAGCGGTTTTTTTCATAGGACTAAAGTATTACAATCTTTGTAAAAAAACAAAATGTGTGAAGATATACAAAAAATCGGGAATGCACCCGTTCCATATCACCAACGCTCCCCCGTTATTTTATTTAATCTATAATAGTACTTCCATATATAAAAAATATGAAATACGAAACAAATCCGAATAACAAAGCATAAAATTCAAAACATACAACAATATGAAACATGAAATACGAGATACGAAAAAGGCTTGTTTAGAATTTCAAATCATTTAGTCATTAGAATTTGTTTCGTGTTTCATCATTATCGTATTTCACCATTAAATATTCTGCCAAAAAAATGCAAATAAATTACTGCTAAGGTAATACATTGTCACAATGGTTATCCGTCAAATGCTGCACATTCGTAATTCTTCTGAAGTAATCTCCAACGCCAAGTGATTTGTTTGAATCACTATTCTTTAAAAGCGTGCAACCAATTTATTTAAGGCAACTGGTTGCTTTTGTGTTAGGATAAAGAGCCGTAAAGGGTTTTTGCATACGCGTTGCAATGGAAACATTTTGATCGTGAAGCATATAGCCGACGTATTCCAGTTTTACATCGAGAAACCTTTGCGATACCAGTGCTATTTTTTTCACCGTGGAATCGGCTTCATCCTTGCTATCCGAATTATTTATAAACAACTTATCGTTGTATTTTTTCTTTTTCTCGAAAGAACCTTTATCATAGCATATGCATCTGTTATCGCCGTTGGCTCAGGTGTTGTAATAAGTAATATTTCATTTGACGCTAATACAAAATTCAATAAATCAGATGAAATACCGGCGCCTGTATCAACAATCACAATGTCCACTTCTTCATCTAATCCACTGAAGCTTTTATATAATGTTCTTTCTGGTTTGCATTCAGATTCGCCATATCTTCAATGCCGGAGCTGGCGGGTACGATTTTTATCCCTTCAGGCCCTTCTACAATTATCTCTTTTACTTCTTTCCGTCCTTCAATGACGTCCTGCAAGGTATATTCTGGATGTATTCCCAATAAAATATCGATATTGGCAAGGCCCAGGTCAAGATCTATCAGCAAAACCTTTTTTTGTATTTCCTCATAATTATCGCAATGTTTGGGGCGATGTTTGTTTTCCCAACGCCGCCCTTGCCGTCGTAATCGCTATAGTTCTTACGGCAGAAAGGCCTGCCGCCGTATTTTGTTTATCACGTTGTGCAATGCCTCCACGGGTAAAACGTATTTACTGCTACAAATAAAAAATAGTTTTCACATTTATAAAAAATACGAAGCACGAAACACATTCCAAAATCCTCCTCCCTGCACCCCCGCTGACGGGGGTGCAGGTGAGATTCATATTTAGCATTTCGGATTTCAGCAGTAAATATTTTGCCAATAAATGTACAGAAATTACTGCTAATGTACTAAAGCTTCACAACCCCTACCGAATCAATCATTACGCCGGGAGAAATTTCCTTATACGACATACTGCCAACTGCGGCAGCGCATTTTTCATAAGCCGGCGAACATGGCTTCTCACGGATGATGAAGTTAACAAGACAACCTCATAGCCGGAAGTAAGTGAACCTCTTACTATTTCTGCTAATTTATCAATTACTTTATGTGCCATATTCGGGTCCAGTGCCAGCAGATTTCCCTTTTCTGCTTATGAATTGCGTTTGCTATGGTTTGTTCCAGATGGGGGTCGAAAGAGATCACACCTATCTTGCCTTCGGTATTCTGATATCTTTTACATATTGTCCTGGAGAGTCTTTGCCTTACGTATTCGGTCAATTGTTCATATCCTTTGTTGCCGGAGCGTAATCAGCTATTGTTTCAAGAATGGATGAAAGATCCCGGATAGGCACTTTTCCTTTAAAAGATTTTTAAGAATCTCCTGGATACTGCCAAGGAAATTATATTTGGCGCTAGCTCTTCCACAATAGTCGGATAATCCTTCTTCACCTTTCTAATAGTTTTTGTACGCTTCACGACAAAGGATCTCGTATGCATGTGTTTTTATAATCGGTTAAATGTGTTATCATCACGGATGCGGGATCAACTACCGTATATCCCAAAGCTTCGGCGTCTTCCTTTACCGCATCGGTAATCCAAAGGGCGGGAAGCCGTATGCAGGGTCTAATGTTTCTATGCCATTCACTTTCTGGGTAACTGCTCCGGAGTCTATTGCAAGATAACTGCCCGTCAGCAATTCTCCGTGTGCCATTTTCTGTCCTCTTATTTTTACCACGTACTTATTGTCTCCAGTTGCAAATTATCCCTTACCCTGATAGGCGGAACGATCATCCCCAATCTTTTGCAATTTGCATACGCAAGGTATTTATTCTCTCAAGAATACCGCCATTTTATTCGGATCAACCAGCGGTACCAGTTTATAGCCGACTTCAAGCTCCATCCGGTCAACACGCAACATGCCTTCAACATCTCTCCTCTTTCGGTTCCCGCGCCATGCCTTCAGTCTCTTTTACAAGCGCTTCCGCCAGTTCTGTCTCCTTAGAAGACCTTCTGAGAACAAAGAACATCATCCAGAAGAAGCCGGCAAGAACCAAAAACGGTATTTTTGGTAATCCCGGTACAATGCTAAACAGCGTAAGAATTCCTCCCGCAAAAGCAATGGCATTAGGTTGGCTAAATAACTGTCCGTAACATCCGTTCCCAGATTCCACCGGTGGCGGAAGTCTTGGTGACAATGACCGCAGACGCCGTGGCAATAATAAATGAAGGAATTTGGGAGACAAGGCCATCCCCAACTGTCAAAAGAGTATAATGCTGCATTGCCTCGGAAACAGACATTCCACTCCGCAACCCATAACAATGCCGCCAATAATGTTTATGAGTACAATTATTATGCCGGCAACCGCATCGCCACTGACAAATTTGCCGGCGCCATCCATTGCACCATAAAACTCTGCTTCCCTGGAAAGCTTTTCCCTTCGTTCACGTGCCTCTTTTTCTGTGATGAGTCCCGCATTTAAGTCCGCATCAATACTCATCTGCTTCCCTGGCATTGCATCAAGAGTAAACCTTGCAGCCACTTCCCCGATTCTCGTTGCGCCTTTTGTTAGACAATAAACTGTATTACAACTATAATTAAGAAAACAACCAACCCCACAAGCAATTGCCGCCGACAACAAAATCTCCAAATGCGCCAATCACCTTTCCACCGTAACCCTGCAATAATATCTGCCGGGTAGAAGCCACGTTGAGCGCCAGGCGAAAAAGCGTCATAAACAGCAATATAGAAGGAAAGACGATAAATCTAATGCTCCTTTTATATGAAAGAAAACCAGCAGCAACAAAAGAACCAATGAGATATTTGTCCGAACAAGCAAATCAATAATAAAAGGCGGCACAGGTATAATAAGCACGATAAAAATACTTATCACACCAATAATTAACGCCATATCTCCTTTAAAAAGATATTTAAAAAAGGCATTTTTCCCTTGAGAATTTAATTTATCTGCTGCCATGATTTATATTGTCACTTTTCATTAAAAAAATATTTTAGAATTTTCATCACTATTGCCTCTGTCTGTTTTCTCCATTTACTTCTTTAATCCGTACACATAAGACAATACCTTTGCAACTGCATAGTACAATTTTTGCGGTATTTCTTTGCCTACGTCCACTGTTTTGTACAATGTCCTTGCAAGCGACCGTTCTTCAACAATGGGAATTTTATTTATTTTTGCAATTTCTTTTATTTTCAGGGCAATATAATCCGCTCCCTTTGCAACAACTTTGGGCGCATGCATTGATTTACGGTCGTATTTCAATGCTACGGCGTAATGCGTTGGATTCGTTACGACAACATCGCTTTTTGGATCGCGGAAGCCATACGTTTCAACGCCATCTGAATCTGCGCAGACCTGATTTTTGACTTTATTACCGGATCACCCTCCGCTTGCTTCCTTTCATCCTTCACCCTTTTTTAGACATTTTCATGCCGCGTTTGTATTGCCATTTTTGATAGATATAATCTACCATTGCCAGGATCACGAGCGCTATCGATACACGCATTACCAGTCCGAATGTCAGTTCGTGGTAAGAATAAAAAAATTGCAATGCCTATGTCTATCAGGTTATCCAGTTTGGCAAGCTCTTTTGATGTAAAGGATGCCGATACCGCCAATTAACAGAAGCTTTACAACGGAAAATAAAAGTTTTACAAAGGATTGAACATTAAAGAGTTTTTTACGCCGCTTATCACATTGAGTTTGTTTAAGTCAGGCTTTAACGGCTAAGGTAAACAAGAGACCGGTCTGCATATATGAAACGATCAATCCGACAATCAATAATCTCCCCAGGATAGGGAGCAAAATTTTCGCGCTTACATAGATGTAATAAATAATCTTTTCTACAATAATGTCCGGGGTAATATCCTTCTGTGATAAGTTCTGAAGGGTAAAAACGGTTATCTCTTTCATACCCGCATACATAATATACCCAATGCATATAACAGTAAAAAACCTACCAGGATAGCAATCGCACTGCTTAGGTCGGGACTTTGGGCTACGCTTCCTTTTTGGCGCGCCTCGCTTATACGTTTGCGCGTGGGTTGTTCAGTCTTTTCCGTATCAGCCATTTTCCCTCACATTGCCGATAGCAACGACATCAATCCCTTTTCAAAACCAAAGATATACATCCTCATTGCGCCAATCATGAGTGGAAACGAGACAAAAACCACAATGAAGCCGATTATTATTTTTATTGGGTATGCAATAACAAATATATTAATTTCCTTCGCACACTCGCCATCAACGCCATTGCAACGACCGACAACATCAAGACAACAAAGGCGGGATGGAATTTTAATCCCTATTACGAAAAGCGTTCTAAAGAGACTGAGTATTTTTGTTAGTATTGCCGTTGTATAATCAAAGCTGCAATGGGTACAGCATGGAAGCTTTGCGCAATTGCATTTATAAAATAGTGGTGGCCATCAATTGCCAGCAATAGCAATATGGCTATCAAATTGTAAAATACGGAAACGGTTGGCTTTCATCTCCGCTCAGGGATGAAGGGTCGGCGATAACCGCCATATCCAGTCCCATTTGGTTACTTAACAAATACCCGGCCATACTAAACGCAGCAAACAGTATTGACGCTGCAAATCCAACAATAGCGCCAATAGCAATCTCTTTTACAACAATTAAACCAAAGGGGATAAGCTCTGAAGGCAATTCATGCAGATTTTTATCCAGATTGGGATAAAGAATAAATGCCAGTATCAGGGCAATAGCAATACGCAGGAGCATTGGTATATGGGTATTGCTAAAGACCGGGGCGAAAAGGAGTATCCCGCCTACACGAAAAAACACCAGCATTAAAAAGGGCAGGTCGTTAATGAAATCGAACAAAATTTCCATAAGCACCTAACCTGGCCTAGCCAGAACCAAACAAGCGCGAAAATAGTCCTCAGTCCTCAATCTGCAATTTGCCGATTGCCGACTGCGGAAGGGGTCATTAAATATTTTGCCAAAAAATGTAAAGAATTACTGATAAGGACTACTTACTGTATTTTGCCAGTCACCCAACAGGTTTACCGTGTATGACGTCATAATCCGCAGCATCCACGGCAAACAAAATAAGAACATCCCCAAAACGGCAAACACTTTCGGCAGAAACGTCAGTGTTTGTTCATGAATACTCGAAACAGCCTGGAATATACCGATAGCTAGTCCAACTATCATTGCAACCCCAAGCAGGGGCGCCATCATAAGAAAGGTAGTTTGCAAAAAACTTTTCCAATAGTGGTATTACTTCCGGATCATATCATATCCTTCAATATATAATTCCTAAGCCGGCATAGCCAGAACCAAACAAGCACGAGATAAAAAATACGAAGCACAAAATAATAAACAAATTCAAAAACACAAAATCCCAATGAAAAAAACCGTAACACTTTAGCATTTTAGCATGGGTGCATTCCCGATTATTTGAAGCGTTCATGGAGTCGGGGCAAAACAACCCTGACAGGTTTGAAACCCTGTCAGGGTTAACACTACTGCAACTTTCATTAAAACATGGCGGAAATCACAAAAAATCGGGAATACACCCCTTTAGCATTTTGAAAAACGTATTCCCTATAAGCTCCGTAGGAGCAACCTGTTGTAGCAAGATAAGATGCCATAACAGATATTAGCTCCGTCAGGAGCGACCTGTTTCCCTGTCAATTCTATACAGGCCGCTCCTACGTAGCTATTTACCCTGTGAATTTTATTGTGCTACAAACAGATCGCCACAACGGGGTTACATTGTTTTTAATGTCCCCCTAAATTTTCAAAGAACTAACGTGTTACAAAAAACCGGGTTTTGAATATTTGCCAGTTTGGACATGAACGCATTTACACCAAATTCATGACAAATGCTTCGCCCCTACGCTATACTTGTGATCAAAGACTGGATGATTAATTGCCAGCCACAACCAGAACAAAGAGAATTAATTTAAATGGCATTGAAATCATAACCGGCGGCAGCATAAACATACCATGGACGTTAATACGCAGGCGACCACCAGATCGATTACAAGAAAAGGCAGAAACAAAAGAAACCCCATCTGAAAAAAGTCTTCAGTTCACTGGTGACAAATGCAGGAATTAATATATGCATAGGAATGTCACTCGCTGAAAAGGGTTTCTCTACTTTTGCAATGTTTGAAAACAATGCAATATCTTTTTTCCGCGTCTGTTTCAGCATGAATTTACGAACAGGCTCAATCCCCTTTTCAAAGCCTCATCCTGCGTAATTTCCTCTTTAATATACGGTTGTAATGCGTCTGAATTGATTGCGGTCCAAACGGGAGTCATAACAAAAAACGTTAAAAAGAGAGCTATGCCGATAAGAATTTGATTCGGAGGAAGTGTATGAAACGACAAAGCCTTTCTCACAAAAGACAAGACAATAATAATCCTGGTAAATGAAGTCATCGCCAGCAAAAGGCCGGGCAATAAAGTAAGCCCCTGTTAAAAAAAAGACTATCTTTAACACTCTGCCATTTCCTTTGGGTTTTTTACACTATCCAGGCTCATCGTTAGTTTCAGCGGAGAATCTGTCTCGCGGCAGCTCTGCAGTCCCTAAAAAACCCAGCAACGCCATTATTCCGCCAAAAATTAAAAAACCCGTCCATTTTTCAAAGTGTTTTCCCCGGAACAGCAATTCTATTTTCCATGCCAGTGAGAGTCCAGTGAGAGTTAAATTAGGTTGGGTTTTAAAAGACAAAGACCCAACGGCATTCATTTTTACCCACCCCTCAACCCCTCCCAAGAGGGGACTTATCAAATTCCCCTCTGGGAGGGGCAGGGTGGGCCTGTTCATTGGTTAACTAAAAATATTTAAATTCCTATACTTAAGTTATTTTAAAAAACTTCGTATATTCACTGCCTCTGTCCTCTGTATCAATTGAATCAACAATCTCTTTTTCCGTAATTTCTGTAAGAGTTTGCATTTTTTCATTTGAAGCGCCTACAAGCAATAATTTCCCCGGTACTTAATGAAATAAATATGCCTCTTTGCGCCCAGTGAAGTGTTTCTATGATTGAAATATAGCGCTTTTTTTTATGAATACCTGTTTTAATCCCAAGTTTCTTGCGTAAAAAACATCATGACGACAATGATAATAATTACAATGCCTAATGATTTTATTACTTTTGTAACTTTGTGAAAATTAATCGGGGAGGTAACCCAATGCCTTCATCTTTTACGGCAACCTCTTCTTGTCCTTCTCCGGAATCAACGGCATCCCCGGCAGCGTAAGTGGTATTGCCTAAGAAAAACAATAAAAAAATACAATGAGTAAATGTCTGTTCATTAAATATTTTGACAAAAATTAAAAGAAATTACTGATAAGGTACTATTACGTCACAAACATTCGCAAACAATATGCCTTAAGCCTATTTACCAATGTATCGCATTATTAACGGTGGTAAAAGAATGGATAAGTGCATGCCTTAATAAGATAGCAACTTACGCTTTAAAAAAATAATCCATTTTACATAAATAATTCTATGTCATAAATATACATCACCATTACACCGGCGATTAAATCGTAGTTTTTTTCTACGTAAAGTAGTGTTTTTATACACATTTAAATGCATAAGCCGGCATAGCCAGAACCAAACAGACATGAAACGAAAAATACGAAATTCGAAACAATTCAAAAATACAAAATCCCAATGAAAAAAACCGTATTAGTTTAGTTTTTTGAAAATACAGGGTGGATTAAAAACGAAGTGTAGGGTGGATTGGAAAGATGGACGATAGACGAGGGAAGACAACGAAAAGAGCGAGTATAAACGTTGTGGTTCAGGCTTCGTCGTGATCTCAGCCGAACGGTTACAAACCTGAACCAACGGAGGAGGTTGAATTAAAGTCAATTTGTTTAGTCATTGGTCAATTGCAGGAACACGGTGTCCGCGTCACTACAAATTCTTTAACTGTGTAATCTGTGAAATCTGGTGGTCCCGCCTTTCGTATTTCATGGTTGTTTTATTTTTATAAATTGCAAAAGAATTTTCGTTATGATGCTGTAGTCATGTGCTAGCCAAGATTTCTCACTCTATCCTGTGGGCCACATATGCTGTAATTTTTAAACAAAACGTTCTTCCACTACTACCACCTCTCCTCTTGCCAATAATTTTCACGGACTAATAATTCAACCGGAGTGCAGCACTTTTTCAAGTTCAACAATTGAACCCTGAGACAAAGCAAGAATATCCTTAATAAGCATATTCGCGCGTCCCAATTCTACGGATACAGGGACAGTCACATCTAAAATTAAATCTAATATCGGCATGCTTCGCCGCCTTTTGACTATCCATTTCTTCCGGAATTAATTGGCTAAATTCTACAGATTCTATGGTGGGCTGTGCATCATCTTCTGCTCTGTACTCATATTCACCTCTTTAAATAAAAACCAATACCACTATAACGAAACGGATGTTTTTTATCGCGAGTTTTTTGCCAGAAACCCCTGGCGTTCCAAAAAACTTCGGCACTTCATCTATTTCCAAACTTAAATGGTCCGTAATCTTATTATCAAGACTTATCACATCCCCTACTCTGAGATTGATAAGTTCGTTAAATGATAACTGTGTTGTACCCAATATTGTGTTCACTAATAAAGGGACTTGATTGAGCGTTTGCTTTATTATGACAATCTCTTCTTCCCGATTAAGGGTTGCCTCCGTTATTTTTCCCATAACTGCTTCTAAAGTTGCAACAGGAAGACAAAAAACAAGCGTACCGGTGCCCAATTCACCACTAATCGCAAAATTTATGGCAATCATACTTCCGTGTTATGCGCCACTTGTAACGACCGCAAGTCCATGTCTGTTTTTGCAATTTGCCACTCTATCTCTGCAACATCATTCCAGCAAAGACACATCGAATGGAGTACATTTGACAACACTTGTGAAACCACAGATTCTCGATAATAGTAAGAGGTCTTATTTTCTGCTGTATTTTCCCGGGTCCGCCTAATCCACGATCTATCATAGCAAGGCAAAACCCCGCATCCAGGGTTAAACAACCCTTTCCCTGTACGCGTAGGTCAACAACACTTGCACATAACAAGATCCGTAAAAGAATTGAGAAATAATTCATAACAAATTCCTCTATCGCGATAAGTTCAACACCAACGGTGGTCCTTACATATGAGAAAAAGTCAAACCCATGTTAACCGCCATGTTCTCACTAATTTTTTGCAGTTGTCGTTTTTGCTCCCGCGGAAACCTGTCTGGTCTTCTGAAATCGTAATGCTGAACCTTTTTTACCACTTTTGTTCAATTGAGTACCTGTCCGCTCTCTATCGCATTGAGCAGGGCATCAACTTCTTCATTGGATAAAATAGCATCTGACATAGCGTATTACCTGAATAAATGGTTACAATAATTTTCTGTAATTATGCTTTATTGAACAACAAAATCTTCAAAATAGACCTGTAAAACAGCTTTTTCCATATTCAATATCACATCAACGGAATCTTTTATTTCACGCTTAATGTATTCCCGACCCTCTACAGAATCAATATCATCTATGGTCTTTGAGGAAAGAATGGAAATAAGCCTGTCTTTTACCTGTATTGTTCTGGTTTCTAACTTACCTCTTGCCTCTTCATTGCGTACTTCCAAAATTACCTTTGCCTTGAGATACCTTCTTAAATTAGACCCGCTAAGATTCACAACAATTGTATCTATTGTCACAATAATAGGGCCTTGCGGCAAAGGTTCCTTGGGATCTTTATCTGACTTCAATGGGATTTCATCGCTATATTTCGTTATTTCCCCTATGCGGCCTTGCAATTCTTCGGTTATCACGTTGACCGGTATTTCAGCTCCTGTTGATATATTCGCGCCGAAATACATGCCTGCCATAAAAAACATATTAGTTGCAAATACAATAACTTTACCACGTATTCCCCCGATATTCATATGCACCTTCTTTTTTTGAAATGCGTCTTTTTTTCTCATAAACCCCCGCTTCAATAAATATTAAAATGTTTTATCACTTTATTAAAATAAATGCAGAAAAAAACCACCGTCACTATTGGTTTCCACTGCTCCGTACACCATCTTCAAGCAATTTCAGCTTTTCGCTAAGCTTTACCGCAAGAAACGGAGTAACAGATTCCAATATTTTTGCAGATGTTTTTTTATCCATCATTGTTAGCAGTTTTACCGCGGTCTCTTCGTCCATTTCCTTTAAAATCATGGCAGCCTTTTGAGGTTTCATTCCCCCGTAAACCTCGGCCAGCTTCTTGATATTCTTTAATTCGAGATCATCAAATTGAATAGTCTCCTTCTTTAATTCCTGCATTCTTGCGGTTATCAACTCAAACGCCTTATTCAACTCTTCCCTGAGTGTTTCAATTTCATATCTCTCTTTTTTAAGGTCGGCGCGTAGTGATTCAAGCATTTTTTCCCTAAGATCCAGGAGTTCCTTCTTCTTCTTGTATTCGTGTTTTTCTTCTGTTATTTCATTTATCATCTTTGAGACTTCGCTTGATGACAAGGGTTTAAACACCTTTGCTGCATTCGATTTATAGACGGAAGGCAGCTTGCTCGCATACAAATTCTTTGCTTCTTTACCTTCTCCACCTACAGTATCCGCCGCTGACGTATCTATATTTTCCGGAGATAATTCCTGCGCTTCCGGTTCCGGTGCAGGAGCTTTCCCTTTCATAAAAAGAAACCAATATGCGGCTCCTCCCAGAACGATCATCCCCACTCCGGCCATCATCAGCATTTTTTTGTTAATCGGGAGCTTCATAGTATAATCTCCATAAATTGATTATTCCAATACATCCTTTTCCCTGATGTGTTTGTGATAAAACCGGGAGGTTGCTATCTCGTCCAGTTTTTTAATTTCAAGGCGTTTCTCCTGATCGTCGAATTCCTTTTTATGCCTTTCCCTTAGTTTTTCCAACAACTTTCTTTTTTTAAAAACATGTAATAATTTTTGCCTTACATGATCTATCTCTTCAGAAATCTTTTTTATTTTTGATTGTTGGACAATAATATCACGATTAAGACTGGCAAAATACGACTCAAACAAAACAAATGTCGACGCATCCGCAAACGTCTGCAACATCTCTGTCATTTCAATCTGCCTTGTTTCAAGCAAAGATTTTAGTAATAACTCCATCTTCTTTTCTTCATGGAGTTTTTTTTGCGCAGTTTTTAACTCTTTGGAAATCTCTTCTTCTTTAAATTTTTCAATATCAAGTAATTTTTGGAATTTAAAACGAAATTTCATAGCGCAACAAAGCCGAAACCAAAAAGATGTTAACTGCAAAGAGCGCAGTTATGTAGGGTGGATTAAGGCGTTGGTTTTTACGCCGAATCCACCAATAATACCGTGACCTCATGTAAACAATGCCGACAATTTCGAAATGGATTCGTTAAAATTACCATTTGTGGTCATATCCTGTTTAAGATACTCGTTTATAGCGTCTATGACTGATAGGGCATAATCAATTTTCTTGTTGCCCCCCTTTGCGTACGCCCCTATATTTATCATGTCTTCGGCTTCTTTATACGTTGCATATACTGCCTTTAACATCTGCGCAGCCTTCCTGTGTTCCCCGGTAATGATGTCATCCATACACCGGCTGACGCTTTCCATGATATCAATGGCGGGATAGTGGTTTTGGGACGCCATTGCCCTTGACAACACCACATGTCCGTCAAGAATACCCCTTACGGCGTCAGCAATGGGTTCATTAATATCATCACCATCCACCAATACAGTATATAAACCAGTGATGCTGCCCTTCGTGCCCGTGCCGCTTCTCTCCAGAAGCTTTGGCAATAACGCGAACACTGAAGGTGTATATCCCTTTGAGGTCGGGGGTTCTCCTATTGCAAGCCCAATTTCCCTTTGTGCATTGGCAAATCTTGTAACGGAATCCATCATGAGTAATACCCGCATGCCACGATCTCTGAAATATTCCGCAATACTGGAAGCGATATAGGCGCCCTTTACCCTTAATAAAGCCGGTTTGTCAGAAGTAACCGATACAATTACCGATTTTTTCATGCCTTCTTCTCCGAGATTCTTTTCAACAAACTCCCGGACTTCTCTTCCGCGTTCACCAATAAGCGCAATAACATTAACCTCCGCTCCGGAATTCCTGGCAATCATGCCCATTAATGTGCTTTTCCCTACGCCGCTCCCTGCAAAAATTCCCAATCTCTGTCCCTGCCCGAAGGTAAGCATGCCGTCTATTGCCCGTACACCTGTCTCCAATACCTCCTTTATCCTGCTTCTGGTCAAAGGATCCGGGGGA